>NZ_JBNPUZ010000003.1:0-667500 GCF_051168435.1 Bradyrhizobium sp. HKCCYLR20261
TGGCAAAAGTGTCGGTGATGTCCCCGAACAGGTGTCGGCTATCTCCCCGGGCTAAACACTTGTCCCGGCCATCCACGTCGCTCGGCATGCTGAGAACGACGTGGATGCCCGGGACAAGCCCGGGCATGACGAAATTACTAACTGGCAGGATTGCTCTCGTCGACCGAGCCCCGGATCACGCTACCCATGGCCGGTCGTCATTCCGGGGCGGCTCGCAGAGCCGAACCCGGAATCTCGAGCTTGGCTTACGTTCTTTGCAGACCATCTCGGGATTCCGGGTTCGACGCTGACGCGTCGCTCCGGAATGACGGCGGTCGATAGCGCGGAGCCGTGGAGCTACTGCTGCTGCGAGGTCTTGCTCAGATCGCGGTTGTCGACATAGCGGATCGCGATCGGACGGCCGGCGAGCGCGCCGCCGAGGCCTGTCGTGAACTTCAGCGGCAGGCAGGAGTCCAGGGAGGCATTGATCGCCTTCAGATAGGTCTCGCGGGTGCCGGACGACGCGCCCGATGTCGCGAAGGTCATGCGCGGCGGCGCGATCATGTCGCCGGTTCGCTTGAAGCTGAACCGCACCGTCATCTGCATGCCGGCGCGGGCCTCGTTCTCTGCCGGCGGCGTCCAGCAGGAGCGCAGCGCCGCGAACAGATCGGCGATGGTGTCGAGATCGTGATCGGGCCTCTCGTACTTGGCCGCCTGGTCCTTCGCCGGACGGCTCTCGATCGTCAGCTGCAGGTTCTGGCCATAAGGGTAGTTCATCTCGGGAATGCATGGCCATGGGCCATAGACGCTGCAGAATGACGGCGTGCACGGCTGCTCGTCGAGCACGCTGCAGGGCGTGTGCGCGAACGGCACCGGATTAATCTGGCGCCGGCGCGCGTCGGCGGTGACCGGCGCAGCCAGCAGCAGCAGGAGAAGGATGACGGCACGCAGCATGAGTGACTCGATAGCGACGATGGAGAGCTGGGTCTCGCCTCGGGGATAAGCAAGCTCAATCCCGTTCACATCCGTGCGTTCCCGCATCGCGGACGGCTCTCGACCGTGCCTGCGGAACTCGGCTAGAACACGGCAGGACCCGACAGCAGACGGATGCAACGATGAGCCGCGCCAGCGAGACCGTGATCAACGTCATCAACCCCAACATGACGGCGACGATGACCGACCTGATCGCGAAGGCCGCGCAGGCCAGCGCCAGCCCGGGCACACGGATCGTTGGCCGCACCGCCCGGTTCGGCGCCGCCTCGATCGAGGGGCACTACGATGAGGCGATCGCGGCCGTCGGCATGCTCAAGGAGATCGAAGCCGGTGACGCCGAAGGCGCCCACGCGCATGTGATCGCCTGCTTCGGCGATCCCGGCCTGCTGGCCGCGCGCGAAATCTCGGCCGTGCCGGTGCTGGGCATTGCCGAGGCCGCGATGCATGCGGCGAGCTTCGTCGCGACGCATTTCAGCGTCGTCACCACACTGTCGCGCACCAAGGTGATCGCCGAGCATCTCGTGCGCAACTACGGCATGGAGCATCACTGCCGCAAGGTGCGCGCGGTCGACGTCGCCGTGCTCGATCTCGACAAGCCGGAGTCCAACGTGCGCAGCACCCTGCTCGGCGAATGCCGGGCGGCGCTGCGCGAGGACGGCATCGGCGCCATCGTGCTCGGCTGCGCCGGCATGGCCGATCTCGCCCATGATCTCTCGACCGAGCTCGGCATCCCCGTGATCGACGGCGTCGCCGCCGCGGTGCGCTTCGCCGAGGCGCTGGTCGGGCTGGGCTTGAAGACGTCGAAGCATGGCGATCTCGCGTTTCCGCTGCCGAAGGCGCGCACGACGATTTGAGATGACGCAGCCCGGATGAGCGCAAGCGACATCCGGGTTCATCGCAGACGTCGGAAGAGAACCCGGATGTCGCTGCGCTCATCCGGGCTAGAGCGCTTCATCCTGCCCACCCGGGGAGTTCCGAAACGCCGGCCGAGGCTCCACATTGGTTTCAACCATGGAGCCTTCGATGTCCGACCTCTCTGCCCTCTCCGCGCTGTCGTCAGCACTTTCTGCAACCGTCGCCGCTGCCGCGCCGTCGCTCGTGTCCGTTCATTCGCACCGCTCGCGTGCCTCCGGCTTTGTCTGGAAGTCCGGGTTGGTCGTCACCGCCGACGAGGCGCTCGCGGACGAAGGCGAGATTTCGCTGACCTTTTCCGACGGCACCGCGCGCGCCGCAACCATCGCCGGCCGCGATCATACCACCGACATCGCCCTGCTCCGCTTCGACGGCAAGGACGCGCCTGCCGCGCCGCTCGCCATCGATGTCCCGCCACTCGGCGCGCTCGCCGTCATCGTCGCCGCCGACCAGGGCACGCCGGTCGCGGCGCTCGCGCTGGTGTCGAAATCAGGCGGGCCCTGGCGCAGCCTGCGCGGCGGCGACATCGACGCGCGGATCGAGCTGGACACACGGCTGCGGCACAGCTCCGAAGGCGGGCTCGTGCTCGACGCGACTGGGCGCGCGATCGGCATGGCCGTGCGCGGACCGCGCCGCACGCTCGTCATTCCCGCCGCCACGATCACGCGCGTCGCAAGCAAGCTCGAGAGCCATGGCCGCATCGCGCGCGGCTATCTCGGCGCGGGGCTGCAGCCGGTCCGGCTCGATGACGGCCTCGGCGCGATGGTGATGAGCATCGACAAACATGGCCCCGCCGCTGCCGCCGGCCTGCGCCAGGGCGACGTCATCACCGCGCTCAACAAGGAGCCGTTCCGAGGCATGCGCGCCTTGATGCGCGAGCTCGGTCCGGACAGCGTCGGCGCCGTGGTCGAGATCGCGGCGCTGCGCGGCGGCGAGCCGTTGCAGCTGGCCCTGACCATCGGCGAGCGCCCCGCGTGAGCGCGGACGACAACGCGCCGATCACGATCGCCATCGCGATCGATGATGCCGAACTGGCCGACCGGCTGGCGGCGCTGCTCGGCGGCGTCGCCGGCCTGCGGCTCGTGGCGGCGGGCGAGAGTGCCGATGTCGCGGTCGTCGCGCCTCCCAGCGATACGCGTGACAACGGCGAGCGTCGCAGCGAAGCGAGCGACGCCTTCCAGCTCACCGCGCGCGAGCGCGACGTGCTGGCGCTGATGGCGGAAGGATGCTCCAACAAGGAGATCGCGCGCAGCCTCGGCATCTCCGTGCACACGGCAAAATTCCACGTCGGCTCGCTGCTCGACAAGCTCGACGCCACCGGCCGGACCGATGCGGTGGCGCATGCCGCGCGGCGCGGGATCATCGAGCTCTGAGATTGCCGGAGCGCGCCGCGTTTCGCGATTGGACAACGAACTACCTGCGCAGGCCGCCCATGACGCGCGGCAGCAAAGACGCGGCCAGCATGCGATATCCCTCGGGCGTCAGATGCACGCCGTCGACCTGGTGCGGCAGGCCGCGGAACATGCCGTTCTCGACCATCACCACCTTGATCCGGCGCTGCGAGGCCTTGGCCATGATGGCGCCGATGTTGCCCGCGCGCTGATCGCCTGCGCCTTTGCGAGCATCGTTGCCGCCGGGCTGCAGCACGAGGACGCGGGTTGAACCGTCGACCGCGCTGTCGAAACGGGAGAGCATGCCGGCGGTGGTGTCCCCATTGATGCCGGCGTTGGCGACGCTCGCCTGCACGCCCTTGGCGCGCAGCATGGCCTCGAGCTGCGCCGGAAAATCCTCGCCGCGATTGACGCCCTTGCCATAGCTGTTGCTGGCGCCGAGCGCGACGACCTCGGCGGCCTCCGTCGCTGCCGCAAAACAGCTCACGACAGCGAACAGCGTGGCGATCTGTCGGCGGACTGACATCGCTCGCCCTCCCCTTTGCTGACGACCACGCCGAGCGTAACCCAGGGATGATTTACCGAGAAGCGCGAAGCGGCAAGACCTGAGGAAATCCGCGCCGGAGCTTGCGTTCCGCAACGCGAAAGCCAGGCGGGGCCTGCACCGCGCCTGGCTCCAACGCCAGCAATATCGGCCGGACGTCCGAGCGCGTCCGGACCGGCGCTCAGAACGCGATCTTGATTCCGCCGTTCACGCCATAGTCGTTGCGGTCGGACCTGGCGAACGTGCTGATCACGCCGAGATTGATGCTGATCTTGTCGGTGATCGCCGCAGCCAGGCCGGCCGCGGCCTTCCCGTAGGTCGCCTTGCGTCCATCGATCGGCGTCAGGACCGGCAACAAGGGCGTCGTCACCTGGGTCGTGATCAGCGTCCGTGCGGAACCGATGAAATCGTGCTCAACGGTCAGGTTCAGATAGGGATTGTAGAACGCTCCGGCGGTCGTGAACGGCGCGCGAAACTGGACGCCCGCACTGCCGGTGAGGCTCTCCAGGCTCTGGCGGTTGACCACGTTGGTGAGCAGGATGTCGCCAGTCTCCGTATAGCCCGCGATCTGCGCATTGGTGTAGGACAGGCCGCCGATCGGCCCCATCCGCAAGGCGCCGAGATCCCAGAGATAGCCGCCGCGGGCGGCGACCGCGAACGTATCCGCATGGGTCGAGCCGCGGATCGTATCGATGACGCCCTGACGATCGGTGGCGATCGCCTGGCGGCCATAGGCGAGCAACGCATCGGCAAACCAGTTGGCGCGGCTATAGGCCGCGTAGCCGCCGATCTGATAGGCATCGATCTTCTGATGGGCGTTCTGCACGGACAGGTTCACGTTCGGCTGGGCGTAGCTGAACAGCCCGCCCACCATCAGGTCCGGCGACAATTGATAGTCGAGCCCGATCCGTCCGCCGAGTGATTGATAGGTGTAGCTCGACAGGAACTGCTGGGAGTCGCGGCTGCCTCCGGCATAGGCGACGTCGCCGTAGACGGACCAGGGGTTCTGCACGCCGGCTGAGGCCGCGCGGATCGCCTTGACCGGCATGTCCGCCGCCATCGCGTTCATGGCATTGGCGGTGCCGGCGACGTTGCGATAGGCGTCGATATGGCCGAACACCGAGCCGGCAAAGCCGTTGGCGATCGACATCGCCACGTCGCCCTGCGGCGCCACCGTCAACGGCGCATCGATCTGGTTGGTCTGATAGCGCCCGATCAGGGCGAAGCCTGCAGTCGTGAAATGCAGGCCGTCATAGGACAGAAACTGGTTCTGCGCCGCGACGCTGCCACCGACGCAGGACGGAACGGCCGTGCAGGCCTGGGTGACGTTGGTGAACCCATAGAGGGCGGGGTTTGCGACGACGTTCCGCGTCAGGGTGGCAAGATCGAAGAAGAAGATGCGAACGCCGGAGCGCGCCAGCGGCGCCAGGTTGGCCTGCTCCATCTGCGTCAACGTGGATTGGAAGTAGTGGATGTTTTGATTGCCGGGGGCGATCGGCAGATAGGACAGATCACCCACTGACATGATCGCGAGGTTGCGTGCGCCGACCTGAACCAGTTTCTGAACGCCCGACATGATGTTGGCCGTGGTCTGCGCAGCGGCCGCGTTCATCTGGGGTTGCGTGATCGCCGGGTTGAACAGGATCGGCACACCGTCATTGCCGCCTGCCGTGATGATGCTGACGAGGTCTTGCGGGCCGAAACGCCCGCCCGCCGCAACAAACGTGCTGATTTCCGTGCCGGTGCCCGGCAGCACCGGAACGGGCGGCCCCAACAGGTTTCCAACATTGGTGTCGCCGCTCATCGCGCCACCGGTCGCGTAGTTGGCGACTGCCGAAGTGGGAAGCCCGTAGTGAAGCTGGAGCGCGTCGGCCATCGACAGTCCCGCGCTGTAGCGGCCGCTCGGCGGGACCGCCGACCCGGCCCGCAGCGCATTTCCCCAGTCGGCGTAGCTGTCGCCGAACACCGTCAGTCGTGTGAACTGGCCCGTGACTGTCGGGCCGAACAGCCCTTGAACAGATGGATTTTGCTGGATGTAGGCATAGGCATCCGGGGTCGGAACGACGGCGATCGGCGTATAGGTCTGAGCTGATGAGCCGGTCGAACTGCCGATCATCCCCACAGCCGCAACCGCCGCAGCCATGGCCCAGCGGCTGCGCGATGATGCGCGCCCCGCTCTGCTCCGGCCCTGGCGATCGATGTGCTTGCTGCTGGCGGTCTTGGACCCGCGTCGCCCCACGACATTGCGCATTTGACTCTCCCCTGATGAGCGCCGTCGCGTTGATCGCGTTGTGGACATGCTTCCGAAGGGGTGAGCCCCCCGGCCTTGCTCAGGGGTATCGTCATCCCGACGTCAGCGCGTCATATGGTCGCTCTTGTGCACATAATGTTCATTGGATGATCTGTTCACGTCAAGAACAATTACACATTCAGTTTGAATCGACTGCGCGTTGAGGCAGTGTGTGGCCTCGATGCATCAGACATGAGGGGTCACTTGGCGGATCGGACTCAACTCGCCGTGGGGGGCGCACTCGCGCGTTCGAAACGGCGTTCTCTCGGCCCTGAGGCTGGCAGGGACCGGCCCGAGATCAGCGTGGTCGGCCTGACGGGGCTTGCGGGTTATCTGATCCGGCAGGCGCAGCTGTGGGTCTTCGAGGATTTCAACGCCACGCTCGCGCCGCTCGACATGCGTCCCGCCCAATACTCGATCCTGGTGATCGTCCGCGACAATCCCGGGCTGTCGCAAATGGCGCTGTCGGAGGTGTTGGGCATCAGCCGCTCCGGAATCATCCCGCCGCTCGACGAACTCCAGTCGCGGGGCCTGCTCGAGCGCCTGCCGACGTCGGACCGGCGGACCAATGCCTTGCATCTCACCGCAGCCGGCACCGCGCTGCTGGCGCGGGCCGACCGCCTGGTCCAGGAGCATGAGCAGCGGCTGATCGACAAGGTCGGTGCCGACGGACACCGGCAGCTGCTGCAGGTGCTCGAGGTCTTCGGCCGCAACCGTTAGTCCCGACGACGAGGACGCGAGCTCAGGCCTTCTTCTTCACGTCCTTGACGTTGGAGAACACGATGCCCTCGGCGCGCTCCTTGGTGTAGCCGAGATAGAACTCGTTCTTGGCCAGGAACACCGGATCGCCGTCGACGTCGTCGGCAACGCCGGAATTGTTGGAGGCGATGAAGGCTTCCAGCTTCTTCTTGTCGTCGCAGGAGATCCAGCGCGCCAGCGAGAACTCGGAGATCTCGAACTCGACCGGCAGCGAGTACTCCGCATCGAGCCGCGCCTTCAGCACGTCGAGCTGCAGCGGGCCGACGACACCGACCAGCGCGGGCGCACCGTCGCGCGGGCGGAACACCTGCACGACGCCCTCCTCCGACATCTGCTGCAGGGCTTCCTTGAGCTTCTTCGCCTTCATCGCATCGGTGAGGCGAACGCGGCGCACGATTTCCGGCGCGAAGCTCGGCACGCCGACGAAGGTCAGATCCTCGCCTTCGGTCAGCGTGTCGCCGATGCGCAAAGAGCCGTGATTGGGAATGCCGACGACGTCGCCGGCGAAGGCTTCGTCCGCGACTGAGCGGTCCTGGGCGAAGAAGAATTGCGGGCTCGACAGCGGCATGGTCTTGCCGGTGCGCACCAGCTTCGCCTTCATGCCGCGGTTCAGCTTGCCCGAGCAGAGACGCGCGAAGGCGATGCGGTCGCGGTGGTTCGGATCCATGTTCGCCTGGATCTTGAACACGAAGGCGCTCATGCGCGGCTCGGCCGCGTCGACCTTGCGCAAATTGGACTCCTGCGCGCGCGGCGACGGCGCGTAGCGGCCGAGACCTTCCAGGAGATCGCCGACGCCGAAATTGCGCAGCGCACTGCCGAAATAGACCGGCGTCAGATGGCCCTCGCGGAACGCATCGAGCTCGAACGGCTTGCAGGCTTCCTTGACCAGTTCGAGCTCGTCGGTGATCTGGCCCATGTCGAGATTGGCGTTGAGCTTGCCGAGCTCCGAGATTTCGATCTGCTGTGCCGCGCCGGTCTTGGCGCCACCGCCTTCGAGCAGGCGCACGCCGCCATCCCTGACGTCGTAGGTGCCGATGAAGTCGCGGCCGCGCCCCACAGGCCAGGTCATCGGCGTGGTGTCGAGCGCCAGCGTCTTCTCGATCTCATCCAGAAGGTCGAACGTATCCCGGCTCTCGCGATCCATCTTGTTGATGAAGGTGATGATCGGGATGTCGCGCAGGCGGCAGACCTCGAACAGCTTTCGCGTGCGGGCCTCGATGCCCTTGGCGGCGTCGATGACCATCACGGCGGAGTCGACCGCGGTCAGCGTGCGATAGGTGTCCTCGGAGAAGTCTTCGTGGCCCGGCGTGTCCAGGAGGTTATAGACCAGTCCCTCGAACTCGAAGGTCATCACCGAGGTGACGACCGAAATGCCGCGGTCGCGCTCGATCTTCATCCAGTCGGAGCGGGTGTTGCGCCGCTCACCCTTGGCCTTGACCTGGCCGGCGAGATTGATAGCGCCGCCGAACAGCAGCAGTTTTTCGGTCAAGGTGGTCTTGCCGGCGTCCGGATGCGAGATGATGGCGAAGGTGCGCCGGCGCGCCACCTCGTCGGAGAGCGGCGAACGGGACGGCTGTTCGGTGGTGACGGCGGTATCGGACATGGGGCGGCGGACGTCGGTTCGGGGCCAGAGAGCGGCGATGTCGTGGGAAAAGCGCGGGCTCACGGCCGCCGCGCGCCCTCCATATAGGCGTTTTGCACCGCAACTCCAACCGGGGAGTTAAACAGCTGCCCGCCGGGCACGCCCGGACTGGCTCCCCGCCCGCGGCCGTCCTTCGAGACGCGCGCAAAACGGCGCGCTCCTCAGGACGAGGTCCGAATGTGCAGCGAAATACCTAGACTCGGCAAAATCCCAACCCTCATGGTGAGGAGCGCCGCCTTTGCGGCGCGTCTCGAACCATGAGGCCCCGAACGCCTCCAGACGGCTGTCCCGCCGGATCAGTGCCGCAGCACCGAGACCAGCCAGAATGTCAGCGCGGAGACGATCGCCGAGGCCGGAATCGTGAAGATCCAGGCGTAGACGATGGATCCGGCCACGTTCCAGCGCACGGCAGAGGCCCGGCGGGCGGCGCCGACGCCGACGATGGCGCCGGTGATGGTGTGGGTGGTCGAGACGGGCACGCCGAGGAAGGTCGCCAGGAACAGCGTGATGGCGCCGCCGGTCTCGGCGCAGAAGCCCTGCATCGGGTTCAGCTTGGTGATGCGCAGGCCCATGGTGCGGACGATGCGCCAGCCGCCCATCAGGGTGCCCAAGGCCATCGCCGCCTGGCACGACAGCACGACCCAGAACGGCACCGTGAAGTGCTCGCCGAGATGGCCCTGCGAGTACAGCAGCACGGCGATGATGCCCATCGTCTTCTGCGCGTCGTTGCCGCCGTGCCCGAGCGAATACAGCGACGCCGAGGCGAATTGCAGGATGCGGAAGGCGCGGTCGACTGCGAACGGCGTCGAGCGCACCGAGGCCCAGGACACGATCGCGACCAGGATCATCGCCAGGATCAGCCCGACCAGCGGCGACAGCACGATCGCCAGAATCGTCTTCGACAAGCCGCTCCACACCGCAGCCGAGAGTCCCGCCTTGGCGATCCCCGCCCCGACCAGGCCGCCGATCAGTGCGTGCGAGCTCGACGAGGGAATGCCGGCCGCCCAGGTCACGAGGTTCCAGACGATCGCGCCGACGAGGGCGGCGAAGATCACTTGCGCATCGACGATGGCGGGATCGATGATCCCGGTGCCGATGGTCTGGGCGACGTGCAGGCCGAACACGCCGAAGGCGATGAAATTGAAGAACGCCGCCCAGAACACCGCGTATTGCGGCCGCAGCACGCGGGTCGAGACGATGGTCGCGATCGAATTGGCGGCATCGTGCAGGCCGTTCAGGAAGTCGAAGGCAAGCGCGACGGCGATGAGGCCGACCAGGATGGGAAGGCCGAGATGAGCGTCCACGGCGCGTCCCTACCCTAGACCTGTTCGATCATGATCGAATTGATCTCGTTGGCGACGTCGTCGAAGCGATCGGCGACCTTCTCCAGATGATCGTAGATCTCGGCGCCGACGATGAAGTCCATGGTGTTGGCGTTGCGGTGCTTGAGAAACAGTTCCTTCAGCCCGATGTCATGGAGATCGTCGACGCGGCCCTCGAGCTTGGTCATCTCCTCGGTGATCGCGGTGATCATCGGCACGTTCTGGCCGATGGCCTGCAACAGCGGCAGCGCGCGGCCGATCAGATTGGCGCAATCCACCAGCAGCGTGCCCATCTCGCGCATCGTCGGCTCGAACTCCTTGACCTCGAACAGCACCACCGCCTTGGCGGTCTGCTGCATCTGGTCGATGGCGTCGTCCATCGAGGTGATCAGGTTCTTGATGTCGCCCCGGTCGAATGGGGTGATGAAGGTGCGGCGGACGGCAGTCAGCACCTCCCGGGTGATGTTGTCGGCCTCGTTCTCGAACTGGCTGACGCGCTGGCAGTGTGTCAGCACATCGTCGCCGCCCTTGAGCATGTCCTGCAGCGCATGCGCGCCCTGGATCACCACCTTGTTGTGGCGGGCGAACAAATCGAAAAACCGCTCCTCCTTGGGGAGGACGGCGCGAAACCAGTTCAGCATGGGACGAGATCCATCCATTCCGAAACGGGCCAGGGCTGGCCTGTCACGGAAGTGTCATACTCCGGATCACGCCGCAGCAGAAGCGGTGGACGGATGATCCACCACTTTCTGCCCCGCACATAATCTTATTTCAGATCAATGGCTTACAGGGATCGCTTGAACAAATGGGCGATTTCCCCGACCACGCCGCGGCGGAAGGTGAGCACGCAGGCGACGAAGATGACGCCCTGGATGACGGTGACCCACTGCCCGAACCCGGCCAGATATTGCTGCATGGCGATGATCACGAAGGCTCCCACGACGGGGCCAAACACCGTTCCGAGGCCGCCGACGAGCGTCATCAGCACGATCTCGCCGGACATCGACCAGTGCACGTCGGTCAGCGAGGCGTTCTGGGCGACGAACACCTTCAGCGAGCCGGCGAAGCCCGCGATGGTCCCGGACAGGATGAAGGCCAAGAGCTTGTACTGGTCGGTTTTATAGCCGAGCGAGATCGCGCGCTGCTCGTTCTCGCGGATCGACTTCAGCACCTCGCCGAACGGCGAGTTGATGGTGCGGAAGATCAGGAGGAAGCCGGCGAGGAAGCCGACCAGCACGACGTAGTACAGCGTGACAGGCTTCGACAGGTCGATAAAGCCGAACAGCTTGCCCTGCGGAATGCCCTGGATGCCGTCCTCGCCATGGGTGAACGGCGTCTGCAGATAGACGAAGTAGAGCAGCTGCGACAGCGCCAAAGTGATCATCGAGAAGTAGATGCCCTGGCGGCGGATCGAGATGTAGCCGGTGACCAGCGACAGCACGAAGGCGCCGGCGACGCCGGTGAGGATGCCGAGCTCCGGCGGGAAACCCCAGACCTTCAGCGCATGCGCGCTGCAATAGCCCGCGGTGCCCAGGAACATCGCGTGGCCGAACGACAGCAGGCCGCCATAGCCGATCAGCAGGTTGAAGGCGCAGGCCAAGAGCGCGAAGCACAGCGCCTGCATCACGAAGAACGGATACAGCCCGGTGAACGGCACGATGGCGAGCAGCGCCGCCATGATGACGAACACGATCATCTCGTCGCGCATCGCGCGCGGGGTGATCGGCAGGGTCTCGTCGGTGATCGATGTCATGTCAGGCCGCCCGTCCGGTCAGACCCGTCGGCTTCACCAGCAGCACCAGGACCATCAGAACGAAGACCACGGTGTTGGAAGCCTCGGGATAAAAATACTTGGTCAGTCCCTCGATCACGCCGAGCGCGAAGCCGGTGATGATCGAGCCCATGATCGAGCCCATGCCGCCGATCACGACCACCGCGAACACGACGATGATCAGGTCGGCGCCCATCAGCGGCCGCACCTGGTTGATCGGCGCCGACAGCACGCCGGCGAGCGCCGCGAGGCCGACGCCGAGGCCGTAGGTCAGCGTGATCATGCGCGGCACATTGATGCCGAAGGCCCGCACCAGCGTGGGATTTTCAGTGGCGGCGCGCAGATAGGCGCCGAGCCGTGTGCGCTCGATCAGGAACCAGGTCGCCAGACACACCACCAGCGAGAAGATGACCACCCAGCCGCGATAGATCGGCAGGAACATGAAGCCGAGATTCATGCCGCCACGCAGCTGATCCGGGATCGCGTAAGGCAGGCCCGAGGAGCCGAAATAGTTCTGGAACAGGCCCTGCACAATCAGCGCGATGCCGAAGGTGAGCAGCAGGCCATAGAGATGGTCGAGCCCGGCGAGCCACTGCAGCAGCGTGCGCTCCAGGACCATGCCGAAGATGCCGACGATGATCGGCGCCAGCAGCAGCGCCCACCAATAGCCGATGCCGCCGAGGTTCAGCAGGAAATAGGCGCAGAACGCGCCCATCATGTAGAGCGCGCCGTGGGCGAAATTGATGATGTTGAGCATGCCGAAGATGACGGCAAGCCCAAGACTGAGCAGCGCGTAGAACGAGCCGTTGATCAGTCCGACCAGGAGCTGTGCGTAGAGAGCCTGCATCGTCTTGTTCTATTTTTCTCGGCGTTTCCCAAGGGTCAAACGACAGTCCCGGCGGCGAACCGCCGGGACCGCAGCGGCTTACTTCTTCAACAGCGCGCACGCGCTCTTGTCGAGCGGCGTGAAGGCCTGGTCGCCCGGCACCGAACCGACCATCTTGTAGAGATCCCACGGGCCCTTCGAGTCCGACGGCTTCTTGACCTCGAACAGATAGGCGGTGTGGATGGTGCGGCCGTTGGGCTGGATCTCGCCCTTGCCGAACAGCGCATCCTCGGTCGGGATCGACTTCATCTTGTCGACGATCTTGACGCCGTCATGCGGATTCTCGCCCAGTGCCTCCAGCGCCTTGAAGTAATGCAAGAGGCCTGCATAGACGCCCGCCTGCACCATGGTCGGCGGCGCGCCGTTCTTCATCCGCTTGGAGAAGCGCGCCGAGAACGCACGGGTCTGGTCGTTCATGTCCCAGTAGAAGGTCTCGGTGAAGTTCAGGCCCTGCGCGATGTCGAGCCCGATCGACTTCACGTCGGTCAGGAACAGCAGCAGCGCAGCGAGCTTCTGGCCGCCCTTGGTGAGGCCGAACTCGGCCGCCTGCTTGATCGAGTTGGTGGTGTCGCCGCCGGCATTGGCCAGCCCGATCACCTTAGCGCCCGACGACTGCGCCTGCAGCAGGAAGGACGAGAAGTCGGAGGTGTTGAGCGGATGCTTGACGGTCCCGACCACCTTGCCGCCATTCGCGGTCACCACCGCCGTGGTGTCGCGCTCCAGCGCCGCGCCGAAGGCGTAGTCCGCGGTCAGGAAGTACCAGGTGGTGCCGCCGGCCTTGACCAGCGCCTGACCGGTGGTGTGGGCCAGCATGTAGGTGTCGTAGGTCCAGTGCACGGTGTTCGGCGAGCACTGCGCATTGGTGAGGTCGGAGGTCGCCGCGCCCGAATTGATGTAGACGCCGTTCTTCTCCTTGACGACGTTGTTCACCGCCAGCGCCACGCCCGAATTGGGCACGTCGACGATGATGTCGACCTTGTCGACGTCGAACCACTGCCGCGCGATCGAGGTGCCGATGTCGGGCTTGTTCTGGTGATCGCCGGAGATCACGTCGATCTTCCAGCCCTTCCCTGTGAGGCCGGAATCCTCGATCGCCATCTGCGTCGCGAGCGTCGAGCCGGGGCCGCCGAGGTCGGAATAGAGACCGGACTGATCGGACAGCGCGCCGATCTTCACGACCTTGTCGCCGGCCGAGGCAAGGCTGCCGCTGACCAGAGTGAGCGCCGTTCCCAGCAGCAATGACGCGATGAATTTGTTCTTCATTTCCAACTTTCCAAATTCCAAGAAACAGTCCCGGCGCCGGTCAGACGCCGAGATAAGTATGCAGCTTGTCCATGTTGGCGGACAGATCGGCATTGGCGAAGCCGTCGATGACCTTGCCGTGCTCGACGACGTAGTAGCGGTCGGCCACCGTCGAGGCGAAACGGAAGTTCTGCTCGACGAGAAGGATCGTAAACCCCTCCTTCTTCAGCCGCGCGATGGTGTGGCCGATCTGCTGGATGATGACCGGCGCAAGACCCTCGGTCGGCTCGTCCAGCATCAGGAAGCTCGCGCCGGTGCGCAGGATGCGCGCGATCGCCAGCATCTGCTGTTCACCGCCGGAGAGCTTGGTGCCCTGGCTCTTCAGCCGCTCCTTCAGGTTCGGAAACAGCTCGAAGATCTGGTCAAGCGTCAGCCCACCCGGCCGGACCACCGGCGGCAGCAGCAAATTCTCGCGCACGTCGAGGCTGGCGAAGATGCCGCGCTCTTCCGGGCACAGCGCGATGCCGAGCCGCGCGATCCTGTCCGAGGTCATGCGGATCAGCTGCTGACCGTTGAAGGCGACCGAGCCGGTGCGCTTGCCGATGATCCCCATGATCGACTTCAGGGTCGTGGTCTTGCCGGCGCCGTTGCGCCCGAGCAAGGTGACGACCTCGCCGGCATTCACGTTGAAGTTCATGCCGTGGAGAATGTGGGACTCGCCGTACCAGCTCTCGAGATTCTTGACGTCGAGAATGGTGCTGGTGGCAGCCGCCTGCCCTGTTTTCGTCGCCGTCATCACCTCAGGCATGTCCGGCTCCCAGATAGGCTTCCTTGACGCGCTCATCCTTGGAGAGCTCGGAATAAGGTCCCTCGGTCAGCACCTGCCCGCGCGTCAGCACGGTGATGGTGTCGGAGAGATTGGCGACGACGCTCAGATTATGCTCCACCATGAGGATCGTGTACTTGGCCGAGATGCGCTTGATCAGGGCTGCGATCTTGTCGATGTCCTCGTGGCCCATGCCGGCCATCGGTTCGTCCAGCAGCATCATCTCCGGATCGAGCGCGAGTGTGGTCGCGATCTCCAGCGCGCGCTTGCGTCCATAGGGCATTTCGACGGCCGGAATATTGGCGAATTCGCTGAGGCCCACATCGTTGAGCAGCTCCAGCGCGCGGCCGTTGAAGCGGTTCAGCACGCTCTTGGAGCGCCAGAAGTCGAACGACGAACCATGCTGGCGCTGCAGGGCGACGCGGACGTTCTCCAGCGCGGTCAGATGCGGAAACACCGCCGAGATCTGGAACGAGCGGACCAGCCCGAGACGCGCCACATCGGCCGGCGCCACAGCCGTAATATCCTGCCCCTTATAGAGAATCTTGCCGGCCGAAGGCCGCAGAAACTTGGTCAGGAGATTGAAGCACGTCGTCTTGCCGGCCCCGTTGGGACCGATCAGCGCGTGAATGGTGCCCCGGCGGATCTTGAGCGAAACATCGCGAACGGCAAAAAACCCCGCGAATTCTTTCGTCAATCCGTGGGTTTCGAGAATGAACTCGTCAGCCAAACAGATTCCCCCCGAGCCGGCGCGGATGGCGCCCGGCCCTCGCTTCTTCCTGTACGGCGGCTCTACCGGAGGGCTTGAACGATTCCGCGCCGCCCTCCGCGACCGCTTCGGGCCGGAATATGCCGTCAATCGAGGGAGTTAAGCAAGGCGGAAAGCTGGGCAACGCGGTCGCGGGGCGCCTTCTGAACCTCGCGTTGATTCTGCTGTGTCCTACCCGCGGACATAGAGTAACGGACCACCGTCGTTCTGTCACATCCGCTCGCGTCCCCGAAACTCGCGAGCGCGAAGGTGGTGGCAGCCAGCTATTATTTGGCGGCCTTCACGTCCTTCGCGTAGAGGTCCGGCTTGAAGCCGACCACGCGCTTGGTTCCGAGATCGAGCACCGGGCGCTTGATCATCGACGGCTGCGCCAGCATCAGCGCGATCGCCTTGCTCTCGGTCAGCCCCTCCTTCTCCGCATCCGGCAGTTTCTTGAACGTCGTCCCGGCGCGATTGAGCAAAACCTCCCAGCCCACTTCGTCGCTCCACGCCTTCAACGTCGCCTTGTCGATTCCGGCGGTCTTGTAGTCGTGGAAGTCGTAAGCCACGCCGTGCTCGTCGAGCCAGGCGCGCGCCTTCTTCATCGTGTCGCAGTTCTTGATTCCGTAGATCGTGATGCTCATGCCACTCGTCCTCAACCCTTCGTGTGCGATGCCGAAGAATGTCTCATGTTGCGACAATCGGCCCCGCATTTTGCAGTGCGATTCACCCGCTTTTGATGCGCGAACGCCGTTCGTTCCACAGTCGGAATTCACTCCGAGCTTTGCCATGAAAGTGTCGGCTGAGCATTACATTTTCTTCGCATCCCCGGCGTATCTGGCGCGCGAACAGGAGACCGCGAATGGGCAAGATCATGGTGCGTTGTCCGCAGACCGGCCGCAGCATCGAGACGGGAATGGAAATGGATGCCGCGCGTTTTCGGCGCATGCCCGTGTTCTTCTCGCGCGCCTATTGCCCGCACTGCCGGACCTATCATGAATGGTTCGCCGCCCATGCCTGGGTCGAGGAGACCAGGGACCGCGAGGACATTGCGCTGGCGTGATCGGAACACGGCCGATCGCGTGCCACTGCCTCAAGACAGCAGCGCGGCAATATCGTCCTCGGTCAGCGCCTTGCCGATATTGCCTTCGTTGTCGAACAGCCGATCGGCGATCGCCTGCTTGCGCTGCTTCAGCTCGCCGATCTTCTCCTCGATCGTCCCGGCGGTGACCAATCGATAGACGAAGACCTTCTTGTCCTGGCCGATGCGGTGGGCGCGGTCGATCGCCTGGGCCTCGACGGCGGGATTCCACCAGGGATCGTAGATGATCACCGTGTCCGCGGCCGTCAGGTTCAGCCCGACGCCGCCGGCCTTCAGGCTGATCAGGAAGACCGGGCTCTTCCCTTTCTGGAACCCTTCGATCGCGCGCTTGCGATCACGCGTATCGCCCGTGAGAAGTTCGTAGCCGATCTCCAGCTCCTTGAAGCGCTGCTCGATCAGCGCCAGCATCGAGGTGAATTGCGAGAAGATGATGATCTTGCGTCCCTCGCTCAGCAACTCCTCGACCATCTCCATGAGGCGGTCGAGCTTCGCCGAGGGCCGCTCGGTCTTGTCGTCGAGCTTCAGCAGCCGCGGATCGCAGCAGACCTGGCGCAGCCGCAGCAGCGCCTCCAGCACGATGATGTGGCTACGGGCGAGCCCGCGCTCGTCGAGCGCCTTGCGCACCTTCTTGGCCATCGCCGCACGGATCGAATCATAGAGGTCGCGCTGCTTGCCCTCGATCGCCACCGTTTCCACGATGTCGACCTTGGCGGGTAGCTCGGAGGCCACCTCCTCCTTGGTCCGTCGCAACAGGAACGGCTTGACCCGGCGCGTCAGCGCCGCGGCCCGCACCTGGTCGCCCTCTTTCTCGATCGGCGAACGCCAGTTGCGGGTGAACGCGGTCTTGTCGCCGAGATAGCCGGGGTTGACGAAGCTCATGATCGACCAGAGTTCGCCGAGATGGTTCTCCATCGGTGTGCCCGTGAGGCAGAAGCGATGACTGGCCTTGATCGCGCTGAGCCAGCGCGTCGTCGCGGCGTTCGGGTTCTTGATCGTCTGCGCCTCGTCGAGAATGGCCATGTGCCAGTCGCGGCCGAGGATCAGCTCATGGTCACGCGCGATCAGCGGATAGGTCGTGAGCACCACGTCGTGCTGCGGGATCTGATCGACCAGCTCCTTGCGCGCGGCGCCGTGGAACACCAGGACCTTCAGATCAGGCACGAACTTGGCGGCCTCGTTGAACCAGTTCGTCATCAGGCTGGTCGGGGCGACGATGAGCACCGGCGCCGTGATCGCGCCGCGCGCCTTCTCCAGCGCGAGCAGCGCCAGCACCTGCACCGTCTTGCCGAGGCCCATGTCGTCGGCGAGCACGCCGCCGAGATTGGCCTGCCGCAAGAGATCGAGCCAGGCGACGCCGTGCTGCTGATACGGCCGCAGCTTGGCCTTGAAGCCAGCAGGCAGCTCGATGTCGTCAGGCTGACGCTGCCGCAGCAGATCGGCCAGCCGCCGCAGATCGTCAGGTCCCTTGAACGCCTCCGCGTCATGCGCCAGCAGCGGCACCAATTGCGCACGCGAGAGCCGGAGCTTGCCGGAGGCATCGAAGCTGCCGCCACTCAGCCCCATCGTCTGCAGCGCCAGCAGGACCGGCAGGAAACGACCGGCCGCGAGCGCCAGGTGCCGGCCGTCGGGCAGCGGCACATACATGTGCTTCGCGGTGGAGTCGGCCTCCGCCAGCGCGTCGACGATCCCAGGCTCCGCGAGCAGCCGCGCCAGCAGCTCGGCGAGATCATGCGGCTTGCCGTCGATGTCGATCTTGAAGCCGAACTCGAACCAGTCGATCCCGCTGCCTTCGATTTCCATGTCGACGATGCCGGAAGAGTCGGCCATCCGGAACGGGAAGGTGTCATCGATGCGGATCTCGAAGCCCTCCGCCCGCAACGGGTCGAGGTCGAGATGCATGAACTGCAGCCAGCGGCCCTCGTCGGCGAAAGTGAGATCACCGCCGAATCCGCCGAAGCTGTAGGTCTGGACTTTCCTGAGCGGAACGAGCCCGAGGTCGCTCAGCCGCTTCGACGTCTTGCGCTCGTCCGCCTTGGCGCGCGTCACGAGGTGCACGCGGCCGTCGTGAAAAAGCTCGATCTCGCTGCCGCCCTGGTCGGCCTCGATCTCGATCGGACCATAGCGGAAGACCTGGCGGACCACGCCGAGCGGAAGCCCGCTGGTGTGGACGCCCTGGAAGCCATAGCCCGGATAAGGTCCGCGTCGCAGGTGCAGGATCGGCACCGGCTTGGCCTCGACCCGGACGACCTCGGTCGGTGGCGACGGCAGCAGGGCGGGAGCAAGCGCGGGCAACCGCTCGCTGAGATGCCGCGAGACCTCGCCGATCACCGCCTTCGGCAGCGTCGGCGCACTCAGCAGGTGCTGCGCCATTTGCGGATCAATCCCGGGATCGACCTCGCCAACGATTCCGGTCTTTTCCTCGGCGTACACGGGTGGGTTGGCATGTAGCGCCGTCACGCCTTCGACGACGAGCCTTGCACCGACGCCTCGCAGGCCGACCGGCTGCCATTCAATCCGGCCATTGCGCTTGTCGCCCCAGCGCAGCAGCGGGCCGGCATGATCGCGCCAATAGGCCCGCCCCGTGTCGACGATCCGCTTCAACAGCGCGGGAGAGCCGATTCGGAAGGCCCACTGTCCGTCGAGAAAGACGTGGGGTCCAAGCCGCGTCGCGATATCGAGATCGCTGTCGCGGTAGTACGCCGCCGCATAATCGGCGCCTGCTGGCATCCTCTCGACCTTCGAGAACGCTCCGGAGAAGCTGTTGTCCTTGCCGACCCGGACCGACCACAGCCGGACGACTGGATAGGCTGGGCCTCCGGACTCGGAATGCGGCTGCACACCATAGATCAGCCTCTGCTTGACCGCGGGAGGATAGGCTTCCCCACGGCTGACCGCGCCAATCCTGTTCAGCCAGGTCGTAATCTCCGGCGGCAGCACCACCCGGCTCGCCTTCTCCGGCTTCGCGCGTGTCTTCAGGTCGTCGTCGTCATCCTCCGGCGGCTCGGTCGCTTCGAGCAGCACTGCCGCGACATGCTTGCAGTTGAATTGCATCGGGCACGTACACGTCCCGATGACGCCCACGCGCCCGTGCTTGTCCGGCTTCAGCTTGATCTCGACCTCATACGGCCAGGATTGCGAGCCCTTCACCGACGCGGCCAGTTCGAGGCCGTCGTCGCTGATCTCGAAATCGAAAACGCCGCCACTGCGCTGTAGGAGCTCCGCCTTCTGAAAGGCGGCATGGCTGAAGAGCGAACGGATGGCCCCGGGCTTTTTGAAGGGAAGCGGCATGATGATGAACCTGACGCATGCCAACGTGGCTGCGCAGCACCCATGTAGCACGATCAGCGCCGAAAGATGGGCGTGGACCTGCGGCCTGGGGATATCTCCGAGGAACGGCGCGCCTGTTGGCCCCAACCGCGCAACGCGAGGTCAGCTCTGCGCGGAAGGGCGCCGCACGCCACCGGCGTTCGCAGCCGGCATGAGCGGCTGCCCGATCCAGCCGCGGTTGAGCAGGCGCGTGAAGGACGGACAAGGCTCGCCGCGGAGGCGCGCCATGGCCTCCTGATAGGGACCGACGGTGCGCAATCTCGGCGGCAACGCCGCGTAGAGCCGCGGCAGCCAGATCCGCGCCCGCGCGGCGCTGCGATGCTCACGCGCACCATATGGCAGCTCGAACGCCAGCCGCAGCCGCTCCGGCAGCATCTCGGCCGTCAGCGCCGTGAACCAGCGCGGCGGCCCGATCCAGGTCGCCTCGCCCGAGAAGATGCGCTGGGCGATGTCGCGCGCGGCCGAGCTCACGGTCAGCGTCTCCGACTCCATCATCTCAGCCGTATAGGTCTTGAAGGACGCCCAGTCCGGCGGCAGCACTTCGCGGGGAATCCCGAACAGGCCGGCGAAGCGCATCGCCTCGCACCAATATTGCTCGCGCTCGTCCTCGCTCAGCGGCGGACACAGCAGGCCGTAGGACATCATCGCCGTCTCGACCAACGTCGCATGCACCCAGCGCAGCGCCTCGACATCGTTGGCGCGAAAGCGCGAGCCGGCCGCGAACGGCCCGGCCGTTTCCGTCATCACGCCATCGACAGCCGCATGCCGCCGGTACAGCCGCCGCGCCACGGCGGCCGCCTGGTCGCGCGTGCCGAACACCATCGTGTAGACGATGCTGAAGGTGCGGTGGAAGCGGCCGAGCGGATCGGCGAACACCTTCGACTGCTCGGCGATGCCGGCCGAGACCCAGGGATGGGCGAGCTGCAGCAGCAGTGCGCGGCCGGCGCCGAGAAACAGCGCGGCCTCGCGATGCACCCGCCACATCACGCTGTCGGGACCGAGCACGCCGTCGCCCGGGTCCGCAGGCGCCGACAACACCTCATCCAGGCAACGCTCGAAATCGGCCTCGCTGACGATCACGGCCGCTTCGGGATCTCCAGCCCGCGCTGCACGGCCGGCCGCGCCAGGCCGCGCTCCAGCCAGGCCGGCACGTGCTTCAGTTCGTCGAAGGCAGTGATTTCGCGCGCGCCGTAGAAGCCGATCAGGTTGCGCACCCAGCCGAGCGTGGCGATGTCGGCGATGGTGTAGTCGCCGTCCATGATCCACTCGCGCCCGTCGAGCCTGGCTTCGAGCACGCCGAGCAGCCGCTTGCTCTCGGCGACGTAGCGCTGCAGCGGCCGCTTGTCCTCGTACTCGCGGCCGGCGAATTTGTGGAAGAAGCCGAGCTGGCCGAACATCGGCCCGACACCGCCCATCTGGAAGTGCAGCCACTGGATGGTCTGCCAGCGCCGCGCCGGATCGGCCGGCAAAAACTTGCCGGTCTTCTCGGCGAGATACTGCAGGATCGCGCCGGACTCGAACAGGCCGAGCGGCTGGCCGCCGGGACCTGCGGGATCGATGATCGCCGGGATCTTGCCGTTCGGATTGAGCGAGAGGAATTCCGCCGTCTTCTGGTCGTCCTTGCCGAAATCGATCGTATGCGGCTCATAGGGCAAGCCGGTCTCCTCCAGCATGATCGAAACCTTCACGCCGTTCGGCGTCGGCAGCGAATACAGCTGGATGCGATCGGGATGCTGCGCCGGCCAGCGCTTGGTGATCGGGAAGCTGGAAAGGTCGGACATGATGGCTTGGCTCGCCTGTTGCGTTGAAGGCTCAATCTAAGCCCATGCGCTCGCGCCGCAAGGCATGGGCTGGGAACCGGTGCGGGAGCATGGTCTTATCGTGCAATAGACGTGCAGAGATGGCGCATGGCGAGTCCGACCTATGACCTGATCATGCAGGCGATGATGAAGCGCCGGCAGGTGCTGTGCCTCTATCGCGGCCACGCCCGTGCGGTCTGTCCGATCATCCTCGGCCACACCGCGGGCCGCGAGCGCGTGCTCGCCTTCCAGTTCGCGGGCGGCGCGAGCAGCGGCCTGCCACGGGGCGGTCAATGGAAGTGCTTCGATGTTGCCGGGATGAGCGAGGTCGAGCTGCGCGAGGGCCGCTGGCATTCGGGACGCAGCCACAGCCAGCCGCAATATTGCGTCGCCGAGGTCGATCTCGACGTCAACCCGGACAGTCCGTACGATCCGAAGCGCAAGCCCAGGCAGTGACGTCTACTGCGGCTCGCGCAGACGCACACGCAGCAGCGCCGGCAGCTTCGCCGTCGCCTCGTGCTGCGCCAGCTTCGCCGCGACGCGGCGCATCAGCTCCGACGCGCCCTGCTTGGCAAAAAGCTTGAGGCCGCGATAGCTGAAGTCCACCACTACCTCATGATGACGCATGCCCTTGCCGCCTTTGACCAGGCCAAGGTCGCGCACCAGGCAATAATGCCCGTCGCTCATGCGTGCCAATCGGGTGTTCTCGAACATGTCATGAAGCAATGCACCGAGTCGCGAATCCGTCAAGATTGACAGGAACGACTCATGAACCCACCACCGCATCGACAGGCCGGCGCGGCGAGAATGGCAGCGTGGGGCCGTAGCCGAAACGCAGCACGAGGTCCGGCCGCCGCGTCGTCCCGATCAGTCGCGCCAGCTCGGGCCGCAACGCCGCAACCTCCACCGGCTGGTTGATGAAGGCGAGCTTGAGCCCGACGCGCGTCGCTTCGAGCGCAAAGCGCTGGCACGCCTGCCCCGTCCTGATCCAGTGCGACGGATCGGCCTGCTCGGCGGCGAACACCGCAATGCCTGACGAGGACGCGATCTGTCGCGCATATTTGTCGTTCTCGGCCGCGGCATCGAACAGCAGATCAAAGGCAAGGCTGCCCAGCGTCGTCGGCAAGGACGGATTGCCGCTCGCTGCAGCAAACAACCCGTCGCCGCTCGCCATCGCACTGCGCGGATTGAACCGGATCCACTCCTTCAGCTCGCGCATGAACGCGGCGTCACGCATCTGCGCGCTGTTGCCGGCGATCACGAGGTCGCGGATGGCGGCGATATCAGCCGGCGCCGTGACGATGGCGAGATCGACGCCGGCCACCGCCGAGGCGACCTGCAGCGACGACAGATCGCGCGGCGGCACCTCGCGTCCGTCATAGTCGGCGCGCGTCGACTGCCTGCGGACGATGGCGGCCAGCAGCGGATCGACGTCATCGCGCCGGCCGCCGGTGAAGACGTAGCGCACCAGCGGACCATCGATGATCACCTCGCCCGGACGGCCGCTGGCGGCGGCCGCGATCGCAAGGTTGGTCGCCGCGCAGCCGAGGCTGACATACAGATGATGATCGTCGGGATCGACCACCGCCGTGCGTCGCGACAGATCGGGCGCGATCGTGATCGCCTCGGCCGAAACGGCGAAGCGCCACGGCTGGGTGTTGTGGCCGTTGGCCGCCAAGGTCGCGTAGCGGATCACGTCGGCGATCTCGCCCGACAACGGCGCACGCAGCCGCGCGCTGTAGCTCTCGTACGCGGACATCGCCCCGGTGGCCGAGCGCCAGGCGCCCGCGCCGAGCGCAGCCGCTGTCAGCGCGCTGCTCGCTCCTAACAGGATCTGCCGTCGGTTCATCACCACATGCCCGCCGAATTCATGACAACAATGATAGGCGCGCAACGCCGTCCTGTCTTGTTTCAAATCAACTTCGCCAGAAGTGAGCGAGAAAGTCCGCAACGCACTGTTGACAGCAACAACAAACGAGCGTATGTCCCGCGGCCTCGCGAGCGATTGCGTCCGCGACTAACAATGAGAACGACGATGTCCTTCGGTGACGAACACATGATTTGCACGTCCAGCGGCTTTGGGCCGTCGGATGACGCACGCCATGCTCGGAGGAGCGATCTTGCCTGACGCAAGATCCATTGTCCTGTTCACACGGACCCTCCCGAGCCAGCCGCTCCGGAGGGTTTTTTGTTGCCCTCGCGAGCCGGCTGCACGGCGAACTCACAATTGTCCCGGCCACCAGCCGGAACGGGAGACCCGGATCCCGGGGCTCGCGCCGGTCACGCGCGTGCCCAAGAGCGCGGGGCCTGTCGGAGGGAACGAGGCGTGACGCCGGACACCGATGACAGAGCGAGCTCCAAGGAGCTCGCAGCACGCGGCGCCAATGAGCGCCGCAGACAAGCTATTTGACTTCCCGGCCGTTCGCGGCCGGGAGCTGCTGGTGGTGAAGATCGCGGATCCTTCGCGCCAATGCGGCGATGAGCCGCCTTCGATCGATCGTACCGTGGAATCCGTCAAGCGAGATGGGTGAGTCGCGGGCTACGGTGAGGCTGATGCCGAGCCTGCGTTTCGATCGTCGTATCGCCGTGATCGCCCGTTCCCCAGCAGGCCAACAACACCGTCCGGCGACCGCCGGGCGGCCAGGCGGTGGTGAGGATGTCTGTTACTTCGTTGAAACCGAGCGCCCCCTTGGGGCAGCAACAGCATCACCCGTTCCCCGCCGACCAGTTTCACGAGCCGTGGTGAAGACGACTGTTACTTCGCTTGCCACGCCAGGTGTCGCGGGTTCGAGTCCCGCCCGGCGCAAATGCCGGTAGCTCAGGGGTAGAGCACTGTCCGGTCCACGCGAGTGGACCGGGTACAGTCGTCGCCCGTTCCCGGCTCGGGATCCATGTCACCGATCGTCGTCGAAAGGCGGCCATCTCAGAGACGGCGCAGATATCCTCTGCGGCCCGTTCTCCACGTGCCGTGGTGAAGAGTGCTGATACTTCGATTGCTAATCGAGAGGTCGTGGGTTCGACTCCCACCCGGCGTTCCATGCGCCGGTAGCTCAGCGGCAGAGCACTAGCCGCTCCACGCGAGTGGAGCGGACGTCAGCATTCGCCCGTT
This sequence comes from Bradyrhizobium sp. HKCCYLR20261, assembly GCF_051168435.1. NCBI lineage: Bacteria > Pseudomonadati > Pseudomonadota > Alphaproteobacteria > Hyphomicrobiales > Nitrobacteraceae > Bradyrhizobium > Bradyrhizobium sp. HKCCYLR20261. The sequence goes on from NZ_JBNPUZ010000003.1 coordinate 24,643, forward strand.
CCCGGCGCGTGGTTCCTATCGCATGCGATCTCAACCGACATCATGCGCACTGGCCGGTACTCCGGCGACTCCATCCATCATCAACCCAAGCCAAGAGGAGGCCATCATGGTCAGGCTCAACAAGTCCCTGCGCGCCTTCACCCATGAGGGTGCGCCGTCCCGGCAGCTCGCGCCCGTCCAGGCGCTGCAGCGCACGCTGATGAGCTGCCTGTTGTGGGAGGACCAGTTCTACGAGGACGGGGTCGCGATCGCCGATCGGATCACGTCGCTCGTAGCGCAGGTCGAGCCGCGCGAGGTCGCCCGGCTTGCGGTCCGCGCGCGCGAGGAGATGAAGCTGCGGCATGCGCCGCTGCTCGTCGCCCGCGAGATGGCGCGGCTGCCCCAGCACCGTGCGCTGGTCGCCGAGACGCTTGCGCGCATCATCCAGCGGCCGGACGAGATGACCGAGCTACTCGCGATCTACTGGGCAGACTCCCTCGGGCCGCAGCAGCAGCGCAAGCGGCAGCCGGTGTCGGCGCAGGTCAAGAAGGGGCTGGCGAAGGCGTTCGCGAAGTTCGACGCCTATCAGCTCGCGAAGTATGACCGCGACGGCCCGGTGCGGCTGCGCGACGTCCTGTTCCTGGTTCACGCCAGGCCCAAGGACGAGGCTCAGGAGGCGGTGTGGAAGCAGCTCGTCGATGGCGAGCTGCCCTCGCCCGACACCTGGGAGGTCGCGCTTTCGGCTGGCGCGGACAAGCGGGAGAGCTTCGAGCGGCTGCTCGCCGAGAAGCGCCTCGGCGCGCTGGCGCTGCTGCGCAACCTGCGTCTGATGCGTCAGGCCGGGGTGTCACGCGACGCCATCGCTGCCGCGATCGAGACGATGCGGACGGACCGTGTCCTGCCGTATCGGTTCATCACGGCGGCCCGGCACGCGCCTGATGTCGAGCCCGAGCTCGAGCAGGCGATGCTGCGCGCGATCAAGGGCTACGCGCGGCTGCGAGGCCGCACGCGGCTCCTGATCGACGTCTCCGGATCGATGTTCGCAAAACTGTCCGCGCAGTCGGAGATGACGCGCGCGGAGGCGGCGTGCGGGCTCGCGATCCTGGCCCGCGAGGTCTGCGACGAGGTGGAGATCTTCACGTTCAGCGACAAGGTCGTGAAGGTGCCGCCGCGGCGTGGCTTCGCGCTGCGCGATGCGATCCTCGGATCGCAGCCGCATTCCGGGACCTATCTCGGACGTGCGGTCGGCGAGGTCGACCGCAAGGGCGACCGCCTGATCGTCTTCACGGACGAGCAGAGCCACGATGCGGTGCCGCAGCCGAAGGCGCGCGGGACCATGGTCAACGTGGCGTCGTACCAGCACGGGGTCGGATACGGATCCTGGACGCGGGTCGACGGCTTCTCCGAGGCCGTGATCGCCTGGATCGCGGCGCAGGAGGAAAGCTCTCGCGGGAGCACGCTGCACTGACAACAACCGGCCCGGACGCGTCAAACACGCGCCCGGGCCTTTTTGCGTTCGGCATCCGCACGTGGCGCGGAGCTCATCGTATGAGCAGACCATCTCGTTGCAGTCGGGAGTCCCATGTGCCAGATTTCGTCCTTGGGGACGAAGGCATCGCCGGTCATGGAGAAACCGACACTCCGCCGGCGGCTTTTAAATGTGACGGGATCATGGGGTCGTTCATCACCAACCTGCATGTTCGCGACGCCGAGCCTGCGGCCGTCATTGACGCGCTCAGGTCGCTTGCAGTCGTCCCTGCCTATGTCCGTCGGGCGGAAGGGGATCGTTGGACCAGCATCTACCCCGAAGCCGCGTTTCAAGACGACGTCGGACTTTCCGAGATCGCCCATGCGCTCTCGACGGCTTTGCAGCGGCCGGTGATCGGCTTCATCGTGCATGACAGCGATATTCTGCTGTACGTCCTGGTCGATCATGGAAAGCTGCTCGACAGCTACAATTCGGCGCCGGGCTTTTTCACCGGAGAGAGTTTGGCGCCGACCGGAGGACAGGCCGAGGTCGTTGCGGCCTATTGCGAGGCGGATGATGCACATGATCGCCTGTCGCGCCTGCTGCATCCCGGGACATTGTCCCGGAATGACGCGCAACCCTCAGAGAACGACGTCCTCGAAGCGCAGCGCAAGAAAGTGATACAGTCCTATCCGAAAATGGCTGCCCAGGATCCAAATACGCCACCGCTCGAGCAGCTCCTGGCACAAATCGAGAGGCGCTTCGCAGCGCGGCCGGTCACTCAGGCGACCGAGCCATCCTCGGCCCCTCCCTTCCTTCTTGAAGAAGACAGGTTGACCGCCCTGGCCGAGTTGCTCGGCATTCCAGGCGGACCCGTCCTCGACAGCTTTCGCTATCTCGCCGACGGTGAAGGCGCGCCGGGGAGGCTGACGCTGATCGAGTCCGACGGCGAGAAGGACGTCGCCATTCCCTGACGGCGCGACACTGGCCATGTCGTCGAACCCGCCGCAGACGTGCGCGGCAGGCTGACCGAGTCCGCACCTGTCGCGTCCCCATCAACCGAGCGCGGCGCGGGCCTTCATGAGCGCGAAGCCCAGCAAATTGAGGCCGAGCCAGGTCAAGGGGTCGCGCGCCCGCGGGTCGTCGGCGGCCAGGCCGATGCCCCAGATGCGGTCGACCGGGCTCGCCTCGACCAGCACCGCCTCGGCGGTGGACCGCAGCCATTGGCCGAGCGGCGGGTTCTGGCCGAACTTCGCCACATTGCCGCGTACCGCGATGTCGAAGCGATGCGCGGTCCAGCGGGCGTCGTCGAACCCACGCACCTCTCGGCCGAGCTTCTTCGCCTGCGACGGGCCCGGCAGCGTCGCGCGTCGCGTCGTCGCCGAACAGCTCGGCCTTCTGCGCCATCATGTAGTGCTCTGCCGTCGGATAAGTCACGCCATCGAGCGAGAACGGCGCAGGCCACCACTGGCTCAGCACGTGCTTGCCGACACCACCGCTATCCTTTGCCGTGTGTCCCCAGAACAGCAGCAGCTCCGGGGTGCGGCCGGCCGCATATTCTCGCTTCAGCGCCTCAATGTCGTCGATCGGCATGTCGCAGTCCTCGAGGATGTGCGGATATGCCAGATTTTTGCCGATCGACCAACATGCTGCGGCCAATGCATGCCGAGAGGTCCGCGCTGCCGACGGGATCACTTCGCGCTGACGCTCCGCGCTCCCGCCTCCCTCATGATGCCCTCCACGTCTGCCGAGCCGGCAGCGCGGCCGCCGACCGACACCTCGATCTCGCCTTCGAGCTCCGGCGCCCCCTGCTTGTCGACGCCGGGATGGCCGCTCTCGACGTCGGCGCCGGCGGCCTTCGAGCCGGCGCTGTTGGCTTCGCCTGCGGCGCGCACCGACACGTCGGTGCGGGCGATGCCGTGGTCCTGCACCAGATGCTCGACGGCGAGCTCGGCGGCGCGGCGGGTGGCGAAATGGCCGATGATCGTGCGTTCCATGAAAAATCTCCTGGCGTGTCGCCGATCGTTGTCGGCTCATCTGCCGGTTCGAACGCATGGGCGGCGGATGCTGTTCCAGCACCGCCCCCGCGGCATCACGCCGTGTAGGACGACAGCCGCGCGTCGAGCGAGAGTTCGTGGGCGAGATGATCGATGATCGCGCGCACCTTGAGCGGCACGAACCGCCGCGAGGCATAGACCGCGTGCATCGGCAGGGGCCGCGGCGCGAAGTCCTGCAGCAGCACCTTGACGTCGCCACTCTCGATCTCCTGGGAGAAGGCGAAGGTCGGGATCACGGCGATGCCGAGCCCGCCGAGCACGCCGTCGCGCACGGCCTCCGAATTGTCGGCGCGATAGCGTCCGCTCACCTCGACGGCGACCGGTCCGTCAGCGCCCTCGAAAAGCCAGCGGTTTCCGGTGGCGAGCCTTGTGTAGACGATGCATTGGTGCTCGGCGAGATCGGCCGGCACCTTGGGCGCACGGTGGGCCTTGAGATAGGCCGGCGACGCCACGGTCACGCGCTGCACCGTGCCGATGCGCCGTGCGATCAGCCCGGGATCGGTGATCTCGCCGACGCGGATGGCGGCGTCGATGCCCTGCTCCACCAGGTCGGCAAAGCCGTCGCTCATGATCAGATCGATCGACACGTCCGGATAGCGCTTCAGGAACGCCGGCAGCCGCGGCACTACATGCAGCCGGCCGAACACGACCGGCGCGGCCAGCCGCAACAGCCCGGACGGCTTCTGCCGCCGGCGCCCAACCGCGCCCTCGGCCTCCGACACCGCCTCCAGCGCGCGCAGCGCGTGCTCGTAGAACACCCGGCCGTCGTCGGTCAGCGTGAGCGCCCGCGTCGTGCGGGTGAACAGCCGCGTCCGCAGGTGATCCTCCAGCGCGCCGATCTGGCGGCTGATGGTCGGCTGCGTCGTGTTCAGCTCGGTGGCGACGGCGGTGAAGCTGCCGGCCTCCACCACCCGCACGAAGGTCCGCATCGGTGCGAGAAGATCCATGTCACCAATCCATACGAAAAACGTATGAATGATATCCGAACGTCGCCAATTATCCAAGGCGATGGAATGGACGATGGTTCCCCCATCAGCAACGGCCGGCCCATCGCTGGCCATCGCACCGGAGAGAGCCATGACCCCGTCCTACTTCACTCGCTTCGCCCATCTGCGCCTGAGCCGCGACGCGGAGGGCGTGCTGCTGGTCGAGATGCACAGCGACGGCGGACCGATCCGCTTCGACGCGCGCGACCACACCGAATTCACCGACGCGTTCTATGAGATCGGCCGCGACCGCGACAACAAGATCGTCATCCTGACGGGTATCGGCGACTACATGGCCGAGATCGACTTCGGAAGCTTCGGCAATGTCGGCGACGCCAATGTCTGGTCGCGCGTTCACGACGAGGGCACGCAGATCCTGGAGAACATTGCCAATATCCGCGTGCCGCTGATCGCCGCGATCGAGGGCCGCGCCCACATCCACACCGAATACGCGCTGTTCGCCGACGTCATCATTGCCGGCCGCAGCGCCACCTTCAACGATCTGCCGCATTTCGCCGGCGGCATCGTGCCGGGCGACGGCATCTTCACCACCTGGTCGTATCGCGCCGGCGCCGGCCGCGCGCAGGCGTTCCTGCTCAACCCGCAGCCGCTGTCGGCGCAGGAGGCACTGAGCTGGGGCGTCGTCAACCTCATCACCGATGACGGCAAGACCGTCGCCTTCGCCCGCGAGCTCGCCGCGCTCTATCTGCGCCAGCCTGAAGTGACCCGCCGCAACAGCCGCATCCATTTCGTCCAGCCGCTCAAGGAGCGCATCGTCCGCGAAGTCGGCTACGGCCTCGCCCTCGAAGGCGCCAGCGCCAACGCCCTGGTGCAGCAGATGACGGCCGGGCAACGCTGAGAAAGTCGGAGAACTCCCAGCCCCTGCGTAGTTAGTCCGCTCGATGTGAGCCAATCCCTTGCCCCAGCGACGCTGCGCCCCCTCTCCCCGTCCTTCACGGGGAGAGGGTCGGGGTGAGGGGCAGCCGCACGGGAAATCTCCGCGGCGAGACCTGTACCCCCTCACCCGGATCGCATCTGGCGATGCGATCCGACCTCTCCCCGCAAGCGGGGAGAGGTGCAGACCGAGCAAGCCGCTCGCCGAATTCTCTCCAAAGGATCACCACCATGTCCCTGCAAACCGAACTCGACGCCTTCAAATCCGCCTGGACCTCGCGTGTCGGCGACGACATCGCCCGACTCGTCGAATCCGACAACGCCACGCTCGAAGACCTCGCGGCGCGTGCCCTCAAGCAGGGCGCGACGTTCCCTGCCCCCGCGCTGCCCAACCACAAAGGCGGGATCACCGACCTCGCGGCCCTGATGGCCGACAGCGCCCTCATCGTGACATTCTATCGCGGCGGCTGGTGCCCGTATTGCAATCTCGAACTCCGCGCCTATCAGGCTCGGCTCGCGGAGATCACCGCGCGCGGCGCACGGCTGGTCGCGGTCTCGCCGGAAACGCCCGACAACACGCTGACCACCGCGGAGAAGAACGCGCTCGCCTTCGACGTCCTGTCCGACACCGAGGGCCGGCTCGCCGACGCGCTCGGCATCCGCTACGAACTGTCAGCGCCGATCAAGGCGCTGTACCAGAAATTCGGCCACGACCTGCCCGTGCACAATGGCGACGGCCGCTGGTCGCTGCCGATGCCCGCGACCTACGTCATCGCCAAGGGCGGCCGCATCCTGCGTGCCCATGTCAGCCCGGATTATCGCACCCGGCTCGAGCCCGATGCGGCGCTCGCCGCGCTCGCCATGCCCGCTGCCGTTTGAACAAGGAGTTGATCCCATGACCTTGGACGGCAAGATCGCCCTCATCACCGGCGCCGGCAGCGGCATCGGCCGCGCCACCGCGCTCGCCCTCGCCGCCCGCGGCGTTCACCTCGTGCTGTTCTGCCGCACCGCGGCCAAGCTCGCGGAGACCGCCACGCTCGCGGCGAGCCACGGCGTCAGAATCGAGACGCTCACCGGCGACGTCGCCGACGAGACGGCCTGTGCTGCGGCGCTCGCCCTGGCGCGCGACCGCTTCGGCCGGCTCGACATCCTCGTCAACAATGCCGGCAACGTCCGCGCCGGGCGCCTCGAAGCAACCGAGATCGCCGATATCCGCGCCATGATCGAGGTCGACCTGCTCGCCCCGATCCTGTGGACCCGCGCGGCGCTGCCGCTGCTGCGCGCCAGCGGCGACGGCGCAATCGTCAACGTGTCCTCCGGCATCGCCCTGGTCGGCGCGCCGTTCTACGCGACCTATGCGGCGGCAAAAGCCGGCCTCGCACGGTTCGGCGAAGCCCTGCATCGCGAGCTGCTCGACGAAGGCGTGCGCGTGCTGACGGTCTATCCCGGCGCCACCGAAACCCCGATGATGGCGAGCAACAAGGCCGGTCCCGAGCTCGGCTTCGCGCGCGAGACACCCGAGATGGTCGCCGACGCGCTGGTCGACGGCCTCTTCTCCGGCGCCCGCGAGGTGATCCGCGCCAACGAGACCCGCCGCGCCATGATCACCCTCAACCGCGACCATCCCGAGGAGATCGACGCGCGCTTCCGCACCATGAAGCCGCGGCTCGAAGCGGCCGTCGCCGACCATCACGCGCCGTGAGCGGCCGTGCGTCTGCGCTTCACTCGCCCTCGATCGGCTGAGGCAGATCGAGGGCGGAGCGGAGACGGCCCTGACCACGCCGATACAGGGTCGCATAGCTCGCAGCCGCCAGCAGGTCCGGGAACGGTTCGAAGCCGTCGACGACCTTGTTGAAGGGAATCTTGCCGCATCCCGGCACGTCGCATTTCGGCTTGCCCTTGGGGCAGGTGTTATAGTTACAGAGGCGTCCGAGATACCGATCCGTCGCGGGTTCGATCAGGAAGACCTCGACCTGATGATTGGCCGTGCTCGGCCCTCGGCCGCGGCCAGCGCGTCGGTCACGATATCCGCGGCCCGCCGGAAGTCGTGCTGCTGACGCAGCAGATACTGGTCCTGTCTCTCGATTTCGGCGCGGCTGACCATGTGTTTCGTCAATCGAGGCTGGCACCAAAGACAGGGACTGCTGAGTCCCGCTCACTTGCCGTCGTCGAGATGCACCAGCACCGCGGCGTTGGCGATGATGATGGCGTCGCCGCCGGCTTCGGCCGGGATCTCGAGGCCGCCCTTGACCGCCGTCACCGTCACGGTGCCGTAAGGCAATTCCTTCGCGACAGCCGCCGTATCGACCGCCTCCGGGTTCGGCACGCCGATGGTGACGTCCACCAGCATGTCCTGCGGCGTCTTGCCGACCATGCGGAAGAAGCCGAGGCTGGAATGGCGGATCGCATCCGATACCGCGCGCCTGGCGGCTTTGGTGGCGTCGCGGCCATGGACGTCGACGCCCATGCCCATTTCGGTGATACAGCGGATACGCGCCATGGCGGAGTTCCCTCGGGTTGCGTTGTTCGGCGCGCGACCTTAGCCATGTGCGCAGCCGGCGCAACCCGGCAGACCAGAGACGACCCTGCAGCAAATTGGTCATCGGATGCGGGCATATATCGTGCATGATAAGCGGCATGGTGCGTTGCATGACATCCAGGAGGCCCTGACATGATCTCCCGTTCTGTTTTCCGGGCCCGGCCATGCAATGAATCGCTCCGGCCGTCCGGGTCACTCCAGCCCAATTTGTGAGGAGAGCCGCCATGGGTTTTTCACACACGCTAGGCGGCACGACCTACCGCTTCGACGATTTGAGAACGCTGCTCGCGAAGGCGACGCCGTTGCGCTCGGGCGATGTGCTCGCCGGGCTCGCCGCGCAGGATGCAGCGGAGCGCGTTGCCGCGCGGATGGCGCTTGCCGATCTGCCGCTGCGGCACTTCCTCACCGAGGCCGTCATTCCCTATGAGAGCGACGAGATCACGCGGCTGATCGTCGACCAGCACGACGGCAGCACATTCGCTCCGGTCGCAAGCCTCACTGTCGGCGGCTTGCGCGAATGGCTACTGTCGGATGCCACCGACGCGACGATGCTCTCCGCCGTCTCGCCGGGCTTGACTCCCGAAATGGTCGCGGCCGTCAGCAAGATCATGCGGCTGCAGGATCTCGTCACGGTCGCGGCGAAATGCAATGTGGTCACGCGCTTCCGCTGCACCATCGGCCTGCCCGGGACGATGGCGACGCGGCTGCAGCCCAATCATCCGCTCGACGATCCCAAGGGCGTCGCAGCCTCGATTCTCGACGGGCTGATGTATGGCGTCGGCGACGCCACCATCGGCATCAATCCCGCGAGCGACGACGTCGAGACCATGATGCGGCTGCTCGACATGATCGAGACGCTGCGGCTGGCCGCGAACGCGCCGATCCAGTCTTGCGTGCTCGCCCACGTGACGACCGCGTTGAAGGCGATCGAGCGCCGCGCGCCGGTCGACCTCGTGTTCCAGTCGCTCGCCGGCACCGAGGAGGCCAATCGCGGCTTCGGCATCACGCTCTCGCTGCTCGACGAGGCCTACGCCGCTGCGCAGAGCCTGCAGCGCTGCCCTGACGGCGGCAACGTGATGTATTTCGAGACCGGACAGGGCAGCGAGTTGTCATCATCGGGACATTGCGGCGTCGATCAGCAGACGCTGGAGGCGCGCTGCTACGCCGTGGCGCGGCGCTACCGGCCGCTGCTGGTCAACACCGTCGTCGGCTTCATCGGCCCGGAATATCTCTACGACGGCAAGCAGATCATGCGTGCCGGCCTGGAGGATCATTTCTGCGGCAAGCTGCTCGGACTGCCGATGGGCTGCGACGTCTGCTACACCAACCATGCCGAGGCCGACCAGGACGACATGGATGCCCTGCTCACACTGCTCGGCGTCGCCGGCTGCACCTACATCATGGGCGTTCCCGGCGCCGACGACATCATGCTGAACTATCAGAGCACGTCGTTCCATGATGCGCTCTATGTCCGCAAGGTGCTCGGCAAGCGCGCGGCGCCGGAGTTCGAGGCCTGGCTCGCGGCGACTGGTATCAGCGATCCCAAAGGTGAGCTGCGCTTCGAGCCGGCGCGGCTGATGCCCGCACTGCCGCTGCTGGAGGCCGAGTGATGAGCGGCTCGGATGACATCAAGGCGCCTGCGACGTCCTCTCCCGACGACTGGACCTCGCTGTCGCGCTACACCGAGGCGCGCATCGCGCTCGGACGATGCGGTCCGGGCGTGCCGACCTCGGCGCATCTTGCCTTCCAGGCCGCGCATGCCGAAGCCCGCGATGCCGTCCTGAAGCCGTTCGAGGCCGAGAGCTTCGCGGCCGAGTTGAGCGCCCATGGCTGGCCGGCGCTCGCCGTCCACAGCCGTGCCACCGACCGCAGCGTCTACCTGCAACGCCCCGACGCCGGCCGCCTGCTGTCGCCGGAGTCCGAGGCGCTGCTGTCGGAGGCGCGCGCGCCGGCCGACATCGTCGTGGTGGTCGCGGATGGATTGAGCAGCCGCGCGGTGCAGGTCAATGCAAAGCCCGTGCTCGACGCCTTGATGCCCCTGCTCGCCGCCACCGGCCGCAGCCTGTCGCCGGTGATCGTCGCGTCGCAAGGCCGCGTCGCGCTCGCTGACCACATCGGCGAAATGTTCGGCGCGTCCGCCTCGCTCATCCTGATCGGCGAGCGCCCCGGCCTTACCACCGCCGACTCGCTCGGCCTCTATCTGACCTGGATGCCGCGCCGCGGCCGCGTCGATTCCGAGCGCAACTGCATCTCCAACGTCCGCCAGGGCGGGCTCGCGCCGGCCGACGCCGCGCGCCAGGCCGCGGACCTGATCGCACGCATGTTCCAGCACCGCACGGCAGGCGTCGGCCTCGCCCGCGTGCCGCAATTGCCCGCGCCGGATTGAGCCGGACATTGACGCAACAGCTCGCATCTGAGCTGCGAGTGACGGACATGCGCGCCACACTCTCGCTGTCGTCCCGGGCAAGGCCGACAACGCGAAGCGTTGGCGGACGCTGACCCGGGACCCATACGCCGCGGCGGACGTGGCTTGGCGAGATGGCGTGGCCATCGTGCCTCACACATCTCCCTGGGAGTATGGGTCCCGGATCGGCGCGCGCTCAGCACAACGCTTGCGCGTTGCCTGAGCGCGCTTGTCCGGGACGACAGCGGGGGGGGGGTTGGCCGATGAAGGCGCAGCTCATCAGGCACGTCATCGCCCATGGCACACACGCGCGCCACACTCTCCCCGTCGTCCCGGGCAGGGCCAACAACGCGAAGCGTTGGCGGACGCTGACCCGGGACCCATACGCCGCGGCGGATGTGGCTTGGCGAGATGGAGCGGCCCGCGCTTCGGCAAATTATATTTATATTGCCATTTTTCCGAATTCATGATTATGTGTCGCCGTCCCGCCCCATGAGAGGGGCGCATCGCGATCGTCACGACACGCGGGGTGGGATGCGGTGGCCGCGGCCATGTCGCAGCGTGCTTTCAGTGCGCCGACGAACGGCTGGCTGCGGACGTGAAGACGCGTGGTCCTGGCGCCCCGATGCTGGCGTCAAGTCGCGGGCGATGATCCCGCTGACGACGGTGGCTAACAAGCCGGACACCGGGGAGATCGCGTAGTAAACGTGAAAACCATCGCGCGGGGAATGCCGGGTGATCTCGGCTGAACCTGTGGTGACTGCCGCCTGCTTTTTGTGTTGCAGGCGGGCCATGGGTGCGGCCAGCGCCCGGCATTCCCTGCGCCCTCTCTATCGAAAGGGCGGAACGAACTGGAGCCACTCGGGCGCATCGCGTCGCGGGAGCGCTTGACGATGTCTGGTTCGGACGATCGCTCTTGAATGCGCTGTTTGATTTCGTGAACGTCCCCATCAGGCTTGGCACTCGTCGAGCTGTGAGTTGTGGGGCAACAGCTGGGCCTCGCCCTTCGAGACGGCCGCCGAGGGCGGCCTCCTCAGGGTGAGGAGAGGAAGTCGTCCGCTCATCGTCAACGTGCAATTGGGCCTGCGGAGCTGAACCCGGACCGTGCACACGCTCTTGGCTTGTTCATGGCCCGGTGTGCGGCATCGCCCTCGACGCTCGCCCCTCATGGTGAGGAGCGCCGCGCCGAGAGCGCGAATGCGAGGTTAGATCGTGGTCCGCGGCGCGTCTCGAACCATGAGGCCCCGCACTCGGCGACTCGGCCATTGCCCCGCTATCGCGTCGCCGGCACGAAGTGATCGCGCGCGCTGACCGAGGTGCCCGTCGCCGGATCGGTGATCCTGATCTCGATGTCGACCGGTGCCGCCGGGAGATCGGCGCCCTTGGCCTCGATCGACATGCGGATCTCCCGGGTCTGATCCTGGCCGACATCGATCACCATCCGCCCATCGGCCGCCCGCGTCTCGCCGGCGACCGTGACCTTGGCGTTTGGCAGGCCGACCACGTCCAGCACGAAGTCGCGCGCGCCGCGCTTATTGAGCAGGCGCACCGTGTAGTCGTTGCGCACCCCGCCATCCGACAGCTGCACGAACAGCGGATTGCGCTCGTGCAGCACGTTGATGCCCATCGTGCCGCGCGTCGCCAGCGTATACAGCATGATGCCGCCGACGATCGCGATGAAACTCGCATAGATGATCGTGCGCGGCCGGATGATGCGATAGATCTCCGGCTTGCCTTCCTTGCGCCTGGCCACGTTGATGTCGGTGTCGTAGCCGATCAGCCCAGTCGGACGGCCGATCTGGGTCATCACGCTGTCGCAGGCGTCGATGCACAGGCTGCACTGGATGCAGCCGAGCTGGATGCCGTTGCGGATGTCGACGCCGGTCGGGCAGACATTGACGCATTGATGGCAGTCGACGCAGTCGCCGGCCGGCGCGCCCTGCAGCCGCGCCGCCTCCGCCTTCTTCACCGACATGCGCGGCTCGCCGCGGTCGCCCTTGTAGGTGACGTTGAGCGCCCATTCGTCGGTCAGCGCTGCCTGGATGCGCGGCCACGGGCACATGTAGATGCAGGTCTGCTCGCGGGCATGGCCGGCAAACAAATAGGTGGTCGCCGTCAGGATGCCGATCCACAGATAGGCCGTGAACGGCGCCTGGAACGTCGCGAGATCCTTCACCAGCGTCGGCGCGTCGTCGAAATACAGCACCCAGGCGCCGCCGGTCCACCAGCCGATCATGATCCACAGGAAGTGCTTGGTCACGACCTTGCGGATGTGGCTGAAGGTCCAGCCTTTCTTGTCGCGCATCATGCGCTCGCGGCGGTCGCCCTCGACCCAGCGCTCGACGGCATAGAACAGGTCGGTCCACACCGTCTGCGGGCACAGATAGCCGCACCACAGCCGTCCGGCAACCGCGTTCATCAGGAACAGCGTCACTGCAGCGAGGATCAGGAGGCCCGTGAAGTAGTAGACCTCCTGCGGCCACAGCTCGATGAAGAAGAAGTAGAAGCGGCGGTGCGGGAAGTCGACCAGCACCGCCTGGTTGGGCATGCCGGGCCCGCGATCCCAGCGGACGAACGGCAGCAGATAATAGATGCCGAGCGTGATGCAGAGGATCGTCCATTTGATCCGCCGGAAGCGGCCGTGCACGGCGGCCGGATAGACCTTGTCGCGCGCCTTGTAGAGCGGCCCGACAATATAGGTTTCGTCCGAGTCAGCCATGAGATCCTCGCTTCATCGTCATCTCGCCCCACCGCACCCCGGCTCAGGAGAACGCGTTGCCGCTGCGCAAACCCAGCTTCTTGAACACGATCGCCGCCGGGCAGAAGCCGGTGAACGACGCCTGGATCATGTTGAGGCCGGCGAAGGCCGTCAGCAGGAACCAGTACGGACTGACAGTCCAGCCGAGCGTGAGGCTGAGCAGGACGACGAACCCTGCGAAGGTGAGAACTGCTTTGTCGATATTCATGACATGGTCCCTCATGGTTGCATTTGAGCGTAATCAAGCCGGTCCCGCGGACTCATGGCCGCAGGCCGGACAAAGTCCAGGCAACGATTCGTTGCGAGTCCATCGCACCCGAGATCCGTGCCAGCTCCCGGCCCTTGTGCAGCAGCAGCAGGGTCGGAATTCCGGAGATGCCGAACTTCGCCGAGACCTCCGGCGCCTCGTCGGAGTTCAGCTTCAGAAGCTGCACGCGCGGCTCGAGCTCCTGGGCTGCGCGCGCGAACATCGGCGCCATCGCCCGACACGGCCCGCACCAGGGTGCCCAGACATCGACCAGCAAAGGCAGATCGCTGTTCGCCAAGTGCCGCGTGAACGCGGCCTGGTCGACCTCGATCGGATGACCGGAAAACAGCGGCGCGTGGCACTTGCCGCATTTGCCCTGGTGCGGCGCGCGGGCCACCGGCAAGCGGTTGATCTGCCCGCACTGGCCGCACACCAGTTGAAAGCTCTCGCTCATGTGCCCGTCCTCGTCTCCCGGCAGGATGGCCGCCGCCCTTGACTATATATATGTATATTCGTATCTACGCAATTATGAATTTTGAAATTGACATCATGGAAGTGGCCGCTGATCAGGCCAGCGATCTCCTGAAGGCGTTGTCGAACCGCCACCGGCTCCTGATCATCTGCCAGCTGGTCGACGGTGAGCGCTCGGTCGGCGGGTTGGCTGCGTTTCTCGGCCTGCGCGACTCGACCGTCTCGCAGCATCTCGCGCTGCTGCGCAAGGACGGCTTGGTCATCGCCCGGCGCGACGGACAGACGATCTACTATTCGATCAGCAGCGAGCCGGCCCGCGAGGTTCTGAAGACGCTCTATGAAGTCTATTGCGCGACGCCGCCGCCGAAACCCGGAGCGAGACTATGACCATCCACCGCCCAGGAGTTGAGCAGCATCAAGTGGGAACCCGCAGTGCGGTGAGATGTCTGGACCGCCCGATTGGCTCGGCCGCCCATTTGATTCAAATGAAAACAGGAGGAAGCCAATGCGCAGATTATCGCTCCTGAGCTTGTTGGCCGTGATGAGCTGGCAGTTGCTCCCAGCCAAGGCCGAAACGCTCACGGTGGCTCCGCGCCAGGTGGCCGCCGAGAAGGCGGTGTTCGCGACCGTGGAAAGCGTCAGCGTCGTCCCGGCGCGCGGCCGCATCGGCGGCACGGTTGCGCAGCTCTCCGTGCGCGAGGGCGATCCCGTCAAGCGCGGCCAGCCGATCGCCCTGATCGGCGACGAGAAACTTGCGCTTCAGCTCAAGTCGCTCGACGCGCAGATCGAAGCGCTACAGGCGCAGGCCAACCAGGCGCAGATCGACTTCACCCGCACCGAGGGCCTCGTCGAGCGCGGCACCCTGCCCCGGGTCAAGCTCGACGAGACCCGCACCGCGCTGAACGTCGCCGAGAACGGGCTGCGGGCCAAGACCGCCGAGCGCGCCGTGGTCAACCAGCAGATGAGCGAAGGCCAGGTGCTGGCGCCCGATGACGGCCGCGTGCTGAAGAGGCTCGTCGTCGTCGGATCCGTGGTGCTGCCTGGCGACCCCGTGGTCACGGTGGCGCAACAGAACTTCAAGCTGCGGCTGCGCGTGCCCGAGCGCCATGCGCTGTTTCTGAAGACCGGCGACAAAATCCGCATCGACGGCGCCGAGTTTGGTGATAGCGGCGACAAATGGGGCATGATCGACCTCGTCTATCCGCAGATCGAGGAGGGCCGTGTCGTTGCGGACGCGACCGTCGCCGGGCTCGGCCAGTACTTCGTCGGCGACCGGCTGCGGGTGTGGATCTCGGGCGGCCAGCGTGACGCCTATGTCATCCCCATCAGCTACATCACCACCCGCTTCGGCATCGACTACGTGCAGCTTCAGCAAGGATCGCAAACGATCAGCGTTCCCGTGCAGCGCGGCCGCGCACTGCCGAGCGCCGATGTTCCCGACGGGCTTGAAATCCTGTCCGGCCTGCGGGCCGGCGACCAGTTGGTGCAGCCGTGAAACTCGGATTCTCAGGCAAGCTGACCCAGGCGACCATCGCCTCGCCGCTGACGCCGCTGTTCCTGCTTGCCTCGCTCGTGGTCGGCCTCATCGCGGTCGTCGTGATCCCGCGCGAGGAGGAGCCGCAGATCAGCGTTCCCATGGTCGACATCCGCGTCAATGCCGACGGCCTGCGCGCCCCCGATGGCGTCGAGCTGGTGACCAAGCCGCTGGAGACGATCGTCAAGGCCATCGACGGCGTCGAGCACGTCTACAGCCAGACTGAGGATGACCGCGTCATGGTCACCGCGCGGTTCCTGGTCGGCACCAAGTTCGAGGACGCGATCCTGCGCGTCCACGAGAAGATCCGCGCCAACCTCGACCGCATCCCGGTCGGTATTCCCGAGCCGCTGATCGTCGGGCGTGGGATCAACGACGTCGCCGTCTCCGTACTGACCTTGTCGCCCAAGCCGGAGGCCGCGGAGCGTTGGTCCGACAAGGACCTCTATGAGCTGGCCGACAAGCTGCGCGCCGAGCTGACCAAGGTCGACAATATCGGCCTGACCTACATCTCCGGCGGTGGCGCCCAGCAGATCCGCGTCGAACCTGATCCGGAGAAGCTGTCGCTGTTCGGCGTCACCTTGCAGCAGCTCGTCGCCAAGGTGAAGGACGCCAACCGCTCCTTTCTCGCCGGCGACGTCCGCGATGGCGGCATCGTGCGCAACGTCACCGCCGGGCAGACGCTGACGGGAATTCCCGATATCGGCCTCCTGCTGATCTCGACGCGCGACGGCCGCCCGGTCTATGTGCGCGATGTCGCCACCGTCGTCATCGGCCCCAATCTCGCCGAGCATCGCGTCTGGGACGACGTGCGCAACGACAAGGGCGACTGGCACCGCGTGCCCGCCGTGAGCCTCGCGCTCGCCAAGCGCGCCGGCGCCAACGCCGTCGTCGTGTCGCACGACATCGCGCAGCGTCTCGAAGGACTGAAGACGACGCTCATCCCCAGCGACGTGGCGGTCACGGTCACCCGCGACTATGGCGAAACCGCCAACGAGAAGGCCAACGAGCTGCTGTTTCATCTCGGCCTCGCCACCCTCTCGATCGTCGTGCTGATCGCCATCGCAATCGGTTGGCGCGAGGCGCTGGTGACCTTCGTCGTCATCCCGACCACGATCCTGCTGACGATGTTCGCCGCCAACCTGATGGGCTACACCATCAACCGCGTCAGCCTGTTCGCGCTGATCTTTTCGATCGGCATCCTGGTCGATGACGCCATCGTCGTGGTCGAGAACATTGCCCGCCACTGGGGCATGCGCGACGGGAGACCCCGGCTGCAGGCGACCATTGAAGCGGTGGCGGAGGTCGGCAACCCGACCATCGTCGCCACCCTGACCGTGGTCGCCGCCCTGCTCCCGATGCTGTTCGTGTCGGGCCTGATGGGCCCCTACATGGCGCCGATCCCGGCCAACGCGTCGGCCGCGATGCTGTTCTCGTTTGTCGTCGCGATGGTCGTGGCGCCCTGGCTGATGCTGCGGCTGGCGCCGAAGCAGACCGCCGCTCCGATCGGCGCGCACGATGCCCATGGCGAGGGCCGGCTCGGCCGGATCTATCGCAGCGTTGCGCGGCCGATCGTGGCGAGCAAGCGCTCCGCTTGGATCTTCCTGCTCCTCGTCGGCATCGCCACCTTGCTGTCGATGACGCTGTTCGCGACCAAATCGGTGACCGTCAAGCTGCTGCCGTTCGACAACAAGTCGGAGATCGCGGTGATGGTCGACCTGCCGGAAGGCGCGAGCCTTGAGGATACCGAGCGGACGCTGTTCGCGGCGGCCGACATCGCGCATCAGCTGCCGGAGATCGCCAATCTGCAGAGCTATGCCGGCACCGCGGCACCGTTCAACTTCAACGGCCTCGTCCGGCACTATTACCTGCGCGAGCGCCCTGAGCTCGGCGAGCTCCAGGTCAATCTCGCCGCCCGCGGCGACCGCAAGCGCTCCAGCCATGACATCGCGCTCGACCTGCGGCAGCGCCTGAGGAATGTCTCGGTTCCCTCAGGCACCAGCATCAAGGTCGTCGAGGTGCCGCCGGGACCGCCGGTGCTGGCGACCTTGCTCGCCGAGATCTATGGTCCCGATGCTGCAACAAGGCGCGCGGTCACCACCGAGCTGAAGAAGGTGTTCGCCGACGTTCCCTTCATCGTCGATATCGACGACTCGATCGGGCAGCGCCGCCCCCGGCTGCGGCTGTCGATCGATCAGGACAGTCTGGAATTCTTCGGCGTCGAGCAGCGCGACGTCTATGACACGATCCAGACGCTGTTCGGCGGCGTCTCCGTCGGCTACTCGCATCGCGGCGAGGATCGCAATCCGATCGAGATCGCGGTCAAGCTGCCGAAGCGCGCCAAGAGCTGGAGCGAGGCGCTGGCCTCGACGCCGGTGCCGGCCAACACCGTGCCCGGCAGCAAGACCGTGGTCGAGCTCGGCCAGGTCGTCAAGGCGACGGTGGAAGAGGGATCGCCGGTGATCTTCCGCCGCGACGGCCGCTTCGCCGACATGGTGATGGCCGAGCTCGCCGGCCGCTTCGAGGCCCCGCGCTACGGCATGCTCGCGGTCGCCGACCGCATCGACGCGCATGACTGGGGCAAGCTGCCGAAGCCTTCGATCGGCTTCCACGGCCAGCCGAAGGACGAGTCACGTCCGACCCTGCTGTGGGACGGCGAGTGGGAGATCACCTACGTGACCTTCCGCGACATGGGCGCGGCGTTCGGTGCTGCCATTCTCGGCATCTACGTGCTGGTGGTGGCACAGTTCAGGAGCTTCAAGCTTCCGCTCGTCATCCTGACGCCGATCCCGCTGACCTTGATCGGCATCCTGCTCGGCCACTGGCTGCTCGGCGCACCGTTCACGGCCACGTCGATGATCGGCTTCATCGCGCTTGCCGGCATCATCGTGCGCAACTCCATCCTGCTGGTCGACTTCATCCGGCACAGCGGCGGCGAGGGCAAGACGCTGCGCGACGTGGTGCTGGAGGCCGGCGCCGTGCGCTTCAAGCCGATCCTGCTGACCGCGCTCGCAGCGATGATCGGCGCGGCGACCATCCTGCTCGACCCGATCTTCCAGGGGCTGGCGATCTCGCTGCTGTTCGGCCTGGCCTCCTCCACCCTGCTCACCGTGCTCGTCATCCCCGCGATCTACATCGCGCTACGCGAGCCTGGCAAACCCACCACGAAGATGTCTTAGGAGACGATCATGGACAAGAACTTCCCCGACCTCTGCAAGAGCATTTCCGGCAATCTGCGGACGCTGCGCAAGGACATCCCCGATGTGATGCAGGGTTTTTCCGCGCTGGCGCGGGCGGCCGGCGCTGACGGCGCGCTCGACAAGAAGACCAAGGAACTGATTGCGCTGGCGATCGGCGTCGCCGTCCGCTGCGACGGCTGCATCGGCTTCCATGCCGAGGCCCTGGTCCGCCTCGGCGCGACCAAGCAGGAGGTCGAGGAGACGCTCGGCATGGCGATCTACATGGGCGGCGGCCCGTCGCTGATGTACGCCGCCGACGCGATCGCGGCGTTCGAGCAGTTCCAGCAGCAGGCGGCCGCCGCTTGAGCCGTACTCAGCCGCAGATGTCGAGAATGGCGAGCATGTAGATGCGGATCATGTCGAGATAGTCGGGAATGTCGACGCGCTCGTCCGGCATCGTGTTGTACCGGCCACCGGGCCCGCAGACGATGCCCTCCATGCCGCCTGAGGCATAGAGATGGCCGGCATCGGTGCCATAGAAGCAGCTTGGCGCGACCGGCCCGGTCGGCTGTGCCTCGCCGCGCACGGCGCGGTAGGCGTCGTTGATGGCGCGGACGATCGGACTGTCCGGGGCGACCTCGAAGGGCGGCATCGTCGGGACGCCGGCACGGTCCTCCGACATCAGATGCGCCTTGAGGCCGGGAAACCGCGCCTCCAATGCATCGAGCTCGCGCCGCATGTCGGCGAGTGCGCCCTGCTCGGTCTGGCCCGGCGCGTAGCGGCCGGAGCCCTTGATGCGGACGAAGTCCGCCACCTGCGGCGTCCGCCACTCGTGCAACTCTCGGCCGAGCGCGCCATGGACGACGCCGACATGGACGCGATTGATCGCCGCGTGCGCAGGCGAGCGGGCGCCGGAGAACGTCATCGCGTTGAGGCGCGGAATGAGGTCGCAGGCGGCGCTGATGGCATCGACCGCCTCCTCACGCTTCGACAGATGGCGCGTGTTGCCGACGAGCTCGATGATGAACATGAACGCGGCCGCGTGCATGGTCATCGCCTTGAGATCGGTCGGCTCGGAGTTGATGAAGTAGTCCGCGCGCAGCCCCTGCTCGATCAGCGAATAGGTGCCGACGCCGCCCTGCAGCTCGCCGACCACATAGGTCAGGATCACGTCGCCTCTGAGCTTGACGCCAGCCTCGATCAGTGTCTTGACGGCGCAGAAATAGGCCGCGTCGCCCGCCTTCATGTTGGAGACGCCGATGCCGTAGATGAATCTGTCGTCGACCTTTCCTCCCCATGGATCGACCGTCCAGCCCTCGGTCACCGGGTTGGTGTCGACGTGACCGTTGAACAGCAGGCTCTTGCCGCCACCGGTTCCTTTCCAGCGCCCGACGGCGTTGACACGTCCCTCGTTGCCGAACGGCGCAACGGCGGCGTCGAGACCGATCTTGCGCATCTGGTCGGCCATGAAACTGGCGAGCTGCTTCTCGCCCTCGGTCTTCGAATAGCTCTTGTGCTGCACCATGCGCGACAGCAGCGCGAGCGCAGCCGGGACATCGATGCGGGCGAGCAGATCGTTGCGGTCCATGTGATGTATTCCTTGCGGTCAGCCGACTGGGACGGGCGAAGCCGCCATCAGCTCGCGTGTATAGGGGTGAACATCCTCGGCGCCGAAGGCATCGACGGCGCGGTTGTCGACAAGCTGACCGTGACGCATCACGACGATGCGGTGGGCGATCTGCCGGATGAGATTCAGATCGTGGGTGATGAACAGATAGGCCGTGCCGGTTTCGGCACGGAGTGCCAGCAAAAGCTCGATGATCTGGGCCTGCACGGAGACGTCGAGCGGCGCGGTGATCTCGTCGCAGATCACCAGTCGCGGGCGCGCCGCGAAGGCGCGGGCGATCGCGACGCGCTGCTTCTCGCCGCCCGAAAGCTGATGCGGCCAGCGTTCCGCATAGGATGCCGGGAGCCGTACCTGCTCGAGAAGCCGCCGCACCGACGACAGATCGCCACCATAGAGCTTCAGCGGCCGCGACAGGATCTCGCCGACACGGTGGCGTGGGTTGAGCGAGGAATCCGGATGCTGGAAGACGATCTGGACATCGCGGCGATAGCCTCGCTTCATGTCGCCGGCTCCATGCAGCGTCCGGCCATCGAAGCTGATCGCGCCGGAGAATCGCGCGAGCCCGGTCAGCGCCCGCGCCATCGACGATTTGCCAGAACCGGATTCACCGACAAGACCGACGATTTCGCCAACGCGGATGTCGACATTGACGGCCTGGGTCGCGGGCGGCGGCGCCGCACGGAACAGGCCGCGCCTGCCATAGTGAACCTCGATGCCCCTGGCCTCGAGCAGCACGGCCGAGCCCGGCGTATCGTGCACGAGCCGCAGTTCCGGACGCGGCACCGCCGCGATCAGCGATTTGGTGTAGTCGTGCTGCGGCTTGCGGAAGATCTCCGACGCCTTCGCCTGCTCGACCACCCGGCCATGCCTGATGACCGCGACGCGATCGGCGACGCGGGTCATCATCGCCAGGTCATGCGAGATGTACAGCGCGGCAACGCCGGTCTCGGCGCGCAGCCGGCCGAACAGGTCGATGATGCGCGCACCGGTGATGACATCCAGCGCGGTGGTCGGCTCGTCGAACACGATCACGTCGGGCCGGCAACCGAACGCGGTGGCAATGATCACGCGCTGCTTCTCGCCACCGGAGATCTCGTGCGGGTAGCGGCGCAGCATGGCAGAGGGATCACGCAGCTCGACATGGCCGAGCAGCTCGATTGCGAGATTTCTGGCGTCCCGCCCGTCCAGAGCCCGATGACGCATCAGCGCCTCGGTCACCTGACGGCCGATGGTCAGCGTCGGGTTGAGCGCCGTGGAGGGATCCTGGAACACCATGCCGATCCGGCGTCCGCGCACCTCCGTCAACTGTCTTGGTCCGAGCGCCTGCAAATCGATGTCGCCGAGCCGAAGCGAGCCCGAGACCTCGCGCGCATTGGCCGGCAGATGCCGCATCATAGCCCAGGCGAGCGAACTCTTGCCGGAGCCGGATTCACCGACGAGGCCGAGCACCTCGCCGGGCGCGATGGCCAGCGTAACGGCGCGCAACACGGGGATCGCGCCCAAGGGCGTCTCGTAGTCGAGGCCGTAGTCGGTGATCGAGAGCGCTGCTGTCATCGATCGTCTCGCGGGTTGAGCGCATCGCGCAGCGCGTCGCCGACGAGATTGAAAGCAATCGCCGACAGCGCGATCGCCGCCGACGGCGCGATCAGGATCCACGGCGCGCGGTGCATGTACTGCCGTGCATCGGCAACCATCAGGCCCCATTCCGACGCCGGCGGCTGCGCACCCAGGCCGAGGAAGCTGAGCGTCGCGAACAACATCACCGCAAACGACACCCGGATGGTCGCCTCGATGATGATGGGCCCCATCACATTGGGCAGCATCTCGCGGAAGATGACGTGCGGGGCGCCCTCGCCGCGCGCGACCGCGGCCTTGACAAAGTCCTGGTTGCGCACAGCGAGCGCCACCGAGCGCGTCACCCGGGCCATGCCCGGCGCAAAGGCGATCGCGATCGCAGTTACGGCATTGCCGGCACCATTGCCGAGCGTGCTGACCAGCAGCAGCGCCATCAGCAGGCCAGGGATCGCCATCACCGCGTCATTGGTACGCATGATGAACTCATCGGCCTTGCCGCCAAGATATGCCGAGGCGATACCGATGACCGCGCCGATCGCGGTGCCGGCCAAGGTCGCCGCGAGTGCCATCGGAACGGTCGCGCGCGCGCCAGACAGCAGGCGGCTCAGCACGTCGCGGCCGAACTGGTCGGCGCCGAACAGGTTCTGCCAGCCCGGCGCCCGGAAGCGGCCGAGAAAATCCATCTTCTCCGGACCGGACGGCGCAAGCCACGGACCAAGGAGGCAGACCGCGACGAGCACGGCCAGCAGGACGATGCCGATCGCGCCCTGCGGCTTGCGGATCATCCGTCGGAGCAGCTCAGTCATAGCGGATCCGCCGGTCGAGCAGAGCATAGACCACGTCCGCCAGCGTGTTGGTGATCGCGTAGGTCACCGCCATGATCATCGCCCCGGCCTGGATCGACGGCAGATCGCGCGTGGTGATGGCGATCATCAGGGCACGGCCGATCCCGGGGATGGCAAAGATCTCCTCGATCACGATGATGCCGCCGAGCAGATAGCCGACGTCGAGCGCAACGATGGTGATGACCGGCAGCAGCGCGTTGCGCATGACATGGCGTACCAGCACCGTGCGCTCCGGCAAGCCCTTCAATCGGGCGGCCCGAACATAGTCGGATTGCAGCACGTCGAGAGTTTCAGAACGCATCATGCGCATGACATGCGCGACGAGGATCACCGACACGGTCAGGACCGGCAGTGCCAGATGACGCAGCGCCAGCGAGGGGTTTTCGAGCGGCGACACATAGCCGGTCGCCGGCAGCCACGGCAGGATGTCCGTCAGCAGCAGAGCGAGGACGGTCGCGGTCACGAATTCCGGCAGGGAAACGCCGAGATAGGCAATCACACTGGCTGCGGTGTCGGCCATCCGGCCCTGGCGGAGCGCGGCGAACATCCCGAGCGGCACCGCAATCAGAAGTGTGAGCGCAAGCGAGCCGGCGGCAAGCAACAGCGACCGCGACAGCGCGGTCAGCATCTCCGGCGCCACCGGCAGACCTGTCCGCATGGAGACGCCGAAATTGCCGCTGACCGCGTGCTCTACCCAATGGACGAATTGCAGCCAGACAGGATCATTCAGCCCCAGCCGTGCGCGGACCGCCGCGAGCGCCTCCGGCGACGCGTTCTCGCCCAGCAACGTCTGCGCGGCATCGGCCGGCAGCGCCTGCGTGATGGCGAACACCAGCACGCAGACGACGGCGACCGTATAGATCATGAGCAGCAGCCGCCGCAGCAGCCAGGCAAGCGACACCGGTGGACCTCGTCCTCAGGCGCGCTTCGGCGCACCGGCGCCGAGCGAGACCAGATCGAACCGGAACACCGATCCGCGCGGATGCAACTGATAGCCTTCGACGTAAGACCGCTGCGCCGCGAGAATATCGAAGAAGACCGGAATGACCGACGGTACCTCCTCGCTCATCATCGTCTGGGCCCGCCCATAGAGCGCCGCGCGATTGGCGTCATCGGTCTCGCTCCGCGCCGCATTGACGATCTCATCGAAGCGCGCATTGTTCCAGCGCGTTTCGTTCCAGGCCGCGTCCGACGTATAGAGCAGCTTGAAGATGGCATCCGCGGTCGACTGCATGTTGTAGAAGCCGACGTAGAAATTTCCCTTCTTCCAGACCTGGTCGAGATAGGTCGCGTGCGGCATGGTCTGAACGCTGATGCGGAAACCGGCCGGCGCCGCCATCTCGCGGATCGCAACACCGAGCTGCGTGCGCGTGTCCGGCTTGTCGGAGGCGACCATCGTCAAGTCGATGCCGGAGGGGTAGCCGGCCTCGGTGAGCAGCCGCTTGGCCTTGGCGATATCAGGCGTCTTCAGCTTGCTTTCCTTGTAAAAGCGATAGGCGGGGCTCAGCGGCGTGTCGTTGCCGGGGGTGCCATAGCCGCCAGCCACGAAGCCAGCCATCGCTTCGCGATCGATCGTCAGCGCAAGCGCCTGGCGCACGCGAACGTCGTTGAACGGCTTCTGGTCGCAGCCCATGTTGACGTTGAGAAACTGTCCCGAGGGAATCCGCAACGCCTTGATGCCGGAGGCCTTGCCGAGCCGCTCATACTCGCCGGGCGTGGTCGAGAGCATCAGATCGATGTCGCCCGAGATAAGGGCCGACGCCTCGGCCGTGCGGTCGGGATAGACGAGGATCTCGATGCGATCGAGTGCGGGCCGCGCCGGATCGTAGTAGGCCGGGTTGCGCTCGACCACGATCTTGCGGTCCGGCTCATAGGACACGAGCTTGAAGGGTCCTGAACCATTCGGCTTGGTCGCGAGGCTGGCGAGATCCGCGGCGACAACTTTCGCCGGGATGATGCGCGCATTGTTGTAGGCGAGCGCGACGGGGAAGTCGGCGAAGGAGACGGACAACATGAACTTGACAGTGGCGGCGTCGATCGCAACCACGTCCTGGATAGGTCCGACATTGGTGCGCGCGGGAGAGGCGGTCTTCGGATCGAGGATCGCCTTGAAGGTCGCGACGACGTCATCGGCCGTGAGTGGCGATCCATCGTGGAAGCTGAGGTTGGGCCGCAGCTTGAACGTCCATTCGGTCAAGCCTGCCGCATGCTCCCAGGACAGGGCCAGATTCGGCTCGACCGCCATGTTCGGCTTCAGCCGGGTCAGGTTGGAATAGAGTAGCTCAGTGACGAGATAGTCCGGATTGACGCGCGCCAATAGCGGATGGATCACCGCAGCGCCCTGATCGACGGAAATGCGCAGCACGCCTCCGCGCTTCGGCGCCTCTGTAGCGAGAGAGATCTGCGGCAGAGCGCCCAGCGCGAGCGCGGTACCAGCAAGGAAATGGCGGCGGGTGACGGACGACATCTAGGCGGAATCCTCTTAGGGCGTCGTGTGTTCGGGAGAGAGTTCGGGACAGAACTCGGCTGAAAGATACGCGAGGACCGATTTCGCCAATGCGACGATATCGGTCAGCGTGGTCGCCTCGCCGGGCGCATGAATGCGGCTGTCGGGCTTGCCAAGACCGGTGAGAAGGACCTCCTGCATGCCGGTGGCCTGCTGGACCCAGCCAAAATCGGAGCAGCCGGACGCGCCCCAGCGCGCGAAGTCCTCAGGTGCGTAGCCAAACCCGGCCGAAAGCGCGCGTTGCCAGCGCGGCCAATGCGGACCGCCAGGATCGGCGGTCGGCATCAAATGACCGGTCAAGATGATATCGAGGTCGAGGCCAGCTGCGGCCTGTCTGATCGCGATCTCGATTTCGCTGCGCGCGGCGGCAAAGTCCTCTTCGGGGGCATAGCGGCGGCACAACAGGATCTCGAGCTGCGACGGAATTTGGCCGCCACATTGCCCGCCATGAACGGCTGAGATGTCGAGGCTTGCGGCCAGCGGTCCGGTCGCCTGCGGTGGTGGCGGCAGGCGCGACGTCCGCTGCGCGATGATCGGCTTCAAGCCAGCAATCGCGTTGAGGATCGGCAACGACGCCTCGATCGCGTTGGCGCCAGCGCTGCGCTGTTCACCCGCATGGGCCGCTTTGCCGCGCACGCGCACCGTCAGCGTGAACAGGCCGAAGCAGCCGGCCCAGATTCGGGGCATGGCGCTGCCGTTGAAGTTCAGAATGTGCCCTTCGAGGCGTCCCTGCTCTGCCAGATAGCGGACGCCTGGATAGAGCCCCGCCTCCTCGTCGGTGCACAACAGCAGCATCGGATCATAGGCGAGCACGAGGCCGGTCTGCCGCGCGGCGCGCAGCGCGAGCAGCGTGGCTGCGATCGAACCCTTCATGTCCGCGGCGCCGAGGCCGATGAGGCGATCGCCTTCGCGAGCGAGCTGCAGCGGATCACTGATCCAGCCCGGCGCAGCGGGCACCGTGTCGACATGGAAATACAGCCCGAGCACCGGCCTGCCCGAGCTTCGCCGCGCAATCACGTTGGTGCGCGGTCCATAGGCGCCGGGAGCCCGCCAGAGTTCCTCGGGCACGACGACGCGTTCGCAATCCAGCGCCAACGGTGCCGCGAATTGCTCCATCAGATCGGCGAACTGCTCATAGCCGGCGCCGGGCGGAAAACTCGTATCCACCGCCACCATGCGACGGAGATCATCGACCGCCGTGTCCGACAGCCGCTCGATCGCAGCGAAGGCACCGGCCAAATTGGCCGCGCTCTGATCCGGGATCTCCTGAGGCTTCATGTCGCGCGCTTAATCCTATATTCTATATAGAAATAAAAATCACAATGTGGCACTTGTCAATTCCATGAAAAAGGCAGGCGTGGCCAGCAAAGCGGCAGAGAGCGTGGGCGCGGGTCCCGGAGCCCTGCCCGTGCCGCTGTACGAGCATGTGAAGCGGCAGATCGCGGATGCGATCCTGATCGGTGATCTCGCGCCGGGCACGGTGCTGCCCGGCGAGGTCGCGCTCGCCAATCAATATGGCGTCGCCGTCGGCACGATCAGGCGTGCCCTGGCTGATCTGACGGCCGGCGGCATGCTGATGCGGCGGCGGAAGACGGGGACGGTGGTGACCGGCCGGGCGTCACGACACGGCCTCAGCTTCTTCTTTCAGTATTTCCGGCTGCTCGGCGAGGACGGCAGCCTGCTGCACTCGGATGCCGAGGTACTGTCGGTGACGACCCGACCTGCCGGACCGGACGAGGCCGCGCTGTTTGCGGTCGACGACGGCGAACCGCTGCTGCACCTGCAGCGCATCCGTCGGGTGGCGGGCGCGCCGGTGCTGTACTCTCGTATCGCGATGGTCGCGAGCCGAATGCCGGACTTTCCGCGCGAGCCTAAGAATGTCCCCGCTTTGATCTATCGGCACCTGCTCGAGGCCTATGGCATCCGAGTCGCGGCGGTGCGCGAGAAGGTGACGGCCGAGGTCGCCACCAAGGAAGATCGCAAACTGCTGGGCCTGCCCTCTCCGAGCGCCGTGCTGGTCATCGACGAAGAGGCCTACGACCAGACCGGCGCGCTGGCGATCCTCAGCCAGCACCGCGCCACGACGGCGCATCACTATTATTCGAACGAGATCCGCTGAACTCGCGCTCAGCAGCCCCAGCGCAATGCCGCGGTGTGTACCGGCGCGTCCCACAGCGCCAGCGTCGTATCGTCGAGCGCGGTGACGGTCAGCGAGCAGCCGGCCATGTCGAGCGAGGTGACGTAGGAGCCGACCAATCCGCGCGCAATCGCAAGACCGCGTGCTTCCAGAATGCGGCGCGCGGCATTGGCCATCACATAGAGCTCCATCGCAGGCGTGCCGCCGAAGCCGTTGACCAGCAGCAGGCAGGGCGTCCCGGGCTTGGGCGCGAGATCGGCGAGGATCGCGCCCATCATCTCCTCGGCGATCGCATCGGCGGAGGCGAGCTTGACGCGGCGCCGGCCGGGCTCGCCATGGATGCCGACGCCCATCTCCATTTCGTCCTCATCCAGCGTAAAGGTCGGCTTGCCCGCCGCCGGCACCGTGCACGAGGTCAGCGCCACGCCCATCGAACGCGTCCGTTTGTTGACCTCGTCACCCAGCGCCTTGAGCGCATCCAGATCGCGCCCCTGCTCGGCCGCCGCGCCGAGCATCTTCTCCACGACCAGCGTGCCGGCGACGCCGCGGCGTCCGGTCGAATAGGTCGACGTCTCCACTGCAACGTCATCATCGGTGATGACGGTGGCGACCTTGGTCTCCATCATCTCCGCGGCCATCGCAAAATTCATCACGTCGCCTTCGTAGTTCTTGACGATGAACAGCGAGCCGCCGCCCGTCTCCACCGCCTGCGCGGCCGCCAGCATCTGGTCGGGCGTCGGCGAGGTGAACACCTGGCCGGGACAGGCGGCATCCAGCATGCCCTGGCCGACGAAGCCGGCGTGCAGCGGCTCATGGCCGGAACCGCCGCCGGAGATCAGCGCGACCTTCCCCGGCTTCAGGGTCTTGCGGCGGACGAACTTGTTGTCCTCGCCGAGCGCGACGATGTCGCCATGCACGGCAGCGAAACCGTGCAGGCTCTCGGTCAGCAAGTCGTCCACGGCGTTGATCAGCTTCTTCATGGCTTCCCTCCCGGATCAGTTTCGTCCTTGTTTTCATTGGCCGAGATCAGCGCGGTGATGCCGCGCGCGACGCCGCTGATGATGCGGTCGGCATGGGCGTTCAGCGCGTCGTCACCGAAATCCGGCAACTCCACGACGAGGCGCCGCATCGGCCGCTGTGTCTCGGCCTCTTCCAGCCGGCCCGGATGCGCGGCGCGGTAGGCAGTGAGGAACGCCTGCTGCTCATGCGGCGAGAAATGGCAGATGTGGAAGATGGTTTCGAGATGCTGCAGCGGGATCGGCGTCGGATAGGCCGGATTGATGATCTGCGAGATGAAGCTGCGGTTCTTGCCGATCGCCTCCGCCAGCCGCTGCCGCGTGCCGGACGGGCGGCTCTCGACCACCGCGCGCAGGATGGCCTTGTAGTCGGCGAGCGGGCTGGACGCTCCCGATGAATCCTGCTCGCTCATGCGCTCTCCGCAAGCGTGGCCAGATCGAGCTCGCGGATCGCGGCTTTCACCTGCGGCAACAATCCGGGGGACACGGAGAGCGCGCGCACACCCGCCTCCAGCAACGCCGGAATCGTCCTGACGTCACCGGCGGCATCGCCGCAGATCGAGACATCGATGCCACTGACCCGGCCGGCGCGCACGACATGCGCGATCATTGCGAGCACACCGGGATGCAGCACGTCGGCATAGTCGGCAACCTCGGTGCCGTCCCGCGACGCCGCTGTCGCATATTGCGTCAGATCATTGGTGCCAATCGAGAAGAAGTCGGCCGTGAAGTGCTGTGCGGCGAGGGCTGCAGCGGGCACTTCCACCATGATCCCGAAAGCCGGCTCAGCGAAAGCGATGTTGCTGTCGCCGAGTTCGGCCAGCACCGCACGCAGATGCGCGCGCGCCGTCTCAAGCTCGGCCGCATTCGTCACCATCGGCAGCATCACCTTCAGCGGCCCCAGCGCGGCCGCGCGCGCCAGCGCCCGCAGCTGAACGCGGAAGATATCAGGATGGCGCAGCGACAGGCGGATGCCGCGCAGACCCAGGAACGGATTGCTCTCGCCATCGACCGTATAGCCCGGGATCGGCTTGTCGCCGCCGGCATCGAGCGTGCGGATCGTCACGGGACGGCCGTCGGCCCAGCGCATAAGCTCGGCATAGGCCCGATATTGCGCCTCTTCGTCTCGCAGCAGATTGCCCGTCAGAAATTCCGTGCGCGCCAATCCCACGCCATCGCAGGCCGCCGCGGGCAGCGCCGTCATGTCGGATGGACCGGAGATGTTGACGAGCACCGAGATCGCCGTGCCGTCACGCGTCACAGCGGGCTCGAGCTGATGTGCCGTCGCATCGGCGCGCCGCTGCAGGAGAGCCGCGCCGAGCGAGCGCGCCCGCTCGACCCGCTCAACGCTCGGATCGACCTCGACAAGGCCAGCGCCACCATCGACGAGCAGCGAGCCGGAGAGGCTCTCCCACACGTGGCCGAGCCCCACGACCATCGGAACACCACGGCCGCGCGCGAGCATGGCGACATGACTCGTCGGGCTGCCCTCGCCAAGCGCGATGCCGCCGCCCTTCGACCAGTCGATCCCGAGAAAGGCCGACGGTGCGAGATCGCGGGCGACGATGATCGCCCCGTTCGGCATCGCGCCGTTGTCCTCGAGGCCGAGCAGATGGCGGAGCACGCGATCCCTGATGTCGGCGAGATCGCTGGCGCGGGCGCGAAAATATTCGTCATCGGCGGCTACATAGCCCGCGATCTCCGCGGCCATCGCTGCGCGCCAGGCATCGTCAGCCGCGATGCCGGTCTCGATCCCGGCATAGGCGGCTTCGGTCAGCGCATCGTCTTCGAGCAGCGCGAGCTGAAAACCGATCAGCTCGGCGGCGTCGCCATCGAGGCGCGTGATGAGATCGGCCACCGCCAGTCGCGCGCCCGCCACCGCCGCCGCCAGCGCGGCGTGCTCCTCGGCGATCGAGCCCTTGACCCGGCTGGCGCCTTCGAGCGCGCGCAGGATCACCGCCGGCCCCACGGCCAGGCCTTCCGACGCCGCGCGACCTCGGATGCAGCGTTCCACCATCTACTCCTCGTCGAACTTCCGATTGACGAGATCCGCCAGCGCGCGCACCGCCTCCTCGGCATCAGAGCCGTTCGCGCGCATGTACAGCGTCTCGCCCTTGGCCGCCTTGACGCGCATGATCTTCACCGGGCTCTTGGCGTCGGTCCACGGACCATCGGCCGCGACTGCGATCTCGACCGTCGCAGCGAAGCGCTTGGCGAGCTGCGTGAGCTTGACCGAGGGGCGCGCGTGCAGCCCGACCTCGTTGGTCAACAGCGCATGCGCCCTGACGTCCTGCATGCCGATCTCTCCACCGTCAGCCATCATCATTCCCACTCATCCAGCCATCAGCTCTTCGGCGGTGGCGCGGACCGCATCCAGCGAGGAGCCGCCGGAGGCCTCCGTCGCCGCCATGACGGCGCCTTCGACCAGCGGCGCATTGCAGATCACGATGCGCTCGCGCCGTTCCTCCGGCATCATCTCGACGGCCATCTCGCTGTTGGTCTCGGCGCCGCCGAGATCGACCAGAATGGCAACACCGGACTCCGACCAGGCCTTGTCGATCGCGCCCATGATGGCGCCCACATCAGTGCCCAGTCCGCCATCGGCATTGCCGCCGACGGCTGCGAGCGGCACGCTGTCGCCGACCATCTGCCTGACCATGTCGGCGGCGCCCTCCGCCACCTTGGCGGAATGCGACACGATGACGATGCCGACGTTCTTCTGCTCACCCATGTTCAGGCCTCGTTGAAAACACTGCAGATCGCCTGCACCAGCAGGCTGGACGAGCGGGCGCCGGGATCCATGTGCCCGATCGAGCGCTCGCCGAGAAAGGACGCACGGCCGCGGATCGCCTTCATCGGCACCGTCGCGTCAGCGGCCTCGGCGGCGATCGCGGGCAGCCGCGTCGCGAGATCGTCGCCGCCGGCGGCAAAGGCCGCCTGCATGGGAATCAAGACATCGAGCATCGTCTTCTGCCCGGCCTCGGATTTGCCCCGCGCTTTCACGTCTTCGATGGCCCGGCCGAGCGCGGCCGCGGCATCGGCCGCAGATGGTTCCGACGGCAGCGCCTTGCCCAACCCCATCGCCAGCGTGCCATACAGCGGACCGGAGGCGCCGCCGACCTTCATCACCAGGGCCATGCCGACGGCCTTCAGCGCATCGGGCAATGGCTTGGCCGTGATGTTGTCCGCGTCGGCGAGCACCGCCTCGAAGCCGCGCTTCATGTTGAGGCCATGATCGCCGTCGCCGATCGCGGAATCGAGCGCCGTAAGCTCCTCGGCATGCGCAATGATGGCATCGGCCATCGCCACGATCAGTCTGCGCTTGAATGCCTGGTCCATCTCTATCTCACCCGCTGACCCGCCCGGTCGAACAGCAGCGGCCGGGTAAACTCGATAGCGACGGAGTCGCCGACTTTCAATTCCGTGTCCGGCTCGACCAGGCTGACGATTGTCTGATCGTTCAGCGTGATGTGCAGGTGGTTCTGGTCGCCGAGATGCTCGATCCATTTCACCCGCGCCGGCGCGCCTCCGTTTGCGCGACGCACGGTCATGTGCTCGGTCCGCGCGCCGATGGTCGCGACGTCGCCGGGAACCGCAAGGTCCGGAAACAGCCCGCGCGGCAAAAGATTGATGCCCGGGCTGCCGAGCCGGGTCGCGACATAGGTATTGGCCGGATCCTCATAGACCTCGCGCGGGGTTCCCACCTGCACCAGCCGGCCCTGGTCGATGACGCCGATGCGGTTGGCCAGCGTCATCGCCTCGATCTGGTCGTGGGTGACATAGAGCATGGTGGCGCCGAGATCCTGCTGGATGCGCTTGAGCTCGATGCGCAGATCGGCGCGCAGCTTGGCATCGAGCGAGGACAGCGGCTCGTCGAGCAGCGCGATCGCCGGCCGGCGCACCAGCGCGCGCCCGATCGCGACCCGCTGCATCTGGCCGCCCGACAATTGCGTGGCACGGTTGCCGAGCTTGTCCTCGATCCGCAGCATCGCCGCGACATCGCCGATGATGCGCTTGATCTCGGATTCCGGCGTCTTGCGCACCGGCGAACGCAGCGGAAAAGCGAGATTGTCGTAGACTGACAGATGCGGGTACAGCGAGTATTGCTGGAACACGAAGGTCACGTCGCGCGCCGCCGGCGTCGCGCTGGTCTGGTCGACACCGCCGATGATCACCGAGCCACGGTCCGGCGTCTCGAGCCCGGCGACCAAGCGCAGCGTGGTCGTCTTGCCGGCGCCGGTCGGCCCGAGCAGCACGACGAGCTCGCCGTCGCGGATGGTCAACGACAGATCACGCACCGCAGGCTTGGTGCCGAAGGATTTGCTGACAGCGTTGAGGCGCGTCTCAGCCATGACGGCCTCCCCTTGCCGGCTGCTCATACAGCGCCGTGCGGATCGCGCGGCCGGTCGCGGCATTGAACAGCGAGAGACGGTCAGCCCGGAAACTCAGTCCGACCGGCTCCGCGCGCTCGACTCGAACCGCAGCCGGGATGCGCGCCTTCACGATGCCGCGCGCGGTGGTGATGGTGACGATCTGGGTGGTGCCAAGATATTCGGCGCCGAACACCTCGCCGCGCAGGCCGCCCTCGGTCGTCAGAGTCACCTGCTCCGGACGGACGCCGAGCACCAGCGCGCCGGCGCCGGCATCCTCGCGCAGCACGGGCACGCTGATGTCAGCACCATCGATCCGGACTGTCTCGGTGCCCGCGGCAAGCTTTGCGTCGAAGCGGATGAAGTTCATGGCGGGCGAGCCGATGAAGTCGGCGACGAACATCGAGGCCGGCCGGTCATAGATCTCCTGCGGCGTGCCCAACTGCTCGACCACGCCGCGGTTCATCACCGCGATCTTGTCGGCCATCGACATCGCCTCGAGCTGGTCGTGCGTGACGAACACCGTGGTCGCCTTGAGGCGATCATGCAGCGCGCGCAGCTCGCCGCACATGATGTGACGGAACTCGGCGTCGAGCGCACCGAGCGGCTCGTCCATCAGGAACGCCTTGGGCTCCCGCACGATGGCGCGGCCGAGCGCGACGCGCTGGCGGTCGCCGCTGGACAATCCGCTGACGGGACGATCGATCAGGTGATCGATGCGCAGGATACGCGCCGCTTCCTCGACCCTGCGCTTGATCTCGGCCCGCGGCACGCCCATCGACACCAGCGGAAAGGCGATGTTCTTGCGGACGTTCATGTGCGGGTACAGCGCGAACAGCTGGAACACCATCGCGATGTCGCGCTCCCTGGCGCGGCGGAACGTGACGTCCTCGCCGCCGAGGCTGATCGTGCCGGAGGTCGGCAACTCCAGCCCCGCGATCATGCGCAAGGTCGTGGTCTTGCCGCAGCCGGAGGGACCGAGCAGGCAGAAGAACTCGCCATCGGCGATGGTGAAGCTGGTGCCGCGCACGGCCGCGAAGCCGCCGAACTGCTTCTCGAGGTTTTCGATACGGATCTCGGCCATGGCGTCAATCCGGAAACTTGGAGACGATGGTGAACATCACGACGCCCGCGAGCGTCGTGACAAAGGAATAGGTGTAGAGCACCAGCGCGAACGGCTGCAGCAGCATCAGCACGCCGGCCGCGATCAGGAGCGTCGCCACCGTCTCCATCGGTCCGCGGCGCAGCGCGCGTGGCCAACGCGGAGCGCCGGTTTCGGCAGGAAGGTTCTGCGTGGCTTCGCTCATTTGCGCACCGCTCCGAAGGTGATGCCGCGCAACAGATGCTTTCGCAGCACCACCGTGAACACGACGATCGGGATCAGGAACAGCGTCGTGCCTGCCGCGACCGCCGGCCAGTCCTGGCCGCCTTCGCCGATGATGATCGGGATGAAGGGCGGCGCGGTCTGCGCCGTGCCGGAGGTCAGAAGCACGGCGAAGGCGTATTCGTTCCAGGCGAAGATCAGGCAGAAGATCGCGGTGGCGACGATGCCGGTGGTGGCCTGCGGCAGCACCACCTTGAAGAAGGCCTGCAGCCGCGTGTAGCCGTCGACCATCGCCGCCTCTTCATACTCGCGCGGGATCTCGTCCATGAAGCCCTTGAGCAGCCAGACTGCGAGCGAGATGTTGACCGACGTATAGAGCAGGATCATGCCGAGCTTGGTGTCGGACAGTCCGAGCTCGCGATACATCAGGTAAATCGGGATCGCGACCGCGATCGGCGGCATCATACGGGTCGACAGGATGAAGAACAGCAGATCGTCCTTCAGCGGCACCTTGAAGCGTGAGAACGCGTAGGCCGCGAGCGTTCCGAGCACGACCGACAGGGCCGTGGAGCCGAACGCGATCACCAATGAGTTCACGTAGCGCGGAATGTAGTTCGACGGTCCCGCGACCACCATGTTACGTTCGCGCGAGATGCGGTCGCACAGGCCGGTGGCCGGCGGCAGCTTGGCCATATACTCCGGCGCCTGCCGCGTCCGCGTCGTGAACAGGTTGCAATAGCCCTCGAGCGTCGGCTCGGCGATGATCTTTGGCGGATAGGCGATCGCGTCCGACGGCGACTTGAAGCCGGTCATCACGATCCACAGCAGTGGCACCAGGGTGATCAGCGCGTAGCCGACCACAGCCATCGCCGCGATCCGCTTCACGAGCGGCGACGGATCGACCACGGAATGCGCGGAGACGAGACCGGTCATCGGCTTTTCACCCGGTTGAGCGCCTTGACGTAGATGTTGGCGAGGCCGAACACGGTGACGAACAGGATGATCGCGAACGCTGAGGAATAGCCGGTGCGCCACTTCTCGAACGCCTCGCGTTTCAGCGTGATCGAGGCGACCTCCGTCGTCGAGCCGGGTCCGCCGCCGGTCAAGAGGTTGACCATGTCGAACATCTTGAAGTTCTCGATGCCGCGGAACAGCACCGCGAGCATGATGAAGGGCAGCGCCATCGGCAGCGTGATCGACCAGAACTGCCGCCAGGGCGAGGCGCGGTCGACCTCGGCCGCCTCGTAGATGTAGTCCGGGATCGAGCGCAGGCCGGCGAGGCAGATCAGCATCACGTAAGGCGTCCACATCCAGGTGTCGACGATCACGATCGCCCAGGGGGCCAGCGGCACCTGCGCCAGCATCTGGAACGAGGATGCCGGCGTGCCGGTGACCGCCGAAACGACGTAGTTGAACAGCCCGGTCTGCGGCTGGTAGAGGAAGGTCCAGAAATTGCCGACGACCGCCGGCGACAGCATCATCGGCAGCAAGATCAAGGTGGTCCACAGGCCGTGACCGCGGAATTTCTTGTCGATCAGCCAGGCCAGGGCGAAGCCGAGCACGGTCTGGATCAGGATGCTCCAGAACACGAAGCGGGCCGTCACCGTCATCGCCGCCCAGACATCCGGATCGGTCAGGATCGACTGGTAGTTGGCGAGCCCGACATCGAGCACCGTCGCGTTGGGCCGATTGGCGCGGTAGTTCGTGAACGACAGCCGGATGGTCCAGATCAGCGGAAAGATGTTGATCGCCAGCAGCAGCAGCATCGTCGGCGTGATGAACAGCCAGGCGATGGCGCGCTCGGACAGACCGCGCGCGCGACGCGCCAAGACAGGCGGCGTCACCAGGGCGGCGCGGTCAACGAGGCCGCTCAATCCGGTTTGGTCGGTCATGCGAGGGGCTGCTTCACGGTGGCTGTTTGGGGGAGCTGCTTCATCTTCTCGTCATTCCGGGTCGCGCGAAGCGCGAGCCCGGAATCCATAGCCACAGGACGTTCTTTGGGGCGAGATCCAACGGACATCTGTGCCTCACGCGGCTTCCTGGGGGTATGGGTTCCGGGCTCGCGCTTCGCGCGCCCCGGAACGACACGTGGAGACATCGGTACTGAGAAGCGCAATCGTCAGAGCTTGCCGTCCTCCTTGAACACCTTGGTCCAGTCGGCGATCAGCCCGTCGAGCGCGCCCTTGGCCGTGCCCTGGTCGGCGACGACGTAGTCGTGAACGCGCTTCTGCATGGCGAGCAGGAGCTGCGCGTAGGACGGCTCGGCCCAGAAATCAACCACTTGGTCCATCGCCACCAGGAAGTCGGCGGCGAACGGCGCGGTGGTCTTGAAGTTGGGGTCGTTGAGCACGCCCTTGTGGCAGCTGTAGCCGCCGAGCGCCCACCACTTCTTCTGGGTGTCGAGCGAGGCGAACCATTTGATGTAGGCCAGCGCCTCGGCACGGTTCGGCGAATAGGCCACCACCGAGATGCCCTGCCCGCCGAGTTGCGAGCCCTTTTCCTTCTGGGCCGGGTTGACGAAGAAGCCGATTTTGTCGCCGCCGACATTCGGGTCCTTGTAGAGGCCGGGGAAGAACGCGAACCAGTTCATCTGCAGCGCGACCTGGCCGGACTTGAAGGCGTCGAGGCCCTCCTGCATGTAGCCGTTGGAATAGCCCGGCGGCGTGCAGCACTTGTACAGCGCCTTGTAGAATTCGAGCCCCTTCACGGCGTCGTCGGAGTTGACGAAGCCCTGCATGTCATATGGCTTCTTCGGGTTCTGGTACTTGAAGCCGAACGGATAGAGCGCGTTGGTGACGCCCATGGTGATGCCTTCCGAGCCGCGCTCGGTGAAGATCGCCGCGCCATAGACGGTCTTGCCGTCGATCACCCGCTTCTGGAAGAACTCGGCGATGTCCTTCAGCTCTTCTTGCGTCTTCGGCACCTCGAGTTCGCGGCCGAACTTCTTCTTGAACTCCTCGCGGATCTCCGGCCGCGCGAACCAGTCCTTGCGGTAGGTCCAGCCGTTGGCGTCGCCCATCGCCGGCAGCGCCCAGTAGTTCGGCGTGCCCTTCGGCCACTCGGCGTAGCCGGCGACGGTCGCCGGCATGAAGTCGGAGATCTTGATGCCTTCCTTGTCGAAGAACTCGTTGAGCTTGACGTATTGGCCGTTCTCCGCGGCGCCGCCGATCCACTGGGAGTCGCCGATCATCAGGTCGCACAGCTTGCCCTTGGAATTGAGCTCGTTGAGCATGCGGTCGGCGAAGTTCGGCCACGGCACGAATTCGAACTTCATGTTGACGCCGGTCTTGGCGGTGAAGTCCTTCGACAACTCGACGAGCGCGTTGGCCGGGTCCCACGCCGCCCAGCACAGCGTGATGGTTTTTCCTTCGGCCCGTGCCGGCGCGGATGCGCCGAGCACTGTCGCGGCGGCGACGGTCGCCGTCAGTGCAAATGTCTGCAGCAACTTCATCTGGCACTCCCTCCCTGTTGGCGCCGCCCCGCTTGTGCACGGATGCCGGCGATGTGTGGCCCGCAGCAAGATGCGCCGTCACAACGACAGCGGGAGCCGCAAGCGTTTCCTCATGACACCTCGGATCACCGTCCGAGTTAAGTATTTTGTTTAGTAGATTTACTTCGACTAAACATGTCAAGCGCTAATCGGGCGAAATCCGAGCGCCATTTGTTTAGCGACTGCAGCAAGTGGCTCAGGGACTATCGGTTCTGCACGGCTTGAGACGCGGCGTCGCATGCCGCGCGATCGGGACGAGCCAACCTGGAGCTGCAGCGCTAGGCGCCAGCCTGTGGCAACTCCAACCCGCAATGAACCCGCCCATCCGCGACGACGAAACGTCCGCCGAGACGCGCGACGGCGTCCGGCCATCCCGCCCTGACGACGCGCGCTTCAAACGTCCCTGCCCCCGGATCGATCGCGAGCTCGACGTCCTGAAAATCCAGAAAGCCGCGCGTGATCGGATATTGGCACTTGTAGTAGG
This sequence comes from Bradyrhizobium sp. HKCCYLR20261, assembly GCF_051168435.1. Taxonomy (NCBI): domain Bacteria; kingdom Pseudomonadati; phylum Pseudomonadota; class Alphaproteobacteria; order Hyphomicrobiales; family Nitrobacteraceae; genus Bradyrhizobium; species Bradyrhizobium sp. HKCCYLR20261. The sequence goes on from NZ_JBNPUZ010000003.1 coordinate 62,533, forward strand.
CTTCCTTGGCGCTGAAGAGCGTGATCGGCAGCATCGGCCGCACGTCTTCAGGCTGCGCCTGCAGCCAGCGCCGCTCGGTGGGCGTGAGCACGAGCTCCAGCAGAGAGGGATCAAGCTGGCGCAGATCCTCGACGTCCAGCCCGAGCGATCGGACCTCGCGGCTGCGCGCGACCGCTACGGCGCAGAAGTCGGCACAATGAGACATGCTGCCCGTGTAGCCCTGCGGCCAGACCGGCGCGCGATCCGGGCCAGGAACCAACGGCACAGGCGCGGCCCCGAGCTCCGCCAGCGCCTTGCGCGCCAGCATGCGCGCCGTTCCGAACTCGGCCCGCCGCTTGGCGACGGCGTTCTCGACATGCGCGCGCTCTTCGGGAAAGAGGCCGTCATCGGCAAGCGACAGAGACGACGCAGCCACCACGACCGGGCTTTGAAAGAGATTTTCGATCGCCCTCATCGGCAGGTCTGCACGCTACTTCTTCACTCGGGATCGGCGGACGGTCAGTCTACACCATGGCGCGACGGCACGGCACGAATTTGCGACGCCCGGCCGGAGGTCAACCGCTTCACGAGTCAAACAGCCCAATCAACAAGAGCAAACATGACGTCGCGTTCTCGCGGCGTCTTGCGCCCGAGTCTTGCATCCGTTCGTCCTCTTCGGAGACGAAGAGGCGCAGGGAAGGCCGGGAGCCTGCCGCCCCCATGGCCCCCGTGCAGTGAAAATTGCACGGGGTAGGAACCACAGGTTTGGCGCGGACATCCCGGCCTTCCCTGCGCGATGGTTTTGCGGGTTATAGGCGCTCTCCTCGGGGACCGGCTGTCTTGCCCCCGTCGCCGACGGATCATCACCGCCGACTTGACGCCAGCATCGGGGCGCCAGGACCACACCATTTCGCCGTCGCATCGTTCCGTTCGTCCGCGCAAGCAAGTCACGCTGCGGACCGACACGCCCACCGCATCTCCAGCTCGACGTTCGTGACGATCGCGAAACGTCCCTCTTCAGCGAGCCGGGATGCGCGAGAATGTGACGGTGATTTGCCCGACGACACAAGCGAGGTGCCCGCGACAAACTGGCACGACGGGCAATCCGCACATGCGAGCCATGCGGTCTTTGCCCGTCGGGCGTCACCGCCGATCGCCTTTGCAGAGATGGCCTTTGAAACGACCGAGCGCCTGGCCTCAGGCCGGCCGCCGGCCACCACCGAGCAGGAACAGCGCGGGCAGCACCAGCACCGGACTGAAAATCGCCGACAGGAAGACGCAGCCCCAGAAGCCCATGCGCGAGTCGCGGCCGAAATAGCCGCTGAGGAGGCACAGCAGCACGTAGCAGATGATGACGAAGGCGGACATCAAGACATGCTCCTCATGCTGACGACGATGCGTGGTGACCACCAGCTACTGGGCATTCTGCACCGGAGCGGCGGGAATTGGCGATCCCTGGCGTGTCGGCGCCGGCGGCACGCCCAGCGGAGTCATGCGGGCTCGCCCAGGCAGACCGGGCCCGATCGGATTTTCGAGCGGATCGCGCGCGGGGTTTTCGACCTTCGGGAAGGTCAGCTTGGTGCTGTCGAGCCCCATGATCCCCGGGTTCGGCGCGGTCGCGCTGCCGGAGGAGACTTCGGACCCCAGAATGAGCGGCATCTGATTGGTGCCGCCGCCGACCACGACGACCTTGCTGTTGTTGGAACGCGCGAGATCGAGCGTCGCCTGGATGCCGGTCCAGGTCAGCACGTCCTTCGACAGCGCCCGCGCCACGGTGGCATAGTAGTTCTCGAGGCCGATGGCCTCGATGCGCTGGCGCTCGGCCTCGGAGCGGGCGCGCGCCAGGATAAACTCGTAGGACGCGGCGTATTGCTCCTGGGTCAGCTTGTCCTCGATCGCCTTGCGCATGCCGTCGGGCAGGATGACCCTGGTCACGACCATGTCGTCATACATCAGGATCGAGCTCTTCGGTTCGCCGCGCAGCGCCTCCAGCATCTGGCCAGTCAGAAGCTCGCTGTCGATGGTGTAGAGCCGGTGGCTGTCGAACTTGCCGATGACGCGGCGGACGACGCCTTGCGTCACCGGCATGATCAGCCGATTGACGTAGTCGGTGCCCACTTCCTTCAGCAGCCGTGGTGCCGCATTGCCGTCGATGTGGAAGATCAGATTGGCCTTCACGTCGACGCGCAGGCCTTCGAGACTGAGCGCCTCGACGTCGAGCGGCAGCGACTGCACGCGCGTCTCGAACAGATACATCTTGTTCCAGGGCAGCTTGAGCGCCAGGCCTTCGCGGAAGACGTCGTCGATGACGGTGCCGCCTCCCAGCAGGCTGTAGAGCACGCCGACATGGCCGGCGGGGACGACGACGATCACCAGCCGCCACAGTAGCAATACCAGGATGCCGGCCAGCGCGATGGTGCCGACCACATAGGCCTCGATGCGGTCGCGAAGCCGGCCGCGCGTCGGCCTGAGCGGCGACGGCGAGTTGCGGGAGCTGCGATCGGGATAGGCCACGCTCATGTCGCGATGCTCATGTCAAAGCCTCGGCTTGCTCGAGCCGGCCGTCCCGCATCGTGAGAACGCGATCGCCCATCGAGAAGTAGCGATCATCGTGGCTGATGACGATAACGGCCTTGCCGCGAGCTCGCAAGTCGGGAAGGATTTCGGTGTAGAAGCGATGACGGAAGGACGGGTCCTGATCGGCGCCGACCTCGTCGAGCAGATAGATCGGCCGGTCCTCGAGCAGCGCAACGATCAGCGCCAGCCGCTTGCGCTGTCCGGTCGACAGGTCGAGCTGGGTGAAGCCGCCGTCGCGGAACGTGGTCTTCTCGGCGAGGCCGAAGTCGGCCACCATGGCGTTGACCTTGGCCGGATCGATCGTGCGCGCGCCGTAGAAGCGGTCGAACAGATGGAAATCGGCGAACACGCAGGAGAACAGCTGACGATATTTGCCGCGCCGAGCATGGTCCACCGGCTGACCATCCCACAGGATGACGCCGGAGGCCGGCTCATAAAGGCCGGTCAGCAGCCGCATCAGGGTCGACTTGCCGCTGCCATTGCCGCCGATCAGGTAGGTGATCTGCCCGGGCGCGACGACGAGGTCGCACGGACCGAGGGTGAAGTTGGCCTTGCCGTCGCGGCCGGTGTGCGAATAGGTGATCGCCCGCAGCTCGACCTGGGTGAACACCTGATGCGAGGCATCCGGCGACGGCTCGGGCTCGCGCGCGGCGGCCAGCAGCTTCTTCTCCATGTCCAGGAGATGCTCCATCGACAGGTTGGCGCGCGCCAGCACGGCCGCCGAGCGCAGCACGTTGTCGAGGGATGAGAGCATGAAGAGGACGGTATAGAGCACCTGGAGCACCGTGCGGTGCTCCTTGATGTAGCCGGGCAGGATGAACACGACGGCGGCGAGCAGGCTGTAGAAGCCGATATAGGAGATGCTCATGCCGGAGGCGATGTGGTCCATCGCAACCGTGTTCTTGGTGTCGATCTCCTCCGATGCCGGCAGCAGATGGTCCTGCTCCAGGTCGTGGCCGCGCGCGGCGTTCTGACGCACCTCTTTGAACCCGTGCAGCAGATGGCCCATCAGGTCGAGAAAGCGCGTCTCCTGCGCGCTCGCCGCCACCAGCGCCGCGCGGGAACCGCGCTGGCTGTAGCGGTAGAAATAGACGGTCACCACGAAGGCGAACACCAGCAGCACGATGGCAAATAAAGAGAGATAGGCGATGTAGACGCCGAGCAGCACGAAGGTCAGCGCCGAGATCATGCCGGTGACGATCTGCGGCGCGGCATCCGAGATCAGGATCGTCTCGCGCGCGACGACGTCGTAGATCCGGTCGACGCCGGTGCGCTCCAGCGCCTCCAGCTCGATGCGGCGGACCAGGAGCACGTAATTGTCGCGGATCTGGCGCAGGATGGCTTCGCTGAGCGCCGTCACCATCCGCATCGAGTACCGATGCGAGCCGATCACCAGCGCCGCCAGCACGACGAACAGCAGCACCATCTCCAACGCCGGCCCGTCGCTCGACTCCGGCGCGGTCGCGGTGTTGGTCACGACCATCAGCGCGCCCATCGCGAAGCTGGTCAGCACCATGCCGGCGATGAGGCGGAAGCGGATCGGACCCGCGGAGGCGAGGACGAAGCGTATCAGGTCCAAGGTTCAAACCGCCTTCTGTCCACGCTGAAACACCCCAGGACCGCGCCGTCAGCCAAGGACGGAGGCGCGGCTCCCCATAAAATGAGCCCCCGCGCCGGCATGCCGGCGCGTTCGAACCGCATGGCGCAATCGAATCCATCGGCAATGTGTTTGATCACAACGGTCGTTGACGGCAAAGGGCACACTGCGGGAGGCTTGCAAATAAACAAACGAACTCATGGCCGATGACGATCCCGCCGGCATCGGCTCAGGATGGCTCGGCGACGAACGACGCCGACAGCACTTCAGCCAGCACCGCTTCGGGACGATCGGACAGATAGAAGTGCCCGCCAGGAAAGTCGCGGCGGCGCACCGGCCGGACGGACACCCTGCCCCAGCCCGCGATCCGCTCATCGGCCGTCTGCGGATCGTCGCGGCCGCGCATGACGGTGACCTCGATGTCGAGCGGGTCGGCCGCTCGGTCCCGGTAGCCGATCACGGCGGCGAAATCGGCGCGCAACACCGGCGCGATCAGCTCGCGCAGTTCGGCGATCTCCATCACCGCCGGCGGAATGCCGCCGTAGCGGCGATCGATGGCGGCCAGGAACGCATCATCGTCGAGCGCCATGAAGCCGCTGTCCTGCATGGCAAGATCGGGAGACTCGCGCCCCGACACGACCAGGCCGAGATCGCACGCAAAGTGCGCCTGCCGCAGCCCGCGGGCGGTTTCCAGCGCCAGCAGCGCTCCCATGCTATGGCCGAACAGCACGGTCGGCAGCGTCTTGCGCGTCATCAACGATCGGCCGACGGCCAACGCCGGGCCGACGATGTCGTGCTCCGGCGGCTCGGCCAAGCGCGTCTCGCGGCCCGGGAGCTGCACCGCGAGCACCTCGACGTCCGGCGGCACCAGATCCGGCCACCGGCGAAAGAACGAGGCACCGCCCCCCGCGGGCCCGAAGCAGACCAGTCGCCGGCGGGCCGCCGCCCTTGGCTTGAAACACAGGAGCCAGTCATCAGCAAACGAATGCCGCACGTCATCAGGCATGGATCGACCCACATCGAATGATTGGCATAGTATCATGACAACGTCGTGCCGGCTCAGCTCAGATCGCGTCGTTCCCGTGATGCTCACAGGACAATCGGCACCACGGACACCAAACCGCACCTTATTGTGCATTGCCCAGACGTCGACGGGCAGCCGCATCTCGATCACTCAGTGTCGCATCACCGGTCGCACCGCCGGCTACCGGCGTAGTAACGACTCATTATCTGGTGATAGTTCACGACAAGCAGGTCGACAGCCCTTCCAAGGCTGGTGGAACGATGGTACCTTACAACTAATAATTGGGAATCAATCATCATGACGAATTTGGCTTCCAGCGACCAAACTGTTTCCCCGCCCGTCACTCCCGCAGTCAGTCCCGAACGCCACAAGCAGGCGCTGGCGATCGTCAAGCGCAATGCCGGGTTCGGAGCCATCACCGGGCTCATCCCCTTGCCATTGCTCGATGTTTTTGCGTTGACGGGCATTCAGGTCAAGATGATCAGCGAGCTCGCTGAGAACTACGAGATCCCGTTCAACGAGAACGCCGTGAAGTCCTATGTCGCGGCCTTGATCGGCGGCATCGTACCGGTCAGCCCGCTCTCCGGAGCTGCGATCCGCGCCGTTCGCTATGTCCCCTTCGTCGGCCCGCTGCTCGGGCTCGCCGTCGTGCCGGCATTCGCCTCGGCCCTGACCTGGGCCATCGGCCGAGTCTTCGTCAATCACTTCGAGAAGGGCGGCGATCTGTTGTCGGTCGATCTCGAGTCGATGAAGGATCAGGTCAAGCGCGGCTTGTCGCGCAAGAGCGCCACCACTGAGGCGGCCGCCACCGCCTAACCTTCACCTGCCCCGCTGCCGTTAGTAGCTGCGGATCTGAGTGACCCTGTACCTCGCGGTACAGGGAACGATGTCTTACGTCCTTGGTGCCGACATGGTGAATGTATTCGACGACGAGAGCGCAATCTTCGTCGTGCTCGTCAACGATGAGGAGCAATATTCGCTCTGGCCTCAATTCAAGGACATCCCGGCCGGCTGGCGGCAGACCGGGCCCGTTGGCAACAAGGCGGACTGCCTCGCCTTCATCGAGAGCGCCTGGACCGACATGAGACCGCTCAGTCTTCGCCGCCAGCGAGATGCCGCCGGCTCATCTGCAGCGTGATGCATCGTGAACGACCGATGGGACCCCTCACGCGCAGAATCGGAGCGCCTGCCCCCTGAGGACAACCCGATCGGGTCTGCCGTCGCCGTCGATACCGACGAGCTCCAGCGCAAGCGCAAGCTCGCGGCCGAGCTGTTGCGGCGGCGCGGCGCCGAGGCGGCCCATCATCCCCTGTCCTTCGGCCAGCAGGCGCTGTGGTTTCTGCACCAGCTCGATCCGTCGAGCACGGCCTATCACGTCGCATTTCCGGTCCGGCTGCGCGGACCGGTCGACGTCGCGGCATTGCGGCTGGCGTTGCAGGACGTCGCCGCCCGCCACCCCGCTTTGCGCACCACATTCGCCTGGCGCGCGGGAACACCGATGCAGGCCGTGTCGTCGCGGGCCGTCGAGCTCCGCCACGTCCAGGTCGCAGACGAGTCGGCGCTCCGCCAGACGGTGCAGGCCGCCTATGACGAGCCGTTCGGCTTCGAGCACGGCCCACTGTTCCGGGCTGTGCTGATCAGCCGCGGCAGCGACGACCACGTTTTGCTGCCGCTCGCCCATCACATCGTCATCGACGGCCAGTCGATCGTCATCCTGCTCGACGAGATCGGACGGAGCTATCAGGCCAGGGCCGCGGGGACCATCGCCGAGCTCCCTTCCGTCGAACGCAGCTACACGGACTTCGTCCGCTGGCAGCGTGCGTTGCTGGCCGGGGCGCGCGGCGAGCAGCTCTGGTCGTATTGGCACTGGCTGCTGTCCGGCGAGCTGCCGGTGCTCGACCTGCCGCTGGATCATCCGCGGCCGGCGCAGCGCCGGGAGCGCGGCGAACAGATCGACCTCACCGTCGCGCCGGAGCTGTTGTCCCAGCTCAAGGCGCTGGCACGGCGTCACGAGACCACGCTGTCCGTCGTGCTGCTTGCCGCCTACAGCCTGCTGCTGCATCGGCTGAGCGGACAGGACGACATCCTGCTCGGCTCGGTGGTCTCCGGCCGCACGCAAGCCTCCTTCGAGGCGACCGTCGGCTATTTCGTCAACACCGTCGTGCATCGCACGCGGCTGACGGACGGCCAGAGCCTCGCGGCCTTTCTCGACGCCACACGGCGCGCCACAGCGGAAGCAGCCGAACACCAGGACTATCCGTTCTCGCTGCTTGCGCAGCGGCTGCAGACCCGGCGCGATCCGGCGCGAACGCCGATCTATCAGGCGTGCTTCAACTTCCTGCAACTCCGCGGTCAGCAGGCGGTCGAGGGATTGATCGCGCCGCTGCCGAATGACGGCTGGAGCATTTGGGGCGGACTGGCTGCGCGCAGCGACCCGTTTCCGCAGCAGCTCGGCCAGTTCGATTTCGTTCTCGAACTGTACGAAGCCAACGCGGCGCTGTTCGGCAATTTCAAGTTCAATCCTGACCTGTTCGCGCCGGCGACGGTTCGGCATTGGGCCCGGGCGTTCGAGACGCTGCTGCGCGCCTTCGCCGCGGATCCGGTGGGTCCGGCGGCCCGGCTGGCGCTGGTGCCTTCGGATCTGGCGCAAGCCGAGCAGCCCGGCGCGCCCGCCTGCGTGACCGAGATCGCATCGCAGGAAACCCTCGCCGGACGTTTCGCCGCACAGGCCAACCGAACGCCCGACGTGATCGCCATCCGCGCCGGTCACCGGACGCTCACCTATCGTGATCTCGACCGACGCGCCAATGCGCTCGCCCACGAGCTGATGGCCGCCGGAGTCCGGCCGCGGGATCGCGTCGCCCTGCTGTTCGCCTGCTCGCCGGAGTTCGTGATCGCGGTCCTGGCCGCGCTCAAGGCCGGGGCGACCTACGTGCCGCTGGAGCCGGGACAGCCGCGCGACCGGCGCGACTTCATCCTCTTCGACACTGGCGCGCGCTTTGCGGTGGCCGCGCCGGCGCTGGCGGCGGAGCTTGCCGGTCAGGCCGGCGTGAGCGTTCTGTTGCCGCGCCCCGATGCAGTCGACGATCGCGCTCCGGAGATTGCCGGCGCGGCCGACGATCTCGCCTACATCATGTTCACCTCGGGTTCGACCGGCCGCCCCAAGGGCGTCGGCATCACCCATCGCAACATCATCTCACTGGCAGACGATCCGATCTGGCACAGCGGCCAAGCGCAGACGATCCTGCTGCATTCCAACCCGGCCTTCGATGCCAGCACCTTCGAGCTGTTCGCACCTCTGCTGCACGGCCACAGCGTTGCCATCGGGCCGACCGGCGCGTTCGATGCGGGCCGGCTGGCGGCGGCGATCCGCCATCACGGCGTGACGCGCCTGTTCCTGACCTATCAGCTGTTTGCGGCAGTCGCGGAGGAACAGCCCGGCTGCTTCGACGGAGTCGATGAGGTGCTGACCGGCGGCGAGACGGTATCGCCCGAGGTCGTGCGCCGCGTGCTCGACCACAGCCGCACCGTTGTCGGCCACATGTACGGTCCGACGGAGACGACGACCTTCGTCACCCGTCATCCGCTGCCGGACGTCGCCGCGATCACGACACCGCTGCCGCTCGGTCGCTCGGTTGCCAATCGCGCGGTCGTCATTCTCGACGATGCGCTGAACCTGCTGCCCATCGGCGTCGTTGGCGAGGTCTATGTCGCAGGCGCCGGGCTGGCGCGCGGCTACATCAACCGTCCCGGACTGACGGCGGAGCGCTTCATCGCCGATCCGTTCGGGCCGACGGGAACGCGGCTCTACCGCACCGGCGACCGCGCGCGCTGGCGCGCCGACGGCACGCTCGAGTTTCACGGCCGCGCCGACCACCAGGTCAAGATCCGCGGCTTCCGCATCGAGCCCGGCGAGATCGAGAGCGCGTTGCGGAGGCATGAGGCCGTGGCGGCGACGGCGGTCGTGCCGCAGGAGCATGCGCAAGGACGGCGTCTCGTCGCCTATGTCGTCGGACGCGACGGCGCGGCGCCATCGGCGGCCGAGCTGCGCGGTCATCTCGGCAGCCTGCTGCCGGACTACATGGTGCCGGCGCTGTTCGTGGCGCTGGAGGCGCTGCCGGTCACGCCGAACGGCAAGCTCGACCGCAAGGCCCTGCCCGAGCCCGATCTCGCCGCTGCTTCCGAGGCGAGCTATCGCGCGCCGCGCTCCGCGACCGAGCAGGCACTGGCTGCGATCTGGGCCGAACTGCTGGGCCATGCCCGGATCGGCATCGACGACAATTTCTTCGAGCTCGGCGGCCACTCGCTGCTCGCCACCCGGCTCGTCTCCCGGCTGCGCACCCAGTTCGGCCGCGAGCTGCCGCTGCGCCGGCTGTTCGAGCAGCCGACCATCGCCCGGCTCGCAGCCTCCCTCGACGACAAGACCGATGATCAGGCCACCGCCTTCGTCGCGCTGCCGCGCCCGGCCGATCTGCCGCTGTCGGCGGCGCAGACCCGGCTGTGGTTCCTCGATCAGCTCGAAGGCGGCTCGGCCGCCTACCTCATTCCATTCGCGCTCGATCTCGACGGCGCACTCGACGCCCAGGCGCTCGATCGTGCGCTGACCGCGCTGGTTGCGCGCCATGAGAGCCTGCGCAGCACCGTCGAGCTCAAGGCCGATGCGCCGATCCAGATCATCCGGCCAGCGAGCGCCTTCCGCCTGCTGCACGACGATCTCTCCGATCTCGGCCCCGCCAATCGCGACGCCGCGCTCGCTGCCCGGCTCGATGGTCTGGTGCAGCACCGCTTCGACCTGTCGCGCGACCTGCCGCTGCATGCCGTGCTGGTCCGGCTGGCCGCCGAGCGTCACGTGCTCGCCGTCGTCATCCATCACATCGCCTTCGACGGCTGGTCATCCGGCGTGTTCTTCGGCGAGTTGGCGCGGCTCTATGAGGCCGCTCGCAGCGGCGCGGTTGCGAAGCTGCCGGAGCTTGCCGTTCAGTACGCCGACTACGCGCTGTGGCACCGGCAGCTGCTCGCCGATCCCAATGGACCGATCCCGCGCGAGCTCGCTTTTTGGCGTGCGGCGCTCACTGAGGCGCCGGCGCGGCTGGAGCTGCCGCTCGACCTGCCGCGTCCGACGACGCCGCGCCATCCCGCCGGCTTCGTGCATCTGCGTCATGATGCGAGCGAGGTCGCGGCCTGGGAGGCGCTGGCCCGCCGCCACGGCGTCACGCTGTTCATGGTCCTGCATGCGGCCTTCGCCACCGTCTTGGCGCGCTGGAGCGGCAGCGACGACATCAGCATCGGCACGCCGATCGCCAACCGCACCCGCCGCGAGTTCGAGGGGCTGATCGGCTTCTTCGTCAACACGCTGGTGCTAAGGCTGCGGCTCTCGGACGATCCCACTCTGGGCGAGTTGCTGGCCCGTGTGCGCGAGACCGATCTCGCCGCCTTCGCGCATCAGACCCTGCCGTTCGAACAACTGGTCGAGGAGCTGCAGCCGGCCCGCCAGCTCGGTGTCAGCCCGCTGTTCCAGGCGATGCTCGCCCTGCAGAACGCCGCCGCCTTCCGCGCGCCGGAGATCGCCGGCCTCACCACGCGGATGCATCCGCCGGAGCCGGGTGTCGCAAAATTCGCGCTGACCCTGTCGCTGCAGCCGACCGGCGACGGCGGGCTCGAGGGCATTTTGGAATACGACGCCGAGATGTTCGCGCCCGCCAGTATGGAGCGGCTGGCCGGGCATGTCGCGACCCTACTTGGCGCGATGGCAAAGGCCGAAGGCACCGCAAGGCTCAGCAGCCTCTCGATGCTCGGCGCCGCCGAGCGGCGCCAGCTCCAGGCCTGGAATGCGACGTCGGCGCCGCGCGACGCGGACGAGACCATTCTCGATCTGCTCGATGCCGCCGCGCGTGACCATGCCGAGCAGCCGGCGATCGTCCATGACGGCGGCGAGATCAGCTATGCCGAGCTGCATCGCCGCGCCGATCACCTCGCCGGACATCTCGCAGCGCACGTCCCCACGCTCAACGCGCTGATCGGCATCGCGCTCGGCCGCGGGCCGGAACTGATCGTCGCGATCCTTGCCGTGCTCAAGGCCGGCCACGCCTATGTGCCGCTCGATCCGGCCTACCCGGCCGAGCGGCTGCGTGTGATGGCGGAGGATGCGAGGCTGCAACTGGTGCTGACCGACGGCAGCACCGCCGCATTGCCCGGCGATCTCACGCAGCTCAGGATCGACGATCCCACACTGCTGCAACAGCCGCCCGCCTTGCCGCAGCGGCGTCCGCGGCCTGACGATCTCGCCTACGTCATCTTCACCTCCGGCTCGACCGGCCGCCCCAAGGGCGTCGCCATCCCGCAGCGCGGGCTCGTCAATCTCGTGCGCTGGAGCTTTGCCGCTGTCGGCACCGATGTGCTGGCTTCGACCTTCGCCTCGTCCTCGATCAATTTCGACATGTCGGTGCTGGAGATGTTCTCGCCGCTGAGCTGCGGCGGCTGCATCGAGGTCGCGCCCGACCTGCTCGCCATCGCCCATCGCGGCCGCTCGGGCATGCGGCTGTTGAGCGGCGTGCCGTCGGTGCTGCGCACGCTGCTCGACACCACGGCGCTGCCGACCGATGCGCGCGCGCTGATCCTCGCCGGCGAGGCGCTGCCCGAGGAGCTGGTGCACCGGACACGGCAGGTGCTGCCGAACTGCCGGATCTGGAATCTGTACGGGCCGACGGAAGCGAGCGTCTACTCCACCGCCTGGTTCTCGGACGGTCCCGACGACGCACCGCCGACCATCGGCCGCCCCGTGCACAACATGCAAGTGCACCTGCTCGACGAGCGGCTGGCGCTGGTACCCATCGGCGTCGTCGGCGAAGTGTATGTGGCGGGCGCGGGCCTCGCGCGAGGCTACATCAACCGTCCAGGACTGACGGCGGAGCGCTTCATTGCCGATCCGTTCGGGCCGCCGGGCACGCGGCTCTACCGCACCGGCGACCGCGCGCGCTGGCGCGCCGACGGCACGCTCGAGTTTCTCGGCCGCGCCGACCACCAGGTCAAGATCCGCGGCTTCCGCATCGAGCCCGGCGAGATCGAGAGCGCGCTGCGCCGCCATGAGGCCATAGCCGCAGCGGCCGTGGTGCCGCAGGAGCATGCGCAGGGACGGCGCCTCGTTGCTTATGTGGTCGGGCGCGACGGCGTAGCGCCATCGACGGCAGAGCTGCGCGGTCATCTCGGCAGCCTGCTGCCCGACTACATGGTGCCGGCGCTGTTCGTCGCGATGGACGCACTGCCGGTCACGCCGAATGGCAAGCTCGACCGCAAGGCGCTGCCCGAGCCCGATCTCGCCGCCGCCTCAGAGGCCAGCTATCGCGCGCCGCGCTCGGCGACCGAGCAGGCGCTCGCCGCGATCTGGTCCGAGCTGCTGGGTCATGCCCGGATCGGCATCGACGACAATTTCTTCGAGCTCGGCGGCCACTCGCTGCTCGCCACCCGGCTCGTCTCCCGCCTGCGCACCCAGTTCGGCCGCGAGCTGCCGCTGCGCCGGCTGTTCGAGCAGCCGACCATCGCCCGGCTTGCGGCCTCGCTCGACGACAAGACCGCTGATCAGGCCACAGCCTTCGTCGCGCTGCCCCGCCCGGCCGATCTGCCGCTGTCGGCAGCGCAGACCCGGCTGTGGTTCCTCGATCAGCTCGAAGGCGGCTCGGCCGCCTACCTCATTCCGTTCGCCCTCGATCTCGACGGCGCACTCGACCCCCAGGCGCTCGATCGTGCGCTGACCGCGCTGGTCGCCCGTCACGAGAGCCTGCGCAGCACGGTCGAACTCAAGGCTGATGCGCCGATCCAGATCATCCGGCCGGCGAGCGCCTTCCGCCTGCTGCACGACGATCTCTCCGATCTCGCCCCTGCCGATCGCGACGCCGCGCTGGCTACGCGGCTCGATGGCCTCGTGCAGCACCGCTTCGACCTTTCGCGCGACCTGCCGCTGCATGCGGTTCTGGTGCGGCTCGGCCCCGAGCGTCATGTGCTCGCGGTCGTCATCCATCACATCGCCTTCGACGGCTGGTCGTCCGGTGTGTTCTTCGGCGAGCTGGCGCGGCTCTATGAGGCCGCGCGCAGCGGCGCGGTTGCGCAGCTGCCGGAGCTGTCGGTGCAATACGCCGACTACGCGCTGTGGCACCGGCAGCTTTTGGCCGATCCCAAAGGACCGATCCCGCGCGAGCTCGCTTTTTGGCGTGCGGCGCTCACTGAGGCGCCGGCGCGGCTGGAGCTGCCGCTCGACCTGCCGCGTCCGACGACGCCACGCCATCCCGCCGGCTTCGTCCATCTGCGTCATGACGCGAGCGAGGTCGCAGCCTGGGAAGGCTTGGCCCGCCGCCACGGCGTCACGCTGTTCATGGTCCTGCATGCCGCCTTCGCCACCGTCTTGGCGCGCTGGAGCGGCAGCGACGACATCAGCATCGGCACGCCGATCGCCAACCGCACCCGCCGCGAGTTCGAGGGGCTGATCGGCTTCTTCGTCAACACGCTGGTGCTGCGGCTGAGGTTGTCAGACGATCCCACACTGGCCGAGTTGCTCGCCCGCGTGCGCGAGACCGATCTCGCCGCCTTTGCGCATCAGAGCCTGCCGTTCGAACAACTGGTCGAGGAGCTGCAGCCGGCCCGCCAGCTCGGCGTCAGCCCGCTGTTCCAGGCGATGCTGGCGCTGCAGAACGCCGCCGCGTTCCGCGCGCCGGAGATCGCCGGCCTCACCACGCGGATGCATCCGCCGGAGCCGGGTGTCGCCAAGTTCGCTCTGACCCTGTCGCTACAGCCGACCGGCGATGGCGGGCTCGAGGGCATTTTGGAATACGACGCCGAGATGTTCGCCCACGCGAGCATGCAGCGGCTGGCCGGTCATGTCGCCGCCTTGCTCGGCGCGATGGCAAAGGCCGAAGGCACCGCAAGGCTCAGCAGCCTCTCGATGCTCGGCGCCGCGGAGCAACGCCAGCTCCAGGCCTGGAATGCGACGTCGGCGCAGCGCGCGCCGGACGAGACCATTCTCGACCTGCTCGATGCGGCCGCGCGCGACCATGCGCATCGGCCGGCGATCGTCCACGCCGGCGGCGAGATCTCCTACACCGAGCTGCATCGCCGCGCCGATCACCTTGCCGGACATCTCGCCGCGCGCATCACGTCAGCCAACGCGCTGATCGGCATCGCGCTCGGCCGCGGGCCCGAGCTGATCGTGGCGATCCTCGCCGTGCTCAAGGCCGGCCACGCCTATGTGCCGCTCGATCCGGCCTATCCGGCCGAGCGGCTGCGTGTGATGGCGGAGGATGCGAGGCTGCAACTGGTGCTGACCGACGGCAGCACCGCCGCATTGCCCGGCGATCTCACGCAGCTCAGGATCGACGATCCCGCGCTGCTGCAACAGCCACACGAATTGCCGCAGCAGCGTCCACGGCCCGACGATCTCGCCTACGTCATCTTCACCTCCGGCTCGACCGGCCGCCCCAAGGGCGTCGCCATCCCGCAGCGCGGGCTCGTCAATCTCGTCCACGCGCAGACCGCCGCGTTCGACATCAAGGCCGGCGACCGTGTGCTGCAATTTGCCTCGCCGAGCTTCGATGCATCGGTATCGGAGATCGCGACGGCGCTCGCCAAGGGCGCGGCGATCGTGACCGGCGATGCCGACACGCTCCGCCCGGGCGCATCGCTCTCAGCGCTCGTGAGATCATGCGGCGTCACCCATGCAACGCTGCCGCCGACCGCGCTGCGCGTGATGGAGCCGGCCGATCTCGCCAGCTGCCGCGTACTCGTCGTCGCCGGCGAAGCTTGCCCGGGCGAACTCGTCGCGCTGTGGTCACCCGGCCGACGCATGCTCAACGCCTACGGCCCGACCGAGGTCTCAGTCTGCGCCACGATCAGCGCTCCCCTGTCGGGCGACGCAGCGCCGCCGATGGGCGCACCGATCGACAATGCACGCATCCATCTGCTCGATCCACAGCTCAACGAAGTCGCGATCGGCGTGGAGGGCGAGGTGTATGTCGCGGGCGCAGGCGTTGCGCGCGGCTATCTCAACCGGCCCGGCCTGACGGCGGAGCGCTTCATCGCCGATCCGTTCGGACCGCCGGGCACGCGCCTCTATCGCACCGGCGATCGCGCGCGGCGGCACGCCGACGGCACGCTCGAATTCCTCGGTCGGGCCGACCACCAGGTCAAGATTCGCGGCTTCCGCATCGAGCCTGGCGAGATCGAGAGCGCGCTGCGCCGTCATGACGGTGTGTCTGCCGTCGCGGTCGTTGCGCAGGAGCATGGGCAAGGACAGCGTCTGGTCGCTTACGTCGTGGGCCGCGACGGAGTTGCGCCGGCGACGGCCGAGCTGCGCAGTCATCTCGCAGCGCTGCTGCCGGACTACATGGTGCCGGCGCTGTTCGTCGCGCTGGAC
Source organism: Bradyrhizobium sp. HKCCYLR20261 (assembly GCF_051168435.1). Taxonomy (NCBI): domain Bacteria; kingdom Pseudomonadati; phylum Pseudomonadota; class Alphaproteobacteria; order Hyphomicrobiales; family Nitrobacteraceae; genus Bradyrhizobium; species Bradyrhizobium sp. HKCCYLR20261. The sequence goes on from NZ_JBNPUZ010000003.1 coordinate 78,109, forward strand.
GCGCTGCCGCTCACGCCGAACGGCAAGCTCGACCGCAAGGCCCTGCCCGAGCCCGATCTCGCCGCCGCCGCGGAGGCGAGCTATCGCGCGCCGCGCTCGGCGACCGAGCAGGCGCTCGCCGCGATCTGGGCCGAGCTGCTCGGCACGGACAAGATCGGGATCGACGACAACTTCTTCGAGCTCGGCGGCGACAGCATCACCAGCATCCAGATGGTGACGCGCGCACGGCGAGCCGGCCTCGTGCTCACACCGCGCGACGTGTTCCAGCAGGGCACGATCGCGAAGCTCGCGACCATCACCGCCCCGAAGCAGGTCGACACTGATGATGAGGCGGATGGCGGCACCGTTCCGCTGACGCCAATCATGCGCTGGCTGCTCGACCGCGGCACCGATCTCGCCCGCTTCAGCCAGAGCATGACGGTGCGGCTGCCGCGCGGCCTCACCTCGCCGCAACTGATCAAACTGATTGACGCCGCGATCGCGCGTCATGCCATGCTTCGCTCCAGACTCGCCTTCGACCCGATCGACGGCGCGGCGTCGCTGCAGATCGCGCCGGTTGACCCGGCGCTGACGCGCCGCTGCCTGCGCCAGATCGATATCAGCACGCTGACCGCGGAGCAGCGCGCACAGCGCATCAGCCAGGAGATCGGCGCGGCCGAGGCGCGCCTCGAGCCGACCGCAGGCGTAATGCTGCAGGCGGTGCATTTCACGGCGGCCGGAACCGACCATGATGCGCTATTGCTCGTATTGCATCACCTCGCGGTCGATGGCGTGTCCTGGCGCATCCTGATCGAGGAACTCGCTGCGTCATGGAAGGCAGCGGCCGCCGGTCAGCCGGCTCAGCTGCCCGCCCTTGGGACCAGTTTCGGACAATGGTCGCGGTGGCTTCACGCGCGATCACGGCATCCCTCGGTGCTGGCCGAACTGCCGCACTGGCAGCGGACGCTGGCCGCCAGCGCAGCTCCGCCGCAGCTGACGCCGCCGGCACAGCCGGTCTCCGGCGGCATGCAGCATCTGACCTTGACCTTGCCGGCATCGGTGACCGCACGCATCATGAGCGACGCGCCGCGCCGGCTTGGCGCGCGCGTGCTGGATATCCTGCTCGCAGCCTTCGTGCTGGCGTTGTCCGACCACGATGCGATGAGACCGCAGACCGTCGTGATCGACCTCGAAGGGCACGGCCGCAACGAGTTCGACCCGGCGATCGATCTGTCGCGCACCGTCGGCTGGTTCACGAGCCTCTATCCCGTCCGCTTCGATCTCCCCGCAGCTGACGCCGACGGCGAAGGTCTGCTCGGCGCGCTGCGCGCGGTCCAGGCGGGCCTCGCCGATGTGCCCGATGACGGACTCGGCTTCGGCCTGCTGCGCTATTTGAACGAGGACAGCGCGCCGGCTCTCGCCTGCCTGCCCGCGCCGAAGGTCGGCTTCAACTATCTCGGCCGTTTCGCGACCGACCATGTCGCGGATTGGAGCATCATTCCGACCGCCCTGCCCGCCGATCTCGTCGAACAGTCGGACCTGCGTCCCGCGCATGCGGTCGAATTGAACACGGTCGCGATCGGCCAGGGCGCCGACGCGCGGCTCAGCGCCACCTGGTCGAGCGACCGAAGCGTGGTCGACGACGGGTTCGCCCGCCGTCTCGCGACGCGCTGGTTCGCCCTGCTCGAACGCTTCGCCGAGCTCACGCCGGCGACACCGCTGCCGCGCAGCGATGCGGCAAGGACTGTGCCGATCCGGCAGGTCCGGCTAGCGCCGCTGCAGCGCGGGCTGCTGTATGAGCACCTCGCTGATCCCGGCCGGACGGATGTCTATGTCGTCCAGCTCGAGGTCGCATTCAAAGGCGAACTTGATCGTGATCGGCTGCGCGGCGCCGTCGCCGCGCTGCTCGCCCGGCATGACAACCTGCGTGCGGCCTTCCATGCCGATGGCTCGCACGGCTTCGTGCAACGCATCGCGCCTTCCGTCGAGCTGCCCTGGCGTGAGCGGATGGTCGATGCGGGTGAGGATGTCGCCGCCGTCGTCGACCGGGTTCGCCAGGACGATCTGGCCCAGCGGTTCGATCTCGCGGCGCCGCCGCTGCTGCGCGTCAGCCTGATCAGCGCCGTAACGAACCATGTGCTGATCCTGACGTTGCATCACATCCTCATCGACGGCTGGTCGATGCCGATCGTGCTGCGCGATCTGATGCAACTCTATCACGGCAACACCGCGCTGCCGCCGGCGGTGCCGTACAGCCGCTATCTCGATTGGCTCGACCGGCAGGACCGCGGCGCGGCGCTCACCGCCTGGCGCGATGCGTTCGAGGATTGGAGCGGCCCATTGCTGGTCGCGCCGCAGCTCACCGGCCATGTGGACGCAACGCAGACCGACGTCACGCTCGGGGGTGACGAAACGCGGCGCCTGGTGGCCACGGCGCGCGCGCTCGGGGTCACGCTCGCAACCCTCGTCCAGGGCGCCTGGGCGCTCTGGCTCGGGGCGCGCACGCGGCGCGACGATGTCGTGTTCGGCATCACCGTGGCCGGCCGCGACGCCGCGCTCGACGGCTCCGACCAGATCGTCGGCCTGCTCGCCAACACGCTGCCGCTGCGGGTGAAACTCTCGCCGGCGATAACGATCAGGACGTTCCTCGCCGATCTGCAGAACCGTCAGGCCTCACTGCTCGCCCACCAGCATCTCAGCCTCGGCGAGATCCAGCAGCAGCTCGGCACCGATACGCTGTTCGACACGCTGCTCGCCTTCGAGAACTATCCGGTCTCGGCCGCGGCCATCGGTGACAGCGGCGCGCTGCGCATCGCGCGGGTGCAGGGCCGCGACGCCAACCATTATCCGCTCAGCCTGGCCGTGCTGCCCGGCGCAAAGCTGACGCTGCGGCTGCACGCCCGCCCCGATTTGTTCGGCGGCACGCCGGCGGCTGCGTTGATCGCGGAGCTGCGCGGCCTGCTCAACGCCATGGCCGACGACGGCGATGCACGGCTCGGCCGCGTTGTGACGGCGCATCTGCGCCCCGATCCGCGCCTGACGGCGTGGAACGCCACGGCGACGCCCGAGCCGGCCGGCCATCTGCTCGAGAGCTTCTTGCGCTACGCTCAGGCGACGCCGACCGCGCCTGCGCTGATCTGGCGAGGCGAAACGATCGACTATGCCAGGCTGGAGGCGATGTCCGGCGCGCTCGCCGCGCAACTGGCCGCGCGCGGCGTCGGCACCGACGATCTCGTCGCGCTCTACCTGCCCCGCTCGCCCGAGCTGCTGGTCGCGATCCTTGCCGTGCTGCGAGCCGGGGCGGCCTATCTGCCGATCGATCCGTCCTTGCCGCGCGAGCGCGTGAGCTACATGCTGGACGATGCCCGTCCCGCGCTTGCAATCGTTGCTGACACGTCCGTGGCTCTGCCCACCTCCGTGCCGGTCCTCACGATCGATCCCGGCACGACCGATGCGGCGCCGCCCTTGCGGCAGCCGCACCCGCTGCAGGCGGCGTATCTGCTCTACACCTCCGGCACCACCGGCCGGCCGAAGGGCGTCACCGTCACCTATCGCGGCCTGACAAATCTGCTGGCGGCCGTTCAATCCGAACTGCAGCTGCAGCCCAGCGACCGCTTCGCCGCCACCACGACGGCGTCTTTCGACATCTCGATCGTCGAGCTGCTGCTGCCGCTCGTCACCGGTGGCTGCGTCGTGCTGGCCGCCGAGGATGAGGCGACGGCGCCGGACCGGCTTGCGGCGCTCATCGGCGCGGCTGGCGTCACGGCCCTGCAGGCGACGCCGACCGTCCTCAACCTGCTGACGGCGTCCGTGCCCGGCGCCTTCGCCGGCCTCAAGATCCTCAGTGCGGGCGAAGCCCTGACCGACCCGACCTTGCAGCGCCTGACCGCCTGCGGCGTCGCCAGCGTCCACAACTACTACGGCCCGACCGAGACCACGATCTATTCGACCATGATGCGGTTCTCGGGCGCGGACAGCGGACGCCCGCCGATCGGCAGGCCGATCGCCAACACCGTCATCCGCGTGCTCGACGACTGGCTCGCCGAGGTGCCGGTCGGCGTCGAAGGCGAGATCTATATCGGCGGCGTCGGGCTGGCGCGCGGCTATTGCAACCGCGCCGGCCTGACGGCCGAACGCTTCATCGCCGATCCCCTGGGCGCGCCGGGCGCGCGGCTGTACCGCACCGGCGACCGCGGCCGCTGGCGCGAGGACGGCGTGCTCGAATGCTTCGGCCGTGTCGACCACCAGATCAAGCTCCGCGGCCTGCGCATCGAGCCCGGCGAGATCGAGCACGCGCTGCAGCGCCATCAGGACATCGCCGATGCCTGCGTCATGGTGCGTGAGACGCGCGGCCACGCCCAGCTCGTCGCCTATGTCGTGCCGCGACAAGACGATCGCCGTCCGACGCTGGATGAGATGCGCAGTCATCTCATCAAGTTCCTGCCGGACTACATGGTGCCCTCGCGCATCATCGATCTCCCCGCGCTGCCGCGCAGCCGCAGCGGCAAGATCGATCGCGCGGCCCTGCCTTGGACCGACGCCGACGTGACCGACGTCGCGCGCCGGTCGCCCGGCACGGTCGTCGAGCGGCTGCTGGCGGACATCTGGGCGTCGGTCCTCGATCAGGACCCGCTCGGGATCGACGATGACTTCTTCGCGCTCGGCGGCGATTCCATCCTGGCGATCCAGGTGGTGATGCGCGCGCGCCAGGCCGGCCTCGTGTTCAGCGCCCGCGACATCTTCCGGCAGCCGACGGTCGCGCGCCTCGCCGCCTTCTTGCAGCAGCAACCTGCGCTCGCGACGACAAACTCGGCGAGCGGCACGCGGCGGCAGCCTGCAGGGGACGAGGTCGAGCTCACGCCGCTGCAACTCGGCCTGCTGCGTCACAGTCTCGATGACGACGCGCCCGATGCCTATCGGATGCAAACCGTGCTGATCATCGAGGGCCACCTCGATGCAACGGTCCTGCACGACGCCTGGAGATCCGTCGTCGACCGACACGAGGTTCTGCGCACTGTTATCAGCGAGCGTCACGGTCGTTACGTGATGCTGATCCGGAATCAGGTCGATGCTCCCTGGGAGACGCGTGATCTCAGCGCACATGACGAGCCCGAGCAGGCGCTGCGTCATGTGCTCGCCGATGATCTGCAGACACCGTTCCGGTTCGACGGAGGCAATCTGCTGCGCGTGATGCTGCTCCGGCTGGCGCCGGACCGTCACGCTTTGGTGCTGAGCAATCATCACGTGCTGCTCGACGGCTGGTCGCTGTCGCTGGTCTTGGAAGACCTGTTCGCCGCGCGCGCGGCGCTCACGGCGGGCCGCACCGACATCCTGCCGCCCCGCGCGCCGTTCAGCGACTTCGTTCGTTGGCTCGCCCAACAGGACCGCGAGCAGAGCGCGCGGTTCTGGCACCAGCATCTGGCGGACACAGCGCCGATGGCGCGCCTGTCGCTGCCGACGCCGCCGCAGGGCCGTGGCCAGCGCACGCTGAAGCGAACGATCGACCGGGACCGGACAGCGGCGCTGCGACGCGCGGCGCGTCAGGACCGGGTCAGCGCCAACACGCTGCTGCAGGCCGCCTGGGCCGTCATGCTCTCGCGCCTGACCTCATCCGCCGACGTCGTGTTCGGCACGACCATTGCGCTGCGGCCACCGGAGATCGAGGGCATCGCGCGCATGGCGGGGCTGCTGATCAATACCGTGCCTGCACGGATCAGACTGGCGGCGGAGGCCCGTACGGCCGAGTGGCTGGCGCAGATCCAGGCCGGACACGCCGAGCGCATGGGCCATGCGGATGCGGGCCTTGCCGACATCATCCGCTGGACCGGACGGCCGGATCGCGAGCTGTTCGAAACCTTGATGGTGTTCGAGAACCTGCCCGCCGCCGCGATCGACGGGACGGTCGACGATCTCTCCATCCACGTGCTGCCGGTGGACCAGCATACGCATTATCCGCTGGCCGTGGCGGTCATGCCGGGAGACGTCTACGAACTCGCCTTCAGCTACGATGCCGGGCGGTTCGCCGCTGACGATATGGCGCGGCTGGCCGACGGCCTTGTGGACATCATCGATCGCCTCGTGACAGCCGACCGCGACGCGCCGCTGCAGCGCCTGCTCGGCGCCGACGCGAAGGACCTGCAGCAGATCGCCACCTGGAACGCGACCGCGGCGCCGACTGCGGTTGCCGACGAGACGCTGGCGGACCTGCTGGAGCAGACGGCGCGCGAGCACGCCGACGCGCCCGCTTTGATCGGCGATTTCGGCCGCGTGACTTATCGGCAGCTGCACGAGGCGGCCGACCGTCTGGCCGGCCGGATGCACGATGACGGGGCGCGCTCCGGCGAGTTCGTCGGCATCGCCTGCACCGACCGCGCCCGCTTCGTCATCGCGGCGCTGGCGGCGCTGAAGGCCGGGCTCGCCTATGTGCCGCTCGATCCCGCCTACCCGCGCGACCGCCTGGCGTTCATCGTTGCTGACAGCAAGCTGCAGCGTGTGCTGACCGACAGCGCGGCAGCATGGCTGCCTCCCTCGGTCCGGCGCATCGGCATGGACGATCTTGCGGCGGGGCCCGGCGGCGCGCCGCGCCATCCGCGGCCGGCGATCAGGCCCGACGACCTCGCTTATGTGATCTACACGTCCGGCTCGACCGGACGGCCGAAGGGCGTGATGATCGCGCATCGCGGCGCCGCGAACCTGGTTCGTGCGCAGCGCGCCGTGTTCGGCGCGGGACCGGACGATCGCGTGCTGCAATTCGCCTCGCCGAATTTTGACGCCTCGGTGTGGGAGATCTGCATGGCGCTCGGCAGCGGCGCCGCCCTCGTCGTCGGTTCATCCGAGGATCTGCTGCCCGGAGATGCGCTCGCAAGCCTCGTCCGGCGTCATGCCGTCAGCCACGCCACGCTGCCGCACAGTGCGCTCAGCGTGATGGCTCCAAGCGATCTCGACGGCTGCCGCGTGCTGGTCGTTGCCGGCGAAGCCTGCCCGGCTGAGACCGCCCGGCTGTGGGCGCCCGGCCGGACCTTCATCAACGGCTATGGTCCGACAGAAACCACAGTGTGCGCCTCGATCAGCGCGCCGCTGAGTGGCGACCGTCCGCCGCCGATCGGCCGTCCCATCCTCGAGCTGCGCTGCCACGTTCTCGATGACAGGCTCGATCCCGTGCCGATCGGTGTGGCCGGCGAACTCTATGTGGCCGGTCGCGGCCTGGCGCGCGGCTATCTCGACCGTCCAGGCCTGACGGCGGAGCGCTTCATCGCCGATCCCTGGGGCACGCCCGGCGAGCGGCTGTATCGCACCGGTGATCGAGTCCGCTGGCTGCCTGACGGCAACCTCGACTTCCTCGGCCGCGCCGACGCCCAGATCAAGCTGCGCGGCTTCCGCATCGAGCCGGGCGAGATCGAGGAGGTTCTGCGCCGGCACGAGGCGGTCGACGCCGCCGCCATCGGCCTCGACAACACCAGCGGCGACCAGCGCCTGGTGTGCTGGTGGTCGGCCAAGAACGGCGCCGACGCAACGCCGACCGAACTGCGCCGCCACCTCGCCGAACATCTGCCGGCTTACATGGTGCCGGCCCAGTTCATCCGGCTCGACCGCCTGCCGCTCAACCCGGCCGGAAAGATCGACCGGCAGGCGCTGGCTGCCATCGGGGGATCAGAGACCGACACCCGGATCATCGCGCCGCGTGACGCCATCGAATTCACGCTGCAGTCGATCTGGCAGGAGCTGCTGCGCACGGCGCCGATCGGCGTGACCACCAGCCTGTTCGAGATCGGCGGGGACTCGCTGATCCTCATTCAACTGATCGCGCGTTGCCGCAGCGAGTTCGGCCTCAAGCTTCGCGCCGCGGACATCGCGGCGGATCCGACCATCGAGGGCATGGCGCGGCTGCTGCGCAGCACCGCGCCAGCGCAGCCCGCGAAGGCCCTGGTGACGCTGCGCGCAGCGGGCGAAGCGCCGCCGCTGTTCTGCATCCACCCGGCCACGGGCACGGTGTTCTGCTATCTCGAGATCGTCTCGCGCCTGTCGATCGCACGGCCGGTCTATGGCCTGCAGGATGTCACAGGGCGAGACGGCGCTGCACCGGCGAGCCTGGTCGATCAATCTCGCAGCTATCTCCAGGAGATCCGCCGGGTTCAGCCGCACGGCCCGTATCATCTGCTCGGCTGGTCCTATGGCGGTGTGGTCGCGTTCGAGATCGCCCGCCAGCTGTTCGCGGCGGGAGAGACCGTGGCATCGCTTCTGCTGCTCGACGCGCCGGTCGAGCCCGAAGGCGGATGGGAGGTGAGCACGGCCGAGATCATCGCCGACCTCGCAGGCCAGAACAGCGACGGGACGGCGCTCGACTACGCCAAGGCGGCCGACGTGCTGAGCCGCAGCGGCGAGTTTCCACCTGACGTCACAGCCGCCCAGGTCGAGGAGATCGTGCAGTCCTATGTCCGCTGCGGCCGGCTGCTCGCCGGCTATCAGCTCGCGCCGTACATCGGCGATGCCACGTTCTTCCACGCCCGTCAGCGCGGCAATCCGGCTGCGCCACCCGGATGGCGTGCACTGATCGCCGGCGCGTTCGAGCTGATCGAACTCGAATGCGATCATGACGGGCTGATGCGCGGACCGTTTGCGGCGCGCGTCGCGCAAAGCGTGGATCAGTCATGACCGTCCAGCTTTCGCCCTCCCCGTCGCATGTCACGCTGGAGGCGGCGCTCATCCGGCGTCTGCAGCGCGCCGTGACCGAGCAGCGCATTCCGGCACCATTGCAGACCAGCGACGGCGTGCCGATCTGGTTTGCCGTCGACACCGGCGACGATCAGGCCGAAATCCTGGTTCGCGCCGCCCTCCCAACCGATCTGGAAGGTCTCGCCGCGCTGGACTCGGTCTGTTGGCCCGCGCCGCTGCGCAGCCCGCCCGAGCGGCTGCTGAGCCGCATCCAGAATGCGCCTGACGATCAGATCGTGGTGCTACGCGGGGAGCGGATCATTGGCGCGATCTACGGACAGCGCATCACGGGCGCGCAGGCGCTGCGCAGCCTGCCGGCTCATCAGTTCGAAACGCTGCACGCGCCGGATGGGATGGTGGCGCAACTGCTCGGCGTCTGCGTCGATCCCGCCCACGCCCAGACGGGCATCGGCGAAGCCCTGGTGCAATTGGCGTTGCGGCTGGCCCGCGCCGCCGGCATCACGACCATCGTCGGCGTGACGCTCTGCCGCGATTTCTCAGCATCGGGCGAGAACGACGTCGCCGCCTATGTCGCCCGCCGCGATGCCAATGGCCTGCCGGTCGATACCATCCTGCGCTTCCATGCCGCGCGCGGCGCCCGCATCCTCGATGTGCTGCCAGGAGCATTCCCCGGCTACATGGCAGGTGGCGAGGCCGGCGTGCTGATCGCCTATGACGCCGGCCGACTGGATGCGATCACCGGCGACGGCGCCGTCAAGCTTGATATCAACGCGCGCGACGTGCCGGAGATCGTCGCGGCCACGCTGCGCGATGTGCTCGGACCATCTCGCGCCGCGGGCTTTGCGCCAGGACGCACGCTGCATGCGATGGGGCTGGACTCGCTGGACCTCCACAGCCTACGAGCCGGGCTGAACCGGGCGCTCGGCACCTCGATCGACGCTACCTTCTTCTTCCGTCATCCCACGCCGGAGAAGATCGTCGAAGGCTTGATCGCGCCGCCTTCATCATCGCCAAAGCCGAAGGCGGCGCCGCCTCGCACCGTGGCGACATCAGCCGTCCATCCCGGGCAGACGACGTCGACACCGGTTGCCATCATCGGCATGGCCTGCCGCTTTCCCGGCAACGTCACCACGCCCGACGAATTCTGGACGCTGCTCAGTGAAGGACGCGACGGGATCACCGACGTGCCGGAGTCGCGCTGGAATGCCGATGCGCTGTACGATCCCGCCGGCGGTCCCGGACGCATCACGACGCGGCGCGGCGGCTTCGTCGCGGATGTCGACCAGTTCGATCCCGGCTTCTTCGGCCTGTCGCCACGCGAGGCGGCGGCGATGGATCCGCAGCAGCGCCTGCTGCTCGAATGCAGCTGGGAGGCGCTCGAACGCGCCGGCATCGATCCGGCCGGTCTCGCCGGCTCCGACACCCAGGTCGTCGTCGGCCTGTTCGGCCACGACTATGAGCGGATCGCCGGCGGCGCCGGGCGGCTCGACGGTCACTATGGCACGGGCAATTCCGGATCGATCGCATCGGGCCGGATCGCCTACACGCTCGGCCTGCAGGGCGCGGCGCTCTCGGTGGACACCGCCTGCTCGGCCGGCCTCGTCGCCGTGCATCTCGCCGCCAAGGCGCTGCGCGCCGGCGACTGCCGGATGGCGTTGGCCGGCGCCGTCAACCTGATCCTCAGCCCCGAGCTCAGCATCGCCTTCTCGCAAGCCGGCATGCTGGCGCCTGACGGGCACTGCAAGCCGTTCTCGGCCGAGGCCAATGGCTACGTTCGCAGCGAAGGCTGCGCGGTGATCGCACTCAAGCGGCTGGATGACGCGCTTGCCGATGGCGATCCGGTGCTGGCCGTGATCGAAGGCAGCGCGGTCAACAATGACGGTCCGAGCAACGGCCTCACCGCGCCGAACGGGCTGGCGCAACAGGCCGTCATCCGCCGCGCGCTCGATGATGCCGGCGTTGCCGCCGGGGACGTCGACTATGTCGAGGCGCACGGCACGGGCACGCCGCTCGGCGATCCCATCGAGTTCAACGCCCTGGCCGCCGTGCATGGCGGCCGCGCGCGGCCGCTGCTGATCGGCTCGGTGAAGAGCAATATCGGACACGCCGAAGCGGCGGCCGGCCTCGCCGGCTTGATGAAGACCGTGCTTGCGCTCCGCAACAGTGCGATCCCGCCGCAGCTGCATCTCGGCGCCATCAACCCGCTGCTCGATCTCGCGGCGATCCCGGCGCGGATTCCGACGCAGTTGCAGCCCTGGGAGCGGCGCGACGGACAGCGCCGCCGCGCCGGCATCAGCTCGTTCGGCTTCTCCGGCACCAATGCGCACGTCGTGCTCGCGGAAGCGCCGGACCTGGACGAGCGCCCCGACGATCCGCGGCAGCAGCATCTGCTGGTGCTCTCGGCGCGCTCGCCTGCGGCGCTTCGGGCGCTCGGGCAGCGCTATCTCGATTACTTCGCAACGAGCGGCGACACGCAGGCTCCCGACGACATCGCGGCCACAGCCGCGACGGGCCGCACCGCGCAGCCGCACCGCCTTGCCATCGTCGGCGCGGGGCCGGCCGACTGGCAGCGCGAGCTGAGCAGTCATCTCGCCGGCGAGCCCTACGCGGACGTGATCAGCGGCAACGCCACCACGCCGCCTGTCGTCGCCTTCCTGTTCACGGGACAAGGCTCGCAATATCCGGGCATGGCCGAGGAGCTCGCCAGCATCCACCCCGGCTTTGCAGCCGCGTTGGACGAATGCGCCGAGCTGTTCGCGCCGCTCCTCGACAGGCCGCTGCTGGAGATCATGAACCCGGCGGCTGGCCAGCCGGTCGTCATCGAGCAGATGAGCTATGCCCAGCCGGCGCTGTTTTCGTTCCAATACGCGCTGGCGCGGCTGTGGATCGATGCCGGCATCACGCCGTCGGTGGTGATGGGTCACAGCCTCGGCGAGGTCACCGCGGCCTGCATCGCCGGCGTGCTCGATCTCCGCGAGGCCGTCGAACTCGTCGCAATGCGCGGACGGCTGATGCAGGCGACGCCAGACGGCGCGATGGCCGTCGTGTTCGCCGACGCCGCCTTTGTCGAGCGCCGCATCGCCGGGCGGACCATCGTGATCGCCGCCTATAACAGCCCGCAGAACTGCGTCATCTCGGGCGCTCCCGATGCGGTCGATGCCGCGCTCGCCGATTTCGCGCGCGAGGGCATCGAGGTTCACCGGCTGCATGTCTCGCGCGCGGGTCATTCGCCGCTGATGGAGAGCATGCTGGCGCCGTTCGGCGAGACCTGCCGCAAGCTCCATCCGCGGCCGCCCCGCATCCGCGTCGTCTCCAACGTCACCGGAGAACTGATCGACGACGAACTGACCGACCCCTTCTATTGGGTGCGCCATGTGCGCCAGCCCGTCCGCTTCCGTCAGGGCATCGCGACGGCCGCCGCGCTCGGCGCCAATGTCTTCCTCGAGATCGGACCACGCCCGGTGCTCACCGGCGTCGCTCGCGACTGCCTGACCGATAGCACCGTCGCGCTGCTGCCGAGCCTGGTGCCGACGGAGCCCGCATGGCAGACCTTGTCGCGCGCAGCCGGCGACTTGTTCGTGCGCGGTGCCGGCATCAATTGGCGCACGCTCGAATGTCGTCCGTCGCGACGCATCGCACTGCCGACCACGCCGTTCGAACGCAAGCGCTACTGGATCGACGCGGCTCCGGCCGCGGAGGCGCAGGTGGCGGTGACTTTGGGCGCACCGCCGGCCGCGCCGTCGAGCCTGATCGGGCCAATGATGCCGCTGGCGCTGGACGGAACGGTGCACGCCACCACGCTCGGCGGCGGCCGCTGGCCGGCGCTGGAGACGCATCGTCTCGGCGAGACACCGACGTTATCAGCGGCGGCGATGCTGGCGATGATGATCGAGACGCATGGCAGCGGTCCCGGCGGGACCTGCCCGATCAGCCTCGCGCCGCTGCGACTGTCGTCGATCGCATTCCGCCAGCCGCTGCCGCTCCCTGATCATGCCGTCGACGTGCAGACGCTGCTGCTTCCGTATGAGCAGGGAACGCGCCGTGCGCGGATCGCAAGCCGCGGCGCCGACGCGAGTTGGACGGTTCATGCCGAAGCCGAACTGAGTGATCTCGTGGCTGAGAGAGATGACGCCGCGATCACCGAGCCAAACGCGCTTCAGCATGCGCTGACGGCAGGCATGACCATCGATCAACTCATCGCACGCTTGCAGGCCGAGGGATGCGAACCTGGTGTCGGGATCACGTGTCTCACGTCCCTCCGCGGCGGCCCCGGTGAAGCCATTGGGCACATCGGTGCAGGCGAAGTTCCGTCAGCGCTTGCGAACGCCATCCGGCTGGACGGGGCGCTGCTGGTGGCACAAGCCGCGCTGCCCGAGACCATCCCTTGCGGTATCCCGGCCGGCTGCGAACGCATCGATCTGCTCGGCGACATCGCGGGGCTCGCGTGGTCGCACGCGAAGCTGCGCAACGTCGCACCCGGCGGACGTGCCGCGGTGTTGGATCTGATGTGTTACGCCGCCGACGGCGCAACCATTGCCCGCATCAGCGGCATGACCTTCGTCCGCGCCGCGGCCGCGCCTCGGCCAGAGGCGCGAACCATTCACGTGATCGACTGGATCGACGCGCCGCACCGCAAGCTCCCGCTCCGCGCGGCTGCTTCGACCGCACGTCCTTGGCTGCTACTCGCTGACCAGGGCGAACAGGCGCAATCGCTCGCCGCGCTGCTCGGCAGCCGCGGCATTGTCAGCCATATCGTTGCCGATGATGCCGACGGGATCAGCCAGCTCGATGAAGGCATCGACGCGGTGGTCGATTTGCGTGCGTTGTCCACTTCATCCGATGCGAGCACGGCGCCGACAGAGAGACTGGCAACTTTGGCGCCGCGCGTGCTCGCCTCGTTACAGCAACTGACGCAGCTCGCACATCCGCCCAGGCGGCTGTTCGCACTCAGCCGCGGCGCGATGGCGACGCGCGCGGATGAGCCGACCGACGCGGCGATCGCCGCGCTGCAGGGACTTCCCTTGGTGCTCGGCCGCGAGCAGACCTGGCTCGGCGCCCGACTGATCGATATCGACACGTCAGCCCTGCGCGATGCCGCCTTCGCCGACTGGCTGATCGCCGATCTCTCGGACAGCGTGTCCGCCGAATGGCGCATGGCCTGGCGCGACGGCTCCGCCCGCGTGCCGAGGCTGCGGCTGTTTCAGCCGGCGGCAGCGACGCGGCCGCACCGGTTCGCCGGCAAGACCCAGCTCATCGCGGGCGGCGGCGCGCTCGGCGCCGCGTTGGGGCGCTGGCTCGCCGCCCACGGCGCCACCCATGTCGTCATCGCGAGCCGCTCGGCCGAGACAGCGGCACGCGCCCTTGCCGATGAGCTGCGCGGGCGAAACGTCACGGTGATGCTGCGCTCGACGGATCTTGGCCAGCGCAGCGACGTCGCCGCGCTGCTCGAGGGATGCCGCGGCGTGATGCCGCCGCTTGGCGGTGTCTTCCACACCGCCGGAAGCCATGATGACGGTCTGATCGAGACACAGACCTGGGATCGGATCAAAGACGTGCTAGCGGCCAAGCTCGACGGCGCCTGGCATCTGCACGAGGCCACCCGCCATCTGCCGCTCGATCATTTCGTGCTGTTCTCGTCGGCCTTCGGGCTGTTCGGCGCACCGGGTCTCGCGGGCTATGTCGCCGCCAATGCCGGGCTGGATGCACTCGCGCATGTCAGGCGCGCGGCGGGACTGCCGGCGCTCAGCATCAATTGGGGCCCTTGGTCCGGCGCCGGCATGGTGGGCGCCGGCGAGCGGGCGACACAGCGGGAATGGACCCGACAAGGCCTGCGCGAGATGCCGGCCGAGGCCTGTCTCGCTGTGCTCGGTCAGCTCATCCGAACGGACCTTCCTCAAGCCGCCGTGCTGGACGCCGACTGGACGCAGTTCACCCGGGCCTGCGCCAGCACTCCGCCGGCCCTGATCGATGCGCTCGTCGCGCCAAAGGCAACGACAGCCGCGGGAGCTGTGCCGCTGCGCGTGGTCCGCTCGGAGCCTGCAACGGACAATCAGTTGCGCAGCGAGCTTGCGCGCCTGCCGGCCCGCCGCCGTCGCGCGGCGCTGGCTGATCATCTCGCCGGCCTGGTCGCCGCCGTGCTCGGCTTTGCCGGCGCTGCCGACATCGACCGCACCCGCGGCTTCTTCGCCCTCGGCATGGACTCGCTCGCCACGCTCGACCTGCGCAACCGCATCCGTGCGTCGCTCGGACATCGCATCGAGCAGACCACCTTGTTCAGGCACGGCTCGGTCGAACAGCTCGCGACCTTCCTCGACGCCGCGCTGTTCGAACAGCCGTCAGGACGCACCGGGGCGCGCGCATGACGAGACGACGCGCGCCCATCGCCATCATCGGCGCCGGCTGCCGCCTGCCGGGCGGCATCGCCGATATCGATGCCTATTGGGACCTGCTCAGCACCGGCCGCGATGCGATCGGCGAGTTGCCTCCGGGCCGCTGGGACAATGAAGCCCTCTTCGACACTGACCGCCGCGCGGCTGGCCGCACCTATGTCCGGCGCGGCGCCTTTCTCGACGATGTCGACGGCTTCGATCCGGAGTTCTTCAACATCAACCCGCGGGAGGCCGCGTCGCTCGATCCGCAGCAACGCCTGCTGCTGGAGGTCGCGTGGGAGGCCGTCGAGAATGCCGGTGTTCCCGTCGGCTCGCTGCGCGGCAGCCGCACCGGCGTGTTCGTCGGCATCGGCCAGCCGCAATACGCGCCGCGCGAACTGTATGGCGCAGACCCTGCGCGCATCGGTCCCTATTCCGGCACGGGCGCCCTGCTCTGCTTCGCGTCGGGACGGCTCTCACACGAGCTCGGACTGAACGGACCGAGCCTGTCGCTCGACACCGCCTGCTCCTCGTCGCTGGTGGCGCTGCATCTCGCCTGCCAAAGCCTGGAGAACCGCGAATGCGACCTCGCGCTGGTCGCCGGCGTGCATCTGCATCTCACGCCGCAGGTCACGTTGTTCCTGTCGCGCACCGGCGTGCTCGCGCCGGACGGACGCAGCAAGGTGTTTTCAGCCGATGCCGACGGCTTCGGCCGCGGCGAAGGCTGCGTCGTGCTGGTCCTGCGCCGGCTGGAGGATGCGGGCGACGATGACGTGCTCGGGCTGGTGCGCGGCACGGCCGTCAATCACGACGGACCGGCGAGCGGCCTCACCGTGCCCAATGCGATCGCGCAGGAACAGGTCATTCGCGACGCGCTCGCCGCGGCCGACGTCCCGTCCGAGGCGGTCGGCTATGTCGAAGCCCACGGCACCGGCACGCGGCTCGGCGATCCGATCGAGCTGGAGTCTCTGGCCGCCGTCTTCGACACGCCGCGGCGCACGGCGCATCTTCCGCTTGGATCGGTCAAGAGCAGCATCGGCCATCTCGAAGCCGCGGCCGGCCTCGCCGGCGTGCTGAAGACGCTGCTGATCCTGGACCATCAACAGGTGCCGCCGCAGCCGGGCGTCGGCACGCCAAACCCCGATATTCCCTGGGGCGCGCTGCCGTTCACGCTGGCGTCGCGTCTCGATCACCCGCAGCAGGAGCTGCGCTTCGCGGGCATCAGTTCGTTCGGCATGAGCGGCACCAATGCGCATGTGATCGTCGAGCGCGCCGATCGCAAGCCGCCGGCCGACAACAGGTCGTCGGCGCATCCCTCCACGCTGCTGCTGTCGGCGCAGAGCCCGCACGCCCTGACGGCACTCGCCCACGCGATGCGCGAGCGGCTCCAGCACACCAGCGACACCGAGTTTGCCGCGATCTGTTCGAGCGCCCTTCGGCAAAGGACGCCGCTGCGACATCGCCTCGCCGTCATCGCGGATCGAGCCGACGAGGCACGCGCTGCGCTTGCGGCGATCGCGTCCGGCGCCACGCATCCCGCGGTGCTTCGGGGAGAGTCGACACGCCGGCGCGATGGCGCCGTGGCCTTCCTCTTCACCGGCCAGGGCGCGCAGCGTCCGGCAATGGCGCGCGCGCTGCACGGCTCCGAGCCGGTGTTCCGCGACAGCATCGAACGCTCGATCACGCTGGCCGCGCGCGAGTTCGACGTGCCGCTTCGGGATCTTCTGCTCGGCGACATCGATCCCGCACAGCTCCGCCGCACCGGCTGGGCGCAGCCGGCGCTGTTCGCCTTCGGCCTTGCCTTGGCCGAGCAATGGCGCGCCTGGGGCGTGGTGCCGGACATCGTGCTCGGCCACAGCCTCGGCGAATACACCGCAGCCTGTGTCGCCGGCGCCTTCAGCCCCGATGACGGGCTGCGGCTGGTCTGCCGTCGCGCAGCGCTGATGCAGTCGCTGCCCGAGGGCGGCGCAATGGCAGCGGTGCGAACGGATGCGGCGCGGATCGCGCCGCTCGTGCAACGCTATGGCGGCGAGGTCGAGATCACCGCGACGAACGCGCCGCGCAGCGTCACCATCGCGGGGCCGTCACGGGCGATCGACGATGTCGTCGCGCGCTGCGGACGCGATGGCATCGCCGCACAGCGTCTCGACGTCTCCCACGCCTTCCATTCCCAGGCGATGGAGCCGATCCTGCCCGCGCTGCGAGACGCCGTATCGAACGTCCGCTTCGCGCCGCCGAGCATCGAGCTGATCGGCAATCTGACTGGCCGTGTCGTCAGTGCCGACGAGATCTCCAATCCCGATCGCTGGTGCCGGCATACGCGCGAGCAGGTGCGCTTCGAGGAGAGCATCCGGCAGCTCACTGAGCGCGACGTCACCGCCGTCATCGAGATCGGCCCGCAACCGGTCCTGATCGGACTGGGACATCAGACCCTGCCCGATGCTGACATTCTGTGGCTGCCGAGCGTGGCGCCGGGGATCGCCGATACCAGGCAGATGCGCCACGCGCTGGCCGCGCTCACCGTCGATGGATTGCCGACTGATCTCGCCGCCAGCCAACCCGCGGCACCACGCGTCCGGCTGCCCACCACGCCGTTCAACCGCCGCCCGATCCGCCTGCCGTCATCCGCCGAAGCGGCAGCGCCGGCA
The DNA here is from genome assembly GCF_051168435.1 of Bradyrhizobium sp. HKCCYLR20261. Taxonomy (NCBI): domain Bacteria; kingdom Pseudomonadati; phylum Pseudomonadota; class Alphaproteobacteria; order Hyphomicrobiales; family Nitrobacteraceae; genus Bradyrhizobium; species Bradyrhizobium sp. HKCCYLR20261. Next base: position 95,777 of record NZ_JBNPUZ010000003.1, read on the forward strand.
CCAAGCCGCAGTCACGTGATCGGCCGCAGGCTCGCGTTGCCGCAGGCGCAGGGCGAGCTGCGGTTCGAAACCGAGATCGCCGGGCGCGATCCGTTCCTCGTCGAGCACCGCGTGTTCGGCGAGATCATCGTCCCCGCCGCGTGGCATCTCGCGATGATCTTCACGGCCTTGCGAACGCTCTCCACTGCCGGTCCTCTGACGCTGCGCGACGTGACGCTGGTTCAGGCGGCGCATCTGCCGCCGCAGGGCATCGTGATGCAGCTCGTGCTGACGCCCGCCGGCCCCGGCATGCACCGCATCCGCCTGATGAGCCGTCGCGCCGATTCCGATCCGTTCGATGATGATGGCTGGACGACCCACGTCACCGGCCGCGCCGAGCAGCACGCCGCCGCCGCAAGCCTTCCGGTCGAGCATGGCCGCTCGGCATTGAACGCCGAGGCGCTCGATGGAAGCGAGTTCTATGACGATCTCATCGCGCAGGGCTTCGATCTCGGGCCGTCGTTTCAATGGGCCGATGCGATCCGCTGCGATGGTCGCGAGCTGACCGCCGAGCTTCGGCGTCCGGCTCCCCTGGTCGATGTTGCCGATGCCGCTATTCACCCCGGGCTGCTCGACAGCGCGTTCCAGCTGCTCAGCCGGTTCTGGGACCGGCGCGACGCCGACCTGGCTCATCTGCCCTTCCGCATCGATCAGCTTCGGCTCTGGCCGCAGCCCATCGAAGGACAATTTTCGTGCACCGCCTGGCGAGACGACGGCACGACCGCGACGGGAAACTCTCCAGCGGCCAGCGTGCAACTGACCGTCGGCCAGGCGCCGCTCCTCGTCGCAACCGGCTTCGTCTTCCGCACCGCGAGCCGCCGCATGCTGACCGGCGAGACCACGCCCGTATCCATCAGAGCGCCTGCCAGGACACCATATCCGGCCGCGGCGACGGCTGCAGCCGCGCCGCCAACCGATCGGAGCCGTGCTGCGATCGAACGCCACCTGCGCGAGCTGCTCGGACAGGTTCTCGGTCTTGCCGACGTCGACACGATCACGCCGCGGACGCGATTGTTCGATCTCGGCCTGGATTCATTGGCGGCGCTCGAGCTGCGCGAAGATCTTGGCGAGCGGCTTGGTCATCAGCTGCACGCGACCCTGTTGTTCGACTACCCGACCATCGAGGCCCTGCTCGATCATCTCACCGGCCTGTTTGCTGATCCCGCTACGCCGCCCGCCACTGGCATCACTCAGATCGTCAGCACGACCGAGATCGACGACCTCTCGGAGGAAGAGGCCGAACGGCTGCTGCGTCAGGAATTGGAGCGACTGCAATGACATCACCTCATCCCGACCAGCCGGTCATCGCCACCTATGATGCCGCGGATCTTCCGGCGCGCCGCGACGAGCTGCTGGCGCGCCGCCAGCCAGCGGTCATCACCGGGCTGTTCAAGGGACGTCTGCTCGGCGAGCTGACCGATGCCCAGAAGGTGCGCGACGCCCTGGGCGATCTTCAGGTCATGATCGGCGTCAACTACATCGATGCCCACCTGTCCAACATCCGCAACTTCGTGCAGGGCAGCAGCGCGCCGATCGCCATCAACAAGAAGCCGGGCCTGCTGCGCGACTATCTCGATTTGATCGCGCGCGAGCCCACGACGCGCGCGCTCACCAGCGAGCAGCCGACGCCGCAACGAATCCTGGAGAGCTGTGATCTCAGCGCGATCGGCATCGAGAAAGTGCATGGCGGCTACGGCAATCCGCTGGCGCAGCGCGGTGCGAGCGAGGCGCATTCCCTGATGTTCGTCGCGAATGCCGGCAATGCGTCGGATCTCCACACCGACTGGGACGGCCGTGACGTCCTGCTGCACCAGGTGTTCGGCCGCAAGCGCATCGTGCTGTTTCCCCCGGAGTCCGGCTTCAAGCTGTTTCCCATCGACATCTTCTCGACTATTGCGGTGAACGCGATGAACGATGCCGAGCGCGCGGCGCTGATCGCCTATGCCGGCGGCGTCGAAATCGTGGTCGAGACGGGACAGACGATCCTGATGCCGGCGTTCTGGTGGCATCATGTCGGCTATGTCGATGCCGCGATGTCGGTGAGCTTCCGCTTCGGCGGCGTGACTGATCCCGACGCAGTCGCTCTGATCGGCAGCGTGCACCGCGATTGCCACATCCAGAACATCGTGGCCGGCACGCTGGACCCGCGCCGCGCGGATGCCTGCAAGGCGGCGGCGCGACGGCTGCGGGCTGCAGCCAACGAACCGGCAGCGAGCGCGCGCGAGAAGTACCGGCAGATGCGCGTTCTCGCCGGCGAATGCTATCGCAGCACGCTGCTGCCCGGCGAGCACCCGCCGGCGGAGCCGGTGATCACCGCCGAGGATTTTCTCGATGGTGCGCTATGCGCGTTCTATCGCCGCCCGCCCGCCGGCCCCGCCTGGCGGCAGCGCATCTGGCAGAAGCGCGAGGCGTTCAACGAGGCCGTGCGCCGCTTCGGCCGACGCCTGGCCTATCAGGCCTGACACAGCAAGCGCCATGAGCACTCCCGAGCCCAAAGACCCGTCCTTGATCAAGCAGGCGCTGCTGACGATCCGCCGCCTGGAGGCGGAGATCGCGCGGCTCAAGACACCGGCGCCGGTCGCGATCGTCGGCATGGCCTGCCGCCTGCCCGGCGCCGAGACGCCGGCAGAATTGTGGGACAGTCTCGCGCGCGGGCACGACGCCGTGACGGAGACGCCTCGGGATCGCTGGGACAATGATCGTCTCGTCGACCCGGATCCCGCCGCGCCGAGGCACATGACCGCGCGCCACGGCGCGTTCTGCGACGGCATCGATCGCTTCGATGCCGACTTCTTCAACATCGCGCCGCGCGAAGCCCATGCGATGGATCCGCAGCAGCGCATGCTGCTCGAAGTCAGCTGGGAGGCGCTGGAGCGCGCCAACCAGGATCCGACCGCGCTCTATGGCAGCCCGGCGGGCGTGTTCATGGGCCTCGGCACGTTCGACTACGCGACACTGCAGGCCGAGGACCGCGATCGCGTCGGTCCTTATCATGTCAGCGGCACGGTGCTCAGCGTCGCCGCCGGTAGATTGTCCTACGTGCTCGGCCTCACCGGTCCGAGCATGACCATCGATACCGCGTGCTCCTCGTCGCTGGTCGCGATCCACCAGGCCTGCCGCAGTCTGCAGCAGAACGAGTGCAACCTCGCTCTGGCGGGCGGCGTCGGACTGATCCTCAGTCCGATCCCGAGCATCGCCTTCTCCAAGGCGCAGATGCTGTCGCCGCGCGGCCGCTGCCGCACATTCGATGCCGGTGCCGACGGCTATGTGCGCGGCGAGGGCTGCGGCGTCGTGGTGCTGAAGCGTCTTGCCGACGCCGAAGCCGACGGCGACACCATCCTCGGGATCATCAGGGGCAGCGCCGTCAATCAGGACGGCGCCAGCGGCGGCCTGACCGTGCCGAGCGGCGCGGCGCAGGAAGCCGTCATGCGCGAGGCGCTCGGCCGCGCCGGCCTCGCCGCTTCCGATGTCGCCTATGTCGAGGCGCACGGCACCGGCACGCCGCTCGGCGATCCGATCGAGCTGCGCGCCATCGGCCGCGTCTATGCCACCGAACGCGCCACCCCGTTGCTGGTCGGCTCGCTGAAAACCAACTTCGGACACCTCGAAGCCGCAGCTGGCGTCGCCGGCCTGATCAAGACCCTGCTCAGTCTGCAGCATGGCGTGGTGCCACCGCATCTGCATTTCGAGGTGCCCAACCCGAACATCGATTGGCACCATTATCAGCTCGCCGTTCCGCGCGAGCCGGCACCGCTGCCGGCCGGCCGGCGCGTCGCCGCCGTCAGCGCGTTCGGCTTCTCCGGCACCAATGCGCATCTCGTGATCGAGACGCCCGTGCCGGCTGATGCGCCGGAGGCAAGTGCGCCGCGCAACGAAGAGCTGCTGGTGATCTCCGCCAAATCTGCCGCGGCGTTGCGCGCTCAGGCGGACCGTCACGCCGATCTGATCGAGGCGCTGCCAGCGGGCGAACTCAACAACTATTGTGCGACAGCCGCGACCTGCCGCGGTGCATTCGCGCATCGCCTCGCGGTGACGGCTGCCACGCCACGCGAATTTGCGTCGCGTCTGCGCGCGTTCGCGCGGGATGAAGCCGCTCCGGAGCTCAGATCTGCCGTCGTTCGGCATGCCAGCGGCGATCCCGAGCAGACCTGCGACCGTCGCGCCGCGGCTGCCGCGTATCTTGCCGGCCGCCCCGTCGATTGGACGCTGCTCTGGCCTGCGAAGAGCTGGCGCAAGCGTGAGGTCGCGACGACGGCGTTCCAGCGACAGCGCTATTGGTTCGATCTCGCAAGCGGCACGCCGCGTTCTCTGTTCGGCGCGCCCATGCGCTCGGCGGCGCTCGATGCGACGCTGTTTCAGTTCCGGCTCGGTGCGCCGCTGCGGCCGCTGCTCGCCGATCACGAGGTGCAGGGCACGCTCGTCGTCGCCGGCGCCGTCTGGATCGCAGCCGCCTGCGATGCGGCCGAACGCTGTAACGCCGGTGGCCTGCGCGATGTCAGGTTGCCGCAGCCGCTCACGCTCGGGCGCGGCGCCGAAGTAGAAGGCGAGATCGCCATCCACGACGGCGACCAGGATCGCGGTCAGCTGACACTGATGAGCCGCGCCATGGGCTCGTCCACATGGCGCCGCTGCCTGACGGCCGAACTCGATCGACCGGAGACAGCGCTGCCGACGAGCGCGCTCGCGGCGCTCCGCGGCTCGTGTCGTGAGGTCGTCGACGTCACCGCGCTTTATGAACACGCGCGACGGTTCGGGATCGCGCTTGGTCCTCGCTTCCGGTGGCTGCAGCAGGTCTGGCGCGGTCCTGACGAGGCCCTGGCGCACTGCGCGCCGCCCGAAGGCGTCATCGCAGACGAAGCCGGACCGCTGCATCCCGGGCTGATCGATGCCGGCTTCCAACTGCTGCTCGCGGCGCTCGGCGACGCCTATCGCGCGCCGATCGTGCCGGTGCGCTGCGCCAGCGTGCGCTGGACTGAACGTCCGGAGTTGGCGAGCGGCTGGTGGCACATGCGGCTGACACACCGTGACGCCGAGAGCGTGACAACGGATCTGCGCCTGCTGTCGGACGACGGCACCACGCGGCTCGCAATCGAAGGCTTCGAAGCGCGCGCGATGTTGCCCGACTGGCTCACGTCCGCCGATGCCGCGCCCGATGCCTGGTTCATCGCCGAGCAATGGCGCGAACGACGGCTGCATCGGCCCGGCATTCGCGAACTCGCGGCAAGGACCGGAGAAGAAGGCGCGCGGCTCTCCGCGGCGCAGCCCTATGCCGCCTATCGCGAAGGCCAGCGCGTGCTCGATGACGTCAGCCTGTGTTACGCGGCCCATGCGCTGCATGCCCTCGGCTGGCGCCGTCATCTCGGACTCGACGGCTCCCTCGAGACGATCGCGTCGCGTTTCGGCATTGCGCAGCACCAGCGAGCCCTGTTCGCGCGCATGCTCTCGATGCTGGCGCAAGCCGGCCTCGTGACCGCGACATCGACCGGCTACGCCGACCGGCTCGAGCGGCCGCTGCCGCCGGTTCCACCCGCCGATCTGCCCGACCATTCGATCGCCGCCGAGTGGCGCCTGTTGTCGCGCTGCGGCCCTCGGCTGCCCGAGGTGCTCACCGGCAAGCTCAATCCGCTCGAACTGCTCTCGCCCGCCGGCGATCCGCGCCTGCTCGCCGAACTGTATTCGGAGCCGTTGCCAACACGTTGCTTGAACACGCTGGTGAAGCAGGCGCTGACGGACTGGGTGGAGCGAGCCGGCCCCGGCCCGATCCACGCGATCGAGATCGGCGCTGGCACAGGCGCGACCACGGCCGCCGTGCTCGACGCCCTGCCGGGTGACACGACGCGCTACGTCTTCACTGACGTCGGCACAACATTTCTCACCAACGCGCGCGAGCGCTTCGGCGACCGCATCGAGACACAGCGGCTCGACATCGAGGCCGATCCGGCCAGCCAGGGCGTGACTCTGGGAAGCTTTGATATCGTCATCGCTGCCAACGTCCTGCATGCGACGCGTGACCTCTCGGCGACGCTCGCCCACGCACGTCAGTTGCTGGCACCGGGCGGATTGCTGGTGCTGGTCGAGGCGGTGACGCCGCAACGCTGGCTCGATCTGACCTTCGGCATGACCGAGGGCTGGTGGCGCTTCGACGACGACCGGCGCAAGACGGGGCACGCCCTGCTCGACATCCCCGGCTGGACGCGGATGCTCGCGCGGCATGGCTTCGGCGAAATCTCGCCGCTGCTTGGCGCAGAGCCGTTCGGCCAGACTGCCATCCTCGCGCGTGCTGGCCGCAACATCGACAGTGAATGGCTGCTCATCGCCGATGAGGGCGGAGAGGCCGCGCGGCTGGCGCAGTTGCTGTCTGACACCGGTGCGCCGTGCAGCCTGACGCGCCGATCCGAGCTTTCCCGCCGCGTAAACGCAGCGAAGGGCCGCCTTCACATCGTCGATTGCACGGCACTGGATGCGGCCGGCACAACCGGCGTCGCCGTCGAGGCGATGCGCACGGCGGTTCTCAACACCACCGCTCGCGGCCTCGCGACACTGCAGGTCGCAGCATCGCTGTCCTCGCCGGCGCGCGTGAGCATCCTGACGCAAGGCGCAATCGCCACGACGCCGGGCGATCCCGTCGACGGCCTCGCCGCATCGGCTCTGCCGGGCCTGATGAAAGTGGCCGCACTCGAGCTACCAAATCTCTCCGCCCGCCTGATCGATATCGACGCCGGCACGACTACTGCCGATCTCCTCGCGGTGCTCGAGAGCAGCGAGGCTGAAACGCTGCAGGCTGTCCGCAACGGCCGCCGTCTGGTGGCACGGATCGCACCGGCCGCGCCGGAGCGGGCCGACGATCCGCCGCCTGCTCTCGCCCTCGACGGCATCCAGCTGATCACCGGCGGCTATGGTGGTCTTGGATTGGCGCTCGCCGAGGCGCTCGTCGCCAAAGGCGCGCGCAAGCTCGCGCTGGTCGGGCGGCGTGGGCCCGACGAAACCATCCGCAAGCGTCTCGCGCAATGGAGTGTCGCGGGCGTGGAGATCCACGCGCTGTCCGCTGATGTCGCCAACGAAGCGGACATGCGCGCCGCCCTCTCGAAGCTGCCCCGCGACGTCCCCATCCACAGCGTCTTTCATGCCGCCGGCGTGCTCGACGATGCCTTGCTGAGCGAGCAGTCCGCGGAGCGGCTGGCCCGCGCGTTCGATCCAAAGGTGACGGGCGCGCTGGTGCTGCATCGTCTGTTTCCACAGACCGATCTCGCCTGCTTCGTGCTGTTCTCGTCGGCCGCGTCGCTGCTCGGCTCGGCGGGACAGGCTAGCCATGCCGCGGCCAATGCCTGGCTCGATGCGTTGGCTGCGCATCGCCGCGCGCGCGGACTGGCAGCGATCAGCATCAATTGGGGAGCCTGGTCCGAGACGGGTGTCGTGGCCGGTCTGGACCACCAAGCCAATCTGCAGCGCCTCGGCATCGGCGCGATCCGGACGGCACAGGGGCTCGACGCGCTGTTTCGCATCCTCGAGGCCAATCCCGCGCAAGTCGGCGTCGTGCCGCTCGATCTCGACCGCTTCCTGGAGCGGCGCGGAACAGCTCCCGCGTTCGACGAGCTGCGCGGCAGCCGCGATCGACGGCAGTCCCGGATCGATGCCGCTGAGCCCAGCCATGCGGACGAGACGCTGCTCGCGGGGGTGTTGGCCGATCTCGCCAGATCGCTTGGACGTGACTCCGGCGACGGCATCGATCCCGACCGGCGGCTCGCCGAACTGGGTCTGGATTCGCTGAGCGGCCTCGACCTGCGCAACCGCCTGCAGGCCCGAACGGGCATCCGTCTGCCGGCCACCGTCATTTTCGATCATCCGACACCACGGCTGATCGCGGCCCATCTCGAAACATTGCGGGCCGACGCGCCATCGGCCGAGCCTCCCGCGACCGCTGACATGCCGGCGCCGTCCGAGGATGCCCTCGACGGTCTGTCCGAAGACGAACTCGACGCGCTGATCGACATGCTCGCTCCGGAGGGCACCGGCCGTGACTGACAACAACGCCATCAGACTGAGCCTGTCGCGAATTGCGGCGGGCGCTCCGGACCGGCCCTGCGAAACGCCGCTCCATCTGACCACCCGCGTCGTGCAGGCAACCAGCGAACGGCAGACGCCGCAGCCCGCCATCCAGCCCGCCTCGACGGTGTTCTTCGACAATGTCGAGAGCCTGCACGAGGCCGAGGCCAATCCGTTCGACGTGTTCTTCTATGGCGGCATGGGCACCCCCGCGGTCAGCCGGATCGAAACGGCGGTGGCCCAGCTCGAGCTCGGCGAGCGCGCCATCCTGGTTTCCAGCGGCAGCGCCGCGGTCACGACCGCCCTGCTCGCCTTTGCCCGGTCCGGCCAGCATCTCCTGGTCGTCGACACCGTCGCCTCGAGCACCCGCCGGTTCTGCGAGACCGTGCTGCGCGGCCTCGGCGTCGAGATCGAATTCTACGATCCGGCGATCGGGGCCGATATCGCCCGGCTGCTCCGCCCGGACAGCTGCGCGGTCTACATGGAGTCGCCGGGCTCGCTGTCGCTGGAGATGCAGGACGTCCCGGCCATCGCGGCTGCGGCGCGGGCGCGGGGCGTCGTCACCATCCTCGACAACAGCTGGGGCGCGTTCGGCGCCTTCCGGCCGTTCGATCATGGCGTCGACGTCGTCGTGGTGTCGCTCGGCAAGCAGGCGGCGGGCCATGCCGACCTGATGCTCGGCGCGCTCGTCACGTCGCATCGCCATGCCGCGCGGCTTAAGGATATCGCGGTGCAGCTCGGCCACGTGCCCGGCGCGCTGGAATCGTATCTCGCGCTGCGCGGGCTCCGCAGCCTGCCGCTGCGCGGCGAGCGGCAGCTGCGAACCACGATCGAGCTCGGCCGCTGGTTTTCGGGCCGCGCCGACGTGCGCCGCGTGCTATGCCCGGCGCTGCCGGGTGCGCCCGGCCACGAGCTATGGCGCCGCGACTGCAGAGGCGCCGCCGGGCTGTTGACCGTCGCCTTCACGACCGAGGCCCGCGACGACGTGATCGCCGCCATCAACCGCCTCGTGCTCAGCCGGCTCGGCTTCGGCTGGGGCGGCGCCGAGAGCCTGGTCTTGCCGATCCTCGAGCCGCCGCCGCGGCTGTTCGCGCGGCAGCCGGCGGACGAGTTCTGGGTCCGTATCTCGACCGGCCTCGAAGAGGCCGCCGACCTCATCGCCGACTGGTCGCGCGCGCTCGACCGGAGCGCATAGCGCTCACGCGGCGAGATCGACAAGGCTGCCGCCCTGCTCGAAATGATCGAGAAAGATGCCGCCGAGCACGCGCGTGGTCGTCATCGCCGTCAATGAGAACACAGCGACGCCGTAGAGGTTGGCGCCGGGCACCACGCGGCTGAGCGCCGCCGTGGTCAGCCCTCCAGCGACCACCGGCGTGGCCGCGGCCATCAGGCTGGCCACGATCGGCCGGGCCTGGTCGTATTGGAACGGCACGCCATACTCCTCGGCGAGCTTCTTCAGCATGTGGAGCACGATCAGCCCGACGCCGACAGGTCCCGCGAACGGGATCGGGATCAGGCCGCCGGCGGCCGCATAGGCGGCGTAGCGCTCCACGATCAGCTGCGCGCGGTCGCGATGCGGCGGCACGGCGGCCATCGACGCGGGCGCCAGCGCCGGCGCGACCACCTCATCGACCGGATCGGACTCCGCCTCGCGCGACGCAGCCTTGTCCTTTGCGGCCTTGCCGTCCGCGATCTTGTCGCCGAGCTTGTCACCGATCTTGGCATCGCCGGCGCCGGGCGCACCCGTGCCGCGCATCTCTCCCATCGTCCGGCCGACCGCCTTCGGCAGCTTGCGGCTCATGCCGCGGCCTCATGCAGGAACAGGCGATCGATCTCGTTCGCGATCGCGGCGATGTCCTGCGCGGCGCGGCCGCCCTCGTCGACGAGATCGGGCGTTGCTCCATACAAGGCCGCTTCCGGATAGGCGACGCGGTTCTGCATCTCGCTGTCGAGCAGCGGGAAGCCCGCCTTCATGATCTCCGCGCGGATGTGCTTGGCGATGACCGACTCGCGCGTGGTCTGGGTCAGCAGGCAGCGGAACAGCGGCCGCCAGCCCTTGATGCCGTTGACCAGGATCGCCAGCGTATCGAGCATGGCATCGACATCCAGCGGCGACGGCTTCACCGGCACGATCACGAGATCGGCGGCGGCGAGCGCGCCGAGCGTCGACGGCGTGCGGAACCCCGGCGTGTCGATGATCACCAGCGCCGATTTGGCGAGCTCCTTGGCGGTGCGCCAGACGCCTTCCGTGGCGTCCTCCACGATCCGCAAGCCCGCCAATCCGCGCTGCCGCTGGGCGATCCGCACCACCGAGCGCTGCGGATCGGCGTCGACGAGGACGACCCTGCGCCCGCTGAGGTGCCAATGCACCGCGAGACAGGTCGCGACCGTGCTCTTGCCGCTCCCACCTTTCAGCGTGGCCAGCGTGATGATCCGGTTGGTCATGTCAGCCCACCCCGAGCCCATGCTCGTATCGAGATAGGAGCATAATGCGATGCACGCCGATTCTGCCACAATTCGTCGGCTTGTCCAACGCGCGGCTGTTTCCCGCCGAAATCAACCGCCGCGGGCAGCTTTCGCTTGACGTCGGCGGGCTGCGACGGGACTTATCCAGTCCCATCGTCCGCCGAAGAAGTGCGTTGTCATGACTGCCGATCCGCTCTCGATCCTCAAGACCGTGTTCGGCTATGACAGTTTTCGCGGGCGGCAGCGCGACATCGTCGACCACGTGATCGCCGGCCACAACGCCTTCGTGCTGATGCCGACCGGCGGCGGCAAGTCGCTGTGCTACCAGATCCCGGCGCTGGCGCGTCCCGGCCTCGGCCTCGTGATCTCGCCCTTGATTGCGCTGATGGAGGACCAGGTCACGGCGCTGCGCCAGGCCGGCATCAAGGCCGCCGCGCTGAACTCGCGGCTGTGGGGCGCCGAGAAGGACCTGCTGTGGCAGGACATCGATCGCGGCGAGCTCGACCTCCTCTACATGGCGCCCGAAACCCTGCTCAAGCCGGAAAACATCGAGCGCCTCAAATCCGCGCAGCTGTCGCTGATCGCGATCGACGAGGCGCATTGCGTCTCGCAATGGGGCCACGACTTCCGGCCGGAATACCGCGCGCTCGACTGCCTCGCCGAGTTGTTCCCCAAGATCCCGCGCATGGCGCTGACGGCGACGGCGGATGCCCCGACGCGAGCCGAGATCGTCGAGCATCTGCACATCGGCGAGAACAACAGCTTCATCGCCGGCTTCGACCGGCCGAACATCCGCTACGGCGCGGCGGAGAAGGTCAACAGCATGCAGCAGATGCTGGCCTTCCTGAAATCGCGCGAGGGCGAGAGCGGCATCGTCTATTGCCTGTCGAAGCGCAAGACCGAGGAGGTCGCGGCCTCGCTCAGCGAACACGGCTTTCCGGCGCTGCCCTACCACGCCGGCATGGAGATGAAGGCGCGCGAGAAGAACCAGCGCCGCTTCCAGCTCGAACAGGGCCTGATCATGGTCGCCACCATCGCCTTCGGCATGGGCATCGACAAGCCCGACGTGCGCTTCGTCGTCCATGCCGACCTGCCCTCCAGCATCGAGGCCTACTATCAGGAGACCGGCCGCGCCGGACGCGACGGCCTGCCGTCGGAGACCCTGATGCTGTACGGCGCCGAGGACATCGCGCTGCGCCGCCGCTTCATCGACGAATCCGACGCGCCCGATGCGCGCAAGCGCACCGAGCGCCGCAAGCTCGACGCCCTGCTCGGCTTCGCCGAGACCTGCCAGTGCCGCCGCCAGGTGTTGCTGCGTTATTTCGGCGACGACTGCGAGCCGTGCGGCAATTGCGACATCTGCATCGATCCGCCGCAGACCTTCGACGGCACCATCGCCGCGCAGAAGCTGCTGTCCTGCATCCACCGCACCGGTGAGCGCTTCGGCCAGATGCATGTGATCGCGGTGCTGCTCGGCGAGCGCGACGAGCGCATCGAGCGGCTCGGCCATGACAAGCTCTCGACCTTCGGCATCGGCACCGAGCATGATCGCAACGCCTGGCGCTCGATCGTCCGCCAGCTCGTCGCGCACGGGCTGATCAGCGTCGACATCGCCGGCCATGGCGGCCTGTCGATCTCGCCCGAGGGCCGCCAGTTCCTGCGCGACAAGCCCCAGCTCAGCCTGCGCGTGCTGAAGAAGACCCGGCGCGACCGCAAGGCCAGGGAGCGCGAGACCGCGGCGGCGTTTCCCGACATCGACCGCGAGCTTTTCGACAAGCTGCGCACCAAGCGCATGGAGCTTGCGAGAGAACAGAACGTGCCGCCCTACGTCATCTTCCACGACAAGACCCTGGCCGAGATGGCCGCGCGCCATCCGCGCACCACGGCCGAGCTCGCGGCGATTCCGGGCGCCGGCACCGTCAAGCTCGCGCGCTATGGCGACGCCTTCGTCGCCGTCATCAACGCGCATGATGCCGGTCGCTAGCGCGGCGGGCACGGGCGTCTTTCCACTTATCGAACAACACATGTGAGATCGCGATCCCGCGGCGCGTCGCGCCCGAGTTTTGCATCAGTCGACCTCTTCGTTGAAGAAGAGGCGCAGGGAAGACCGGGTATCGACTGACACCCGCGGTCCGCGTGCAGCAAATAAGCACGCGGCAGAACCACAGGTTCAGCCCAATATCCGGCCTTCCCCGCGCGACGGTTTTGCGGGTTATAGGCGCTCTCCCCGGGGACCGGCTGTCTTGCCCCCGTCGCCAGCGGATCATCATCACCACCGGCTTGGTCTCAGCGTCGGGAGACCAGGACCACACCATTTCGCCGTCGCATCGCTCCGTTCGTCGGCGCAAACCAGGTTCACGCTGCGGACCAATGCGCCCATCGCATCTCCGGCTCGACGCTTCATGACGATCGCGAAACGTCCCTCTTCAGCGAGCCGGGATGCGCGGAAATGTGCAGCTGATTTGCCCGACGACACAAGGGATGAGTCCGCGACAAACTGGCTCGACGGGCAGTTAGCGCAGGGGTGACATGCGGAAGTTGCCCGTCGTGCAGACGGGATCACATCAGCTTGGCCGAAAGCTCATGACCCCTCGCGAGCAAGAATTGACTTAGATCGCTCAAGAGTACAACACCGAAGAGCGGACATGCTGTGCTCCGCGACCAGGGGGATATCGAGCGCGCCCCATCGGGATCAGGGCTCGTCGAGCCTCCTCATCATGCCACCGTTGATTTCCACTCTGACCGGGCGAATGCCGCGGCGAGCCATCTCCTCCCGTTCGGAGGCGAAGGTGCCCTTAGGGTTACATTCCGAACTCAAAGATGCGTAGTGACTGCTTCTATGAGTGATGGAATCGATAGGTTTAGCATCGAGGTCAATGTCCCAAAAGAACGACCTGCAGTCCTCATCCTCTGTTGCGGCCGCCGGACGGCATTTTGGCAATTCCGATATGCGTGACTCACAATGTATGGTGTCTCGGTAAAAATGCTGCGGCACGCCCACGCATTCCGCCCTCCATCTCCAAGGGCTGATCTTGTCGATCGAGCATGCATCGCGGTGGAGTGAATACACGATGGCAAGTTCCGGCCTGTTCAATGCAGTGAGAGAGCGCTGCATTGCCTCTTCGGTTGACGGCGCGTTGAGCACCCTGATCGCCGTCCACGCCACAAATGCGCTGCATGCAATGACCGTAAGCCCTCCCCAATTGAGCAGCTTCATATCCAGTTGCCTTTCAGCGAGACGAGAAGCCGTCTCTACCAACCTGCCGCTTTGCAGCAACCGCCGATCTTGACAAAAGTCAGTATATATCCGCCAGAGTGAAGGCGGATTTGTCCGGAGCTGTGGGGCTTTCGGGTTCGCTGCCCGACGACGAGCGCTCTAAGCCACAAGCCGTCTATCGCTTTCGCCGCAGGTCACTTCCGGTTGTGTCCCGCGAGCCGACGTCGCCTTTGCCGGTCGGAAGCTCCGAGATGGGCCAATTTCGGAAGTTGCGATTCAACCAAGCCAGTTCCGATCTATCACCAACAGCGAACACTCGGCGGCGCGGGCGGCGGACGGAGCCTCAGTCCCGAGCGGTCTTGCGGTTCTGAGATTGATCGCCAGCCATTACTTGCTCGCCTGTTCGATAGGCAGGTCGCCATGGTCCCGACTCAGGCAAGCAGATTTGGGTGCTGATCGACCTTGCCTAGCCTCGTCAGGCGAAAGCCGGGTTTGATCAAAGCCCCCGGAGCAATGACGGCGTTCGCGCCAATGCGGGCGTTATCTCCAATCAGCGCGCCGAACTTGTCGACACCGGTGTCGATAACGCTTCCCTGCCAGACGATCCTGATGCGCTTGTCGTCCATCTCGTTACGATAATTCGCAACGATGGCGCCCGCCTCGATGTTGACGCCGGCGCCGATGATGGAATCGCCGACAAAACTTAGATGCGCCACCTTGGAGGCGCAAAACATGATGGTCGTCTTGAGCTCGCATGCCGGCCCGACAATGCATTCCTCTCCGAGGAATATGCCGCCGCGCAGATATGCGCTTGCCGCCACGAACGATCCGGGACCGATGATTGCGGGGCCCTTGATGATCGCACCGGGCTCGATCGTCGAGGATTCATGGATCGCCTTATCGCCTTCGAATGCGTAGCCGGCACCGAGACCGCATATCATTGAGCGAATGAGCTCGGAGGCCTGGGTGGTGATCTGCCACGGCTCCAATCCGTGCCGTGCGAAGCTGCTCGAATGCCATGAGGCGACGAAAGCGCTTGGATCGATCATGGAATGGAGTCTCGTGTGACGGCTGAAATCCTCGGCAAACGCGAAGTCGGAAAACAGCTTATGCAGGTTTACCGGTCTCGTCCACGTCGTCAAGATCAGCCAGCGCGCGGGTGACGAAAGCTTTCCTACATCGCAAAGAGGCTGGTTCGAGTCCGGTTTGGGTCAAAAGCCGCCGTCTGGTCGGCCAGCACCCTACGTCCGGTCGCACTCCAACTGCAAGCGTCCCAGGCGCCGACTGGAACGTCCGGCGAAACTCGGAGAAGAGTTCCGGTGACCTTCAGCTATCGACGACGTTCACGAGGTTGCCCGCCGGATCACGAAAGAAGAACCGACGAAGTCCCCAGCTTTCCGTAACGGGACCATAAACCACTTCCGCACCGGCTGCTCGAACCGCGCGCTCGGTCGCGGCGAGATCGGTGACTCCAATGGAAATAACAGGTAGCTCTGTGCCAGCGCCGCCCTCGGACGCAGTGTGCAGCTCGATCTTCTGGCTCGTGCCTTTGCCTAGAAAAGTGATCCAACCCATGTCGAGGGGAAGATCGAGTTCGAACACCTGCTGATAGAATGTTGCCAACGCCGTGGGGGCACGGGCGGAGAGATTAGCGACAATTCTTGTCACGGCCATCTTCAGACCACTCCTTGCAATGCTGACTTCAGGATAGTCATTTATCGATCACAGCGGCCGGTTCTCACCTGTACGTTTTGAAGGCGAGAACGATTTCCTGAAGGATGGCGCTAGTCGGTTTCGATGGCAGAGGCGGACTTCGCTGACCTTGCAGCTTCAGTTGTCTCCCCAAGCGGCACAGACAACTCCCGCAATGGCTCCGGGTAAACTCGCGAGCAAAGCACCCGGGTGATCAAGACTGAGCGGGAGTGGAACGAATTCAATCAGAACGAATGAGAGAATGCCACCCGAGAGCAGACATCCGAGGCTCCTCAACCAGAGCGGCATTGACCGATCTATCAACTCGCGATCAATGCAATAGACGAGGACCCCAAGGGGAAGCCCAAATAGATAGATGAAGGGCCATCCGACCAATGTACCGATGATGAGCAACGCTGGCTTTCCGAGCACGGCGCACAGAACAATCCAGCCGATCACCGGCCCAGCCAAGGCGAAGATGTATTGGCGGTGAACTTGTCCGGCATCGATCATCAGGCGACGGTACTCTCGTTGCACCAAACGTGCTCTTTTCTCAACCACTGGGAAACGACCAGTTCCGTCCGAAAATTGGCAACTACATACAACCCGCGTCAAGTCAAAAGGGCGACCTGACTTCCGCAATGCACCAATGGCCGGCCTGGCCGGTCATGCGCGGAACCGACGCGGATATGCCAGACCGAGCCAAGGCCTACGGCCTGAAAAATAGCGATGCGGCATGCATTGTGGTCGCCTGGCGGAATTGTCTGACATGAACCAATAGCAGATAACGACAGCCAGTTGTCGGACCGGCTCTCCCGGAGGTCAGTCGACGACTATGCTCTTCGCCACCGCTTCCGCGATCTTGATGCCGTCGATGCCGGCGGAGAGAATTCCGCCGGCATAGCCAGCGCCCTCGCCGGCGGGAAACAGCCCTTTGGTGTTGAGGCTCTGGAACGTGTCGTCGCGCGTGATGCGAATGGGGGAAGACGTGCGTGTCTCCACGCCGGTAAGAACCGCATCCCCCATATCGAAACCGCGGATCCTGCGGCCGAACACAACGAGCGCCTCGCGGATCGCCGCGATCGCATAGTCGGGCAAGCACGCAGAAAGGTCAGTCGGTGTGACGCCTGGCTTGTAGGACGGGATAACGCTGCCGAGCGACGTTGAAGGTACGCCGGCAAGGAAGTCGCCGACACGCTGCCCCGGCGCCGCGTAAGTGCCGCCCCCCGCAACAAACGCCGCCGACTCCCAGCGCCGTTGGAAATCGACCCCCGCCAGCGCCCCGCCCGGAAAATCGCGCGGGGTAATCCCGACCACGATACCCGCGTTGGCGTTGCGCTCGGCGCGTGAATACTGGCTCATGCCATTGGTGACCACGCGTCCAGGCTCGGACGTTGCTGCGACCACTGTGCCGCCCGGACACATACAGAAACTGTAAACGGCGCGATCATTGGAGGCATGATGGACAAGCTTGTAATCCGCGGCGCCCAGAACAGGATGCCCCGCGCGAGCGCCGAACCGCGCCGCATCGATAACAGATTGCGGATGCTCGATCCGGAAGCCGATTGAGAACGGCTTCGCCTCCACGTGGACCCCGCGATCCGCCAGAACCTGGAAAGTATCGCGCGACGAGTGGCCGATCGCGAGCACGACATGGCTTGCTGCGATGCGCTCACCGTCGGACAGTATGACGCCACGGATGCGCCGCTCACCGTTGCTGGACGTCTCGATATCGAAATCCGCAACGCGGCTCTTGAAACGGTATTCTCCACCAAGCCCTTCGATCGTGGCCCGCATGTTCTCCACCATCTTCACGAGGCGGAAAGTCCCGATATGGGGGTGAGCTTCGGTGAGAATTTCAGATGGCGCGTCCGCCTTGACAAACTCGGTCAGCACCTTGCGGCCGAGGTGGCGCGGATCCTTGACCTGGCTGTAGAGCTTGCCATCGGAAAACGTTCCCGCGCCACCCTCGCCGTATTGCACGTTCGATTCTGGATCAAGCACAGAGCGGCGCCATAGCGCCCAAGTGTCCTTGGTGCGCTCCCGCACCACTTTGCCGCGCTCCAGAATGAGCGGCCGAAAGCCCATCTGGGCAAGCACAAGCGCCGCGAACAGTCCACAAGGCCCGGCACCGATCACGAGCGGCCGCACGCGCAGGCTTTCGGGCGCGCGAGCGACAAACCGGTAAGTCATATCTGGAGCGGGAACAACATCCTTGTCCTTTGCGAAGCGCTTCAGCACGGCCGCTTCGTCCCTCACCTCGACATCGAGCGAATAGACCAGCGCGATGTCGGACTTTTTACGTGCGTCATGGGCGCGCCGGAATATCGCGCACGAGAGCAGATGCTCCACCGGTATGCGCAACCGAGCGGCGGCCGCCTTCTTGATTGCTTCAGCCGGATGATCCAGCGGTAACTTGATTTCGGTCAGGCGAATCACTTGCACCGCGACGAGTAGGTTGGAATTGCCATCTTGTAGCACAACAAAGGCGCGGCGTATGACGCCATCCGTATCCGCAAGGCGACATGTTCGCTCTGGGTCAAAAGCTGCCCTCCGGCCGTCCGACGGCTTACTCCGGGTTACATCTCGGGAGCGGACGTCGCCGGGCGCAGACCGGCGGTACGAGTTGGCCCAGAAGCGAGATCGAATAAAACCGGCTGTCCATCACTCCTGATCTTGCTCTGACTCAACGAGCCAGCCGATGCGCGCCAAATGCTCAACCACTGGGCGCAGGCGAGATTCATCGTGAATGCCCCCAAGCATGCCGATCGTTAAAGCATTCGCGACAAGGGCGGCAGGACTTCCGAAAAAGCCCGCCGAGCGGCCTGATAAGGTCGTCACGAAGCAATGCTCGCGCGGTGCTCGCCGTGTTGAGCAAGGGCACCAGCGAACTTGGGCGCGGTCTTCCGCATCGCCGACAGGCCTTCGCGCATCGTGATCTGCGGCGTATAGCCCAACTCGGCTTGAGCCTTGCGGATGCTGATGGTGAACGGCTGGCCGATAAGGCGTAACATCTGCCGCGTAATCGGCGGTTCACCCTTGAGGCGCAGCCTACGCCACGCGACGCCCATCATCCCGGCCATCATCCAGGCAATCCTGAACGGGACCGCCTTGTCCGGTGCAGTCACCTCGCGCGTGGCAAGCAACGACGAAATGAAGCTTTTCAACGTGCTCTGCTCGGCATCCGCGACGAAATAGGCGTGGCCGCCGCGACCCGCGTCTGCGGCGAGAAGCAGCGCATGACACAGATTATCGACATGACAGCTCGACATGGCCTGTTCGCCACCGGACACCCACTGCCATCGTCCGGCCTTCACCGTCTCCACCATGTGATCAAGAGTCGGCATCTCGCCGCCCCAAATGAATGGTGGCCGCAGTGCGACCGTCTCCAGACCTGGCCTCACGCCGTTGGCTGCGAGCAAAGCGCACTCACCTTCGGCCTTCGATGATCCATAAGGCGAGAAGGCCCGCGTGTGCAGAGGGAAGCTCTCGTCGACATCGAACATTGGTTCGGGATCGCCCATGACAACGGCCGCGGCACTCACGGCGACCACGCGGCGCACGCTGCTCGTCGCAACTGCAGCTTTGACGACCGAGCGCGTACCCTCGACGTTGACCGTGTCGAAGACTTTCTGCTTTCCCCAAAGCTTGAAGTGCGCGGCCACGTGGAAAACGACCTCGCATCCGTCCATCGCTCGTCGCAGCGATTGTTCGTCGTTGAGTTCGCCGGGGACGACGCTTGCTCCGAGACCCTTCACCTTTGCCTCGCTGTCCGCGCTGCGGGCGAGCGCACGCACTTGCCAACCCTCCCTGAGAAGACGCGCGATCAGGTGACGTCCGACGAAGCCTGAGCCACCCGTCACAAGAGCGAGGCGCGGAGGGCGGGACGATGAAGCGGTAGCAATCATGACGGACCTCTTCTGCTGATGGTCCGATCCTGATGATCACTCGTTCAAAAGTCAACGAACATATTTCATATTTTCGTTTGCGTATTCGGAGACCCACCGTTATTGTGATGGGACCATGAAATCGAAGGATTCCACCTCCGCACCCCCCTCTCCCGACGACGAAAATTCGTTTCGGGCGCAGATTCTGGATGCGGCGCGTGATCAGGTGCGACGTCATGGCGAAGCCAAGACCAACGTTGTCGATGTCGCCCGGGCCATGGGTACGTCACACACGACGATTTATCGCCACTTCCGCTCCAAAGCTGACCTCTTCGATGCGCTCGTCGTCGAGGCCATGCGTGATGAGGAAGAGATGGCGCGTCGCTTCGCGGACGCCAAAGGACCGTTCGCAGAGCGGATCGAGGGCATGGTGCTTGCGCTGCATGCCCGCAAGCGCGAACGCTTCGTTGCTGATCCGGAGGTTTACGGGTTGTACCGTCGCATTGTGGAAGAGAGGCCAGAGATCATCGCGGCCTATTCCCGAGCAATGACTTCGCTCATCGCCCGCATTCTCGCTGACGCGAAAAAACGTGGCGAAATCAAAGTTGACGATATTGATGCGGCGGCTGGCGTCGTACGAGATGCAGTCACCGTTTTCGTGCACCCCGCCCACGTCGCAGCGGCGGCCGCAGCCAATCTTCCGAGCGAGAGAATGGCTCGCAACGTCGTACGAACGCTCTGCGCCGGTTTCCGCGCTGGACTTGATTGAAGGCGGGCCGGATCGGCCGGCCGTTGTGGAGCTTCGCCTCCGCCGATCGCAGCGAACTGATGATCTGGTTGAGCCCGGTGGTGCGCACGATCCGGCAGGAGGCCCAGCGGCGCGGCTACGAATGCGACGATGTTGCCGCCGCGCTCGGCCGCTACAATCCGATCAACTGGTCAACCGGATCGAACGCGTCGCGCCCGACAGCCGGCTCGTCGTCGGCCGCTTCGACCGGATGGTGCCGCGCGCCCGCGGCCAGGCGCGCTGCTCACGCGCGCGAGGCGACGGATTGTCGGCGACATCTCTTCGAGCTGCCGCTGGGCCATGTCGCGGTCCTCGCCGTGAGCGGCTTTCTGCAATGGCGCTAGCTGCGCGCTGAGGCCCACCGTTCGCAGCGATGAGCACAGCGCGGGCAACACCTCGTTGCACTGCAACGATCGCTGCAAACTACTCCGAACTACTTCCAGAACGGATGCATTTTGTCGGATTCGCGACACCAACTTTTCTTGACCCCCGCGCCGACCGCTCCTAGCTTCCGCCCCCGCTTGCGGCGATCAACAAACTCATCAAGGGCGGAAACGATGGTTCGCGAATTCGAATACAAGGGAGAAGTGTTCCGGGTGACGGCGCATGGCATTCACGGCCATGAGGAGATCTTCATCGTGCACATCGATGACGGCGTCGAGGGCGGCGAGATCTCGATCGACCGCATGACCGAGGAGAACGATAAGTCGGCGCCGCTGGAATCCATCATCGTCATGCTGTGCGACAAACTGATTCCAGAGTCCGCCATCGCCTGCCGAAACCCCGGCGCGCCGTTCGCATGGCGAGAGGGCAAGGTGGTCTATCAGGTGCATGATGGCGTGCAGGCACTGAACCATTGAACACGCAGCGCGGACGGCTCGACGTATGACGACGATGTCGTTTCGGCGCAATCCATCCTTGTACGGCCGACGTCCAATGCCGAACGACGATCGTCGTGACTGCGCCCTCTCCCCCAAGGCGAAGCGAAGCTTCGCCAGGGTGGGAGAGGGCGCGGTAGCAGGCAGCGCATGGATGGATCGCGCGTCGCGCGGAGATGGCTGTGGTCAGATGCGCCGCCGCACGGACGCGGGTTGGAGATCCTGTCCGCAGCGGCAGCTTCGCTGGGCCTTTTCCTGCAGGATCTCCGAGACCATCCGCTCCGTCCCGGTCAGGCCGGTCAGAATGGTGGCGCTAACGGCCATGCCCGGCCTCAATCCGGCGGGAAGGACAGTCTTCAGGCGGATCTTCAGGGCGACGCGGTCTTCGCCGTTCGGCGACCCCGGCGCCGCACCGATCCATTCGGCATCCGCCACATGTCCGTAGAGCCGGATGGACGGCAGGCCCGGCACCTCGATCGTGACCGCCTGTCCGAGCGCGACATAGGTGATGTCGGAGACAGCGAGGACAGCGGTGATGTGGGGCTCGCCCGGCGTGGCCACCGCCATCATCGACCGGTCTGCCGTGACGACGTCGCCGACATGGAGACCGCCCACCGTCACGACGCCGGCGACGGGAGCGATGACGTCGTTCAGCGCGACAGTCGCTGTCTCCGCCTCGCGGGGCGCGATGCGCGCGAGAAGCTGTCCGGCGGCGATCTCCTGATGATCGGTCACGAGCAGTTCACTCACCCGGCCGGGCACGGCCGACCTGACCGGGACTTCGTTCCCGCCGACATAGGCCTCGTCGGTATGAACGAGATACTGGCCGACGGTCACGTAATCGACCATCCACCACAGCGCGACGAACATTCCCACGATCAGGCCAAGCCCGGCGAGCGGCCGCAGCGCACGGCCTGCGGACGCAGGCGGCGTCGCCCGCGCATCCGCCGGCGAGCGCTCCTTGTTCGGATTGACCATCCGGGTTCCGCCCGATCCTTGCTGTTCGACCACCGCGCGCTCCCACGACGGCATCGCCTGCGTTGCCGCCCCGACGGGTTTTTCGTGACCATCATGCTCGTTGCGCCGATGTGGCGGCTCCCGGGCCGGTTGATAATGGCGCCGGGACCAAATGCGGTGTTCAGGTTCTCGAAACAATGCCCCTGCCGGCGCGCCCTGCATCGGGTGCAAGCACCAGTTCGGCGCCGGCGACGACATAGCGGACATAGCGGTAGTCGCGGATGAAGCTGATCTTTCCGTCGCGCCACGCGAGCCACATGACGTAGCTGGGCTCGTGATCCCCGCGGTCCTCGAAGACGGCGATCACCTCCCTGCCCTCGAGCCATGCGGGCGCAAGCCAGATGGTTTCGGCCTTGGCGTAGATCTGGAAGAACATGCCGACATCGGCCGCGCCGGAACGGACGGGATGCGTGGACTGGTTCAGCTTGACGTCGTCGGCCAGCAACGCACGCAAGCCGTCCCAATCACGCCGGTTGAACATCGCGACGTAACGCGCCACCGCGTCGGATGGCGGCCTTGCAGGCGGCGGATCGATGGCGTTGATCTCGCGCAGCCGCGCGCGGCCGCGGGCGAGATGGGCTTTCACCGAATCGAGCGTCAGATCGAGCAGGGCTGCGATCTCCGCGAGCGGCTCGTCCAGCACGTCCTTGAGGATCAGCACGCTGCGCTGGTGCAGCGGCAGCGCGGTGAAACGCGATATGGCGGTTTCGATCGCTTCCCGGCGCATCATCATCTCCACGGGGTCAGGCGCGGCGGCATCGACCACGTCGCCGGCCGCATCGATCGGCTCCGCGGCCCGCAGCGCGCGGCTGCGCAGCAGGTCGAGCGCGCGATTATGCGCGATGCGGAACAGCCAGGCGCGCGGCGTCGCGACATCGGACATGTCATCGACGGCCGCGAGCGCGCGCGTCAGCGCATCCTGCACGACGTCCTCGCCATCGATCACCGAGCCCATCAGCCGCGCGCAGTAGCGGTGCAGCTCGGGCCGCAGCCGCTGCGCCAGCGTGACGAGCTCGGTGCGCGCCTCCTCGGATGTGGGCCGGCCGTGGCTCAAGCCGCCGCTCCTTCCATCACCGTGACGCCGTCGTCGCCGTTGAGACCGAACACGACGCCTTCGGCGAACCGCTTGTCCTCCAGCACGGCGATGACGCGATCGCCATAGGCGCGCGGCGGCATCGGCGCGCCGAAGCGGGCGACGAACGCCTCCGGCGTGATGCCCATCGCGCCCGCATAGGCGCCCGCGGCGGTGTCGCCGATGCCGGTGCCCAGGATCATCATGCGCGGCACGATTGCCTGGAAGCGGATGCCGAGCTTGTCGTCCTGCGCCACGCCATTGGCGTATTTGGTCATGAACCAGAGCATGCGCTTGGCGCCGGCGTAGCCGCCCGACATCTGTGACCCGCCCACCGCCGCGCCGCTCGATCCGACCAGGACCCGGCTCCCCGGCTTGAGCGGCAGTTTGAGCGCCGCCTGGATCCAGTACAAGCCCGCTCTGACGTCCGTGTCCCAGGCGACCGAGAAGTCCTGCCAGCTCAGCCGATCCAGCCGGTCCATGTGCGGGGTCGTTCCGGCGTTCAGGATCAGGATGTCCGGCCGGATGTCGCCGACGATGCGATGCGCGGCGGCCTCGTCGGTGACGTCGGCGGCGATCGTCGCCACGGCCAGCCGGTCAGCGGCGGCGCTCAGCGCCTCGGCTCCGCGCGCAACCACGGTCACCTTGGCGCCGTGATCGACCAGCGCCTCCACGATCCCGAGGCCAAGGCCGCGGCTGCCACCGGTGACGACGATCGACTTGTCCTTCAGGCTCATGATGATGCTCCATTGTCCAGATGACATGAAGACGATCGAGGCATCGAAAAGGAGTCAGGCGACCGAATTGATTGTAAGAGTCCCCTTGCGCCAGGGGACGCCGGGCTGGATGTTCCGGCCCTCGTTCAAACATGGGAATCGCCTGATGTCCGTCGACACTGCCGCCGCCACCGATCGCCTGATGCGTCTGCTCGCCGTTCGGGGCGTCACCGGACAGGAGAAGGCGATCGGGCGCGAGATCATGGCGGCGCTGAAGCAGGCCGGCGTGCCGGCGAAGGCGATGCGGTTCGACGATGCCAATAGCCGCATCGCGCTGCCGACCGAGACCGGCAATCTCATCGTCGAGCTGCCCGGCCGCGGCAGCCTGAAGGATCAGCCGCGGCTGATGTTCATGACCCACATGGACACGGTGCCGCTGTGCGCCGGCGCGCAGCCGAAGATCTCGGGGCGCAAGATCGTCAACCAGGCCAAGACCGCGCTCGGCGGCGACAACCGCTGCGGCTGCGGCATTCTGGTGACGCTGGCCGCTGAGCTGATCCGGCAAAAGCTCGATCATCCGCCGATCACGCTGCTGTTCTGCGTGCGCGAGGAGAGCGGGCTGCACGGCGCGCGGCATGTCGATCTCGACGCGCTCGGCGCGCCGAAGATGGCGTTCAATTTCGATGGCGGCTCCGCGTCCAGCATCACGATCGCCGCGGTCGGCGCCGACAAATGGGAGGTCGAGATCTTCGGCCGCGCCTCGCATGCCGGCGTCGCGCCGGAGCGCGGCATCAGCGCCACCATAATCCTGTCGCTGGCGCTCGCCGAGGTCAGAGCCGGCGGCTGGTTCGGGAAGGTGGTGAAGGGCAAGGGCAAGGACGCCAAGCTTGGGACCAGCAATGTCGGCCCGGTCACCGGCGGCGAGGGCCGCCCCGCGGGCGACGCCACCAACGTCGTCACCGACTACATCCATGTCGTCGGCGAGTGCCGCAGCCATGATGCCAAATTCGTCCGCGAGATCAGCAATGCCTACAAGGCCGCGTTCGAGAAGGCCGCCAGGCAGGTCACGAACAGCGACGGCAAGTCCGGCCGCGTCAAGTTCAAGGCGGTGACGGAGTTTCCGCCGTTCCAGATCAAGGAGAACCTGCCCGTCGTCAAGCGCGCCACCGCCGCCGTCACCGACATCGGCGCGACGCCGGCGCTGCGCGCCGGCAATGGCGGCCTCGACGCCAACTGGATGGTCCGCCACGGCATCCCCACCGTCACCTTCGGCACCGGCCAGAACGAGCCGCACACGATCGACGAGTGGATCAATCGCGACGAATACGACCGCGCCTGCGCGCTCGCGGTGCGGCTGGCGACGATGGGGTGAGTGACGCGACGCTTCGCCAACGTCGGCACGTCAGACGGCGGTAAGCTTCACGGCGTTCACATTACCGCGCCTGGACGCGGCGGATCGCGTGGGCAGCTCTGCAGCGAGGCGACCTTGCAACACGACCGTGAAGACGACCGCGTCACCCTCGAAGTCGCGGACACGCGCGATCTGCCGGCATTCAAGCGGGAACTGCAGGAGGCGTTCTCGGCTGCCCTGATGGACGAGCTCGGCTCGTTTCCGGATCAGGCGATTCCGTCCGCTGACGATATCGAACAGTCCTTCACCGCGCCGGGCGCCGCGACCTATCATGTGCTGCTGGACGGACGGCGTGTCGGGGGCGTCGTCCTGACCATCGATCCGGTCTCGCAGCGCAATTCGCTCGACCTGTTCTACATCTCGATCCGGCAACATGGCCGCGGCCTCGGGCAGCGCGCATGGCGCGCGATCGAGGCGCGCTATCCCGAGACCCGGGTGTGGCAGACGTTCACGCCCTATTTCGAGAAGCGCAACATCCACTTCTACGTCAACAAATGCGGCTTTCGGATCGTCGAATACTACAACGCGCACAATCCGCTGCCGCACCGGCCTGCCCTGGACGGCATGCCCGACGACGGCGACTTCTTCCGCTTCGAGAAGATCATGCGGCAGGAGCATTGAGGCGGATTTGCCTTACACCTCCTCCGGCGGGATCACGCCCTTGCTGAAGATGAAGCAGCCATAGAAGCGGCGCTCGCCGGTGGCGATCACGCAATAGGCTGATCTGGCCAATTCATAAAACGCGTAGCGCTCGACGCCGACCAGCGGCCACGGCCTGCCCTCGGCCGCGTCGATCGCGGCCTGCACCTCCTGCTGCACCGGCGTGACCTCCAGGGGATGGCCGACGACCTCCATGCGCAGGGCGGCATCGTCGATGAAGGTGTCGAGCGGCAGCACCGACAACACCGCCTGAACGGCCCGCGCCGCGCTGACATTGTCGATGCGCAGCAGTTCGCCGAACACGGTCTGCCGCGCGATCGCATCCGCTGGAAAGTTGGTGTCGCAGATCACCAGCCGGTCACCATGCCCCATGGCCCTGAGCGCATAGAGCACGTCGGCATTGAGCAGCGGATCGATCCCCTTCAGCATGGCGTCCTCCCCGTGTTGCTTCGTCTGCCGACCGCCTGCGCCTCGGCCTGGCGCAGGCGCTCGATGTGTTGGATGCGAGTGTCGCAATGGATGCGGCGAGCCGCAATCGTCATGCGTCACTGCGGCAACGCGTCGGGCGCGTATTGCGCGGCAAAGGCTGCGCTCGGCGGAATCGGCTTGATGACATCGATCAGCACGCCGTTCGGATCCTGCGTGATGAAATGCCGCTGGCCGAACTCCTCGTCGCGCAGCGGCAGTAGGATCGGCAGCCCGGCCGCGACCGCCTCGGCATGCACCGTGTCGACATCCTCGACTTCGAAATTGAGCAGCACACCCGAGGCCCGGCCCCGCGCGGCTTCGGGGATGGTCGCGTGGTCGCCCCTGAGGATCGCGAGATTGACGGCGGGGTCACGTGTCGACTGCAGATGGACGTACCAGTCGGCCTCGAACAGTGGCTGGAACGCCAAGTGCCGGACATAGAACGCGGCCGTTCCGGCGACGTCGTCGGCCATGAGGACGGGGTAGTAGCTGGTGATCTTCATGCTTCCCTTCTCCCTCAAATAAACATACATTCTGCATGTTTCTTTTTTTAACAAACAGGCAGACTGTATGCAAGTGAAATCGACCCGGCGCAGCAATCCCGAGCGGACCGCCGAGATGCGGGCGCGGCTTGTCGCGACGGCGCGGCGCCTGTTCGTCGCACACGGCTATGCCGCGACCAGCACGCCGGCGATCGTCGAAGCGGCCGGGGTCACGCGGGGCGCGCTGTATCATCACTTCGCGGACAAGCAGGCGATCTTTCGCGCCGTGGTCGAAGCGGAGTCCGCCGATGTCGCCCTGGCGATCGCGGCCGCCGACGCGCCGGAGCTGTCCGCGCAGGCGCGACTGCTCGCCGGCGCCAAGGCCTACGTGCAGGCGATGCAGGCCGAAGGCCGCACGCGGCTGCTGCTGATCGAAGGCCCGGCCGTGCTGGGCCGCGACGAGATTCGCGCCATCGAAGCACGCAACGGAGACGCCAGCCTGAAGACCGGCCTCGGCGAGGCGATCGCTGCCGGTGCCCTGCCCCGCCTGCCGCTCAATGCGCTCGCCTCGCTGCTCTCGGCCATGTTCGAGCGCGCCGCCATCGATGTCGTCGAGGGCGTCGCACCGGCGGATGTGCTCGCCGTGATCGAGCAGATCCTTCGCGGGCTGGCGACGGACTGACGACGCCGCAGCAAGATGCGGCGCCACACCATCACTCTAGGCCGAGCTAAACTCCGAGTCGCCTGCCCTCGCCGACCACGCGGAGATCGATGCTGCCGATCAGATCCGATCGCAGCGCCTCGGCATCGGCCATCGCCGCCGTGGTCTGCCGCAAGGTGCTGACGTTCGATCCGAGCGACACGATGCCGCCAAGCACCGCGGCAATCGCGCCGAGCAGCGCCACCGCGTTGGATCCGAGCAGACCGAGCACCGCGCCGAGCAGCAAGGCCGCGCCGACCGAGATCAGGACCTTCGACGCCAGGATGATCTTTCGGCACCGCTCGGCCATGTCGGCCAGCTGCTCGATCCGCATCTCGATCAAGGCGATCTGTCCGCTCCGGTCGTCCTCCTCCATCACCCGCGCCGTCCTCTGCGATCACACTCCTTGCAAGCCGCGAGCCTACGATGCCGGCCCCGCGCGGGCAACCATCCGCGGTGGTGACCGTGTGTGCGGCA
Source organism: Bradyrhizobium sp. HKCCYLR20261 (assembly GCF_051168435.1). Classification (NCBI taxonomy): domain Bacteria; kingdom Pseudomonadati; phylum Pseudomonadota; class Alphaproteobacteria; order Hyphomicrobiales; family Nitrobacteraceae; genus Bradyrhizobium; species Bradyrhizobium sp. HKCCYLR20261. The sequence goes on from NZ_JBNPUZ010000003.1 coordinate 123,789, forward strand.
ACGCCAATCGCACGCCCCTGTGGCGGAAGGCAGCGGGCCGGAACAAAGCCTGCGACGCCGGATTGTCGTGGTCGAAATTTCCACTCAGCAAAACGATGAGGCGACCATGGCTGCAGACAGCCTGAAGACACTGCACACGTCCCTGGTTGATGCGCGCAACGGCTATCAGGAAGCCGCCGATGATGCCGAGACGCCGGCGCTCAAGGCGCTGTTTGCCGAGATGATCGCGCTCAAGGAACGGGATCACGCCGAGCTGCATGACGCGCTGCGGCGGATGGGCGAGACGCCGGACGAGTCCGGCTCATTCATGTCCACGGTGCACCAGACCGTCATCCGCGTCCGCGCCGCGGTGACCGGCCTCGGCACGAATGCGCTGTCCTCCTTCGTCAGCGGCGAGGAGCAGATTCTCGGTCAATACGACGACGCGCTGAAGGACTGCGCCGGTGACGCCGCGACCGCGGCCACGCTGCGCCGGCAGCGCGAGACGTTGCAGGCGAAGATCGCCGAGATGAAGCAGCTCGCAACCTGAGCGCCCGATCGTGCCGAACCTGAAAACCGACGAGCATTTCATGCAGGAGGCGATCAAGGTCGCCACGCAGGATGGCGCGGATCCGTCGCTGTCGCCGATCGGCTGCGTCATCGTGCTCGGCTCCGACATCATCGCCGCCGAGCGCAATCACGTGTCCGCCAAGCGCGACGCCACGGCGCATGCCGAGATCGAAGCCATCCGCGCCGCCGGCCGCGGCTTCGACGATGGCGAGTTGCGCGGCGCGACGCTCTACACCACCCTGCAGCCGTGCGGCATGTGCACGATGGCGTCGATCTGGAGCAAGGTGGGCCGCATCGTCTACGGCGCCGGCCGCGAGGACGTGCACCAGATGTACTTCGAGGCCCGGCACGTCGACACGCTCGACTTCGTCGCGAACGCCTATCGCGACGACGTCTCGATCGAAGGCGGCGTTCTGCGCGAGGCCTGCAGCAAGCTGTATTATCGACCATGGGACGATGTCCCGATCGAGGACCAGGGCAACCGGTAACGCCGGCATTGTCTTCACGCCCCAAACAGCTTGATCTTCAAGCAGCGAGCATGGCCGGCCGTCTCGCGGCCGCATGCGCCCGAGGGCCGCGACAAACTGGCGCGACGGGCAATGTCGGCATGCGCCCCGCGCGCGGACTGCCCGTCCGCAGCCCGCAATGCTCCGAGCTCATCAGGTCGTCTCTGATCATCGCGACGCTCGCGCGCGGCGGAACTCGAAAGGCCGGTTGAAGTTCTAGGTCAGTGGATCCGTCTTCGCGCCTCCTGTGCCGCACGAGGTCGGGCCAGACCTGGAATTGATCTCGCGTTTGACACCGCTCTGTTCGGACCGTCGTCGAGACGTCTCGGCGAGGCCGACATTGGACCCATCAGCCGACCACGGCATACTCATTGGAGGCCAGACATGTCGACCAAAACTGTTCTGCTCGGCCGCACGGCCGTCATCGCTTCGCTGACCGCACTCGCGATCGGCGCCTTGACTCCGACCAGCGCCGAGGCGCGAAACGGGCGCTGGCACGGCGGCGGCGGCGCCGCGGTGGGCGCAGCGCTTGCGGCCGGTGCCATCGGCACCGGACTTGCGATCGCTGCGAGCCGCGACGCCTATGACTACTATGACGGTCCGGTGTATGGCGGCCCAGGGTACTACGCGCCGTCCTATTACGGCCCGAACCCTCACGCCTATGGCTATTACCGCAAGGGCGAATTCCCCTATCAGGTCTATGGCGGCGACAGCCCGAATGCCGTGTGTGCGCAGGGCACGACCTGGAACTGCCGCTAAGGCCGCCCCCGATCGAAATCTCGGCGCGACCGTGGTCGCGCCGCTCGTCTTCCGACGGCGTCATGGCCGGGCTCGTCACGGCCATTGATGTTACGCCGCTTAGTCCGGCATGCCGCGCGGACGGCCGCGTCGTCCTCGGCACGGACCGGGCGGCTTCCTTCCGATGCCGTTCGAAGCCCGGGATGCCGGCGCGCTCAGATTCGGCGCGAATTCCTATTGCCAGGACATCGAGACCGCATCGAGAGTCGCGGCAGCGTTCGACGCGAGGAGCAGCAGGGCAAACGGCGGAGGCCGTTTTTCCGCGCGGATGCCGGCGGCGGGACAACAGATCCACCGCGCGGCTGCCAGCGTTCTGGCGAGAGCCATCAGGAGGTCCCGACCATGCAGCTGCATCTGCTCACGACCGCATTCCTCCTGGGATGGATCGCCATGCCGCACCCGAGCGACGCCTCTCCACTCGACTCCTACCGATGGAAGAACCGCCTTCTGGTGGTGACCGGATCCGACGGCGCAGCCACGCAGCAGCAGCGCCGGATCTACGATGCCGCCAAAGCCGGCATGTCCGAGCGCGCCATCGTCCTGCTGCAAGCCGATGACGACAGCACCTCGTCGCGGCAATTGCGGGCCGCACTCGGCACCGACGGCCGCCGCTTCAGGGTGTATCTCATCGGTAAGGATGGCCACACGGCGTTCGCGTCGGACGAGCCCATTTCGGCCGAGGCATTGTTCAAGCGCATCGATGCGATGCCGATGCGGCAGGACGAGATGCGGCGCGACAGGATGAAGGAGCGCTGACCCGCGGCGTGACCCCGCCTACGACAGGTCCGGGCTCCGGTCTCGCTCTTCGAGACGACCGCCCCTGAGGGCGGTCTAACCGTTGAAGCCGCAGATCTTGTCGATCTGCAGATCGTTCGAGAAACCTATACGCGATCACATCTCAGGGCCGCTCCGGAGCGACACGATGAAGCTCCGGAGCTCGCACGCGCCCGATGTCAGGCCGCCCGGACCGTTGTAAGGAACTTGCCGATCTCGGTTTTCAATCGCTCGCTATCGCGAGACAGTGACTTCGCCGCAGACAAGACCTGGCTCGAGGCAGAGCCGGTCTCGGACGCCCCGCGTTGGACCTGAACAACGTTGGTCGACACCTGCTGCGTGCCGGAGGCCGCCTGCTGGACGTTGCGGGAGATTTCCTGCGTCGCCGCCCCCTGCTGCTCGACCGCCGCAGCAATGGTCGAGGCAATCTCGGACAACTTTTCGATCGTCGTGGAGATGGCCCTGATCGCATCGACGGATTCGTTGGTCGCCGTCTGGATGCTGCCAATCTGCTGGCCGATTTCGCCGGTCGCTTTGGCCGTCTGCTCCGCGAGCGCCTTGACCTCGGTCGCAACCACCGCGAAACCACGTCCCGCCTCGCCGGCGCGCGCCGCCTCGATGGTGGCGTTGAGCGCCAGAAGATTGGTCTGCCCAGCGATCGTGTTGATGAGTTCGACCACGTCACCGATCCGACCCGCGGCCTTGGAGAGTTCGGCGACCTGTTCATTGGTCTTGCGCGCCTGCCCGACGGCCTCGTTCGCCATCCGCGCGGACTCCTGCACCTGACGGCTGATCTCCGTGACGGAGGATGACAACTCCTCGGTTGCGGAGGCCACCGATTGAACATTCGTCGAGGCTTCTTCCGAGGCGGCGGCCACCGACGTGGACATCTCCTGAGAGCGTTCCGCGGTCTTGCTGAGACTGCCGGCTGAGGCCTCGAGCTGTGTCGATGCCGACGACACGGTGTCGACGATCTCGCCGACGGCCTGTTCGAAACGGTTGGCCAGATCCAGCATGTCGCGGCGCCGCTGATCGACCTGCCTGCGCTCCGTCTCCTTCTGCTCCGCCTCGAGGGCCTGCACGCGGATCGCGTTGTCCTTGAAAACCTGCACGGCCTTTGCCATCTCGCCGACTTCGTCGCGGCGATCGGCGTAAGGAATGACAACGCTCAAATCCTGGTTGGCCAGCCGCCCCATTGCCACCGTCATGCTGGTGATGCCGCGCGTTACGGCCGAGTTCAGGATCAGCAGCGAGAGCAACGCGATGACCGCCATCACGACTCCACCGACCATGATGGCCATTTTCGAGGATGCGAGAGCTGCATCAGCGGCCTCCGCGCGGGTGTGGAGCAGCGACGCCTCAGCGTCGATCACCTCTTTCACGAGTCCGCGCAGTCCATCCATGTACTTCTTGCCGGCGCCGGAGGCTTCGAGATTGCGCGCCTCCGCGATCGTCTGCGGATTGCGCATCAGCGCGATTTCCTTTTCGGCGACGTCCTGCCGCCAGCCCTTCGCGGCCGTCTCGATCTGCTCCAGCCGACGTTGCTGGGCGGCATTGTCGGACGTCAGTTGCCTCACTTCCTTCAACGCAGTCTTGAAAGCCGCGTCCGCATTTCGGTAGGGCTCGAGAAAGTTGTCCGTCCCGCCGACCAGAAAGCCGCGCACGCCGGTTTCGGCATCCACCATCGCCGAGACGAGCGCCTTGGTCGTATCGATCACCTGATAGGTGTGGACCGTCCATTGGTTGTTCTGGGCGAGCGTACCAAGGTTCTGCCACGTTACGACGTTCGCCACCAAGGATACGATGATCGTCAAGAGGAAGGCGGCACCAATCTTACGTGACGTCTTCAAATTCATCAGGAAGGACAGCACCTTTTTAGCTCCCAACAGGCCGCGCCCCCGCGGCAGGCAAGAATTGCGACCATGCAACTCGCCTCCCATGCTGGCCGATCGCCGTTAATCGCCCATTAACCCTCCCTCGTAGTACTACGGACTATCGGAATACCGTGATGACATATCTCGATGAGTTTCCAGGGACAGCAGGCGAAGCCGATCTCACGTCTCCGCATAGCGGCGTTCGAATGCCCAGACGTCCTCGAAGCCGATCAGCTTGTTGAATTCCGCGAAAGAGAACATCGTGTCGGACAAGGTCGTGGTGCCGTTGCCCCTGAGATCGGCATAGGCCGTCTCGAGCGCCTTGGCGGTCGCGAGAAAGCCGACCGCGGGGAAGATCGCGAGCGAAAATCCGATTTCGGCAAGGCGCTTGGCCGGCAGCATCGGCGTCCGCCCACCATTGACCATGTTGGCGACGAGCGGCGTCTTGATGCGCCGGCCGATATCCACCATCTCCGCCTCGGTCTCCGGTGACTCGATGAAGACGATGTCGGCGCCCGCCTCGGCATAGGCCTCGCCGCGGCGCAGCGCCTCGTCGAGACCGAGCGACGTCCGCGCGTCGGTGCGCGCGACGATGAGGAAGTCACGGCTGCTGCGGCTGTCGCTGGCGACCTTGATCTTGCGGACCATGTCGGCCATCGGCACCACGCGCCGGTTCGGCGTATGGCCGCACTTCTTGGGAAACTCCTGGTCCTCGATCTGGATCGCGGTTACGCCGGCCGCCTCATAGCCGCGCACGGTGTGGCGGACATTCAGGAGGCCGCCATAGCCCGTATCGGCGTCGGCGATCACAGGCGTCTTCGTCATGCGACAGATGCAGCCGATGCGGTCGATCATTTCCGTGTAGGTCGCGAGCCCGGCGTCCGGCAGTCCGAGCGCGGAGGCGACCGTGCCGTAGCCTGTGACATACAGCGCCTTAAAGCCCATGCGGTCCGCCATCAAGGCCGAGATGAGATCGTAGACTCCTGGCGCGACGATGAACTCGCGGGCTTCGATCGATGTTTTGAGCGCGGGGGATGCCATGAAGACCTCGTTGCTTGACGTTGTGATGGAGTGAGATGATTTGCGGCACCGGGTATGCGGTACGACAGTTGTTAGGACGAATTTGATGTGACAGAGTAGCTCGTCACTGACGCGGAGCACGCATGAGCGAACTTGATATCTACGCCAAACAGGGATTTGCGCAGACCGTCGGCATCGGCGATCGCCCGGCCGTCGTGGTCGTCGACTTCATCAATGGCTTCACCGACCCCGATCATTTCGGCGGCGGCAACATCGATCCTGCGATCGAACGCACCGTCGAGCTGCTCGAGCTGGCGCGCGCGCGCGGACTTCCGATCGCTCATACGCGGGTGGTCTATGCCGACGATGGCAGCGACGCCGGCGCCTTTGCGAGGAAAGCCCCGGGCCTGCTGAAGCTCACCGAGACCAGCCCGCTCAGCCAGTTCGTGCCGCAATTGCAGCCGCGCCCGGGCGAGTTGATCGTCAAGAAGCGACACGCATCGGCCTTTTTCGGCACCGACTTCAGCGCCTGGCTGACGTGGAACAGGATCGATACGCTGCTGGTGGCGGGATGCACGACCTCGGGATGCGTTCGTGCCACCGTCGTCGACAGCTCTGCGCATAATCTGCGGACCGTCGTGGTGACCGACTGTGTCGGCGACCGGGCGATCGCGCCGCATGAAGCCAATCTGTTCGACATGGGACAGAAATATGCGGACCTGATGCCGCTTTCGGATCTCCGCCAGCACTTGACCTCGCATCATGCGGCGTCGCTGGCTGACGCGACGATCTGAGCGTCGCTTCCGAGAATGACGTGACGCGCGGCCGCGATATGGCTGCGCATCACCGCCCCCGCCCATTCGCTGTCGCGCCGTTCGATCGCCGCGACGATCTCGCAATGATGGGCCGCGCTGCGCTGGAGATCCTCATCGTCGTAGCGGATGAAGGTTCGCATCGTCAGGGGAATCTGGATGATGGTCTTCAGCAGCGGCCCCAGGCGCTTCACGCCGGATGCGTCGTGCAGCAGCTGGTGAAACTCCGTGTTCAATTCGGCGATCACCTCCAGATGATGCTCGCCCCGCTCGCGCGCCGCCAGGCTCATGCGTTCGGCGAGCTCGCGCAGCCGGGCGAGCTGCTCGGGCGAACGCCGCACGGCGGCCTGCTCTGCGCCAAAGCTTTCCAGCACCATGCGAAGGCTGAACACCTCCTCGGCATCGGAGCGTTCCCAGCTCAGCACATAGGCGCCGCGGTTGGCGACGAAATCGACCAGACCCTCGGCATGCAGCCGGCGCAGCGCTTCACGAACCGGCGTCCGGCTGACGCCGACGGCGTCGGCGAGATCCTCCGCCTTCAGATGTGAGCCGCCGGGATATTTGCCGCCCAGGATGCCCTCCCGGATCGCGGCATAGGCCTTCTCGACTGCTGCTGCCATTCGCCTCCCCGCTCTCTCTTGTCTGCGGCATTCGCGCCGATTCGGACTATATATAGCCGCTCGCGCTGCTAGTAACGCTCCAGCAGCGGTCCCCAACCCGGGATTTTGTCGTCGATCCCCGACGCCCGCAGCGCGTGATGGTAGATGGCGGTATTGATCGCGATCACGGGCTTGCCGAGCCAGATCTCGGCGCGGGACGCGAGCGCGGCCATCGCGAGGTTGGTGCCGACCTGCACGATGGCCTCGACATCCGGCGCGTTGACCGCGACCAGCGCATCGCGCAGGCGGGCCTCGCTGACATGGGCAATGGCCACAGGGCTTTCGCATTTCAGGCCGAGGATCTTGGCGACCGAAAATCCAGCCTCCTCGAAGAAGCGCACAACATTCTCGTCGCCGACCGGAAAATACGGCGTGATCACCGCGATCCGCTTGACCCCGATCAGCTTGAGCACGGACTCGACCGCGTCCGAGCCGGTGGTGACCGCGATGCCGCTGTGCTGCTCGAGCTCCTGCTTGAGCCGCCGGGCCGCGGCATAGCCGTCCCAAAACGACTCGGCGGAGATGCCCAGCACCAGACGGTCCGGCTCCATCGACATGGCGCTGTCGACGGCTTCGATCTGCGCCGCCGCGATCAGTTCGACCAGGCGCTGGAAGTCGTCATTGCTGCGCAACGCCATGTTCGGGATGCGGATCCGGCTGATGTGGTTGGTGACGCCGACCGGGCGCATGCCGTCGAATTCAGGCTGCACCGACGTATTGGTCGACGGCACCAGGACCGCGAACTTCTTGCGCCATCCGATCGCGTCGGTCATTCGGATTCTCCTTGAAAGTCAGCAGACGAAATGGGTGTCATGATGCGGCATAGCGTTGTTGCACGTGCGCCGATGCCCTGGGCACCGCAGCGAGCAGCTTCTTCGTGTAGTCGTGGCGCGGCTCGCGCAGCACCTGCGCCGGCGTGCCCTGCTCCACGATCACGCCGGCCTGCATCACCGCCACCTCACTGCAGAGATGATGCACGAGTGCCAGATCGTGGCTGATGAAGATCATCGTCAGGCCGAGACGCTGGCGCAGCGAGATCAACAGACGCAGGATCTGCGCCTGCAGCGACACGTCCAGCGACGACACCGGCTCATCGGCGACGAGCAGCTCCGGCCGCATCGCGAGCGCCCGCGCAATCGCCACGCGCTGGCGCTGTCCGCCCGACAATTGGTGCGGATAGCGGCCGCGCAGCTCGGCATCCAGCCCGACCATGCCGAGCAGGTCCGTGGCCGCCGACGCGCGCTGCGGTTTCGGCATGCCGGCGAGCGCCAGGCTTTCCTGCAAGGTCCGCTGTACCGTCTTGCGCGAGTTCAGCGAGGCCGTCGAATCCTGGAACACCATCTGGAAGCGGCGTCGGAACGGATGCAGCGCCGCGCCGTCGAGTTCGCTGATGTCGTGGCCGTCGAACAGGATGCGGCCCGAGCTCTGGCGCTCCAGCCGCATGATAATCTGCGCCAGCGTCGACTTACCGCAGCCGCTCTCACCGACGATGCCGAGCACGCCGCCGCGGGGAACCTTGAGGCTGACGCTCTTCACGGCATGCAACGGCTGGCGGGCGCCCAGCAGCCGCGGCAGCAGCCGGCGTTCCAGTTCGAACGTCTTGCAGATATCGACGAGTTCGAGCAGCGCGGTCATGCGGCTGCCTCCCAGCAGGCGACGCGGCCGCCTGAAACGAGCCGCACTGGGGGCCTGTCAGCGCATTGCGCGACCCGCGCGCCGCAACGGGGCGCGAACGGACATCCCGTGGTGAGCCGTCCGGCCACCGGCGCCGACCCTTCGATCGTATGGATGACGCCCGGCGGGTCTGGGAGCCGCGGTACACAGGCGAGCAGCGCACGCGTATAGGGATGCGCCGGCGCCGCGAACAGCGCGTCGACCTTGCCCTCCTCCATCAGCATGCCGCCATACAGCACGACGGCGCGGTCGCAGAGCTGGGCCATCAAATCGAGATTGTGGGTGATGAACAGCACGGCAAGGCCGAGCTTGCGCCGGAGGTCGCCGAGCAGATCGACGATCTGCGCCTGCACGGTGACGTCGAGCGCGGTGGTCGGCTCGTCGGCGATCAGCAGCTTCGGCCGGCAGGCGATGGCCATCGCGATCAGCACGCGCTGACGCATGCCGCCGGAGAACTGGTGCGGATATTGCCGAAGGCGCGCCTCGGGATTGCGGATGCCGACCATGTCGAGCGCCTCGACCGCGATCCGCGTTGCCTCGGCGCGGCTCGCGTTGCGGTGCGCGGAGATCACGTTGGTCAGCTGCGCGCCGACGGTGAAGGCCGGGTTGAGCCCCGACATGGCATCCTGAAACACCATGGAGATGGCACCTCCACGCAGGCGGCGCATGGCGGTCTCGCCGGCATCGGTCAGATCCTGGCCATCGAACCGGATGCGCCCCTTGAGGATGCGGAGCGGCGGCCGCAGCAATTGCAGGATCGCGAGCGCGGTCTGGCTCTTGCCGGAGCCGGATTCACCGACCAGGCCGATCGCCTCTCCGGCGTCGAGCGACAGGCTCAACCCGCGGACCAGCTCGATCGTCCCGCCGTCAGCGGGATAGCCGATATGCAGATCGTCGAGCTCGAGCAGCGCCATCTCACGCCACCATCGACAGGCTGGCGGCGCTGCGCGGATCGAGCAGCTCGCGAAGTGCGTCACCGAGAAGATTGAAGCCGATCACGCTCAGCGAGATGGCAAGGCCCGGAAAGACGTAGGTCCACCACTCGCCGGAGAAGATGTATTTACGGGCGTCGGCCAGCATGCCGCCCCAGCTCGGGTTCGGCGGCTCGACGCCGAGGCCGACGAAGCTGAGGCTCGCTTCGACCACGATGCCGACCCCGATCAGCAAGGTCGCCTGCACGATCACCGGCGACAGGCAGTTCGGCAGCACGTCGCCGAACATGATGGAGAGCCGCGACGCGCCCTGCATCCGCCGCGCCCGGACATAGTCCGCCTGCCCTTCCACCAGCGCGCCGCCATAGGTCACCCGCGCGAGCGGCGGAATGTAGAGGATGCCGACCAGGAGGATGATCTTGCTCTCGTTCGGCAGCAGCCAGGGGCCGACCGGCACCGGGCCGACGCCGACGATGCCGACCACGGCAATCGCCCAGATCAGCATCGGGATCGCGGCGAGGCCATCGACCGTGCGCATCGCCGCCTGCTCCCAGAACCCTCTGACGACACCGGCGCTGACGCCGAGCGCAATGCCGCCCGTCAAGCCGATCGCAACCGCGAGCAGGCCGACCGTGAGCGAGGGCCGCGCGCCCCAGATGATGCGGCTCAGGATATCGCGTCCGGTCTGATCGGTGCCCATCCAATGCAGCGCGCTCGGCGGGGCGAGCTTGCGGCTCAGATCGACGGCGAGCGGATCATAGGGCGCGATCCACGGCGCCAGCAGCGCGGTGGCGGCCGCCGCGAGCACGAGCGCGAGGCCGATCCGGCTCTCCAGGCGCCATCCCGCTCCGCTCATCGCGACAACCTCGGATCAAGCCAGGTGTAGAGAAGATCGGCCAGCGCATTGGCGGCGATGAAGACCGCGGTGATGACGAGCACGACGTTCTCGATCATCAGATAGTCACGCCGGAAGATCGCGCTCAGCAGCGCCCGCGACATGCCGGCGATGTTGAACACCTGCTCGACGATCAGCGACCAGCCGAACATGTAGCCGAACGACATCGCGGCGACGGTGACGACCGGCGGCAAGGCATTCTTCAGGACGTAGACTAGGATGCGGCGCCGCGGCAGTCCCATCGCCTGCGCCACCCGGACGTGGTCGGCCCTCAACACATCGGCCACGGCCGAGCGCGTCATCCGGCTGATGATGGCGACGTAGTAGATGCCGAGCGCAATCGCCGGCAAGGTCATCGACTGCAGATGCGCGACGATCCCGTCACGCCAGGGCACGTAGCCGCCGGCGGGAAACCAGCGTAGCGCGACCGCGCCCCATGCGATCAGCATCAGACCCAGCCAGAAGCTCGGAATCGACACGCCCGCGACCGACAGCACCCGCGCGACCTGATCGATCGCCCGCCCCTCATAGAGCGCGGAGAGAACGCCCAGGGGAATGGCCGTCGCGAGCGAGAACGCGAAGCCGAGCACGACGAGCTCGAAGGTGACCGGAAACGTATCGGCGATCTGGCTCGAAATGGGCGTGTCGTCGATCACGGAGTTGCCGAAATCGCCGCGCGCCACGCCGCCGATCCACGAGGCGTATTGCTGCCACAGCGGCCGGTCCAACCCGTGATCCCGGTCGAACTCGGCGACATCTGCCTCGGAGGCATCGGCGCCGAGCACCACGCGGGCCGGTGACACCGGGATCGTATGCACGAGCACGAACAGCACCAGGCTGACGCCTGCCAGCGTGATGATCGCGCCCATGATACGGTATGCGATGGCGATCACGATCCCGACCGATCAGCTCATCTTGACGTCGCGAGTCCAGATCGTCAGACCTGTGTTCGGGACGAAGTCCTTGATCTCGGCGCGCCAGGCATTCGCGACGCCGACGAAACCGAGCCAGACATTGGGGCAGTCCTCGGCGAGGATCGCCTGCATCTTCTGGAACAGCGGGTCGAGATGCGCCGGATCCTGGTATTTGTAGCTCTCCTTGATGGCGTCATCGAGCGCCGCGCTGGTCCAGCCCGACGATTTCGACATGATCTGATCGGCCGTGTAGCAGATCTGCATGATGAACGTCGGGTCGCTCGGTCCCATCAGCGGCAGCGCCGAGGCGACCTGCGTGCCCGCCATGGCGCGCGACAGGATCTGCGGCATCTCCATGGCCGTGATCTTCATCTTGATGCCGACCTCGGCGAGCTGCGACTGGATCACGATCGCAGCTTCCGACTGGTCGAACAGATAGGGCGTCGACGGCACCAGCAGCTCGAACTCGGCATTGGCTGCGTATTTGGAGCGCGACAGGTAATCCCGCGCTTTCGCCGGGTCATATCCCACCGCCTTGTCGGCCTCGGCATTGTAATAGGATACTGTGGTCGGCGCCGGCACCGCGCTCGGGTCCATCAGCCCATAGAACACCTCGCGGGCAATCTTCCGGCGATCGATGGCGCAGGAGACGGCCTTGCGGAAGTTCACGTCGTCGAACGGCGCCCGCTTGGTGTTGGTCTGCAGGAACCACATGCCGCCGACGGCGACCTTGCTGCCCGTCGCGATACCCGGCACCGTCTTGAGCCGCTCGAACTCGTGCGGCGGCGGCGCGCTGATGATCTGGGCCTGGTTCGTCATCAGATAGGCGACGCGGGTGGCGTCCTCCGGCACGATCCTCGCGACCAGACGGTCCCATGCCGGGACGCCCTTACGCCAATATTTGTCGTGCCGCTTCAGCTCGACATAGTCGTTCTGCTTCCAGGCAACGAAGGCCCCCGGCCCCGTGCCCACGCCAACCGGCGCGGTCTTGAAGCCGTTGTCGCCGAGCTTCTCGCGACTGCCCTTGGGAAAGATCCCCATGAACTTGGTCATGTATTGAAACCACGGCCGGTACGGCGATTTCATCTTGAACACGATCCGCGTCGGGCTCTCGATCACGATCTCCTGGATCGGCGCGAACAGCGAACGGCGGACCGATTTGTTTTTGGGGTCCAGCATGTATTCGTAGGAATATTTGACGTCCTCGGCGCTGAACGGCGAGCCGTCGTGAAACACGACGTCGTCGCGCAGGTCGAACTTGAACACGGTCTGGTCGTCGGAAATCTCCGGCATGGCACGCGCCAGCGACGGCACGACGTTGCCGTCGAGGTCGATCTCGAGCAGGTTCTCGAACACGGCGTTGGTGATCGCCATCGCGTCATGATTGGAGATCTGGATCGGATCGAGCGTCGAGGGATTGTTGGGCAGCGCGATCGTCAGCGTCCTGTCGGCCGCCAGGGCCAGATCGGGATCGAACAGCGAGACGCCGGCGATAGCGGCGGCGCCACCGGCCACGAATGAACGGCGCGTCAGATGCATGAGGCCTCCTTGAGGGATGCTGGCAGGACGTTGGCGATGGCCGGCGCGCAGCGCACCAGCCGCCCATCGGGCGCGGCGAGCAGCGGCTGCGGCTGGCCGCTGCAGGACGGCAGCGCGACCGGGCAGCGCCCGGCGAGATAGCAGCCGCGCGGCAGATCGATCGGGCTCGGAATCTCGCCGCTCAGCGCCTCGATATCGGTCCGGTCGACACGGCGATGGGTGGGGTCGACCACGAGATGCGCCGCCAGCAGCGCCTTCGAATACGGATGCAGCGGGCGGCGGAAGATCTGCTCGCGGGTGCCGATCTCGACGATCTGGCCGAGATACATCACGGCGACGCGATGGCTCATCTCCTCGACGGTGTTGAGATCGTGCGAGATGAACACATAGGAGACGCCGAGCCGCTCCTGCAGGCTGCGCAGCAGTCTGATGATCGCGAGCCGCGCCAGCGGCGTCAGCGCCGAGGTCGGCTCGTCCAACACGATCAGGTCGGGCTCGACCGCGACGGCGCGCGCGATGTTGACCCGCTGCTGCGCTCCGGCACTCATCGCGCGCGGCCTGAGCCGCGCCGTCTCAGGCGGCAGGCCGACAAGCTCCAGCAATTCATTGATGCGCTTGGCGTCGGCTTTCGGTTCGATCGCCTCGGCGAGGAGATCGGCGACGCTCCAGCGCGGGTCGAGCGAGTCCAGCGGGTCCTGGAACACGATCTGCATCTTGCGCCGAAGCAACCGCAACTCGCGTGGGGAGGCGCGGCTGAGCGAGCGGCCGCTGAAATCGATCTCTCCGGCATCCGGCTCGACGAGCCGCAGGATGGCGCGCCCGACCGTCGTCTTGCCGGAGCCGCTCTCGCCGACCAGGCCGAGCGTCTCGCCACGGCCGACCGTGAAGCTGACGTCATCGACGGCCTGCACCCGCTTGTCGCTGTCGCGCAGCGGGAACGTCTTGCGCAGACCGCTTATGCTGAGCAGCGGCGTGACTGCTGCGGCGCGCACCGTTGCCTCCTTGCGGCGCGCCAGGATCGAGCGGCTGTAGTCGTCGCGCGGCGCGGCGTAGAACGAAGCCGTCGGCGCGTCCTCGACCTTGCGTCCGTCCTGCAGCACGATCACGCGGTCGCAGTAGTTGGCGATGATGCCGAGATCCTGGGTCATCAGCAGCGCCGCCGATCCGGCCTCGCGCACCGAGCGCCACATTTCGTCGAGGAACTGCGCCTGGATCGTCACGTCGAGACCGCTGGTCGGCTCGTCCGCGACCACCAGCCGCGGCCCCGATCCAAGCGCCATCGCGATCAGCACCCGCTGCGCCATGCCGCCGCTGATCTCGTGCGGATAGGCCTTGGCGCGTCGCTCGGGATCATTGAGGCCGAGATTGCGCAGCATCGCGACCGCATGCGCTTCGGCCTGCCGCGCAGACACCGGATGGTGCGAGCGATAGACGTCGGCGATCTGGCTGCCGACCTGGTGCAGCGGGCTGAGCGCGCTGCGCGGATTTTGCACGATCAGTCCGATGTCACGGCCGCGCCACTCGCGGCGCTCGGCTTCATCGAGCGCGAGCAGATCGGTGCCCTGCATCATGATCTGGCCGCTGACGATGCGGCCGTTGCCGCGGGTCAGGCCGAGCAGCGCCAAGGCGAGCGTCGACTTGCCGCTGCCGGAATCGCCGGTCAGGCCGACCACCTCGCCAGGGGCGATGGTCAGCGCGAAGTCCGAGATCGCGGCACGCGCGCCGTAGGCGACGGTCAGCCCCCTGACATCGATGACCGCGGTCTCATTCGGCATAGATGCGCTCCAGACCGTTGCCGAAGGCGGCATAGCCGAACACCGTCAGCGAGATCGCGAGACCCGGGAAGAGCGACGACCACCATTCGCCCTGGATCAGATCATTGGCGCTGGCGGCGATCATCAGCCCCCACTCCGGCGACGGCGGCCGCACCCCGGCGCCGACGAAGCTGAGGCCGGCGGTCATCAGGATCGCGAAACCGATCGTGACCGAGGCCTGGATCAGCGACGGCGCCAGCGCATTGGGCAGCACGTGGCGCAGCGCGATGAAGAGCTCGCTCTTGCCGAGCGCGCGCGCCGCATCGACGAAGCCGCGGGCGCGCTGCGCCAGCACTTCGGCGCGGGTCAGGCGCACATAGATCGGCGTGTAGAGGAAGGCGAGCGTGACGATGATCGTGCTGTTGCTGCGGCCCGCCAGGGTCACGAGGATCATGCCGGTGATGAAGACCGGAAAAGCCTGGATCAGGTCCGACAGCCGCATCACCGTCGCCGCGATCCATGACCGCGCGAAGCCCGCGAGGAGGCCGAGCAGGCTGCCGATGATCAGCGACGCAAGATTGGCGCCGACCGCGATCGCCACGTCGGTGCGCGGCGCGGCGATTACCCGCGAGAAGACGTCGAGGCCGGTGGCGTCGGTGCCGAACCAATGGATCGGCGGATGCGGCGCGCCGCGCAAGGCGCTCCACATCAATGCGGGAACGCTCGCGAGCTCCGGCGGAGGTTCGCTCACCTCCATCGTCGGCCGGCTCGGGTCGTAGGGCGCGAGCCACGGGCCCGCCACCATGAGGACCAGCGACAACAGCACGAGCGCCGTCCCGAAGCCGAACAGCCACGATGGTCTTCGCTGTTCTACGATGCGCTGGCCGATGTCGGCCGTATCGATCAACTCGGTCATGCCGCCAGCCTCGGATCGATCCAGGCATGCACGACGTCGAGCGCGAGATAGACGAACAGCGAGATCGCGGCGATCACCAGCACGACCGCCTGGATCGCCGGGTAGTCGAACGCAAGCACGGAGCGCACCGCGTATTGGCCGATGCCGCCGAGCGAGAACACGGTCTCGATCAGCACCGCGCCGCCGAGAATATAGCCATAGAGCACGCCGAGCAGCGTCAGCGCCGGGACCAGCGCATTCTTCAGCGCGACCAGCGCGATCCGCCACGGCGGCAGTCCGGAGGCGCGGGCATAGAGGATGTAGTCGGCGCCGAGCACGCGGACCATGTTCTGCCGGACCATCTTGATGATCGGGCCTGACAGCACGAACACCTTGGTGGCGATCGGCAGCGCCAGATGATGGAGCGCATCGCGCAGCGCCGCCATGTTGCCGGCGAGCAGCGAGTCGATGGTGATGAATCCGGTGACCGCCGGCGGCGGCGTCATCATCGGATCGATCCGGCCGAGCGGCGCCGGCGCCCAGCCCAGCACGGCGAAGAACACGTAGATGAACAGAAGCCCCCACCAGAACTCCGGCTGCGAGCCGGCGAACAGGCTGTAGGTGAAGGTCGCGCTGTCAGCAACGCCGCCGGGGCGCAGTGCGCAGAGCATGCCGAGCGGCACGGACAATAGAAACGCGAGCACGAAGCTGATCGTGATCAGTTCGATGGTGACCGGCAGGACATTGCGGATGTCCTGCATGACAGGCGCGCCGCTCACCCAGGAGCGGCCGAAGTCGCCGCGCACGACGCCGACCGCATAGCTCAGGAGCTGCTCGAGCACGGGTCTGTCCAGCCCGAGCGCATGCTGGGACGACAGATACGCCTCGCGCGTCGCGTTCATGCCGACGAGCCGCGCCACCGGATCCGCCGGCAGCATGCGGATCGCAAAGAACACCACGAGCAGCAGTCCAACCAGCTGCAGCATGGCGACAGCCAATCGCCGGGCGACGAACGGGATCACGCGACCGGCTCCGTCAGTTCTGCAGTTGCAGATCGATGAAGTGGATCGAGTTCTCCGGGTGCCAGGTGACGCCGGACAGCTTGCTGGAAAAGGCCCACTCCGTCTTGGTCTCGACCAGCGGCACCCAGGCGAGATCCGTCTGCAGCCGCTCCTGGATCTGGGTCAGGATCTGGCGGCGCTTCGCGTCGTCGACCTCGCTCTTGGCCTCGCTGAACAGCTTGTCGACGTCCGGGCTCGAATAATTGGCGAGGTTGTTGACGCCGCCCGCGGCGGTCGACACGAAGAACAGCATCGTCGCGTAGCCGACGTCGGGTCCGACGGGCTTTTCCTGATCGGACAGACCCATCGGCAGATCCTTCTTGACGATTCGACGGTCGCTCATCTGCGTCTGCGGCAAGGGATCGAGCTGGACCGGAAGGCCGATATCCTTCAGCGACGACTGGATCACGGTGGCGATCGGCCCCAGCAGCGACTCGCGCTCGGCGACGAAGGCGAGCTTGAACGCGTCGGGGTATGCCTCCAGCCCCTTGCCTTCGGGATAGCCGGCCTCGGCCAGCAGCTGCTTGGCCTTGGCGAGGTCGGTGTCGTATTGCGTCGACGGCTTCACATAGGCATTCAGCGCCCGCGAGAAGTGACCGTCCATGTGCTGGGCCGCGCCGGAATAGCCGACATTGGTGATCTGCTGATACGGCATCGCATAGGCGATCGCCTGACGCAGCTTCGGGTTATCGAACGGCGGCGTCTTGAAGTTCAGGTTGAGGATCAGAACCTCGTTACCGAAGATGCCGGCGACCTTGACGCCGTTGGCCTTGCGCAGGCCATTGAACTCGCGCGCCGTCAGGCGCTGGGTCAACTGCGCGCTGCCGCTGCGCAGCGCCAGCGTCCGGTTCGAGCTCTGCGGCACCTTCTTGATGACGACGCGATCGATCGCCGGCTTGCCGCGGTAATAGTTCGGGTTGGCGACCAGGACGAACTCGTCATCCTTGGTCCAGCGCTCCAGGCAGTAGGCCCCGAAGGACGGCACGTTCTGGGTGTTGACGTAGTCATGCGCCCACGGGTCGGCCTCGGTGGCGTGCTTCTTCATCTCCTTGCTGTCGTAAGGATAGGTCGAGTAGATCGTCATCACCATCTGGAACAGGCGGTTCGGCGACGACTGCTTGATGCGCACGGTGTAGTCGTCGACCTTGGTGACGGCGTCACCCAGGCTCTTGTCCGCCCCGGGCTTGAAGACATCGCGCGTGAAGCCCGAGACCGAGGCGAGATTGGCCAGGAACCAGCCGATCGGCGCCTTGCCGCTGACCGATTTCGCGCGCGCAAAGGTGTAGAGCACGTCGTCCGCCGTGAACTCGTTGCCGGCGCAGCTCTTGACGCCCTTTCGCAGATGGAAGGTCCAGGTCAGGCTCGGCTCGTCGAACTCCCAGCTCTCGACCAGGCGTCCCTCATATTTGGAGTAGTCGAGCGTGCGGATGCCTTCGCTGTTGGCCGGGCCATAGGGGTAATAGATGTAAGGCTCGGATAGATTGATGAATCCGGTCTGCGAGGTGTTGGTCGAGACCGATGGGCCGTCATAGTCCAGCCCGGCTGGGACGTCCTCGGCCAGGAACAGCAGCTGGCTTTCGGCTACAGCCGGTGTTGCCGCGAGCGCCAGCATCGTCAGCCCAGCCCAGATCGTCCGCATCCCTCGTTCTCCTGTTCTCTTCATCCCCGGCTCATTGCATCAGCAGCGCGGTCAGCGCCCGGACGTCCTCGACGTCTTCGAGCCGATCGACCATGTCGATCAGCCGGTCACCGGACTCTGGATGCAGCGGCACCTGCGCGAACTCCAGACAGCGGCGGAACTTCGTCAGATGCTGATCGCGCGACAGCCGCCGTGACGGATGGGCCAGCATCACCTCGCAGCGCCGGCGCAGCACCTCGCCGCTCCTGAGCGTCACCACGATCTCCTGCGGCACCAGCGCGTTCGGATCCGGATTGTCGTCGGCTTCCATCGTGACGCGGGCAGCGACGTCATGCGTCGCGGCGTCCGTCAGCTCGGCGCCGCGATAATGCGCGAGATCGACCGTGCCGTGCAGCAGCGCCTTGGCCGCAATGAATTGCATGCACAGGCGCGCGTAGTTGGCATTCGGCGCCGGCACGTCCGGACGTCCGCAAAGCCGCTTGATCAAGGAGGGACCGATGACGCACACGGACTCGACGTCGGCGGCCGTGAAGCCGTGTTCACGACGCAACGCGATCAGGCCCTCGATCCCACCGTGGGTGGCCCGTCCGGCCGGAAAAGGCTTGTGGCTGAGCTCGCTGACCAGCCAGTCGCGCCCGAGACCCTCCAAGGTCGGCTCCAGATCCCAGCGCCCCTCGAACAGCTTGAGATAGCCGAACGGTCCTTCGAACACATCGCGGGGACCAACGAGTCCGACCGCGGCGAGATCGCAGCTTTGCAGCGCGGCCCGTGCATTGAAGGCGATCTGCATCGGCAGCACGATGCTGCCCTCGACATGCGCCTGCATCGTGCCACTGGTCTGGCCATACTGAACGCCGAACGCATTGCAGGTGGCCTCGGCGTCGAAGCCGGCGAGGCGCGCGACCGCTGCGGTCGCGCCAAATCCACCGGATGTGGCCGGCCGAAAAAACGTCAACGCTGAGCGGGAGGCGACACCGAGACCGGCCGCGACGTCGATGCCGACCGCGACGGCGGCGATCAGTTCGCGCCCGGATACGCCGCCCCTTCGGTCCGCATAAGCGAGCGCAGCCGGAAGCAGGGTCGCCATCGGATGCAGCACCGCGCGCTCATGGACGCAGTCATATTCCTGGCAATGAACCTGAAATCCATTGAGGAACGCCGCCATCGAGGCCGGCGCGCGCATGCGGCGCCCCCAGACGACCGCCTCGCTCCCCTCGCCCCACCCAGCCGAAGCCGCAGCGAGCTCATCGGCACCGGCGGCCGACGAGCCCGCGATGCCGACCCCAATCGTATCGAGAATGAAAACCTTGGCCTGCGCGATCGCGTCAGAGGTCAACTGAGCAAAACGCGTCGCGACCACATGACGCGCGAAGCGCTCGGAGGCAACCAGCGCAGTGCTGCCGCTCATGCGACGCTCGGCGCGCAAGCACGTGGCGTGGAGACCGGCGCGCCCGGTGCGGGCCGAGACCGCCATTTGCGTAAGCCGACCAGTTGAAAGATCCGCCTCAAGACCAGCCCCCATCGCTGCCGTCTGGCCGTCAGGCTAACACCGCCCTCGACAAGATTGCATACACTTTTTCTGTGCAACGGCGTAGGCAACCTGCCCATTAGTACAGCAATCGCCGCGTCACGATCGCAAAATACCTGTACGAAAGCCATTTTGTGAAACGCGACGGATGATTGCTCGTGATGAGTAGTCGGAGGCGTTGACGGACTCGAACAACAGTGCATACAATCTTGCACTGGTTACCGACAGCGACGTCGGTCCATCCACGACCAGGCCTCGCCGCCCGATC
The DNA here is from genome assembly GCF_051168435.1 of Bradyrhizobium sp. HKCCYLR20261. Classification (NCBI taxonomy): domain Bacteria; kingdom Pseudomonadati; phylum Pseudomonadota; class Alphaproteobacteria; order Hyphomicrobiales; family Nitrobacteraceae; genus Bradyrhizobium; species Bradyrhizobium sp. HKCCYLR20261. The sequence goes on from NZ_JBNPUZ010000003.1 coordinate 143,880, forward strand.
AGAGGATTTTCAATGCCGGTCATCCGCACCCATGCCATGAGCTTCGACGCGTCGGTGCCGGTGCTCGTGGTTGGAGCCGGCGCAACCGGCATGACCGCCGCACTCGCCGCTGCCGATGCAGGCGCGGAGGTCGTGGTGCTCGAACGCGACGCGAGCCCGACCGGCACGACCAGCATGGCGCAGGGCTTCATCTGCGCGGCCGCGACGCGGGCACAGAAGGACAAGGGCGTCAGCGACAGCGCCGAGGCGATGTTTGCCGATATCATGACGAAGACGCGCGGACAGACCGATGAACGGCTGGCCCGAACCATCGCCCTCGAGTCCGGCCCCACGATCGACTGGCTGATGGCCGATCATGATTTCCCCTTTGATGTCGAGCTCGCCTGGCGCACGGATTTCGGCCACTCGGTGCCGCGGCTGCACGGGCTGCCATCCCGCAGCGGAACGGAATTGCTCGGTCGCCTGATCCGCGCCGGCGAAGGACGGGTGTCGCTGACGACGAACGCGCATGTCGTCGACGTCTACGCCGACGACAGGGATCGCGTGCTCGGTGTCGGTCTTCTGCGTCCGGACGGCACCCGCGAAACCATCGGCTGCGCAGCATTGGTGCTGGCGACCTGCGGCTTCGGCGCCAATCGCGAGATGGTGCGACGCTTCATCCCGGAGATGGGCGACAGCCCCTATTTCGGGCACGAGGGCGATGACGGCGAAGGCATTCAATGGGGCATGGAGCTCGGCGCGGCCACTGCCGACATGGCTGCGTTCCAGGGCTACGGCGCGCTCTCGATCGAATCCGGCGTGCTGGTCAACTACAACCTGATCATGGAAGGCGGCATCCAGGTCAACCTGACCGGCACGCGCTTCTCCAACGAACTGTTCGACATTTCCGGCCAATCCAAGCAGGTGCTGGCGCAGCCGGGCGGCATCGCCTGGGTGGTCTATGACGAGCGGCTGCGGCAGAGCAATTTGCGCTGGCCGGAGTACCAGGCCCTCACCAAGCTCGGCATGGTCAAGTCCGCGCCCGATGCCGCAAGTCTCGCGCAACTGATCGGCGTTCCCGCGGCCGCGCTGCAGGCGACCCTCGCCCACGCCATCGCCTGCGCAAACGGCGAGGCCGAGGATCCGTTCGGCCGCGATTTCCGCCGCAATCCTTCGCTGAGCAGTGAAGGCCCTTACTTTGCGGCCAAGGTGACCGGCGCTCTCTTTCATACCCAGGGCGGCCTGGTCGTCGATGACACCGCCCGCGTGATGCGGTCCGACGGATCGCCGATGCCCAATCTGTTTGCCGGCGGCGGCACCGCGCGCAGCATTTCCGGCCCCGGCGTCTGGGGTTATCTCCCGGCCGCCGGCCTGTGCATGGCCGTGACGCTCGGGCGGCTGGCCGGCCAGGCCGCGGCCCGACAGGCATAACAAGCATCATAAGGAACAAGCGATGCGTGATGTTCTCGGTTGGCGCAAGAAGTTCGGCGTGCTGGGCCCGTCGACCAACACGGTGGTCCAGCCGGACTTCGAGGCGATGCGGCCTGCCGGCGTCACCAACCATTACAGCCGCATCTACACGCCGAATTCGCACGCCGTCAGCAACGAAACCTTCATGGCGGGTACGAGCATCATCTCCGACAACGTGGTCGATGCCGTGAAAAGCGTCATGACCTGCTCGCCGGACTACCTGGTGATGGGCATGTCGGCCATCACCTTCTATGGCGGCATCAAGGGCGCCGATGCGTTCCAGGCCAAGGTGGAGCGCGAAAGCGGCGTCGGCATCAGCATCGGCTCGCACGCCTGCACGGCGGCGCTCAAGGCTTACGGCGCAGGCAAGCGCATCGCCTTCCTGACGCCGTATTATCCGGTCGCCAATGATCAGGTGCGGACCTATTTCACCGAGGCCGGCTACACGGTGGTGCGCGACATCTGCCTGAAATGCCCGAGCTGGACCGGCATCGCCGAGGTTCCTGAGGAAACACTGCGCGACCAACTGATCGAGCTCAATGGCGACGATATCGACGCCATCGTTCAGGTCGGTACCAATCTCAGCATGATCCGGCTGGCCGCGATCGCCGAGTTCTGGCTCGACAAGCCGGTGATCGCGATCAACACCGCGACGTATTGGCACGCCCTGCGGCAGAACGGCATTACCGACAGGATCTCCGGTCTCGGTCGCCTGCTGGAAGAGCATTGACCCATGGCTCTCCCGGCCACGACGCCTGCCGATCGCGCGCCGTGGCCGCATCTTCCGGCATCGCCAATATCTGGCATCGCGTTTGCTAGCAGACTATCAGCCGGTGAGGCGCTTGCCGGCGAGCCAATCGATCTCTTCCGTAACCAGGAGCGACTGCAATGGATCTCGGCGTCTTCATCCCGATCGGCAACAATGGCTGGCTGATCTCGACCGCATCCCCGCAGTACAAGCCGACCTTCGAGCTCAACAAGGAAATCGTCCAGCGCGCCGAAGCCTATAATTTCGAGTTCGCGCTCTCGATGATCAAGCTGCGCGGCTTCGGCGGCAAGAGCGAGTTCTGGGACTACAATCTCGAAAGCTTCACCCTGATGGCGGGCCTCGCCGCCGTGACCACCAAGATCAAGCTGTTCGCGTCGACCGCGGTGCTCACACTGCCGCCCGCGATCGTCGCTCGCATGGCCACGACAATCGATTCCATTTCCGGCGGACGCTTCGGCATCAACATCGTCTCGGGATGGGCCAAGGCGGAATACGAGCAGATGGGCCTGTGGCCCGGCGACGACTATTTCGGTTACCGCTACGGCTACTCGACCGAGTACGTCCAGGTCATGCAGGATCTCTGGACCACAGGCACTTCGGATCTCAAGGGCAAGCACTTCCAGATGTCCGACTGCCACATGAAGCCGATGCCGGAGCACAAGATCGAGATCGTCGCGGCCGGACAGAGCCCGACCGGAATGGCGTTCGCCGCGCAATATGCCGACTATAATTTCGTGCTTGGCAGCGGCGTGAATACGCCGACCGCACATGCCAAGACCAACACGCAGCTTCTGGAGGCCGTCGCCAAGTCCGGGCGCGACGTCGGCGCCTATGTGCTGTTCATGGTCATTGCCGACGAGACCGACGACGCCGCGATGGCGAAGTGGCAATCCTACAAGGACGGCGTCGACGTCGACGCGCTGGCCTGGATGGCCGATCAGGGTTCGAAGGATCAGTCGGCTGCCGACTCCTCGACCGCCAAGACGATCAACCTGCCCGAGCAGGCCGTCAACTTCAACATGGGCACCATCGTCGGCTCCTATGCCACCGTCGCGAAGCTGCTCGACGAGGCCGCCACGGTGCCGGGGACCAAGGGGCTGATGCTGACCTTCGACGACTTCATCGCGGGAATCGATACGTTCGGCAAACATATTCAGCCCCTGATGCAGTCGCGCAAGGATCGCCTGGCCCGCGCGGCCTGATCCGGGTCGGTGGCGCCGGCGAGCCTCGCCGCCGGCGCAGACCTAACTCTCGGAACGCCCCTGACATTCCGCACCCAAACATCCCTCCACGTTCAAGAGAGCGGGCACGGCTTCGCGAACTGTCAGCGCTTGCACCGTCATTCCGCGCGCTCACGGCCATTGAGAACGACTAATCGTGGTGAGGCTGAATCAAGCTCGATCATGGAGTCCTCGCCGCAGCCGCCTCCCTGATTTCCACGCGGATCGGGGTCGGATCGAAGCCGTTGCAGGGATTGTTGACCTGTGGACAGTTCGAGATCACGAACAGGACGTCCATCTCGGCGGTCACGTCGACGAAGTTGCCCGGCGCCGACGGACCATCCAGCACGGTAAAATTGCCTGAGGGCTCGATCGGCACGTTCATGAAGAAATTCAGGTTGGAGACGATATCGCGCTTGGTCAGGCCATGGCGCGACAGCTCGAGGATGAAGTTCTCCCGGCAGGCATGGAGATAGCGCGTCGCCTCGCCGAAACGCACGGCGTTGCTCTCGCAGGAGCAGCAGCCTGCCGAGGTATCATGGCGGCCGCAGGTGTCGGCAGTGATCCGCGCCATGACCCGTCCACGGTTGGACATCAGCTTCGTACCGAGCTCGAGATAGGCCGAGCCCTGGACACGCAACGTATCCTGCGCGCTGTAGCGCTCGGCGGTGTCAGCAGCGACATACATCAGCGCGTCCACCGCCTGCTCGCCTTCGCTGTCGATGATGCGCAGCGTCTGGCCCTTCTTCAGCACCCGCGACCAGGGCTGCTCGGCGGGAATGTCGAAGGCATAGACGAGAGAGCCTGGGTCGGTCGAAGACATGGATCACGCTCCCTCAGGCGAACAGCTGATCGGTGAAGGCGTAGGCGCGCACCGCTTCCGGCGATGCCGTGCGGCAGACGTCATCGGCTGCAGGCGGCGGCAGACGGTGGCGGATCAGCTTGACCGGGGCGGTCGCCGCCGGCCGCGTCGGGTCGAGCGGATGGGCACAGTTGGAGACCGCGACGATCAGGTTCATCTCGGCGCGCAGATCGACGAAATCGCCGGCGCGCTTGCGCGAAGGATGCCAGACGAAGCGCCCGGTCGCATCTGTCGTGACCGGCGCAAAGAACGTCACGCAGGGCGGGATGTCGCGCAGGCCGAGGCCGATCTTGGCGGCAGCCGAGATGAAGTTCGCCTGCGTGTTGCGCGTCACCTCGCCATAGGCCGCAAGAGTCGAGTCGGCGGTGGAGCCGCCGACCAGGAGATCATGCGCGCCGGAGGTATCCTCGATCACCGACAGCAGCACGCGCCCCATATCGGAGAGGATCATCCTGCCCTTCGACAGCGCCGCGCTCCATTGCACCTTCACGGTGTCGGCGCAGTTGATCCGCTCGCATGGATCCTCGGTCCGCCAGGCCAGCAGCGAAACGCTGGAACGTCCGAGATCATCCGAGATGCGCAGGCCCTCGCCACGCGACAGCCGCACCGTCGTGTGCCATCCGGGCGGCACCTGCTCGGTCGAAATGAGCGCATCGGAAGCAATGGGCGCACCGTCCAGCGCCGTCAGCGGCGGCAACTGCTTCAGCTCCTGCCCCGCCGCACGCAACTCCTCGTAACGGCGGCGGTTGGCCTCGGCGCGCTCGGCCTTGTTCTGCGCACTCATGCCGATGTCACCGTGAAATGCGCTTCCACAGGCTGTCCGGCCTTGCCATTGATCGGCAGGATGTCCTGCGGACAGGCGGAGAACGCGATCACCAGATCCATCTCCGCACGCAGGCGCACATGGCCGCCGGGAACGGGACGCGGCGGCGCGGCGAAGCCGAGCGTGCCCTGGGCGTCCCACGGAATGTTCATGAACAGATTGAGCGGGCTCGGCACCTCCGGCGGAGTCAGGCCGAGCTCGGCCATGCCGGCGAACAGATTGTCGGTGCAATTGTCGTGATAGCCCTCGTGTCCGAGAAAGGCGTAGCGATAGCGGTCGCAGGCGGCGATCAGGGTGTCGTGAATGCCGCCCGACGTGTCCTCGATCATCGTCAGGATCGGCCGGCGCATGTTGGTGCGGAGCACGTCGCCCGGCCGCGGCACCAGATGCAGCGAATGCGCGCGTGTATGCTCGTTGGACATGAACTCGGAGAGATCGGCGCGATTGAAGGCCCAGGTGTCGACCACCTGCTCGCCATGGGTGTTGATCACGGTGACGACCTGGCCGGCCGCAACGAACGCCGCCTTGCCGCGCCGCGCGGGAATCTCGATCGGCTGCATTGCACTCTCCCTCAGGCCTTGTAGGCGACCATGTCGATCTCGACGATGCCGCCGCGCGCCAGATCGCAGACGCCGATCGTGGTCCGGCCCGGTCGATGCGCATCGTCGAAATGACTCGAGAAGATCGCGTTCATCGGCGCGTAGTCGCGCTTGAAATCGGTCAGGTAGATGCGGGCGAACACGACGTTCGCGAAACTCATTCCGCATCCCTTCAGCACCCGCGCGAGGTTGTCCATCACCTTGCGGGTCTGTGCCTCGATGCCCTCCGGGAGCGGCAGCGCGTCGTCATCGGGATCGGTCGCGAGCTGGCCGGTGACGAACAGGAAGGGACCGGCCTGCACCGCATGGCTGTAGGGCGTGACCGGCTTCGGCGCGTCGGGAAGCAGATGATAGATCGGGTCCATGGCGTGTCCTCGCTGGTCTCTTCGCTAGCCTGCGGCGTAGCGCTGGATGAACTGGCGCGCGCGCTCGGTGTCCGGGCTGACGAAGAAGCGCTCCGGCGGCCCGGTCTCGACGACGCGGCCGCGATCCATGAACAGGATGCGGGTGGCGGCGTCGCGGGCAAAGCCCATCTCATGGGTCACGATCACCATGGTGCGGCCCTCGCGGGCGAGCTCACGCATCACCACCAACACCTCGCCGACCAGCTCCGGGTCGAGCGCGCTGGTCGGTTCGTCGAACAGCAACACGTCCGGCTTCATCGCCAGCGCGCGCGCAATGCCGACGCGCTGCTTCTGCCCGCCGGACAGCCGCGCCGGAAACACATCGGCCTTGTCAGAAAGCCCCACCTTGGCGAGCAGCGCCATCGCCTCCTCGCGCACCTCGGCCGCAGATCGCTTCTGTACTTGCACCGGCGCCTCGATCAAATTTTGCAGGACCGTCAGATGCGGCCACAGTGCGAAATGCTGGAACACCATGCCGATCCGCGTGCGGACCCGCGACAGCTCGCGATCCGACATCACGACGCCGCCATTGTTGATGCCGATGCGGTCGCCATTGAGATAGATCTGGCCGGCGTCGGGCCGCTCCAGCCAGTTGATGCAGCGGAGCAGAGTCGACTTGCCGGAGCCGGACGGCCCGAGCACGCAGACCGTCTCGCCGCGCGTCACCGTGAAGCTGATGTCGGTGAGCACCTCGAGGTCGCCGAAGCGCTTGGAGATGCCGGCGACGTCGAGCACGGGCATGTCGTCGGTCATTCCAACCTCCCTCAGCGCCGCGCCGCGGCCAGCCGGTCGATGCCGCTGACCCCCGCCTCGATCACGAGGCAAAGGCCCCAATAGAGGAACACGGCGGTGATGAAGGCGGCGAACGGCACATAGTGGCGCGACTGGATCGAGCTCGCGGCATGCGTCAGCTCGGGCAGCGCGATGATGGTGAGAAAGGCGCTGTCCTTGACGATCTGGATCATCTGGTTGCCGATCACGGGCCCAGCAGCGAGCAGCAGCGGCGGCAGGATAATGCGCCGGAACAGACGCGGCCCCGAGAAGCCGAAGGCGACACCCGCCTCGATCGGCTCGCGCGGCTGCGCCGCCCAGGCGCCGCGCAGGATCTCGGCGAGATAGGCAGCGTGATAGACGGTCAACGCCACCAGCCCCGAGCTCCAATTGTCGAGCCGGATGCCGAACGACGGCAGGCCGTAATAGACGATGTAGGCAAACAGCAGGAACGGCACGCAGCGCATGCCGTCGACGAACACCCGCACCGTGAGCGCCAGCCAGCGCCGCGTCGACATCAGCGCCGGCGTCAGCACGAAGGCGATCACGAGGCCGGCGATGGCGGAGAGTACCGAGAGGATCGTGGTGTTGCCGAGCCCGCTCAGCAGCAGGTCGCGCTCGCTCCAGACGATGGCGAAATCCCTGATCATGCCGCCTCGGCTGCGAGCTGGCGCCGCTCGATGAAGCGCTGCAGGGAAACGAGCGCGAACACGATCGGCGCATACATCGCGATCGCCACCAGGAACGGCGGTAGCGGCTCATAGGTCTCGGCGCCGATCCGCACCGCCGCGCGGGTGATGTCGACGACGCCGACCACCGCCAGCACCGGCGTCACCTTGATCAACAGCGACATCTCGTTGACGAGCCCGGGAAGACTGACCCGCACGATCTGCGGCAGCACGATGCGGCGGAACCGCAGGCTCGCATGCATGCCGACGGACTGCGCGGCCTCGTATTGCTCCCTGGGGAAGTTCATCAGCGCGGCGCGCCAGACCTCGCAGTTGAACGCCGAAGTGTTCATGACCAGCGCCAGGATCGCCGCCGACACCGGGCCGATCGCAATCCCGACATTGGGCAGCGCGAAGAACAGCAGCAGCAGCAGGGTCACCAGCGGGGTTGCGCGCAGCACCGAGACATAGACGGCGACCACGCGGGCAACGACGGGGACGTTGGCCCAGCGCAGCAGCGCGAGGCCAAGGCCGATCGGCAGCCCGATCAGGATGCCGACGAAGGACAGCGTCACAGTGACGACGGCGCCCTGCAGGATGGCGAGCACGTCGGCCGCACTCATCGCCGTCCACCCCTGGCAGTGTGCGGCCGGCGCAGCGCGGCTGGCCGCAGCTCACGGGCAAACAGACCAGCGCGCAGCGATCGCCACCCGCACATCAACTGCACCTCGGTCGCGGCGTTAGAATTCCGGCTCGAACGTGACCGGCAGATCCGGGAACGCCTCGCCGAACCACTTCTTCTGCAGCTCGGCGAAGCGGCCGGATTCCTTCTGCTTGGCAATGAAGCCATTCAGGAATTCCACCAGCTCGGTATTGCCCTTGGCGACTGCCCAGGCGGGATACGACTTGCCGGAGACGGGCTGGCCGACCGCGAACACGTTCGGCTTCTCGGCGACCAGCGCCTTGATGTTGATGATGGTGTTGACGACGTAGTCGACGCGTCCGAGCGCGAGATCCTGATAGGCCTCGGGATAGGAGGTGTACTCGACGACCTTGCCGAGCTTGCCGCCCTCTTTCTCCAACATGTCCTTCAGCTCGGGCAGACGGCCAAGCAGCGCACTGCCCGCCTGGACGCCGACGGTCTTGCCGCTGAGATCCTTGATGGCGTTGATGCTCTTGTCGTCCTTGCGCTTGACGTAATAGTGCGTCGCGTCGGCGATCGGGCTGGTGAAGTCGAGCGACTTCTTGCGCTCCTTGGTGATGATCGCCGCGGTGATCGCGACATCGTACTTTCCGGTCGAGACGCCGGCCAGGATGCCGGTCCAGGGCAGGATCTGCTGCTTGATCTCGAACGGCGCATATTTGCGCAGGTCCTCGATCATCTCATTGTCGAAGCCGGTCGGCTTGCCGTCCTTGACGAACTCGAACGGGCGAAAATCGTCCTCGGTGGCGACGATCAGGCCGCGTTTCTTGATCTCATCCAGGCTGCCCGCCTTCGCGCTGAACGCGGCCGGCAAGGTCAGCGCGGCGGCCAGCAGCGCCAACGCGAGGCGCCGCGACGGCGCCTGAAAGCAGGAAAACGAAGGCTTGGTCATCTCGCATCTCCTCATATGAAACTGGTCAGTCGAAGCTGAAGCCGTGCGCGCGCAGATAGGGCGGAAAGGCTGCGCCTTCCGCCTTGGCCGCCTGGCGCGCCTTGTCCTCGGACCAGCCGTAGAACTCGGCCTCGCCGAACTCGGCGTTGCCGCGCTGCTGGTCTTTCGGGATCGCATGCCGGGCATGACGCCGCCGGTCGTAATCGTCGAGCGCCGACGGCAGGGCATCGTCGCCGTAGCGGTCGAGATGCGTTGTGATGCTGCGCGGCAGCCGCAGGCTGACATGCCCCTCTGCCGCGGGATAGCCGAGGCACAGTCCGGCGACCGGGAACACCATGTCCGGCAGTTCCAGCACCTTGGCCACGGTATCGATCTCGTTGCGGATCACGCTGATCGGACAGGTTCCGAGACCCACCGACTCCGCGCACAGGATCATCGTCTGCAGCGCCAGCGCAGCGTCCACCGAGGCGTTGAAGAAGCCCTCCAGCGTTCCGTTCTTGACGGGCTTGCCGCGGAGTTCACCGATGCGCTGCAGCCGCCGCGCATCGCCGAGAAACACGAAGAACACCGGCGACACCCCGATCCAGGGCATGCTCGGAAACAACCTGCCGATTGCGACCCGCTTGTCGGCATCGCGCAGGCGCATCACCGACGCCTGCTGGAAATCCGACTTGGCCGACGCGCTCAGCGCGCCGGCGACGAGCAGGTCGAGCAGCCCCTCTTCCGGCATCCGGTCGCTGTAGCGGCGGACCGTCTTGCGCGACAGCACGCCGCGCAGGAATTCACTGGCTTTGGTGTCGCCGCCATCCGGCCCGCCGTCTCCGAAGCGCGTCGCGACCGCATCAGCATGCTCGGACATCACGGCGCCTTTCTTTCATCACGCGCGGCACGCGTCCAACGACGGCCGTCGAACAGAGCAGAGATCGGCGGAGACCGCCGCGGCAGACATCGCATCGCCCACTCCATGCGCCGCGACATCGATGTCGCCGCCCGGATTCATCTCGCCGCGACTTCTGCGCAGCTGCTAGGGGATGTCAGCAAGGGACATGCCAGAATTCGCAGGGCTCGGCGCAGCGCACCGTCCGCGCACTCGCTTCCCTGAAGACATCAGTTGAAATTGAGCAGCCAACAGCGCTGTTTGCAGACAAAACGCCGCAGCGCGAAATGCGGAGCATGCTTCGTAGTTGCGGGCGCCCTCGCCCTGACTGGATACCGCGCACCGGCGACGCGCTGCTTTTCGGGCAGCACCATGCCCATTATCTAATCGGAGCGCGATGCGGTCAGTCCGGCAAGCGTGTCGCGTCCAGCCCTTGCTCCTGCGCGGCAACAATCGCCTGCATCATGGCAATGAACCGCTTCTGATCGGCCTTGGTCAGATCCGCAACCGTCGCGAGATGCGCCGCCCGCGCCGGCCGCTCGATCTTGCGCAGTAATGCCGCGCCGGAGCGGGTCAAACGACAGGTCCGTGAGCGCCGGTCGTGCGGCCCGACGCTGCGATCGACCAAGCCGCGCGCCTGCAACCGCTTCAACGCACCGGTCGTGGTGGTCCGGTCGAGGGCGATGTCCTGCGCAAGCGCGGTCTGGTCTGCCGTTCCCCGTTTCGCCAGCGCCGTCAACAGGCTGTACTGCAACGGCGTGATCTCATAGGCGGCACATTTCTCCTGGAACAGCGCGACGTGGATCTGGTGCAGCCGCCTGATGAGATAACCCGGGCGCTCCTCGAGCGGCCACGACACATCTGCATTCGTCTTGTTCCTTCCAGCCATCGAACGGCTCCCGCATAAGCGCTGGTCATGCTGCATCAATTTGAAGCTGTCTATGGCACGGATCTTGATGTAATGCGAAGTATGCTTCGTAAATCGGTCGGCGCACGATCCGCGCCGGCTTGTCGGGGACGGCTTTGACCGGGACAAACAAACAGCCCGGATAAGGAGAGCTTGCATGTCCGTGAGCGCCTCGTTCGACCTGCTGCTGCGCGGCGGCCGCGTCATTGACCCCGCCTCCGGCGTCGACGGCTTGAGAGACGTCGCCATCCGCGACGGCCGCATCGCAGCCGTCCAGTCCGACATCCTGCCATCGAGCGCCAAGGACGTCGTCGACGTCACCGGCCAGCTCGTTCTCCCGGGACTGATCGACACCCACGCCCATGTCTATCAATACGTCACCGGCCGCTTCGGCATGAATGCGGACATGGTCGGCGTGCAGTCGGGCGTCACCAGCCTCATCGACCAGGGCGGCCCGTCCTGCATGACCCTGCCCGGCTTCCGGCACTTCGTCGCCGAGCCCGCGCAATCGCGCGTCTATGCGTTCCTGTCGGCCTATCTGGTCGGCGGCCTCGAAGGCCACTACTACCCTGACCTCTATCGCCCCGACTGTGTCGGCATCGACGCGACCGTGAAATCCGCGGTCGCCAACCGCGACCTCGTGCGCGGCATCAAGGCGCATGCCGAGATCGGCGGTTTCGCTCGCTGGGGCATCCGCGTCATCGAGATGGCGGCCGAGATCGGCCGCCGCGCCGAACTCCCTGTCTATGTCCATTTCGGCCAGCTCTGGGGCCTGCCCGCGAGCGGCACCAATGGCGAGGACGTCGACACGATCCTGGAGCGTGTGATCCCGCTGCTGCGTCCGGGCGACGTGCTGGCGCATCCGTTCACGCGCCATCCCGGCGGCTTCGTCAATACCAAGGGCGAGGTGCATCCGGTGATCCAGGCCGCGCTCGATCGCGGGCTCAAGGTCGACGTCGGTCACGGCAGTCACTTCTCCTACCGGCTGGCGCGCAAGGCGATCGACGCCGGCATCGTGCCGCATACGCTGGGCGCCGACATCCACGGCTACAACACCCATGTGCCGGCGCCCGCGGGCACGCCGGACGAGCCTGCCGACGACGAGAACCATCCGTTCGCAGGCCAGGCCAAGTTCAGCCTGGTGCAGGCGATGAGCTCGCTGGTCGCGCTGGGGCTGACCTTGGAGCAGGTCGTGCCGATGGTCACGTCGAACCCCGCCGCGATGCTCGGCCTGTCCGATCAGATCGGCGCGCTGCGGCCGGGCATGGCGGCCGACGTGAGTGTGCTCCGGGAGCAGCAGGGCCGCTTCGTGCTGCGCGACAATGAGAAGACTGAGGTGATCGCCGAGAAGCTGCTGCAGCCGGTGTTCTGCCTGCGTGCCGGCGTCCGGCACGATGCGACGGCGCCGATCTTGCCCGCAGCGGTCGCGGCCTGACGTGACCGACGCGGCGCCGACCGTCTCGCAACAGGCCGCGCCGCGTGGCGTCGGCGCACGGCTGCCGCGCAAGGAGGACGACCGTTTTCTGCGCGGCCGCGGTCAATACGTCGCCGACATCAGACTGCCGGGATTGAAGGACGTGGCCTTCGTGCGCAGCCCGGTGGCGCATGCGAGGATCAAGGCGATCCATATTCCCGCCGCGTATCGCGACGTCGTGTTCACGGCCGATGACCTCGTAGGCATCAAGCCGATCCGCGCTGTCTCCGGCCTGCCCGGCTTCAAGGTCTCCGAGCAGCCGGTGCTGGCCACCGGCAAGGTGCGCCATGTCGGCGAGCTCGTGGCGATTTGCGTCGCGTGCAGCCGCGCCGAAGCCGAGGACATCGCAGCGGCGGTCGAGCTCGACCTGGAGCCACTGCCGGCGGTGCACGACATGCGGCTGGCGCGCGCGGCCGGCAGCGCGCTGGTGCATGAGCATTGGGGCGACAACGTCTTCCTGGAGACCAATTTCGAGGTCGACATCAGCGCGGCGTTGGACGCGCCGATCAAGGTGACGCGCGAGATCACGACCGCACGCCAGTGCATGGCACCGCTGGAAGGGCGCGGTGTCGTCGCCACCTTCGACCACCGGCTCGATCAGCTGACGCTGCACACGGGATCGCAGATGCCGCACATCGTGCGCAACGGCCTGTCCGACTGCCTCGGCATCGAGCAGGGCCGCATCCGCATCATCGCGCCGGATATCGGCGGCGGCTTCGGCCACAAGGGCATCCTGCTGCCCGAGGAGGTCTGCCTCAGCTGGCTCGCCATGACCAAGGGCATGACGGTGCGGTGGCTCGAGGACCGGCGCGAGCATTTGAGCGCGAGCGCGAATTGCCGCGAGCACGCCTATCACATCACGGTCTATGCCGACCGCGACGGCCGGCTGCGCGGCATCGACTGCGAGGCGATCGTCGATTCCGGCGCCTATTCGTCCTATCCGTTCTCGGCCTGCCTCGAAGCGGCGCAGATCGCGAGCATCCTGCCGGGCCCTTATCGGATGCCGGCCTATCGCTGCCGCACCTACTCGGTCGCGACCAACAAATGCCCGATCCTGCCCTATCGCGGCGTCGCCCGCACCGGCGTCTGCTTCGCGCTGGAGCTGCTGCTCGACGCCGTCGCGGCCGAGGCCGGGCTCGAGCCCGGCGAGATCAGGCTGCGCAATCTGGTGCAGCCGCAGGACATGCCGTTCGACAACATCACCAACAAGCATTTCGACAGCGGCGATTATCCCGGCGCGCTGCAGCGTGCGCTGGCGGCAATCGATGTCCCCGCCGTGCGCGCACGCCAGCAGCGCGGCGAGCCCGACGGCCGGCTGATCGGCACCGGCGTCTCGATCTATTGCGAGCAGGCCGCGCATGGCACCTCGGTCTATGCCGGCTGGGGCATCCCGATGGTGCCCGGCCATGAGCAGGCGACCGCGCGGCTGACGCCCGACGGCGGGCTGGAGCTGCGCGTCGGCGTGCATTCGCACGGCCAGGGGCTCGAGACCACGCTCGCCCAGGTCGCGCACGAGATCCTCGGTGTCGATCCCGACAAGATCCACGTCGTGCTCGGCGACACCGCGATGACGCCCTACTCCACCGGCACCTGGGGTTCGCGGTCGATGGTGATGGCCGGCGGCGCCGTGGGCACGGCCTGCGAACAGCTCGTCGCGCGCGCCACGCGCATCGGCGCCAAGCTGCTGCAGCTTGCGCCAGAGGCGGTCACCTGGCGCGACGGTCGCGTCTGCGGGCCGAACGGTAGCGTAGGCCTCGCCGAGATCGCCCACACCTGGTACCGCCGGCCGCAGGATCTGCCCAACGATGTCGATCCCTCCGGGCTCGAGGTCACCGGCGGCTACAAGCCGGTGCGCGACAGCGGCACCTTCTCCTACGCGGCGCATGCGGTGACGGTCGCGGTCGATCCGGATCTCGGCGAGGTCGAGCTGCTCGACTACGTCATCGTCGAGGACGGCGGCGTTCTCGTCAATCCGATGATCGTCGACGGCCAGATTCTCGGCGGTCTCGCGCAGGGCATCGGCACCGCGCTGTACGAGGAGATGCCGTTCGACGAGGCCGCGCAGCCGCTGGCGACGACGCTGGCCGACTATTTTCTGCCGGGTCCGACCGAAGTTCCTGCGCCGCGCCTGTTTCACATGGAGACCCCGTCGCCCTATACGATGTTCGGCGTCAAGGGCATCGGCGAAGGCGGCGCGATCGCGCCGCCGGCCGCGATCGCCAATGCCGTCAACGACGCGCTGCGGCCGCTCGGCGCGGAGCTGATGCAATCGCCGCTGTCGCCGCGCCGCATCGTCGCCGCGGTGCTCGCCGCGAAACAGGCGAGCGCGACGTGAAGGCCGCATCCTTCGCCTATGAGCGCCCTCGCAGCGTGAGCGACGCGCTCGCTCTGCTCGCAGACGCTGATGGCGAAGCCCGGATCATGGCCGGCGGCCAGTCGCTCGGCCCGATGCTCAATCTGCGCCTGGTACAGCCGCCGCGCATCGTCGACGTCGCCGGCCTTGCCGAGCTTCGCGCCGTGGAGCGCGATGGCGAGGCTCTCGTGATCGGCGCTTGCGTCACCCATGCCGATATCGAGGATGGACGAATTCCCGACGTCACCCATGGCGTGCTGCCGCGGATCGCCCGCGGCATCGCCTATCGCGCCGTGCGCAACCGCGGCACCATTGGGGGCTCTCTCAGCCATGCCGATCCGGCTGCCGATTGGGTCACCACGCTCGCGGCGCTCGGCGCCAGCGTGAAGCTGACGAGCGCCGACGGCCAACGTGAACTCGCGGTCGCGGAGTTCATCCAGGGCGCGCTGCAGACCGCGCTGCGTCCCGGCGAGCTCGTCACTGCCATCCGCCTGCCCTCGCTGTCGCCCACGGCCCGCTTCGGCTACGCCAAGGCCTGCCGCAAGCCCGGAGAATTCGCTCATGCGATGGCCGCGGTCCTGATCGAGCCGGATCTGGCCCGCAGTCGCGTCGTCATCGGCGCCATCGACACCGCGCCGATCTTCATCGACGATTCATCCCTGTTCGGCGGAGCGATCACCGATCTCCGAGAACACTTCGATCGCGACCTCGCCAGCCGCCTGCTGATGCAGGCCGGCGTGACCGATCCGGCCGCCCGCCACATTCACCTGAGCGTGCTCGCGCGGGCGATCGCAGAGACAGCCGTATGACGACGATCCAACTCACCGTCAACGGCCGCGCGGCCGAAGCCAGCATCGAACCCCGCACCCATCTCGCCGACGCCCTGCGTGACCAGCTCGATCTGACAGGCACGCATCTCGGCTGCGAGCACGGCGTTTGCGGCGCCTGCACCTTGCTGCTCGACGGGGCTCCGGCCCGCTCCTGCATTACGCTCGCCGTGGCCTGCGATGGCGCCACGGTCACAACCATCGAAGGCCTGGACGAGGACGAGATCGCAGCCGAGCTGCGCGACGCCTTCACGCGCGAGCATGCGCTGCAATGCGGCTACTGCACGCCCGGCATGATCATGTCGGCGCGCGACCTCGTGCTGCGTCTCGATCACGCGGACGAGCAGGCCATCCGCGTCGGCCTGAGCGGCAATCTCTGCCGCTGCACCGGTTATGCCGGGATCGTGCGCGCGATCAGCGCCGTCATTGCCGCACGACGGCAGCGCGGCATCACGGCCGTGACCGGCGCGGGTCGGACATCGCTCGGCCCGGTGGGATCGCAGCCTGGCGCCATCGCCATCGCGGTCTCGCCCGCGCGGCCGGCGGCGACGGACATCAAGCCCCCGCGCGGCGCGGCGCTGGCTTCGCTCGCTCCTCCCGAAGTCATGCCCGCCAGGAACTTCGATGCGTCGTTCACGGTGAAGGCCGCGCCCGCGCAGGTCTTCGCGCTGTTCGGCCAACCCAAGACCCTGGCCGCCTGCTTTCCCGGCGCGACCGTCACGGACATCCCGGCTCCAGATCGCGTCGAAGGTGAGATCAGGGTCGCCATCGGTCCGCTGTCGGCCGCCTTCCGCGGCTCCGCGCGGATCGACCGCAACGCTGCTGATTTGTCGGGTCGGCTGATCGGTACGGGACGCGACCAGCGGAGCCGCACATCGACCTCCGGGCAGATCGCCTGGCGCATGGTCCCGATCGACGACGGACGGGCCACCCGCGTCGATCTCGCAATCGGCTACAGCCTGTCCGGTCCGCTCGCGCAGATCGCGCGCGACGGGCTGGTGCGCGATCTGGCATCGCGCCTCACGACGACATTCGCACAGAACTGCGAGCAGCATCTCAACGGCACGGCGGGCCTGGCCGAGACGACAGAACCGCAGCGACTCAACGCGCTGGCCCTGCTGCTCGACGTCGCGCGCCAACGCCTCACCGGCTTGGTTCAGCGCCTGCGCGGGCCATGAGAGCGCCGCGCGCCGGCGAACTGCCTCTCTCACGACCAGCCGTGACATCAGCGCCGAACACCCGCGCGACACATCGTACCGGCACCTGTCTCTACGTTTCAAAACAGCAGGCACGGCTTCGTCGTCTCGCGGCGAGATCCGCCCGAGCTTTGCCATCGATCGACCTCTTCCTCCAATGAAGAGGCGCAGGGAAGACCGGGTATCGACTGACACCCGCGGTCCGCGTGCAGCAAACAAGCACGCGGCAGAACCACAGGTTCAGCCCAATATCCGGCCTTCCCTGCGCGGCGGTTTTGCGGCTTATAGGCGCTCTCCCCGGGGACCGGCTGTCTTGCCCCCGTCGCCAGCGGATCATCACCACCGGCTTGGTCTCAGCGTCGGGAGACCAGGACCACACCATTTCGCCGTCGCCTCACTCCGTTCGTCGGCACGGGCTGTGACACCCGGCTGCAGAGCAACGCGCCCGTCGCCTCTCCGGCTCGACGCTTCATGACGATCGCGAAACGTCCCTCTTCAGCGAGCCGGGATGTCCGAGAATGTGGAGGTGATTTGCCCGACGATGCAAGGGATGAGACCGCGGCAAACCGGCACGACGGGCAACCCGCGCATGCGGGGCATGCGCGGGTTGCCCGTCGGGCGGATGATCAGTTGAACGATCGGCGTGCTCATGATCCCACGTGGAGCGCCGCCTTCGGCGCCTGATCGACATGGTGAGGCGCGCCGTGCTCCGCAGCTTCTCCAAGACGACTGCCAAAGGCGGCGCGTCTCGAAACATGAGGCCGCAGCTTGGGCCTCACCCTTCGAGACACCCGCCTTCAGCGGGCTTCTTTGCGCGGCGTACGGCTCCCCTATTCGTCCAGGAGATCAAGAAACCGCTCGACCTTCTGTAGCACCGGTCTGGCACTCTGGTCGGAATGGATGACCCGATTGCCGTCGCGCTGCAGCAGCCGTGAGCACGACCTCCGAATTCGTCCCGGCAGCAGCGTGGCCGCGATTGCTTCCGGCCCTACGTCGAGGCGCATGATTCCGCGCTCTCTGCACCTCATCCTGAGCCTGGCAACAGCGAAGAAATTGCTGGCCGCAGGCGGCAACGTTCCGAACCGACGCTGCGTTTCATCCTCGATATCTTCCAGCTCATCGTCAGTCCTGCACCGGGCCACCCGCGCATAGATCTCGAGCCTGACCGCCTCCGACTGCACGTAGTCCGAGGGAAGCAGCTCGGCGATCGGCAGGTTCAGCTCCGGGACCCAGAGGGCCGACATCCCGTCGCGATCGCCTTCCAGCGCCAAGGTCAGCAGATGACCATAGAGTGTCGGACCAAATACCTGCACGTGACCGGACTGGCGATCCGACAGCATGTCGCCGCTCCCGCGGAGGTCGAGATCGCGCGCGCTGATGGCAAAGCCCGCGCCCGGACGATTCAGTTCCTCGAGCACGGAGAGCCGCTGCTCCGATCGGTCCGAGCCGCCCTCGGTCAGGAAATGCGCGAATGCCCGGATGCCGCCGCGACCGACCCGCCCGCGGAGCTGATGCAATTGCGCCAGGCCGAATTTTTCCGGCCAGCACACGACGATCGTGTTCGCCCGCGGTATGTCGAGGCCACTTTCGACGATGTTGGTCGCGAGCAGGACGTCGGCCTTGCCTTCGACGAACGCCATCAGCCGCTCGTCGATCTCATCCGCAGGCAGCTTGCCGTGAATCGTGATGATCCGAAGCTCCGGCGCGAGCATGTGAATGCGGGCCCGCATGGGATCCAGGTCCTGGATCCGCGGACAGATCACGAAGCTCTGGCCGTTGCGGCGATGCTCGCGCCCCAGGGCGGTGGTGATCGCGATATCCGACAGCGGCGCGACCTTGGTCACCACGGGCACACGATGCACGGGCGGCGTCGCGATCACGCTGAGGTCGCGCAGGCCGGTCAGACCGGCCGCCAGCGTGCGCGGGATGGGCGTCGCGCTCATCCAGAGCCTGTGACCGTTCTTGTTGAGGCTCGACAGCATGGCCTTGTCGGCCGCGCCGAAATGCTGCTCCTCGTCGATGATGACGAGCCCGAGGTCAGCGAACTTGACGTCCTTCGACGCCAGCGAAAGCGTGCCGACGACCACTTTGAGCTCACCGCTCTTCAAGCCCTCGCGCACCTTGCGCGCCTCGGCCGTCGAAGCGATCCGGGAGAGATTTCCGACCTCGATGCCGAGCGCCGCAAAGCGCTTGCGGAACGTCTCGACGTGCTGTCGCGCCAACACCGTCGTCGGGACGACGATCGCGACCTGCTTGCCGGCCAGAACTGTCGCCGCGGCCGCGCGCAACGCCACCTCGGTCTTGCCGAAGCCGACGTCACCGCAGACGATCCGGTCCATCGGATGCCCCGATGCCAGATCATCCAGAACCTCGCGGATGGCCTGCGCCTGGTCCGGCGTGGTGAAATACGGGAAGCGCGCGACGAATTGCTCGTAGCTCGCGGGCCGCGGCACGAGCTTCGGAGCCGGCCGCCGGCGCCGCTGGCTGATCTGCTTGGCAAGTTCCTTGGCGACGATGTGAATCTCGGTCTCGGCGGCGGCGCGCCGCGGCCGCCACGAACTGCCGTCGGCCTTGTCGAGCGAGGTGTCGCCGAGTTCAGCCGCGTAAGGCCAGATCAGGGCCAGCTCCGCAAGGGGCACGAGGACCGCATCAGTTCCGGCGAACACCAGGCGGACCATCTCGCGCGCGGAGACACCGGCGGCGCCCATCGCCCGCAATCCGCCGAGCCGGGCCAACCCACGTTGCAGATGCACGACGACCGATCCGGCCTCGGGCAGATCTGCGGTTTCGAAGCCGGGTGTCCAGGCCCAGTTCGCAGGCTGCGGCTGATGGGCTCTGCTGCCGAGAACGTCGGAGGCGGTGATGACAACAATTGGCTTCCGCCCGGGAACGACGAAGCCGGCGTCGAAGCCGGCCAGCAAGGCTGCTTCCCGCCTGCCTCTCGCAATTGCCTGCGCCCAATCAACGGCGCCTTCGGCTTTGACTCCGCTCATGGCGGCCATCAGCCGCAGATCCGACTCGGCCGCCGCGGCAAACACGAGGCGTGCATCACCCCGCCGGGCTTCCTCGATGAAGGCGCGCAGCGCCTTCCGGGGCGTGGCCTCCTTGAAGAACTCCGGCGTCGCTCGGTATGGCGCCGTGGGCGACAGCAACGCAATTCTCTTGGCCGTCTGCTCCCATTCGCGGCGGCTCACATAGGCACGATCACGCTCGGCACGGGGAGCCGCTTCC
Source organism: Bradyrhizobium sp. HKCCYLR20261 (assembly GCF_051168435.1). Taxonomy (NCBI): domain Bacteria; kingdom Pseudomonadati; phylum Pseudomonadota; class Alphaproteobacteria; order Hyphomicrobiales; family Nitrobacteraceae; genus Bradyrhizobium; species Bradyrhizobium sp. HKCCYLR20261. The sequence continues at coordinate 163,905 of NZ_JBNPUZ010000003.1, forward strand.
TCGATCGTGCTCAGCCAGATGTCCGCATGCTTGGGGAGCTCCGCATCGGCGATCCACTTGGCCCGCGTGCAGTACTCGAACAGGCTGGCCTTGTTCCGAGCTCGTTCCTTGAACGCCAGCCGCTCGGACATCGGATCGATCTGGAGCTCCTTGAACTCGGAGATCACTTCCTGATCCAACGGATTGAAGGTGGCAATCCGTCGTATCCTCCCGCCTGAATGCTCGACCCTGAAAGGGCCACGCGCGCCGGCCGGGAAAATCTCGAACGTGTTGCCGTGAAACAGCACGCCGCCGGGATAATCCGGGCTGTCGTCCGAGTCATATCCGAGCGCAGCAAAGCGAGCTTCAAAATGCTGTTCGGAGTAGCTTTCGCCGACCCGCAGCAGCATGCCACTTCCCGACCAGTCCGCCGGCCGCGGCACGCGCTCCATGATCGCCTCCACGGTCGTGATCAGCAGAGGCTTCTTCGCCCGCGCGAGACGCCTCAACACGGAACTTCGCCGGCCCGCGATGTCACGCGACGGCTCGAGCAGATCGAACGGCAGGGTGTTCAGCCGTGGATAGACGAGCACGTCGCAGGCGGGATCGAGAACCTGAATGATGGACGCCAATCGCTCGGCGCGGCGCTCGTTCTTGGCGAGAAACGCAAGTCCGCTTCGCCCCTTCGCTTGCCACTCGGCCACCAGGTGCAGCGCCAAGAGCCCAAGAGGCGACGCGGAGGACACGGCAGGCTTCGCGGCTGCCACCTTCTTTGGCGCACCCGATATCGTCTTGCGCGGAACCGGCTTCGTTCGTGATGCGGCGTGCTTTGGTGAGGGCGTCTTCCGCTGCACCGAGCTGCGGGGATTACGAAGAACTGAGGGCAAAGATGGTGGCTCGTGTGTCGTTGAGGATGCCGGGACGAACGTCCGGCGAATCTGACGACAATTAGCGGATTCGGATCGTCGAGGGCACCAAGATCTCAAAGCGCTCCGCGCAGGCGCACCAGATCCCTATCCCGCCTCGGGAAGGTCAGAGACATGTCCCGAACCGGGAAAGTTCATGCGGCACATGACCTCATCACCGGGAATGCGCGCCATAGCCAGGCTCGACGCGCGTGACGATCGCGCAACGTCCCTCTTCAGCAAGCCGAGATGCGCGAGAAGGTGGCGGTGTTGCCCGACGACACATTTGAGTAGTTCGGCGGCGCGCGCCGCAGTCGCATGGGACGCGCCAGGCCGCCCCGATCAGGCGGCGCGGACCTCCTCGACGAAGCTGCCGACCTCGGTCTTCAGTTGCTCGGCCTGCCGCGACAGTCCGTCGGCCGCGTTCAACACTTCGCTCGCGGCGATGCCGGTTTCGGTCGCCGCCTTGCTCACGCCGCTGATCGTCGCCGTCACGTCCTTGACCGACTGCGAGGTCTGCTGAACGTTGCGGGCGATCTCCCCGGTCGCCACGCCCTGCGCATCGACAGCCGATGCAATCGCGTGCGAGATCGAGGAGACCTCCTCGATGGTCCCGGCAATGCCGCGGATGGCGTCGACGGCTTCCTTGGTGGCGGCCTGGATCTGCGAAATCTGTCCGCCGATATCCGCCGTCGCCGACGCCGTCTGTGTCGCGAGCATCTTCACTTCGGAAGCGACCACGGCGAAGCCGCGCCCGGCTTCGCCGGCCCGCGCCGCCTCGATCGTCGCGTTCAGCGCGAGCAGATTGGTCTGGGCGGCGATCGCCTGGATCAGGGTGACGACCTCGCCGATCTTCTCGGCGCCCTCGGCGAGCGTCTGCACGATCTTGTCGGTGCGCTGGGCATCGGCCACGGCACGGCCGGTGATCATCGAGGACTGCGCGACCTGGCGGCTGATCTCGGTGATCGAGGCCGTCAGTTCCTCCGCCGCGGAGGCGACCGTGCTGGCGCCCATGCTTGCCTCTTCGGCGGCAGTAGCCACCGTGGTCGCCTGCCCCTTGGTCTGCGTCGCGGTCGAGGACATCGACCGCGCCGTCGTCTCCAGTTCGGTCGCGCCCGAGGCGAGCTGCGCCACCATGGCGCCGGCCTTGGCCTCGAAATCGCGCACCAGGCCTTCGAGACGCGCCGCGCGCTTTTCCTTAACGACGCGCTCGGCGGCCTGTTCGCCGGCCAGCCGGTTGGTGGTGAGCATGGCCTCCTTGAACACCTGCACGGACTGCGCCATGCCGCCGATCTCGTCCTTGCGCGCGGCGAAAGGCACCTCGGCCTCCTCGTTGCGGGCCAGCCGGGTCATCACCTCCGACAGTTTCGCGATCGGGGTGAGCAGATGGCGCACCAGCAGGACGGAGGACGCCGCCGACAAGCCGAGCACGAACAGGATGGCTGCACCGGCGAACAGGATGCCCATGAGCCCATCGGACTCGTCCTGCTCGGCGACAGCCTGCGCATCGCGCAAGGCGGCGTCGCGAATGCCCAAGAGCGATGCGTTCGCGGCCGTAGCCTGCCGACGCCAATCGTCGATCGACACCTCATAGGGCGTGGCGTTGAAGGCGGCCTTGATCAGCGCCTCGCGCAGCGTCTTGTCCGCGCCGAAATAACGCTCACGCGCCTCGCCGACGCTCGCGCGCGTCGCCTTGGGCGCATGGGCGTCGTCGCCGCGATCGAGGATCTCGGCCCACAGCCGAGCCATCTGACCATTCGCGAAATTCAGCTCGTCGCGCTCCGCAGCCGTCGCCGGGCGGCCGGCCGTGACAAGCCCCGAAATCAGCAGCGACACCTGACCGGCCGTCTGCCGGATGACCCAGCCCTTCTGCGCGACGTCGAGCAAATTGCCGGCCGTGGTGCTCAGCCGCATCGTCTCCTTGATGCCGCTTTCGAGCAACTGGTTCAGGCTCGCCATCGCATCGGCGTAGTCGCGCATCGCCTTGGCGGCGATGCCGCTGCCGCGCTCGGCCAGCGGCTTGCTCCAGTTGGCGGCTGCCTCATTGCGCACGGCGGCGATCTTCGCCACGGCCGCGTCGACCCGCTGCGTCAGATCGGCGTCGCCGCGCGCGAGCACAGCCAGCTTCTCCAGCGCCTCGTCGCTGCTGCGGCGGTTGTCGGCGAACTCCTTCAGCACGGCGCCATCGGCCGGAGACTTGCCGATCAAGGCGCGATTGACGGGACCGCGTTCGACGGTCAGCGCTCCCACCGCGTCGAAGCCCGCCGCCAGCCGGGTCTCGAGCGCATGCGCCGCGACGGCGTTCTGATAGGCGCCCCAGCGCTCGCTGAGTTGAAGGCCCGATGTCAGGACGATGACGCCCGACATCAGCGCCGCGATGGCAATTCCCGTCCGCTTGATGGACACGTCCTCAACTCCCCATTCCCCAGGACACCCCGAGCAGGAGGGCGCGCTGAGCGCCCACGCGCGAAAGCCCCCGCCCTACTTCAGTTCGAATTCGACCAGCTCGATGGTCGACTTGCCCGTATTGCGGATCGTCCGCGCCGGCCCGATGTCCTGCCAGGCGAAATCGCCGAACTTCAGGTTCAGCTTGTGGTCCGGCTTGCCTTCACGGCCCTCGATGAGTTCGCCACCCTGCACCACGATCCGCACGCCCGGCGCGGCCTGACGCATCGCCGGCGCGGTTTGACCAGGCTGCAGGATCAATCGCCAAGCCTGAAGGCGATGGTTGTCCATGACCGTGACATAGGGCTCGGGACGCGCAGCCGGCGTGAAGCGGCCCGGCTCGGAGTCGAACAGCTCGAAGCCCGCAATCCGGAAGTCGCCGTCGCCCACATTGACGACCTGATGGACGCCCGGCTTCTTCGTGTAGTTGGTGAACAGCACCTCGCCGACCTTGCGGGGCACGATCAGCGGCTTGCCGCCGAGCGGCGTCCCCTCCGCATTCGAGACGGCGAGATAGACCTGCGCGAAATCCCTGGTGTGGCTGTGATAGGCCGCCATGCCTCCGGCCGGAATCGTGACGTTCATGAACTGCAGATATTCGTTCTTGAAGGTCTGATCGTGGAAGCTCGCGAACTCGATCGGCACGATCTCGGGCTCGCCTGTCGCATTCGCGCGTCCCGGCAGCACGGCGGCGCCAATCACCTGGGCGCCCAGGACGGCGCAACACCCGCACAAAAACTGACGCCGTCCCATCGCATTCCGCATCTTGTCGCCTTATCGTCTCGTTGAACTACGCATGCTGACCTGACTATCTGGATACCCCTTAAGACACGTTTAAGTGACGGCGCTCGCGCAGGTGTGAGAGCGCATGGCACGTCACATGCGAACGCATGCCTGCTGAATTCGCCGATGATCGTCAGCCGAAACGATCACTTGCGTGCTGATCGCGCCGTGTATCAAAAAGCGGGCGAATGAGCCGATGGATGACGATGCAATGCCTGCATCCATCGGCATGCGCAGCGCGAACACGATGCGAACCGAGCGCTCGCTGCAGCGTCGACGGCGCTGCTCCGAACCACCGCCCGACGACACCTGACTTTGTCAGGCTCCGCACGCCTGCCCCGGACGATGCCACGTTCGAACGCTCGTCGCGCTGGCAAGATCTGACCAGCGTCTGCAATCCCATTCAAGATCATGGACGGAAATCCAGGCAGGGTGCTCTGCCTCAAAGGAGAGCAACATGACTGTTTCAGCCGCGACGACCTCGCCGAATGATCATGCGACGATGATCGTTCCCCGCTTGTTTGTTCTCGAGCTCAGCGCGGGCAAGATTCATACGATGAACATCGACGGATCGGGCCGCGAGACGATCGTCACAGACTGCCGTCTTCCGGACGGCATCGCCCTCGACCTGGATGCAGGCCACATCTACTGGACCAATATGGGCGTTCCGAACCTCGATGACGGCTCGATCGAACGCGCCGACCTGGATGGCGGAAACCGCACCATCATCGTGCCGCAGGGGCATACGCACACACCGAAGCAGATCATCCTGCATCGGCGCGACCGCAAACTCTATTGGTGTGACCGCGAGGGCATGAAGGTCATGCGCGCCAACATGGACGGCTCCGCGATCGAAACGCTGGTGAACAGAGGGGCGTCCGAGCTCAGGCAGCCCGATCTGACGCGATGGTGCGTCGGCATCGCGATCGACGACGAGACCAACCGGATGTATTGGACGCAGAAGGGCCCGGAGAACGGCGGTCTCGGTGTCATCTACCGGGCGGGCCTGGACATTCCCAAGGGCGAGAGCGCATCGGCCCGGTCGGACATCGAAGTCTTCTTTGATGGCCTGTCCGAGCCGATCGATCTCGAACTCGATCACGGGCGTCGTCTGCTCTACTGGACGGATCGCGGCGAAGCCCCGCGCGGCAACACCGTCAACCGCGCCTCGATCGACAACAAGCCCGCTGAGCCGGAGATCGTGGTGCGCCACTTGAACGAAGGGATCGGACTCACGCTCGACCTGCCGAATGACCGCATGTTCGTCACGGATTTCGCAGGCTCCCTGTACGTCGCCAGGCTCGACGGCTCGGACCTGCAGAGCCTGCTGTTCGGCCAAGGCAACCTCACCGGCATCGCCTACGCAGAGATCGCTCGAAAGATCTGACAGGGCGCAGCGCTCGTGAAGATCGGGCGAAGCCCCAGGGCTTCCCGCGCTGAGCGTTATGGCTTTTCATCTGCGACGCGCTGATCGCAGCGTCAGCACGACTGCCGGCTGCAATATGCCGCAGTCGGAGCACATGCACGGCATGACGCTCTCGCAGTGCGCCCGCATCAAGCCAGTTCGGCGGCACGATGACACGCGACATAATGGTGTGGTCCCATCGCGTCCAGCACCGGGAGACGCTGCGAGCAGACATCGATCGCGGCCGGACAGCGCTGCGCGAAGCGACAGCCGGGCGGCGGATCGACCGGGCTCGGCGGATCGCCCTTGACCAGATAACGGCGCTTGAGATCATCGCGCAGCGGTCCGGGCGGCGCGGCGGCGGCGATCAGCGACCAGGTGTAGGGATGACGGGGCGCGGCGAAGATGTCGGCGGCCGGCGCCTGCTCGACGATCTTGCCGAGATACATCACCGCGACCTCGTCGCAGAATTTCTGGATCACGCCGAGATCGTGCGAGATGAAGATGTAGGTGAGATCGCGCTCGCGCTGCAGCCGTTTTAACAGATTGAGGATCTGCGCCTGGATCGCGACGTCGAGCGCGGACACCGCCTCGTCGCAGACGATCAGGTCGGGTTCGGGCGCCATCGCCCGCGCGATGCACAGCCGCTGACGCTGGCCGCCGGAGAACTGGTGCGGATACAGGTCGGCGGCCTGCGGTGGCAGACCGACTTCGGCCAGCAGCCTGCGCACCCGCTCGTCGCGCTCGCTCCGCGTGCCGATCCCGAGCAGGTCGAGCGGCTCGCGGATCTGGTCGCCCGCACGTCGCCGCGGATTGAGCGCCGAGAACGGGTCTTGGAACACGATCTGCAGATGCCGCCGCACCTCGCGCAAGGGCCGGCCGGTGAGGCCCGCGATGTCGCGATTGCCGAACACGATCTGGCCGGATGTCGCCGGCACCAGCCGCATCACGGCCTGCGCGGTGGTCGACTTGCCCGAGCCGCTCTCGCCGACGATGCCGAAGGTGGTGCCGCGACGAACGCGAAAGCTGACGCCGTCGACCGCGTGCACGAATGACGGCTTGCCGTTGCGACGGCCGGCCGGAAAGTGCACGACGAGGTCGTTGACGTCGAGCAGCACCTCGCGGGGGCCTGTGCCGCGGATCGCTTCGGCTATGCTCATGCCGCGAGCTCCGTCTTGCGCCAGCAGGACACGGCGTGATCCGCCGCAATCGGCTCGAGCGCGGGCTGCGGCTTCGCGCGGCAGACGTCGCAAGCCTGCGCACATCTTGCAAGGAAGGCGCAATCGGCGCCGCGCGCGCCGAGCGGCGGCACCATGCCGGGGATCTCGCCGAGATCGACCCAGGGCCGCGGTGGCTCTCCAATCGCGAGGTGCGGCACGCAGTTGAGCAGGCCCCGCGTATAGGGATGACGCGGCGCCGCCACGATTGCATCCGACGCCCCCGCCTCGATGCAGCGTCCGGCATAGAGCACGAGCATCTCGTCGGCGAGCTCGGCGACCGCGCCGAGATCGTGGGTGATCAGCAGGATCGCCGTCCCGGTGCTGCGTTGCAGCTCCGCGAGCAGATCGAAGATCTGCGCCTGCACGGTCACGTCGAGCGCCGTGGTCGGCTCGTCGGCGATCAGCAGCTTCGGCCGCCCGGCCAGCGCCATCGCGATCATCACGCGCTGGCGCATGCCTCCCGACAGCTGGTGCGGATAGGCGTCGACCCGCTGCTCTGCGGCCGGAATCTGCACCGCGCGCAAGAGCTCGATAGCGCGCTTGCGCCCGGCGGCGCGATCGAGCCCCTCGTGCCAGCGCAACACCTCGCCGATCTGGTCGCCGACCGTGAACAGCGGATTGAGCGCCGTCATCGGCTCCTGGAAGATCATCGACATGGCGCTGCCGCGCAGGCTCCGCATCTCCTTCGGCGACAGGGCCAGCACGTCCCTGCCATCCAGCACGATGCGACCCGAGGTAATGACGAAGTCCTCCGGCAGCAGCCGCATCAGCGCCAGCGCCGTCATGCTCTTGCCGCAGCCGGATTCGCCGACCAGCGCCAGGGTCTGCCCCAGCGCGACCGTGAACGACAAATTCTCGATCACAGGGACGAGGCGGCCGGCCCCGTTGCGCATGCTGACGTTGAGATCATCGACTTCGAGCAGCGCACCCATCACGACCTCCGCCGCAGGCGCGGGTTGATCGCATCGTTGAGGCCGTCGCCGACCAGGCTGATTGCGAGCACCGCGAGGAAGATCGCCGCTCCCGGGAACATCACCGCCCACCAGGCGTCGAGAATGTAGTTGCGGTTCTGGCCCAGCATCAATCCCCAGCTCATCACGTTCGGGTCGCCCAGGCCCAGGAAGCTCAGGCCGCCCTCGAACAGGATCGCGACGCCGATCGCCAGCGTCGCCGACACGATCACCGCGGGCAGCGCATTCGGCAGCAGCACGCGCAGGATCAGGTTTGCGTTGGAGGCGCCCGCCGCGCGCGACGCCTTGACGAAGTCGAGGTCGCGCAGCCGCATGAGTTCCGCCCGCGTCAGCCGCGCCACCGAGGTCCAGCTGACGCCGCCGATCGCGAGCGTGATGGTGGTCAGCTTCGGCCCGAACAGCGTCACCAGCACCATCGCGAACAGCAAGGGCGGCAGGATCTGGAAGAACTCGGTGATCTTGACCATGATGGCATCGATCGCGCCGCCGAAGTAGCCGCCGACCGCGCCGATGACGAGGCCGATCGCGATCGTGATGAGCGCGGCGACGGCGCCGACCGCGAGCGTCGCGCGCCCGCCATGGATCAGCCCGGCCAGCACGTCGCGGCCGAGATAGTCGGTGCCGAACCAGGCATCGGCATCGGGCGGCATGAACGGCGCGCCGACGAGATCGAGCGGATCCACCGGATAGAGCGATGGCCCGACCACGGCTACCACAATGATCAGGATCAGCAGGCACGCGCCGGCGACGCCGGACGGGCTCTTCATGAATTGCCGTAGCGCCAGGCGCCCCGGCGACGCGGCGGCCCGCACGGGCAGATCGGCCGGCGACGTCGGCAGCGGCGCGGTGCTCTCGATCACCGTCATCGCCGCCCCGTCCGGATTCGCGGGTCAACGAGGCGGTAGACCACATCGGTCAGGATATTGGCGGTCATCACCATCAGCGCAGAGAAGAACAGCACGGCCATCAAGGTCGGATAGTCGCGCCGCAGAATGGAATCGAACACCAGCCGGCCCATGCCGGGCCAGCTGAACACGGTCTCGACCAGCACGGCGCCGGCGAACAGATTGCCGAACTGATGGCCGGCGACGGTCACGATCGGGATCAGCGTGTTGCGCAGCGCGTGTTTGCCAACCACCAACCACTCCGGCAGCCCCTTGGCGCGGGCGGTTCTGACATAGTCGGCCGACAGCGCCTCGATCATGTTGACGCGCGCCAGCCGGCTGTATTGCGCGATGAACACGAGCGCGAGCGTCAGCGACGGCAGCACCAGATGGCGGGCGACGTCGAGCACATAGGCGACCCCGTACCTCGGATTGACCACGTCGGCCATGCCGACGACGGGGAGGATCGGCCAGACCGAGCCGAACAGCAACAACAACAGCAGCCCGGTCCAGAAGATCGGCGCTGCGTAGCCGGCCAGCGAGACCACCGTGACCGCGTGGCTGAACAGGCCGTTCGGCCGCCGGGCGCTGACCACACCAAGCAAGGTCCCGATCGCGAGCGCCGCGGACAGTGCGCACAAGGTCAGATACAGCGTCGCCGGCAGCCGCTGCAGGATCAGGCCGAGCACGGGCTGGTTGAAGTAGTAGGAGTAGCCGAAGTCGCCCATCGCGACATTGCCGAGATAGATCGAGAGCTGCTGCAACAGGCTCTGGTCGAGGCCGTATTTGGCGCGCAGCGCCGCAACGACGTCGGCCGACGCGCCGCCCATCTCGCCGGCGATCACCTGGACGGGATCGCCGGGAGCAAGGTGGATCAGGCAGAAGTTGAGCACCAGCACGGCGATCAGCAGGGCGACCGCATTGATGATCTGCCGGGCCAGATGGGTGGCGAATGCCATGATGCAGCACGTCTCCTCGTGGCTCTCGCGAACCGATGTCAGACCCGCCTCAGGTCTTCGGCGGCGTTTCCCAGTACAGCTCGTCGAGCGGCGACATCATGCCCCAGATCGAGTTCGGGAGATTGCCGAGTCCCTTGGCAAACGCATTGTAGTACGGGCTGACATTGATGAAGTAGATCGGCACATCCGAGACGACGATCTTCTGGAACTCCGAGTAGAGCGCCTTGCGCTTCTCGGGCGAGGTTTCGACCGCCGCCGCCTGCAACAGCTCATCCACCTTCGGATTGGAGTATTGCTGGGTGTTCGACCAGATGATGCCCTTGCGGATGTTCGACGTCAGATAAGTCCGGTTGACGCCGATCACCGGGTCACCCCAGTTGTAGACGGTGTCCATGGTCAGGTCGAAGTCGAAGTTCGAGACGCGCTGCGCCCAGGTCGGGAAATCCGGCGCGGCGCGCACCTCGAGATTGATGCCGACGCGCTTGAGCTGCGAGCGCATGTACTCGGCGACATTGCGCTGCTGCTCGTCGCCGCCCGGAATGTAATCGATGGTCAGCGAAAAGCGCGAGCCGTCCGCCCCCTTGGCGTAGCCCGCGGCATCCAGCAACGCCGCCGATTTGGCGTAGTCCACCTTGTAGGCTTCGACGGCCGCTTCGGCGAGCGGCGAATCCGGCGCGATCGGCCCCAGCGCTGGCGTGGCCTTGCCGCCCATCAGCTTGGAGACGATGAAGTCGCGGTTGGCCGCATAGGCGATGGCCTGGCGCACGCGGACGTCGTCGAGCGGCTTCTTCTTTGTGTTGAAGGCAAGCCAGTTGAGCGGGCCGACGCCGGCCATGCCCTTGTCGGTCACGACCAGGTTGGGTGACTTCTGCAGCCGATCGATGTCGCGGGCGCCGGCGATGAAGGGAAACGCGCTGAAGTCGCCGCGTTCCAGCGAGACCACGGCCGCGTTCTGGTCCGACACCAGCCTGACCACGATCTTGTCGAGCTTGGGCCGGCCGGGGATGAAGAACTTGTCGAACTTCTCCAGCGTGTAGTATTCGCCCTGCTTGTACTCGGTCAGCTTGAACGGCCCGGAACCGATCGGCTTCAGGTTGGCCGGGTGGGTCTTGAGGTCCTGGCCATCGCCGTAGATGTGCTTGGGCAGGATCGGCATCAGCGCCGGCGACATCGCCAGGAGCAGTGACGGGCTCGGGTTCTTCAGGCGGAGGATCGCGGTCGCGGGATCGGGCGTCTCGACCTTGTCGACCGCCGCCAGCATGGTCTGGAACGGATGATTGGCCTTGATCGCCATGATCGAGAAGGCGACGTCCTCCGACGTCACGGGGTGACCGTCGTGGAAGACGGCATCCTTCACCAGGTGCAGCGTGACGGACAATCCGTCAGGCGCGACCTCCCACGACTGCGCCAGATAGGGCTGCGGATTCCACTTGTCGTCATAGCGCAGCGGGCTGGCGAAGATCTGCGCGGTCGGCATCGCCGTCGCCATGCCCGACTGCACGGCGCCGTTGAAATGCCGCGGCACCTGCGTCGTCGCGACCACCAGCGTATTGCCGCCCGCTGATTGCGCCTGCGCCGCGGGCGAGGCGGCCGTGGCCACGACGAGACCGAGAGCTCCGAGCACGAAATGTCGTCTGATCAACATGGCTATCCCGCTTCCTGATTTACGAAAGGGTGGATGATGAGAAAGTCGCTTGGTGGTCCGATGTGCTCTGCTGTCATCGCGTCACGCCGCAGCGGTCAGGGCGCGGTCGAGGATCGCGTCGAGTTCGTGATCCGATGGCAAATTCGCGGTACCCACGCCAGCCAGCGTGATCGTCTCAGCCACATCCGACGCAGCATCGTCCGCGGGCGTCAGCGACCAGTTGCGCGACACCAGTTGGAACACCTGCGCCCGGTCGTCGCCGTCGACCCGGCAAATTCCCTTCAGCCGCAGCAACTGGCCCGGCAGGTCGTGCACCGCGGCCGCCAGCCTGTCGCGATCGAAACGGCCGGCGCGCCGATAGGTCCAGCGACGGAAATCGCTCTCATGATCCACCGTTTCCGCCACCGGCTCGGCGCGGAAACGTGCGAGCCGCCCCCGTCCGAAAACGGCCTGATGCGCAGGAGTGAGCGCCGATAATGGCTCGATCGGCACAGCCGGCCGGATGGCGCCGATGACGGCACACGCGGCCTCACGCTGGCTCTCGCTGGCGAGGTCGCATTTGCTGAGCAGCACGACGTCGCATTTGGCGAACTGGTTGCGGATGGTCTCGCCGATGTGCCGGTCCTCGCACTGTGTCGCGATGCGGGTTGCATCGGCCAGCACGACGACGCCGTCGAGCCGCAGCGACGGCTCGACCAGCGCGATCTCGGCGATACGCCAGGGATCGCCGACGCCGCTGGCTTCGATCACGACGCGATCGAAGCGCCCGACATCGTCGAGCAGCCGCGCCAAGGTGTCGAGAAAGCCCGTCCCGATGCTGCAGCAGACGCAGCCATTGGTGAGCGACATCGTCGTGCCGTCGTGGCTGCGGATCAAAGCCGCATCGACGTTGATCTCGCCGAAATCGTTCACCAGCACCGCGCAACGCTCCGTGCTTGCGGACAGCAGCCTGTTGAGCAGCGTGGTCTTGCCGGCGCCGAGAAAGCCGCCGATCACGGTGAACGGAATGGGCGCTGATGCCGTCATGTGCGCGGCGCCTCCTTGACGACGCCGCCGACCACCGTGCCCCACACCGGAACGTCCTTCAGGGCCTCCGGCGCGACCGTCAATGGATCCTGCTCGAGGACCGCGAAGTCAGCATACTTGCCGGCCTCGATGCTGCCGATGAGATGGTCGAGCTTGAGCGTGTAGGCCGCGCCGATCGTGATGGCATTCAGCGCCTGCTCCACGCTCAGCGCCTCGGTCTCGGCGCCGAGCTTGCGGCCCGACGAGGTCACGCGGTTCACGGCGCACCACGCGGTGAACAGCGGCGACAGCGGCGTGACCGGCGCATCGGAATGGATCGAGAAGGGAACGCCGATCCGCTGCGCCGTGCCGGTCGCATCGAGGCGGTTCGCCCGCTCCGGTCCCATCGTAAGCTCGTAGTGGGAATCGCCCCAGTAGAAGACATGATTGGCAAACAGGTTGACGCACATGCCGAGCGCCTTCATGCGGCGGAACTGCGCCGCGTCGGCCATCTGGCAGTGCTGCAGGGTATGGCGGTGGTCCGGCCGCGGATGAGCGGTCTGCGCCTTCTCCACGGCGTCAAGCGCAAGCTCGGTCGCCTCGTCGCCATTGGTGTGGATGTGAAGCTGGATGCCCGCCCGGTGGTAGAGATCGACCAGGCGCGGCAGCTCGTCGGGCGCGATGTACCACAGACCATTCGACGCGCCGTTGTGGTAACCAGGCCAGCGCAAGCGCGCCGTGAAGCCCTGGATCGAACCGTCCACGACCAGCTTGACAATGCCGTAATGCAGCTTGTCGTTGCCGGACTCACGAAGCGCTGTGATCTTCTCGATCGCCTTGTCCGGGCTGTGGGTGGCCGAGGCCAGCGCCGGCACCAGGCGCACACCGAACTCCGCCTGCTGCGTCGCCGCGCGGTAGAGATCGAGCGTGTTCTCGGTGAGATCGTTGTGCAGATCGGTGATCGTGGTGACGCCCTGCACGCAGGCCGACGACGCGTAGCGCTGCACGTCCGACATTGTCAGCAGCTCCGACAGCGGATTGCCCACCAGACGGAACGCCCGCAGCCGTGCCGCGATGCCTTGCAGCTCGCCGCTGGCCCGGCCGTCGGCTCCGGCGACGACACCGGAGATGTCGGTGGCATGCAGGAGCTGGGTGCGCTCCAGCACCAGCGTGTTGACCACGCTGATATGGAAGCTGGCGTGGATCACCATGATCGGCCGCGTCGTCGAGACCCGGTCCAGCGCTTCGCGCGTCAGCTTCTCGCCGCCGATATGCAGCGGATCGAAACCCCAGGCGAACAGCGTCGCGTTCGGATCGGTCATCGCGGCTTCGGCCTCGCGGAGCCGTGCGACGATCGCATCGATATCAGGCACGCCGGCCACCGCACTGCCCTCCGGCGAGCGCCGTTCGAACGCGCCGACATAGGGCAGCGACCACATCATGCCTTCCATGATGTGGCTATGACCTTCGACGAACCCTGGTAGCAGCACCTTGTCGCGGAAGCGCATGTCGATCCCGCCCTGCGGGACGAACTGAGCGATCTCAGCTTCACTGCCGGCCGCGACGATCCGCCCCTCTCGCACCGCAACGTGCGTCGCATGGGGTCGCGACGGATTCATCGTCACGATTCTGCGGGCGACGTAGACGACGGTATCTGAGCTCACCGCGAACTCCTTCAACTTCCCAGGACCCGTTTGACCAGGACCCGTTTGACCAAGAGCCATCTGTTGAAACCTGCGGTGTCGGACGAGTCCAGGCCAGCGCCAGATGCCATGCACAAATGGAGCCAGCCCATGCGAAACGGGGCCGCAGACTTTCCGCCATGGCGCGGTTTTTGCTTTAATTTCAGCAGCTCACAGGGTTGGGACCAAATACCTCGATGGCAAAATTCGCGCCCTTGCTGCGATCCGAAGCGGACCGGCCAACAGTTCCGATTCACGACCTCCTGTTCTGGGTCTCCTTGTTTGACGGCCTGGACCGCGGCGGCACTTTCCTGCAACTTCAGATCCGACAGATGATCGTAACAGCGATTGAGGATGGTCGTCTGCCGCTCGGCGTTCGCATGCCGTCCAGCCGCGATCTCGCCGCGCTGCTCAAGGTGTCCCGCAATACCATCGTCATCGCCTATGAGCAGCTCGTCGATCAGAACTTCCTGGTCTCGCGCGAGCGTAGCGGTTACTTCGTGGCCGGCCTGCCGAAGCATATCGGCGAAGCCCAGCAGCCCGCGACGGAAATCTACAGCCGGCGCTGGACCGAGCGGTTCGCGCTGCAGCCGTCGGCGCTACGCAACATCGTCAAACCGCTCGACTGGCAGACCTATCCCTATCCCTTCATCTTCGGTCAGTTCGACCCGAGCCTGTTTCCGACCAACGACTGGCGTGAAAGCGCGCGCGCGGCGCTCAGCGTGCCCGAGATCAACAACTGGGCGCGCGATATGATCGACGGCGACGATCCGGCGCTGATCGAACAATTGCAGCGGCAGGTGTTGCCGCGCCGCGGCATTCGCGCCCGCGCCGACGAGATCATGCTCACGATCGGAGCACAGCACGCCCTGTATTTGATTGCGAAGCTGTTTCTGCAGCCCGACACCCCGATCGGCATCGAAGACCCCGGCTATCCGGACGCGCGCAACATCTTCGGCATGATGACATCGCGGGTCGTGCCGCTTCGGCTCGACGATCAGGGCCTGGTGCCTGACGACGCGTTCGCGCGCTGCGCGCTGGCCTATGTCACCGCGAGCCACCAGTGCCCGACCACGACGGCGATGTCGCGGACACGGCGCGAGGAGATTCTCAAGGTCGCGCGCGAGCGCGATATCGTCCTGATCGAGGATGATTATGAGAGCGAGCTGATGCCGGAGGGCAGCAGCCTGCCGCCGCTGATGAGCCTGGATCGCGACCAGAGCGTGCTCTATGTCGGCAGCCTGTCGAAGGCCTTGGCGCCCGGACTGCGGCTCGGCTACGTCGTGGCGCCAGCGCCCGTCATCCGCGAGTTGCGCGCGCTGCGCCGGCTGATGCTGCGCCATCCGCCGCTGAACAACCAGCGCGTCGCGGCCTTGTTCATCGGCCTCGGACACTACCGCTCGCATCTGCAGCAGGTCGGCCGCGTGCTGCTGGAACGCGCCACCCTGCTCGATTCGCTGCTGCCGCAAGCGCTGCCGGGCTGCAGCTGGTCGCGCGGACCGGGCAGCACCAGCTACTGGATCACCTGCCCTGCGGGAACGGATGCGGTGCGGCTGTCGGAGGTGGCGCGCGCCGAAGGCGTGGTCATCGAGCCCGGCGACGTGTTCTCGATCAACCCCGAGGCGACACGCAACTGCTTCCGTCTCGGCTTCTCCTCGATCCGCACCGACCGGATCGCGCCGGGGATCGCGAAGCTCGGCCAGATCTTCGCTCAGTACATGTCGTCGCGAACTACCTGAGCGACTACAGCAGGTCGCTCAGCCCCTTGAGTGCACTGCCGAGTGCGACCACCGCGAGACTCGCCATCGAGACCCGGCGATGTAGCGCGTCGCTGCCGCGATGAAAGCCGAGATCGCCGAGCCAGGTGCCGACCAGCATGACCGGGATGCCGAGCGCGGTCAGCACCGCGATATGCAGGTCGAGCAGATCGAACCACGCCAGGCTGGCCGTTCCGACGATCGAGGAGACCAGGAAGAACACCATCATCGAGGCACGCGCGGCGATCCGGCCGAATGCGCCCGAATTGTAGTAGACGATCACCGGCGGTCCGGGCATGCCCGCAAGGCCATTGAACAAACCGGCGGTGAGACCGACCAGCGCCGTGATCCAGCGCGCCGGCGTTGCCGTCAAACGAAACCCCGTATTCAGCAGCACGACCGCGCCGACCGTGATCAGGGCAATCAGGAGGCGTGCCGCCGATGCCGAGACCACGCTGAGCACCAGCGCGCCGATCGGCGAGCCGATCACGCCTCCGAGGATCAGCCAACGCAGCGATGGCCAGTCGCAGACCCGCGAGGCGCGCGGCAGATCGCCGAGTCCTATCAGAAGCTGCAGGCAGACCGCGACCGGCACCGATTGCGTGGGCGGCATGAACAGGCCGAGCAGCGGCACGGCCGTCAGCGCAAAACCGAAGCCCGTGAAGCCGCGCACCAGCGCCGCTGCAAAGATCGACAGCGCCGCGGCGAGCACCAGTGGGGCGCTCGGCAGCGAGGTGGAGGCGATGTCATGGACCGCGACGGCAAGTTCCTGCAGGGCCATCGTCAAGGTGTGATGTAAGGACAAAAGGGCGGCGTCATGCGCCCAGTCAGCAGGATCGCCATGGTCGTGAAAGGGCCAGCCGCGCCCGACCACCGGGCCAGTTCTGGCTACAGAGCTCGCCCGCTCTGGTTCTAGGGCCCCCAGCCGCCGGCATGGCACATGCGAGCCAAGCTCCAGCCGCGGAGGACATGACATGGCCGATCTCGAAACCGTCCGCAGCGAACTGCTCGCCACGCTGTTCGCCGCCTTCAACCGACACGATGGCGCGGGCGTGATGGCCTGCATGACCGATGACATCATCTTCGACGCGGCCGCAGGCCCAGACAGCTGCGGCCGGCGCATCAGCGGCGCGGCCGATGTGCGCGCCGCGTTCGAGGCGACCTGGAGCGGCATGCCCGACGTCAGCTGGGAGTGCACGCGCCATGCGGTGTTCGGCGATCGGGGCCTGTCCGAATGGATCTTCCGCGCGACGGCGCCGGATGGCCGGCACATCGAGGTGCAGGGCTGCGACCTGTTCGGCTTCCGCGGCGACAAGATCTGCACCAAGAGCGCCTTCCGCAAGGACCGGCCGCCGCAGCCGGCCGCGGGCGGGAGTGCCGCGCGATGAACATGCATGCCCTGCCAACGGCCGCCTATGACCCGCACTACGACCCGCTGGTCGCCGACGGCCCCGGTCGCAATCGCGACTACGCTCCGACCTACTGGATCGCCACCGCCGGCACGCCGCCGGAGAGCGACGGTCCGATCACGACCGACACGACGGCCGACGTCGCCATCATCGGCTCGGGCTACACCGGTCTCGCCTGCGCGATCTTCCTGGCGCGCGAGCACGGCATCAAGGCGATCGTGCTCGAAGCCAATCGCGTGGCCTGGGGCTGCAGCACGCGCAATGGCGGCCAGGCCCAGAATGCCTCGGGCCGGCTGACCCGCTCGCAATGGATCAAGCGCTGGGGGCTCGACGTCGCCAAGCGCATGCATGCCGAGGTCACCGAGGGTTTCGAGACCTTCGAGGAGCTGGTGCGATCGAGCCCTGTCGATGTCGAGCCGCAACGCGGCGGTCATCTCTACATTGCTCACCGCCAGCGCAATCTCGACAAGATCGCGGCGGAATCGAAGGTTCTCAACGACGTGTTCGGCTATGCCTCGCGCGTCATCTCGCGCCAGGAACTGGCGAGCGACTTCGTCAACGAGGCCGAGGCCGTCGGCGCGGTGCACGAGCCGCTCGGAACCGGCGTACATCCGGCCAAGCTCGCCTTCGGCTATCTGCAGATGGCGCGCGCGCTCGGCGTGCGGGTTCATACTGCGAGCCCGGTGACGCGCATCGCGCAGCGCAACGGCAAATTCGTGCTGCATACGCCCGGCGGCGCCGTCAGCGTCAACGGCGTCGGCATCGCCACCGGCGCCTATACCTCGCTTGGGCTGACGCCGGAATTGTCCGGCCGCTGCATGCCGATCCTGTCGAACTCACTGGTCACGCGCCCGCTCACGGCGGCCGAACTTGCGGCGACCGGCTTCAAGACGCGGCAGGTCATCACGGACACCCGCACCTTGCGCTTCTACTACCGGCTGCTGCCGGACGACCGGGTTCAGATCGGCAGCCGAAGCGCCATCACCGGCGCCGACGCCACGCATGACCGCCACCTCCAGCTTCTGGTCGACGGCCTGCATCGCAAATTCCCCGCACTCACCGGCATCGAGATCGATTACTCCTGGTGGGGCTGGGTCGATGTCAGCCACGACATGATGCCGCGCATCGTGCGCCCCGATCCCCAGGCGAAGCTGGTCTATGCGCTCGGCTATGGCGGCAACGGCGTGTCCTATTCGGCCCAGGCCGGCCGTCGCATGGCGCAGATGATCGCCGGCCAATCCTTCAAGGGACAGGACCTGCCGATCTTCACCTCGCCGTTGCCGACGCACCCGTTCGCGCCATTCCGACGCATCGGACAGCGGATGCTCTACCGCTGGTATCATCTGCGCGACGAGGCAAATTGAGCCCCTGCCGCTCGGCCAGATCCGGCGGGCGCTGCAGCAACCGACACCTAACGATGCTGAGGGGGTCAGCCAGACTCCGCTCGGCCTTGCGCCCATCGCTCGACCGGCCGCCAGGCGACCGGGCCGCCCTGTGCGCGCCTGGTCGTTGCAGGGGAGAGTCTGACAAAGACGGCACACTCGAGACCAAGGCGAAGACGCTGCGCACGAGCCGCCTCACGGCTTTGCTGGTATGGCACCATCAGCCGTGAAGCTTGTGAAAGCTGACCGTAAGATCACCGCGAGCAAACCATGGTCGTCAGCCCACATGGCGCGTACGAGACGGCAGCTCAGAGCCCCGCACCCTTCGCGATCGCCGCGGTGAATGACCGGTCGAGGATCGCCGTCGCATCGAGCCGCTCCTTGATGAGGCCGGTGCGGGTGTAGAGGTCGATGGTCTTCTGCTCGTCGGCGACGACGGCGTCGTCGACCGGCACGATGCGCACCTTGGCGCGCTTCAGCCAATTGAGCGGCACGGCGGGCGGAATGTTCATCAGGCGGCCCCAGGTCTCGGCGTAGCTTCGACATTGCCGAGCGACCAGGCGCGCGCGGCCGTCAGGCGCTGGACGAAATCCTCCAATGCAGCGCGCTTGTCCTTGATCGCAGTGGGGGTGGCGACCTGGAAGCTGAGGCCCGGCGTCAGCCCCTCGCCGGTGATGACGCGGCGGGACTTGAACAGCACCTCCTCCTGGCTGACATAGGGCTCCCACGTCGACCATGCGTCGACCGAGCCCTGGGTGTAGGCGACCTTGGCATCGGAGGGCGGCAGGAACACGAGCTGGATGTCATTGGTGGTCCAGCCCCGGGATTCCAGCGCGGCAAGAACGAGCTGATGTCCGATCGAGCCACGGCCGGTGGCGATCTTCTTGCCCTTGAGATCGTCGAAGCTCTTGATGGCCGAGTTCTCGGGCACCAGCATCGCCAGCCCTTCCTGGGTCTGGCGTATCGCGGCGATCGCCTTCACGGGCACGCCGGAGGCCGCCGCGAAGGTGAAGGGCGCATCGCCAACGAGGCCGGTCTCGATCGCGCCGGCGCTGAGTGCCTCCAGCAGCGGCGCCGCGGCGACGAACTCCTTCCACTCGATCGTGTAGGGCACATCCTTGAGGACGCCCGCCGCCTCCATGACGGCGCGCGCATTGCCCTTCTGGTCACCGACGCGCAAGCTGGCCTGCGCAAGCGCGGATGCAGTGAATGCGAGCAGCAGGCCCGCGGCAATGAGTACGCGCTTCATTCCGCCGCCACTCCCTTGGCACGCTGGCGACCCGCGATCAGCGCGCGCGTCGCCGGGATCAGCGCGCGCCCGTAATCGATGGCATCGATCAGCGGATCGAAGCCGCGGATCAGGAAATGGCTGATGCCGAGATCGTAGTAATCACCGAACACCTCGGCGACCTGCTCCGGCGTGCCGACCAGCGCCGTGGTGTTGCTGTTGGCGCCGGTGAGCTTGGCGATCTCGGTCCACAGCCGCTTGTCGACGCGTTTGCCCTGCTCGGCGATCGCGAGCAGGCGCTTGGCGCCGTCGGTGGCGTGGCCATCAGCCGGCTTGCGGTAGCCGGTCTGGTCCTGCAGCGCGGTGGCGCGCTCCAGGATGTCCTGCGCCCTTGCCCAGGCCTTCTCCTCGGTGTCGGCGAGGATCGGCCGCACCGACAGCGAGAAGCGCGGCGCCGGACGGCCGTGCTTCGCCGCCGCCGCGCTGACGCGGGCGACCTGCTCGCGCACCTGCGCGTAGGACTCGCCCCACAGCGCATAGGTGTCGGCATGCTTGCCCGCGACGTCGATCGCCGCATCCGAGGCGCCGCCGAAATAGATCCGGATGCCCTCCTTGCGATACGGCTTGACCTGCGCGAACGCGTTCTCGACCTGGTAGTACTTGCCGGCGTAGCTGAACGGCTTCTCGCTGGTCCATTCGGCGCGGACGATGTCGAGGAACTCGCTGGTCCGGGCGTAGCGCTCGCTCTTGTCGTCGAGCGTGTTGCCGTCCTGGCGCAGCTCATTGGCGTTGCCGCCGGTGATGACGTGCAGCGCGACGCGCCCCTTGGAGAACTGGTCGAGTACTGCGAACTGGCGCGCCAGCAGCGTCGGCGAGGTGAAGCCCGGCCGCTGCGCGATCAGCACGTTGAGCCGCGAGGTGACGCCGAGCACGTGCTGGGCCACCTGCAAACTGTCCGGCGAGGTCGAGTGGAACGCCAGGAGCGCGCGGTCGAAGCCGGCATTCTCATGCGCCTTGGCCACCGTCTCGATGTGAACGGGATCGAGCACCGGCCCCTGGCGGACGATGATCTCGGACGAGTTGTTGTTGGAAATGAAGCCGATGAATTCGATTTCGGACATCTGTCCTGTCTCCTTGTGTTCCTAGAGTCCCAGCGCCAGACGGCCCGCGGCGATGCGCGTGGCGTCGTCCTGCGGGGTGTGGACGCGGCCGCACAGCACGTCGCGATAATGCCGCTCCAGCGGATTGGCGCGGCTGAGGCCGTGATTGCTCGACAGCGACAGCGCATCCTCGACCGCCGCCACCGCATTGTTAGTGACGGTGAGCTTGATGATGTTGCCCTCGACCGGGCTGACCACCCGGCCCTCGTCGAAGTCGCGCGCGACGCTCTCGATCAGGCGTGAATTGACCTGTAGCCGCGCCTCGATCGCGCCGAGCACCTCCTGCGCGCGGGCCAAGGTCGACAGCGGCGCGCCGAGGCTCGACGGCGTCCGCGTCCTGAGGAAGTCAACGATCCAGTTGCGCGCCGCGCGCGCGACGCCGTCATAGATGGCACCGACGAAGGCGGCATGAACCAGTGCCTGGGTCGGGTTCTGCACCCGCCAGTCCGCGGGCTTGCGCAACTCGATCTCGTGATCGAGCGGGATCACGACGTCCTCGAACACGACGTCGTGGCTGCCGCTGGCGCGCAGGCCGAGATGGTCCCACGTCTCCACGATGTTGATTCCGGGGAGCCCGGCCTGGACCAGGAACAGTCCGAGCCGCGGCTCGGCCTCGTCGGTCTTGGCCCACACCGAGTACCAGGACAGGATCGGCGCGCCGGTCGAATAGATCTTGTGGCCGCTCAGCCGCCAGCCGGTCTCGGTGCGCCGCGCGATCGTCTCAGGCAGGCCGCCGCGCGACGGCGAGCCGAGCGCGGGCTCGACGCGGAAGGTGTTGATCAGCGCGCCGCGCTCGACCGAGTCCCGCTGGAGCTTGCGGGCCAGCCGCGGCGGATATTCTTGGCTCCGCGCCATGACGAAGTGCTGGATGTAATGCATCGCCAGGACCAGCGCGGTCGACGGATCGGCCTCGGCAATGATGCCGAGCACGCGCGCCGTAAGGCCCGCGCCCGCACCATGGCCGCCGAGCGCCGTCGGCACGGTCAGCGACAGCAGACCCGCCTCGAACAGATCCGTGAAGTTCTGGAACGGGAAGCTGCGGTCGCGATCATGCGCCGGCGCGCGTTCGGCGAACACAGGAACCAGCCGCAGCGCGCGTGCGATCAGTTCGTCCTCGTTGTCAGCGCCGGTCTGGCGTGGCGCGAGGCTTTCGATGACGGCTACCATGTCGCTTCCAACCCGAGGAGGCCGAGGATCTGCCGGCGCAGATCGGCGAGATGCGGATCGCCGCGATGCCGCGGATACGGCCGGTCCACGACGATATCGGCCTTGATGCGCGCGGGACGATCGCTGAGCACGATGACGCGATTGGCCAACACCAGCGCTTCCTCGACATCGTGGGTGACGAGCAAGGTCGTAAAGCCCTTGCGCTGCCACAGCGCCACCAGCTCGGCCTGCATCGCGATGCGGGTCAGCGAATCGAGCTTGCCGAGCGGCTCGTCGAGCACCAGCACCTTGGGATCGTTGACCAGCGCCCGCGCCAGCGCGACGCGCTGCGCCATGCCGCCGGAGAGCTGATGCGGATAGGCGTTCTTGAAGTCGGTGAGGCCGACGAGATCGAGCGCAGCATCGACGCGATGACGTTGCTTCTTCAGGATGCCCTGCGCTTCGAGGCCGAGCGCGACATTGTCCCACACCGTGCGCCAGGGAAACAGCGTCGGATCCTGGAACACGACGACGCGAGACGGGTGCGGCCCCCTGATGCTGACCTCGTCCTCGCGCAAGCTGCCGCTGCGCGGCTTGTCGAGGCCGGCGATCAGGCGCAGCAGGGTCGACTTGCCGCAGCCGGACGGGCCGAGCAGCGCGACGAACTCGCCGGGCTCGACGATCAGGCTGACGTCATCGAGCACCTTCAGCTCGGCACCGTCGATATCGAAGGCATGGTCCACATGGGCGATGTCGATCGCAGCACCAGGAACTTGCGCCCGAACGGCCACGGCAGCGGCTACCATTTGACGACTCCCTTCTGCCAGACCAGCACGCGGTCACGGGTCTTGAACAGCAAGGTGATCGCGCCGGAGCACAGCAGCGACATCACCAGCAGCGCGGCATACATGTTGGAATAGGCGGCCCAGCCCTGCGCCCATTGCAGGTACCAGCCGAGTCCGGCCTTGACGCCGATCATCTCGGCGACGACGAGCACCGCGAACGAGGCGCCGAGGCCCATGAACAGGCCGACGAAGACATGCGGCAGGGCTGCGGGGATCGCGACCTTCAGCACCAGGAACCACGGCCTGGCACCCAGCGTGCGTGCCACATCGTAGTAGGCTGATGGCACGCTGGCGACGCCGGACCAGGTCAGCACCGTCACCGGGAAGCCGGTGGCGAGCGCGATCAGGAAGGTCGACGCGCTCCAGCTGGTCGGGAACGCGAAGAAGGCGATCGGCAGCCAGGCGGTCGCCGGCAGCGGCCCGATGAAGCGCAGCACCGGATGCACCCAATAGCCGATCCGCGTCGACCAGCCGATCGAGACGCCGGTGATGAAGCCGGTGGCCGCGCCGATCAGATAGCCGCCGAGCTGCAGCTTGATCGAGGCGACGACGCTGTCGAGCAGTTTCGGCAGATCGTCGGTGTAGACCTCGATGATCGCCTGCGGCGGCGGGAAGAACGGCAGCGGCAACCAGGCGTATTTGGCGGTGGCGAGCTCCCACAGCGTCAGGAACACGCCGAGCGCGAGCAGCCACGGGCTGCGCTTGCGCAACGCCGAGCCGGCGCGGCCGAGCTGCGCAGCCGCAACGCTCGCGACGAGCACGAGCCCGGCGATCACGAAGGCCGCGATCGCGAGATCCCTCGTGCGGGACCAGTCACCGACATCCTCTCGGACCAGACAGGAAGCGCCGAAGGCGGCCCAGGCGAGCGACGCGGCGATGCCAGGCGACACCGCTCGGAGCTTATCGGCAAGCACACTGCTCCGCGCGCTGTCGCCGCTAGCGACCTCAGACAGCGAAAATGTCGACATAGATGCGCTCGGCGAATTTGCTGGTGTCGGTGCTCGGCTTGAAGACGGAGACGACCTTGAGGTCGTCGGCATAGGCCTTCAGCTCCTGCTTGAGCGGCTGACCATGCGGATGATGATGATGGGTGTGGTAGCGCACCATGCCTTCGAGATCGGCCAGCGTCGCCTGCTTCGGCGCATAGGGCTGGAACGACTTCGCCGCCTCGACCGGGTTCTGCGCCGTGAACATCGCGGCATCGAGCAGCGCCTGCGTGATGGCGCGGCCGACCTGCGGCTCCTCGCGCACCAGGCTGCCGCGCAGCCCGAGGATGCAGCAGACGCGGTTCTGATACTCGCCGTCGAGATTGGAGGCGACCTCGCGATAGGCGGGATCCTTGAGCCAGAGATAAGCGAGCGGATCGGAGGCGAGGAACGCCTGTGTCTCGCCCTTGTCGGCGGCGACGTTGACGACGGCGCCGGGATAGACGCGCCAATCGACGTCCTTGACCGGATCGATGCCGAGCCGCGCGAGCTGGATCGAGAAGAAGTTCTTGTCGGGTCCGCCGAGATCGCCGACCGCGACCGCCTTGCCCTTGAGGTCGGCGAGCGTCTTGATCCCGGAATCCGTGCGCGCCAGCACTCGCATGCAGCCGCCATGGGTGCCCGCGGCGATCTTGACATCGAAGCCCTGCTCCAGCGGCTTCAGCCAGCGCAGCGCCATGCCGAGCCCGGCATCGCTCTTGCCGGTTGCGATCGCCTCGAGCAGCTGATCGGTCGAGCCGGAGTAGTTGATCAGCTCGACGTCGAGATTGTACTTCTTGAAGAAGCCCTGGTCGATCGCCACCGGCACCGGCGTCAGGCAGACCGCACCGGCATTCCAGGACAGCTTCAGCTTGCGCGGCGCACCGGTGAGAGCCGGCGCTTCGGCTGCGGTCCGGCAGATCGGAAACTGCGACAGATCGATCTCCGGGGCGGCCCGCAGCGATAGAGCCTGCGCGGCCAAGCCGCCGAATGGCGCCACCAAAGCGGCACCGGCCCCCGCCTGAAGCAGCCGACGCCGGGTGACTGCGCCCATGTTGACCGTGTTGTCCATCGCCCTCTCCTGCCGACAAAGCTCCGCCGTTGCGCGGGCGTGCAGCGCCCGCACTCCCTTAGCGGAATGCATCGATGTGTCGTTAAACCTGCGCTGTCGTCAGCGCCCCAATGATGAACGGATGATGCGTTCGCGACTGCACATCGTCAATGAAATGGAATTTCGAATGTGGGGTGGCAGCGAGCGATAATGTCCCCACGAGACGAGCTTCGCAAAGCAATCAGTTCTTCTGCGCACCTTGCGGGCGACATCATCCCACGCGACGACCGGACTCGGGATTCCCCAGACCGAGATTACGCTGCCGCTGCCGGACACGCGGAATCACCTCCTCGGCGAACCGCTTCATCTCCGCCTCGAACGGCTGGAACTGCAGCATGAACAGCTCGATTCCGGCAGCGTGGAAGTCGATGATGCGATCGGCCACCTCCTCGTAGTTGCCGACCAGCCCGGCCGCGGTGCCGCCATTGCTGCCGACACGCGCGCTCTTCTGCATGGTCTGCATCATCACGACCTTGGGATCGGTGTTTGCCTTCTGGATGGCCTTCATCGGCGCATCCTTCTCGGCGAGACGCAGCAACCGCTGATGAGCGGCCTCCGCTTCGCCGGCGGTCGGCCGCGCGATCACGAACGCCGAAAGGCCGAAACGGAGCGGCGGCACCGCGCCCCTCGGCCGCGCCGCGACATCGCGGATCAAGCTGCCAACGTCATCGAGCGGCTGTCCGTTGATGAACCAGACATCGCCGTGATCGGCGACCAGCGCGCGCGCCGGCTCCGATTCACCGCCGACATAGATCCGTGGCCTCGCGCGATAGAGGTCCTTCGGCCGCAGCGCGTAGTCCTGCACATCGAAATAGCGGCCCTTATGCGTCAGCCGCTCGCCCTGCAGCAGCCGCGACACGACGTGGATCCATTCGCGGCCATAGGCGTAGCGCTCATCGTGCTCGGCGAAGCCGATGCCGGCGCGCTCCAATTCGGGCCTGTTCCAAGCGTTGACGAGGTTGATGGCAAACCTCCCACGGCTGATGTTCTCGATGCCGAGCGCCATCTTGGCGAGGACGACGGGATGATAAAGATAGGGCTTGATCGCGGTGATGATCTCGATCCGGCTGGTCAGCGCCGCGAGCGCAGCGGCTGCGCTCCAGGCCTCCAGCTGATCGAGATCCTCCTGATGCGGATTGATGGTGTGCTGCGCGACCAGCGTCGAATCGAATCCCAGCGCCTCGGCCTGCAGCACGAGATCGCGATTGCGCTCCCAGGAGGCATCATAGGGTTCTTCCGGATCCTGATGCGCGGCCCGCGGGCCATGCACCAGGGCCCAAATCCCGAAACGGAGCGGATGTGTCATGGTCGAGCCTCACGATCTCAGCGTCACGCTTCGCCGTCTCGACGATGCGTTGTCATAGCCGCACGTACTAACAAATCCCGAAAAGAAGTTCTTGCCGCTTTTGACCCGCGCGGGAAATCGAAAACCTCCGAACGCAACGACAATTGGAAAACGGCTCTATTCCGATCAGCCATGTTTCGTGGGACAGTTTGTCGGCGCGCAACGGGGCTGCGTCACGCAGCCACCTGCGCGCATCCGATTTACTTTGCTCCGCCGCGCGATCGCGATCGGCGGAGCCATGACATCGCGAGGACGACGCAGTCTTGAGCAATCTCGAACAAGCTGCCGGGACGATCGAGCTGCCGCAGACCACCAGTGGCGCGCGCCCCGGCACCCATCAAAACCGCGCGCTGAGCCCACTGGCGCTCCAGGCCCTGTCGTGGCTCGCGCCGGTCCTGCTGATCCTGATCTGGGAAGCAGCCGCGCAGGGCGGCTATCTGTCGCCGCAAGTCCTGCCGGCGCCCAGCAAGGTCGTCCGCACCGCCTTCAAGCTGACCACACAGGGCACCCTGCTGAACGATCTCGGCGTCAGCCTGCTGCGCGCCGCCGCCGGCTTTGCGATCGGCGGCGCCGTCGGTTTCGCGCTCGGCATTCTCGTCGGCTTTTCGCGGATCGCGGAGGCGCTGATCGACCGCAGCATCCAGATGATCCGCGCGATTCCGTTCCTCGCCGTGCTGCCGCTGGTGATCGTCTGGCTCGGGGTCGGCGAGGCCGAGAAGGTCTTCCTGGTCGCGCTCGGCGTGACCTTCCCGATCTACATCAACACCACGCTCGGCATCCGCCAGGTCGATCCGAAGCTGCTCGAGCTCGGCCGCGTCCAGGCATTGTCGACCCTGCAGCTGATCCGACGCATCATCCTGCCCGGCGCGCTGCCCTCGATCCTCACCGGTGTCCGCTATGCGCTGGCGACGGCCTGGCTCGCGCTCGTCGTGGCCGAGACCATCGGCGCGCAATCCGGCCTCGGCTTCCTCGCGATGGACGCGCGCGAATTCCTGCGCACCGACGTGATCGTGCTCACCATCGTGATCTACGCCCTGATCGGCGTCGGCGCCGATTTGATCGCGCGCTGGCTGGAGCGGCGTCTGCTCGCCTGGCACCCGAACTATGGAGCTGCGCGATGACGGTCCAGTTCGCGCCGCCGCTGCAGGGCGCCACCGCGCCTGCGGTTATCGTCAACGGCCTGCGCCGCGCCTATGGCGATCGCACCGTGATCGAGGGTCTCGATCTGCGCATCGAGCGCGGCGAGTTCGTCGCGCTGCTCGGCGAAAGCGGCTGCGGCAAGACGACCTTGCTGCGCGCCCTCGCTGGGCTCGACCCGATCCAGGCCGGCCGGATCATCGCGCCAAAGCGTCCTGCCGTGGTGTTTCAGGAGCACCGCCTGCTGCCGTGGGACAGCCTCTGGCGCAACGTGGCGCTCGGCCTCGACGTGCCAGATGCGCGCCAGCGCGCGGCCGCCGCGCTTGCCGAGGTGGGCCTCGGCGACCGTCTCGACGACTGGCCGCGCAACCTCTCCGGTGGCCAGGCACAGCGCGTCGCGCTCGCCCGCGCGCTGGTGCAGCAGCCGGAGCTGCTGCTGCTCGATGAACCATTCGCCGCGCTCGATGCGCTGACGCGCATCCGCATGCATGCGCTGGTGCGCGAGCTCGTCGCCACTCATCGTCCCGGCGTGCTGCTGGTCACCCACGACGTCGACGAAGCGATCGCGCTCGCCGACCGCATCCTGGTGATGCGCGACGGCCGGATCGCCTTCGAGCATCGTACCGCCGCCGGTGGCGAGGTCGCGCGCAGCGACCTGCTGGCCGAACTCGGCGTGCTCAACCCCTCCCTTCACACCTGATTTCCTCAAGGATCGACCATGTCTTCGGATGACCTGTCCCGCCGCCATTTCCTGGGCACTGCCGCGTTCGGCATCGGCGCGCTCGCCGGCCTCACGCTGACCGATGACGCCTGGGCTGCGCCCGGCCGTGTCACTGACACCGTGCGGCTGACCTGGGGACTCTCCGGCCTCAACCTGATCGCCAAGGAGCGTGGCGAACTCGAGAAGCTGCTCGCCAAGGACGGCATCAAGGTGGAGTGGCTCGGGCCCTTCCCGAACCACGCGCCGACCCTACAGGCCGTCACGGGCGGCACCGCCGACTTCTCCTTCGGCGGCTCGACGACGCCGGCGCTCGCCGCCATCATCGCCGGCTCGCCGCTGGTGTTCACCCAATTCGTCGTCTACGAGCCGCGCACCACCGCGATCATCGCCCGCGACGATTCCGGCATCAACAAGGTCGAGGACCTCGTCGGCAAGTCGGTCGCCGTGAACCGCTCCGGCCTCGGTGAATTCCTGCTGGTCGCAGCGCTGGAGAAGCACAAGGTCGACCGCTCCAAGGTCAAGTTCGTCTATCTCAATCCGCCGGACGCAGCACCCGCGCTCGCCTCCGGCAAGGTCGATGCCTGGTCGATGTGGAGCCCGGGCGTCGACATCGCCCGGCTCGACTACAAGGCCCACGATATCTTCCTCGAAGGCCGCGATCTTGAATTCCAGATCGACTACACGTCCTATCTGACGACACGCAAATTCGCGACCGAGAACCCGGCGCTGGTCCGTGCCGTCAACGACGCGTTCCGCGCCGAGGGCAAATGGATCTCGGAAAACAGCAAGGATGCCGAATACATCGCGCAGAAGGCCGGCAAATACAGCGACACGGTGCGCGATCAGTTCATCGCGATGAATCGCCAGTACCGCTATTTCTCGGTCAACGACAGGCAGTTCGTCGCCGACCTGCAAAAGGCCGCCGACTGGCTGGTCGAGCGTAAGGTGCTGCCCGAGCCGGTCAAGGTTGCCGATCATCTCGCCCAGATCGAGGACGCAGCGCCGCAGCGCTGAGCACGATCGTTCCCACTCAATCGCCTGGACTCGTCATGAACAAGCCGGTCTCGACCAAGACTCTCATCGCCGACACGTCGCTGCCGTTGGCGGCAGAGACGCTCGATCAGTTGCTCGCCGCCATCGCCGATGGCGAGTCGGAGCGGGAGCGCGAGCGCATCCTGCCGCACCAGCAGATCGCGATGATCAAGCAGGCGCGGCTCGGCGCGCTGCGCCTGTCCGTGGCCGCTGGCGGTGCCGGAAGCACGATCCGCGGCCTGTTCGAGATCGTGATCCGGCTTGCCGAGGCTGACGCCAATGTCGCGCACATCCTGCGCAATCATTTCAGCGTGGTCGAGCGTCTGGTCCGAATTCCCCGCGACGACCAGGCGCGGGAGTGGCAGCAGCGCGTCGCGGCTGGCGCGATCATCGGCCTCGCGACCACGGAGCTCGACAGCCCCCAGGTCGGCAACATCACGCCGAACACCACCTTCACGCCCGATGGCGACGATTATCTGCTGAACGGAACCAAGTACTATAGCACCGGGACGCTCTATTCCGACCTGGTCCTGGTGCGCGCCGCCGATCCGGACGGACGTCCCGGCGCGACCATCCTGCCTCTCGATCGCGCCGGCATCGAGCTGATCGACGACTGGGACGGCATGGGCCAGCGGCTCACCGCGACCGGCACCACGCATTTCCGTAATGTCCGGGTCAAGCGGCAAGAGATCGTGTTCGATGCGCCCGACATCGGCTACGGCGTGCCCTACTCCAATACGTTCGCGCAGCTGTTCCTGACCGCAGCCGTGGCCGGCATCAGCCGCGCGGCCCTGCGCGATGCCATCGCGCTGGTCCGCTCGCGCAAGCGCACCTTCTACTACGCGCCGCACGAGAAGCCGACCGAGGACCCGCTGCTGCAGCAGACGATCGGCCAGATCGCGGCGTCCGCGCACGCCGCGGAAACGGTGGTGCTCGTCGCCGCCGAGGCGCTCGACGCTGCCACCGAGGCGTTCGATGCGGGCCGCGCCGACGCCGAGGCGCTCGCGCATCGGGCCGCACTGCTGTCGGCGCAAGCCAAGATCGTCGCCGACGATGCCGCCATCCGCAATGGCGGGCTCATCTTCGACGTCGGCGGCGCGTCGTCGACCAAGAAGGCCACCAATTTCGACCGCCACTGGCGCAATGCGCGCACGCTGTCGTCACACAATCCGGTCACCTACAAAGAGCGGGCGATCGGACAGTATCTGATCAACGGCACGCCGCTTCCGGCCAAGGGATTCTTCTGACCGGCAGGCGCAGCCCCCTGAAGGAGGCGACGGATGAGCAAGCATGGACTGCATCTCCTGACGGCGTCCACTCCCCCGCACTTCTACTCGGCGCTGCGCCGCGTCGCCGCCGGCGTCAGCATCGTGACCGCCGGCCGCGACGACGACATCACCGGCGTCACCACGGCGTCGCTGGTCTCGCTCTCGGTCGAGCCGCCGCGGCTGATGATCAATCTCGGCCGGCAGTCGTCGGCATTTCCGTTGATCGTCCGCGACGGCTGGTTCGGCATCAACGTCCTCAGCTCGGATCAGCTTGCGCTCGCCGACCGCTTCAGCAGTCCGCATATCGCCGGACGGCAGAAATTCGAGGGCGTCGAGTGGTCGCGCCATGCGAGTGGTGTGCCGCTGCTGCAGCATGCGCAGGCGGCGATCGCCTGCGAGGTCGACGAGATCATCGAGCGCTACGACCATGCGATCATCGTCGGCCGTCCCGACACGATCGAGCTGGCGCCGCGGCTGTCCAGCCTGCTGTACTGGAACGAGCAGTATGTCGAGGTCGACCGCAATGCCGATCTCGACCTGCTCGCCGAGGTCGGCGTACCACCGGCGCATGTGCGGTGACGGCGCAGCATGGGGGAGACGGTATGAGACATCGTCCAGGCTCCGGCGCAGAGACGCCGGCCCCGGCGGGCGAACGCTGGGGCCTCGATCGGCTGGTGGCGGAGCTGCGCGTGTCGCGCGAGGAGACCCACAGCATCCGGAAGGACGGTGTCATCCACCGGCCGCCCTCGCGCGAGAAGCTGGCGCAGGTCGTCGCCGCCCTGACCGAGGCGCTGTTTCCGCGACACTATGGCCAGTACGACCTCGATAGCGAGAACATCGACTATTTCGTCGGCCACCGGCTGAGCGTCGGCCTCGACCTGCTGTCCGACCAGATCCACCGCGCCGCCTTGTTCGTCGGCGACGAGCTGATCCCTGGATTTCGTCAGCCCGAGGCCATCGAACTGACCCACAGCTTCGCGAAAGAATTGCCCGCGCTGCGCGGCATCCTGATCAGCGATTTGCGCGCCGCCTTCGTCGGCGATCCCGCGGCCAAGAGCTTTCCGGAGATCCTGATCGGCTATCCCGGCATGACGGCGATCATCCATCATCGGCTGGCCCACCTTCTCTACGGTCTCGGTGCACGCCTGGTGTCGCGGCTGATCGCCGAGATCGCCCATACCAGGACCGGAATCGACATCCATCCGGGGGCGCGGATCGGCTCCGGCTTCTTCATCGATCACGGCACCGGCGTCGTCATCGGCGAGACGGCCGTGATCGGCGATAATGTCCGGATCTACCAGGCAGTCACATTGGGCGCTCGACACTTCCCGACCGAGGAGGACGGCACGCTGATCAAGGGCGATGCCCGCCATCCGATCGTCGAGGACGATGTCGTCATCTATGCCGGCGCCACCATCCTCGGCCGCATCACGATCGGCCAGGGATCGACGATCGGCGGCAATGTCTGGCTGACGCACGACGTCCCGCCCAACAGCGTCGTCACCCAGGCCACGCTCCGCAACAAGGTCGGCGGACCGAACCTGCAGACCTCCTGAGCGGACGTGGATCTGCTGGAACGGGCGATCGAAATGGAGATCCCCGGTCGCTGATGCGCACGACGGATTCATGCTCGTGCCGCGGGTAACAATGCAAATCCATTTCATCGACAGCATCGTCCTACAAAAGCTAGATTTTCGCATTCGCGCGGCCGGCATCAACGATGCCGTGATGGTCGCGCCTCGACGGATGCCGTGATGTTCGACCCTCTCGCCATGATCAGCCTGCACCAGGATCCGCCCACGGGTCGCAGCGATGTGCTCCGCGACAGCACGCCCGCCGAGAGGCCGCTGCTTCACGAGCTTCACCTGCGCGGTCGCGATCTCGGCGCAGGCATCGGCCGTGTTGCCGTCGAGCTCGCGCGACGCCTGCGGTGGCCGCAATCGCCGTGCCGCGTTGTGACCGACACGCCGCGATAGCCATACTCCAAGCGATCGCTTCGCCTCCCCCGACAATCCAGCCCACGAGCGCCCCATGAGCCAGCGTCGTCGACTGAACCTCAATCTCTTCATCTATCCGGGCGGCCATCACGAGGCGGCATGGCGCTACAAAGGATCATCCGCCAGCCGCGCGCTCGATATCGGCTATTACCAGCAGCTGGCGCGAACGGCGGAGCATGCCAAGTTTGACGCGATCTTCTTTGCCGATGGTCCTGCGCTGGCCGACAATGTCCGCTATGCGCAGCGCTTCCGTTTCGAGCCGATCACCTGGCTGTCGGCGATCGCCGCCGCCACCAGCCATATCGGCCTGATCGGCACGGCATCCACGACCTATCACGAGCCCTACAATCTCGCTCGCCTGTTCGCCTCGCTCGATCATCTCAGCGGCGGCCGCGCCGGCTGGAACATCGTCACGACCAGTGCGGCGCAGGCGGCGCAGAATTTCGGCCTGCCGGAGCATCCTCCGCACCACGAGCGCTACGAGCGCGCCAAGGAGTTTCTCGACGTCGTCACTGCGCTGTGGGACAGCTGGGAGGACGACGCCGTGGTCAATGACCCCGCGTCCGGCATCTTTGCCGACACCGACAAGGTCCATCCGCTCAATCATGTCGGAAAGTACTTCCGCGTGCGCGGGCCGCTGAACGTGCCGCGCTCGCCGCAGGGTCGGCCGGTCTATGTCCAGGCCGGCTCGTCCGAGGACGGCCGCGCCTTCGCCGCGCGCTTTGCCGAAGCGATCTTCACCGCGCACCAGACGCTGGCCAGCGCGCAGGAGTTCTATGCCGATATCAAGCGCCAGGCGCGCGCGCTCGACCGCAATCCCGATCACGTCAAGATCCTGCCCGGCATCAGCCCGTTCATCGGGTCGACCCAGGACGAAGCCGACCGGCTGCAGGAGGAGTTCAACTATCTCATCCAGCCCGAGTACTCGCTGGTGCAGCTGCGTCAGATGCTCGGGCTCGATCTCTCGGGCTTCGAGCTCGACGGGCCATTCCCGCGTCATCTGATCGAGACCGACGGCGCACGCGGCGTCGCCAGCCGCTTCAAGCTCGTGGTCGATATCGTCGACCGCGAGAAGCCGACGATCCGTCAGCTGATCCAGCGCCTCGCCGGCGCCCGCGGCCATTGGGTGATCGCCGGCACGCCGGAGAAAATCGCCGACAACATCCAGGCCTGGTTCGAGAACGGCGCCGCCGACGGCTTCAACGTGATGCCGCCCTGGCTGCCCGGCGGCTTCGACCTGTTCGCCGAGCACGTCGTACCGATCCTGCGCAAGCGCGGCCTGTTCCGCACGGAGTACACGGGCCGGACCTTGCGCGAGCATTACGGGCTGGATCGACCCGCCAGCCTCTACAGCCATCCGGTCCAGGCGATCGCCTGAGCGCCGTTTCACGGGCGGCGCGGACGCCAAGCCAGGCGCCCGCGCCGCCTTTCGTTTGGTTCAAGCCATATCAAGCCTTGGAAGTCACATGCATCACATCACCAGATCGCAATTCGTCGGCCTGCTCGCCGCCTCCCTTCTCTCGATCGCCGCCAGCAGCGGCGCGCTGGCCCAAGCCTCCGAGAAGAAGGAGCTCAAGGTCGGCTTCGTACCCGGCCCCTACATCGACGAGTTCAAGATCGGCGTCGCGCCCGAATTGCAGAAGAAGGGCTACCAGATCCGCTATGTCGAGTTCTCGACCGGGCTCGAGGCCAACAACGCCGTGTTCAAGAGCGAGATCGACGCCAATGTCATGCAGCACACGATCTTCCTGAACTCCTACAACGAGCGGCAGAAGACCGACCTCACCGGCATCGTGCACGTGCCGACGCCGCCGATGGGGATCTATTCCAAGAAGCATCCGCTCGGCACCAAGATCGGCCAGGGCGCGAAGATCGCGGTGCCCAATGATCCGGTCAACCTGCAGCGCGCGCTGTGGATCCTGCGCGATCTCGGCCTGATCGAGATCCGCGACTCCAAGCCGATCGACGTCACCGAGCTCGACGTCATCAAGAATCCCGGCGGCATCAAGATCGTCCCGCTCGAGGCGGCGCAGGCGCCGCGCGCGCTCGATGATGTGGACTTCGCCGCCATCCAGGGCAACTTTGCGATCTTCAGCGGCCTGAAGCTGACCAACGCCTTCGCCCTGGAGAAGATGACGACGCCCTACATCAACGTGGTCGCCGTGAAGCGCGGCAACGCCGAGACCGCCTGGGCCAAGGACATCGTGGACGGCTACAAATCACCGGGCTTCAAGGCCGCGATCCTCGCCGATCGCTTCTATGACGGCTTCACCCTGCCCGACTACATGAAGTGAGCCATCGCGGCGGTCCGTCCCGGGCCGCCGCCGATCTCTGCGGGTCCGCAGCTACTTCAATCCGAAGCCGAGCGCGCGCAGCGCCTCGGCCAGTCTGTCGCGGCCGTTGAGCGCCTTCGCCGAGCCGAGCCGGTTGAGCACCGTGTCACGCCAGCCGACGGGCGCCACGCCCTGGCTGGTCTGGAACGCGCGCAAGGTCTCGTCATAGGCGGCGATGCCGTGGATCTCGTCGGTCGGCGCATAGCGCTCGCGATGCAGAACCACGCCCTGTCGCAGTCGCGGCTTGACGTCCTCACCGGCTGCCAGATCGGCATAGCCGACGCAGAGGCCGAACACGGCCAGCACGTTCGGCGGCAGGCCGAGCTCCTCGGCCACCGCCTGCGGACGGTTGCGGATCGCGCCGATATAGACAGAGCCGAGCCCGAGCGCCTCGAGAGCGACCACGGCATTCTGCGCGGCGAGCGCTGCATCGATGATCGCGACGAACAGCGTCTCCAGGAAATGGATGCCGTCATCGGGGCGCCCTTCCCGCCGCGCCAGCCGCTCGGCGCGCGACAGATCGGCGAGCCAGACCAGGAACAGCGGCGCCTCGCGGACGTGCTTCTGGTTGCCCACGAATTCCGACAAGCGCTGCTTGCGCGCGGGATCCTCGATCGCGACGACGCTCCAGGTCTGCAGATTCGACGAGGACGCTGCGGACTGCGCCGCAGCCACCAAGGTCTCCACGGTGTGCGGCGGCACCGGATCGGGGCGGTAGCTGCGGATCGAGCGGTGCGCCAGGAGATGGCCGAGGATCTCCTCGGCGCCGGACGCGATGGCCGGGATGTCCGCGCCATAGCGCTTGCGCAACGCCGCGGTGATGTCGTCGCTCGGAGTGATCGGTGCCCTCGTTTCGATGATCGTCATTCCAGTCCCCATGCCGGCCCGTACGCCATTGTCACGGCCGATGTTCGATAGTTGCGTGCGCGTCGGCGCCCAGCAAAGCCGACCCGGCGGACAACGGCAATCCCCCGACGGATCATGCGTGCGATGTCGAAAGGTCCAGCTACTCCGCCGCCTGCGCCGCGGTGGGATCAATCACCGGTTGACGCAAGCCCGCCTGCTCCATCAGCGGCAGCACGCGGCGGCCGAAGAAGTCGAGATCCGGCTTGAAGTCGTAGAACGACAGCTGCAGGCCGTCGACGCCTGCCTTCTTGAGCTGCACGAACTGCTCGACCACCTGCTCCGGCGTGCCGATCACCTCGATGTTGCCGCCGATCGCTCGGCGCTTGGGCGCATCGACGCCGACGCGGCCGCGCCAGGCATGGGCGTCGCTGTCGAGATTGTGAAAGCTGCCCACAGGATCGGCATGGGCGACGATGGCGTCGTGATAGGCCCAGGTCTCGCGCTCGGTCTCGCGGCAGATCACCATCGGATTGAGCAGGGTGCGCACCTCGCGGCCGATGTCGCGCGCCGCCTGCTTGACCCGCGCGGTATGCGCCGGCAGCGCAGGGATCGCGCTCTCGAAGCTCGAGCCGGCCGGGCTGGTGATGAAGACGATGTCGGAATAGCGCGCGGCAAAGGCGATGCCGGCATCGGAGCCGGTGGCGTTGACCAGCACCGGCCGGCCGAAGCGCGGCTTCGGCGTCACGAAGGCGCCGTTGAGCTTCCAGGACGACTGGCCGGAGAACGAGTAGTTCTCGCTGTCGCCCCACAGCCGCTGCAGCACTTCGAGAAACTCGGCCGCGAGCTCGTAGCGGCGGTCGTGATCGATCCGGCTCCAGCCGAACGCCTCGTGCTCGGCGGCACGATGGCCGGTCACGACATTGATGCCCCAGCGGCCATTGGAGATATGGTCGAGCGTCGCGCCATACTTGGCCAGATGCAGCGGGTGCATCGGACCGTAGAGCACGTGGATGGTCGAGATCAGGATGATCCGCTTGGTCAGGCTCGTCAGCGCGGCCGTGGTCATGAAGGAGTCGAGCGCCTCGCCCGTGAACACGCCGCCATAGCCGCCCTTCGGCAGCCATTGCGACAGCGCGAACACCAGATCGAAGCCGAGGTTCTCCGCCGCCAGCACCAGGTCGCGGTTGTAGTCGAAATGCCATGACGTCGTGCGCGGCAAGGTCGAGGCGCTCCAGCCGCCGGCCTGGATCGGCAGGAACAGGCCGAGCAGCAGCGGCTGCTGCAGCGCCTGCGACAACGGGCTGTCCGGGCGGTCGGCCGGTCCCGGAAAGCCGTCGAGGCCGACCAGGGCGCCCGGCCGGTGGGTGATGATCGTCATGCTGTCCTCGTGTCGTCCGTCTCGGCTGCGCGCGCGGCCTCGCCGGCGCGGCGAAAGACCGTTTCCATCAGCCATTGCTCGTTGGGAAACTGCCCGGCCCATTCGTCCCAGCCGGAATGCTTGCGATATTGGCCCAGCCGCCCCGAGGCCACCGCCTCCTCCGGCGTGATCGCGACGCGGCGGTCGCAATCGGGCGCGACGTAGATCGCATCCGCCCGGCAATACAGCTCGCACATGAAGCAGGTCTGGCAGTCCTCCACCCGCACCAGCAGCGGCGGTCCCGACGCGGCACGGTCGAGCACGTTGGTCGGGCAAACCTCGACGCAGGCGCCGCAATCCGTGCAGCGATCGGCAAGGATAAGCTCGATCATGACGCAGCTTCCAGCGCGATCGGAGCTTCCCGCGTGGGGCGCGTATCGGCTGCGATCTCGACGCGATCGAGGCCACGGCTGACGAGCCGCACCGCCAGCTTTGGGTCGAGGCCGGGATGATCGATCCTGCGATGCAGGCCCCTGCTCTCGGTCCGGCGGCGCGCGGTCGCGACCGACCAGCGTGCCGTGGCGACCAGGGCCGCCGTCTCGCGCGAGCGCATGACATCGCCGCCCGCATGGTCGGAGATCTCGCGCCACAAACCATCGAGCTCGCGCTGCGACGCCGCCAGCGTCGATTCCTTGCGGAACAGGTTCTTGTCGAACGGATGCATCTCGGCGCGGACTCCGGCCCTGATGGCGTCGTGATCGAGCGCACGGGTCCGCAAGCGCGGCCGCAGGCCGGCCTGCCCGAGCGGCGTCAAGGGCGAGGCCTTCGCTCCGATGCTGCGCGCCAGCCGCGCGGCGGCCTGTCCTGCGCGGACGCCGGAGGTCAGCGCCCAGGCCGAATTGATGTTGCCGCCCCCGGAGATCGCACCAGCCACCTTCTCGCGCGAGGCATTGTCGCCGGCGACGAACAGCCCCGGCACCGACGTGCGGCCATCGACATCGTCAACCCTCACGCCGCCGAGCCCGCGGATCGTGCCGTCATTGTGCAGCGTCACCTCGAAGCGATGGCGCCAGGGATCGATGCCCCAGCGATCGAACACCAGCGGCACGTTCGGCGAGATCGTGTGCAGCCGGGCCTTGATATCGTCGGGCAGACGCTGCAGCGAGCAGAACACGGGACCCGCGAGCAGCGCCCTGGCCAGTCCGATCGTCTGTTGGGGTCCGAACGGCAGATCGAGCTCGCGCCCGTCGGCGTCGTAATAGGTCGCGAACGCATAGGCCATGCTGCGCGTCATCGTCGAATGCGCCGGCGCGATCGTGTAGGCCGCGGTGAACTCCATGCCCGAGAGATCCACGCCGGCTTCGGCCGCGAGCAGATAGCCGTCGCCGGTGTTGGTGCGCGATCCCAGCAGGTGCGACAGGAAGCTGGTGCCGCCTGCGGCGAGCACGGTCGCACCCGCCGCGATCTGATAAGGCCGATCGCCGTCCTGACGGCGAAGGCCTCGTGCGCCGCCGATCGTGCCGTCGCCGCGCGCCAGCAGTTCCAGCACCGGCGACTGGTCGAGGATGGTGACGCCACTCTCCCGCGCGACGGCGCGCAGCGCCCGCATGTATTCGGGGCCACGAACGGCGCGATAATTGGTCTGCCCATCGTCATCGATGCCGAACGCATAATGGCTCGCGAGCGTCCGCAGCGTGCGCCAGGTCTCGTCGATGATCGCGTGCATCCATGGGGCCTCGCCGAGTCCGAGACCGGCGACGACACGCTGGCTGACGGCCTGCGCGCGAGCACCAGGCGGCACCCACCAATGGCCCGGGCCGGCCGCAGCCGTGACGCCGCTGGTGCCGCAATAGCCCTTGTCGACGAGGATCACCTGCGCGCCGGCACGCGCGGCCGAGATCGCAGCCCAGGCGCCGGCCATGCCGCCGCCGATCACGAGCACATCGGCGGTGAGCACGAGTGGATCAGTCACGTTAGCTGTCACGAGGCGATCCGACGCGTCACCCGCAAGGCGCGCGCTCCCATTGGTCCTCTCAGTATCGCTCGCACAACCATGGTCCGAACTCCGCAGCCCTGCGCGCAAACGACGCACATGTACGGGCATGGTCATCCAGTGAACCGCCGCTGGCAATTTCAGAATTGCGCGATTTTCGAACGCTCTGTTCTCACCGCGATCCGTGATCGGAGAAGAATTCGGTTGCGCGTTCCCGGCCCCGTCGTCGCCCGGCCTTCCAGTCGGCGCTTATGACAATTCTCATGTGCCGTCGTTCATGACGACATACTTGCGACAACAATCCGCACTTTCCTGGAACAAATTCGACCGGAACATGCCGAGACTTGGAAGATTTGTCTTTCCGAAGCCGGCCGCCGGTTTACGTGCTAGATTATGAACGTTACGCATCGTCCGCGCGCGAGAGAAAAGGCATCTCTGCATGAGCCGTTTTCCGGAACGACATATCATCATCGTCGGCGGCGGCGCATCCGGCGTGCTTCTGGCCTATCAGCTGCTGCAGCGCCCGGAATCCGATATCCGCGTCACCCTGATCGAGAAGCGTTCGGAGGTCGGCCGCGGGCTGGCCTATCACACCGGGAATGCCGATCATTTGCTCAACGTGCGCGCCGCCAATATGAGCGCGTTGCCGGATGATCCCGACCATTTCTGGCGCTGGCTATCGACCCATGAGCATGGCCTTCAGCTCTGTCCCGATCCGTTCTGCTTCGTGCCCCGCCGGCTCTATGGCGACTACATCGCCAGCCTGATCGCGCCCCACCTTGCGACCGAGAACGGTGCGCGGCGGCTCGCCATCATCCAGGGCGAATGCGTGGCGGTCAGCGAAGGCCGCGACGGCGTCACCGTCAGCCTCGCCGACGGCACGCGCCAGCTCGGCGACGTCGCGGTGTTCGCCACCGGCCACGATGCCGCGATCCCGCGCTCGGCCTGGCATGCCGATCCCTGGATCAACCCGTCCGTTCCCGGCTTCAGCCGCGACTCGGCGGTGCTCATTCTCGGCGCCGGCCTGACGATGGCGGACTACGTGCTGTCGCTGTTGCGCGAGGGCCATCGCGGCCCGATCCTCGCGATTTCGCGACGCGGCCTGATGGCGAGGGGACATCGGCGCATCAGCCCCTGCAAGATCAGCGAGGACGAGGTTCCGTTCGGTGCGCGCGGCAGCGTTCTGCTGCGCTGGTTCCGGGAGCGGATCAAAGCACACATCGCCGAGGGCGGCGACTGGCGTGCCGTCATCGATGCGGTGAGGCCGTTCAGCCACCGGCTGTGGCAGGACCTGCCGCCGGCGTCCAAGCGCAGCTTCCTGGAGCATGCGCGGGCGTGGTGGGACGTGCATCGCCACCGCATGGCGCCCGAGGTCGAGGAGCGGATCGCACGCGCGATCGCGGACGGCCAGCTCCGCATCGCTGCGGCCAAGCTCGTCAAGATCGACGGCGGCACGCAAGGGGCCCGCGCGCATTATCGCCGGCGCGGCCGCAGCGAGATCGAGACGCTCGAGGTCGGCGCCG
Source organism: Bradyrhizobium sp. HKCCYLR20261 (assembly GCF_051168435.1). Taxonomy (NCBI): domain Bacteria; kingdom Pseudomonadati; phylum Pseudomonadota; class Alphaproteobacteria; order Hyphomicrobiales; family Nitrobacteraceae; genus Bradyrhizobium; species Bradyrhizobium sp. HKCCYLR20261. The sequence continues at coordinate 204,343 of NZ_JBNPUZ010000003.1, forward strand.
TCATCGACTGCACGGGCATTGTCAGAGATCCCCGCTCCACTGCCAATCACGCAGTCCGCAGCCTGTTCGACCAGGGGCTGGCGCGCTGCGATCCCTTGCGGATCGGCATCGAGGTCACGGCCGATTGTGCCATCGTCGGCGCCGATGGCACGCCCTCGCAGCGGCTGTTCGCGATCGGCCCGCTGACGCGGGCGGCCTTCTGGGAGATCATCGCGATCCCCGACATCCGCAGCCAATGTGCCGATCTGGCGAGCCGGCTGTTGCAGGCCCGCCAGATCACCGTACCGAAGGTCGATGCGCCGGCGCTGGCCGCAGCCAGGGATCACCAGGTGGCGATGTAGGTGCCCTTGAAGCGGGTGTCGAGGAATGCCTTGACCGGCTCGGAGTGGTAGGCCTCGATCAGCTGCTTGACCCAGGGCTTGTCCTTGTCCTCTTCGCGCACCGCGAGGATGTTGACCCAGGGCCCTTCCGCATTCTCGCGCGCGATCGCGTCCTTGGCGGGATTGAGCCCGGCCTGGACGGCGTAGTTGTTATTGATCGAGACGAGGTCGACGTCGGCCAGCGCGCGCGGCAGCTGCGCGGCGTCGAGCTCGACGAATTTCAGCTTCTTGGGATTGTCGGTGATGTCCGCCACCGTCGCGGCGACGTTGCTCGGATCCTTCAGCTTGATCACGCCATGCAGCGCCAAGATCATCAGCCCGCGCGCGCCGTTCGACGGATCATTTGCGATCGCGACCTTGGCCCCCTCGGGAAGCTCGGCGAGCGTCTTGTACTTCTGCGAGTAGACGCCCTGCGGCGAGGCGATGGTGGTGGCGACCTTGACGATCTTCCAGCCGGTCTTGGAGATCTGGTTCTTCAGATAGGGCTCGTGCTGGAACGAGTTCGCCTCGAGATCCTTCAACGCCAGCGCCTGGTTCGGAATCACGTAGTCGGTGAACTCGACGACCTTGATGTCGAGTCCGCGCTCGGCGGCGACCTTCTTCACGACATCGATGATCTCGGCATGCGGGCCGGCGGTGACACCGACGCGGATGGTTTCGGCCTGCGCGGGAAGCGCGACGGACAGCAAGGCGGCCAAGGCGATAACGGAACGTAACATTCAAGTCTCCAACCAAACAAAAGAGTTCCGCTGGTGACTAGCCCTGGTGCCGCGGGGGATCAATCGCAGCTGCGAACAAAACAATGGACGCGCTTCCGACATCAATGTTTGTGTACGAATGTTCTTTATTCGGCTCCTTGCCGATCGATTTGTTCTCTCCCCGCGTAGCCCGGATGAGCGTCAGCGACATCCGGGGTCGCACAAGCTGCCGAGGAGACCCCGCATGTCGCTGACGCTCATCCGGGCTACGCGCTCTCACTCAGTTGAACAGATCCGGCTCCTGCGCCGTGATCCAGTCCCACAGCGGCTGGAAGCTGAAATAGCCGCCCTTGTGGGTACCGACCTGCCCCGCCGTGTGCTTGGCGATCTCGTGCGGAATGGGTTTTGTGGGCCCCGCGGCCTCGGCCAGCAACTGCGTGCGTGCGGCATTGTCCATCGCGATATACCACCACGCCGTCGCCTCGATGGTCGGGCCGACCGTCAGCAGGCCGTGGTTCTGCAGGATGGCAGCCTTCTTGGTGCCTAGCGCGGCCGCGATCTTCCTGCCCTCCTCGGCATCGAGCACGACGCCGGTGAATGGATCGAACAGCACGTGATCGTCGTAGAAGGCGCAGGAATCCTGCGTCAGCGGATCGAGCAGACGGCCCAGCGCGGAGAACGCCTTGCCGTAGGTCGAATGGGTATGCGCGGCGGCGATCACGTGCGGATGCGCGGCGTGGATCGCGGAATGAATGACGAAGCCGGCCTGGTTGATCGGCTTGTTGCCGATCAGGATGTTGCCGTCGTGATCGACGAGCTGCAGGTCGGAAACCTTGATCTGGCTGAAATGCGTCGACAGCGGATTGATCCAGAACCGGTCGGGGAATTCCGGATCGCGCACGGTGACGTGGCCCGCCAGACCCTGATCGAAGCCGTAGCGCGCAAACAGCCGGAAGGTCGCGGCCAGGCGCCGCTTGCGATGCAGCCGCTCCTCCTCGAAGGTGGCTGCGGGCGCACGTTCGACCAGCGCAAACTTCCTGGGGCGTTCGACGATCTCGTTCATGGTCGTTTCCTCCTGCTCGGCTGCGTCGATTGAAACCGTGTCTGCGTCAGCTCAGCGCTGCCTCAAGCGCCGATTGAGCCGGCGCGCAAGGTGATCGCCGACCGTCTGCACCGTCTGCACCAGTGCGATCAGCACGACCACCACGGCCAGCATCATCTCCGGCATGAAGCGCTGATAGCCGTAGCGGATGCCGAGATCGCCGAGGCCGCCGCCGCCGACGGCGCCGACCATCGCGGAGTAGCCGAGCAGGCTGACCACCGCGAGCGTCAGCGCCAGCACGAGGCCGGGCAGCGCCTCCGGGATCAGCACCTTGAACACAATCTGCAGCGGCGTCGCGCCGAACGAGGACGCGGTCTCGATAAGGCCGGCATCAACCTCGCGGATGGCCGCCTCGACCAGCCGTGCAATGAACGGCGTCGCTGCGACGGTCAGCGGCACGATCGCGGCGCCCGAGCCGATCGAGGTGCCGGCGACGAGACGCGTGAACGGGATGATCGCGACGACCAGGATGATGAAGGGCGTCGAGCGCGTCGCATTGACGACGACGCCGAGCGCCGCGTTCACGGCGGGCGCCGCGAACAGCTCGCCCTTGCGGCTGGTCGCCAGGAAGATGCCGAGCGGCAGACCGAGGGCGGTCGCGACCAGCGCCGCGGTCGACACCATGAACAGGCTCTCGCCGGTGGCCTGGACGATCAGGTTGATGAGCTCAGGCGACATAGCCGAGACGCTCCGCTGCGAACTGTTGTTGAGAGAGATAAGCGAGCGTCTGCCGCGCCGCAGCCTCGCCACCGGGGATGCCGAGGATCAGCGATCCGACATGCTGGCCGCCGATCTCGTCGATGCGCGCCGACAGCAGCGCGACGTCGATCGACAGCTCGCGGGCGAGCCGCGCGACCAAGGTGTCGCCGGCATCGGTGCCGCGCACCTGCACGCGAATGACCGCCTGCCCGATTCCCGTCGGCTCCTGCACGAGCCGGCTCGCCAGCGACACCGGAACGGCATCGCCGAGTGCTTCGGCCAGGAAGGTCTGCGTGGTCGGGTGCTTGGGATGGGTGAAGATGTCAGCGACATGGCCGCGCTCGACCACGCGTCCGTCATCGATCACGACCACCTCCTTGGCGAGCTGGCGGACCACCGACATCTCGTGCGTGATCAGGATGATGGTCACGCCGAGCTCGCGGTTGATGTTGGCGAGCAGGTCGAGAATGGCGCGCGTGGTCTGCGGATCCAGCGCCGAGGTTGCCTCGTCCGACAGCAGCACGTCGGGCCGCGTCGCCAGCGCGCGCGCAATGCCGATGCGCTGCTTCTGTCCGCCGGACAGCTCCGACGGATAGCGGTCGTGCTTGTCGGCGATGTCGACCAGCTCGAGCAGTTCGCCGACCCGCGTTCGGATATCGGCCTTTGTCCAGCCGGCGACCTCGAGCGGCAGGGCGATGTTGTCGGCGGCCGTGCGCGAGGACAGCAGGTTGAAGTGCTGGAAGATCATCCCGATCGAGCGCTGCGCCAGCCGCAGTTGCTGCCCGCTGAGCGCCGAGATCTCGCGCCCATCGACGATGACCCGGCCGGTGCTCGGCTTCTCCAGCCCGTTGATCAGCCGCACCAGGCTCGACTTGCCGGCGCCGGAGCGCCCGATCACACCGGTGATCGAGCCGCGCGCGATGGCAAAATCGATCTCCTTGAGCGCCGCGACGGCCGGCTTGTCGCGATAGGCGGGATAGGTCTTGGAGAGCGCCTCGAAACGGACCATCGGCGCGGCGACGGCGGCTTCGGGCACGATCGCTTCCACCGGCCGGATCGGCTCGGCAACAGCGAGGGACGAGTGGGCATTCATGAGAGGACCTTGACTTGACGTGCTGCAGCGCACGCATTCAGCTCACCATCGCCCGCGATCAGCCCCGAGGCAATTTCAGAAATGCCCGAAATCATGGACGAAGCTTCTCGAGCGTTGGCGCGTCGTGAAACATCATGCTCCCCGATGCATTCTCAGCTGTCATGGAACACCAGCGTCCGCAGCTCGATGCTCTCGCGCGGCGCGGCATCCGCCGGCGTGGTCGGATCGACGAAGGCGGTATGCGGTCCGAACCGCGTGCGGCCGTCGGTCGCCGAATCGTAGCATTTCAGCAGCAGCGCCTCGTCCACCGTCATCTCCGGAAAATAGAACCAGCGATGCGCCGGATTGTACGTGACCGAATAGGTCTCGCCGTTGCGGTTCGGATAGATCAGATCGGAGGCGACGAGATCCTCCGGCGCGACGGTGGTGCCATCGCACATCGCGAGCGGGCTGTCACGGAGCGGGCCGATGATCGGGCGCCAGAGATTGATGACCTGGACCCGCCCTCGCAGCAGCGCGTCAGCCTCGTCACCGAGGTGCTCGCGCACCCGATTGACGCCCGATGTCACGGTCTGGTCGACATGGACGCGCGTCGCCGGCTGACGCGGCCCGCCATCGCGGACATCGGGGGCGCCGGGCACGCGCTTGCGCACGGTGTGATCGAAGATGACGACGCGATCGGCCCGCAAGGTCGCGCGAATGAAGGCCTCCGCCGCCGGGTAATAGACGGAGCGGATTTCCTTCTCATTGGTGAAGTCACGCACGAAGGTCGGGTGCCGCACCAGCGCAAAGCCCTCGCGGTCGAGCGAGAAGGATGACGCGATCGGGCGGCCGTCGAACACCGGCACCCGGTGCGGCTCCGGCAGCGCCGTGGATTTCGGCTCGCCCGGCGGCGGATCGAACGCGTAGGTCCGCGGCTTGGACGCAATGGGCGCCAGATAGTTCAGCTCGGCGAGCACGAAGGGCAGCGCTTCGATCTTTCTCTCGATCAGGCTCATGGGATGTCTCCGGGCAATTTCATGCGATTGCATGGAGCTTGATCGGCGCCGGCGGACAGAACAAGCCGATGCTCGAAATAGCAACGGTTCTGCTTCCGAGGCGGCCCGGCGTGGAAAGAGCTTGCCCACCGATTGAAGCTTGCAACCGTCGTTTTCTTCCGCTCGCCGCCTCCCACGCGAGGGCATGGCTGGCATGACATGGCCGCAACCGAGACTCTGCCGGCGGTCGCGTCGACCCAGCAGCAAATTGTTGCACGATCACACCGAAATTCGCCTGTCCCATTTCATTGACGACCTTCACCCTGCTCCTACACTGATCGATATTGCAACGCGCTCCCGACCAACAGCACCCATCCGACGCAAATGTCAGCCGCAGCTTCGCAGGTCTTCGCCATCGACCTGGGCCCGTACCCGGCCTTCGTGTTTGCCGCGAGGGATCACATGGCGGCGCAGAGCGTGGTGCGATCACCGGCCTTGCTGCGGGCAATCGACTCTTTCTGCCGGCTCAAACGTCCCGCGCAGGCAGAACGGCTCGCGCTGCGCGAGGCGACCCATGGCGAGACGGCGATCTATCTCGACCGCGCCGACGAGTTGGCCGACGACGCGGTCTGTCGCCTGCTCCTGGTTCATCTCGGCCCGGGCTGACGCCGCGGGAGAGATCGCTCTCGCCGCGGCGCGAACGCCCTACTCCGCAGCCTCGCTGAGATCGAGCCGTGCCCGCGGGCTCTCGCCGGTCACCACCGACACCCGCTCGCCCCAGCGCTCCTCGGGATAGTAGTCCCACACGGCATGATGCTGGCTCGCCCAATTGTCCCAGACGAGCAGCGAGTTGGGCTGCCACTGCACGCGGGTCTGCAGCGCAAGCTGGCTTTCGACATGGCGGAACAAGAGCTGCAGCAGCGCGTCACTCTCCCGACGCGTCAGCTGCACGATGTGCGAGGTGAAGGACGCGTTGACGTAAAGGAATTTGCGGCCGGTGCGCGGATGGGTCACGATCACCGGATGCTCTGATTGCGGATAGGTCTTGCCGGGATCGGGCTTGGCGCCGTAGCCGGCGGTCCAGGCCAATGATCCGTCATGGATCGCGGTCAAGCCGTCGAGCAGGTGCTTGATCGGATCCGACAGGAATTCATAGGCGAGATACATGTTGGCGAAGGCGGTGTCGCCGCCGAGCGGCGGCGTCTTCGTCACCCGCAGCAGCGAGACCGCGATCGGGCTCGGGTCGCAGGAGACGTCCGGGTGCCAGCCGTCGCCGGCGGTGAAGCGCGAATTGGCATCGGTCTTCCACGACAGGAATTCCGGATCGAACGGCCCATCATGACGGAAACGCGTTGCCGCCAGTTCGTGCCGATGCAGCGACTTGCCGAAGCGGCGCGCGAAGCGCTTGTGGTCCTCCTTGGAGATGTCCTGATCGCGAAACACGATCGCCAGATTTTCGTCGAGCGCGCGGTGGATCTCCGCGAACTGCGCCTCCGGCACATCCTTGGAAAGATCGACCCCGCCGATCTCAGCGCCGACCGTCGGACCGAGTTGCCTGACCTCGATCGTCTCATAGGGTTCGCGCTTCCGGCCGTTCCAGGCCTGGATGGCGAGCTTGTCGTTGAAGTCCCTGTAGAAGCTCATGAGCCATATCCTTCGATGTCGATGGGATGAGTTAGACGGAGCCGCGGCGCAGGCGTCCGCCACCGCTGGTGACAAGCGCACGGGCTGCGCGCTCGGCATCGCGCGCCGATGTGAAGGACTGCCCTTCCAGGCTGTCGAACGCGCGCTCGGACGAGAAGAAGCTGAAGCCGCGCTCGTCGGCCGTGACGATGCCCGCGGTGCGATTGAAGACTTCGATGACAAAGGCTGTCGGCATGACTGATCATTCGCCGCCTTGCGCAGCGGCGCTCCTGTCGGATCTGCAAATCGATGATTGAGGTGAATTCGGCTGCAGCGATCAGCAACAGGCCCCGGTCGCCGCCGAGAAGCAGCGTCCGGCGAGGCGCTTGCGCACCAGGCGGCGGGCTGCAGATCTCATTCTCATCTTGGCGAGTCCCGGTTGAGCGATGACGGCGCTGAATATCTGCGCAGGATGCGTTTTGGTCAATGAAATGGGCATTCAAAGATCAGAGCGCCGCGCGCTATTTGTTTCATGGCGACACACATCGACGCGAATAATCATTCAGATCGGCGCGAGATCAGATTGCAACCCATTTGCAACGCATAGATGCAGGATACGACGGATTACCCGCACCGTGGGACCTTCTACTGTCAGGTCGTGAGCGCGAGAAACAGCGGCATGGTCAACGCGGCAACCAGCGTCTGAAAGCTGATGATGCCGGCCGCGACGCGGTGGTCACCACCCAGGAGCCGCGCCACGATGCAGGCAGAAGGCAGCGCGTTGAACAGAACAAGTGTGTTGAGCGACACCCCGCTCAGGCCGCGGCGGCGTCTGATGCCGTGGGTAGCCATTGGTGCCAGCGCCAATTTGACCACGCTGGATTGCAGAATTGGCCCGCACCAGATGAGAGCAAAGCTCGGACACCAAAGCGCGCCGCGAGGCGACTTTGCACATTTCAGAGTCGCTCCCGCCGCGTGCGTCGAGATCGCGATGGGCTCGCAAGCAACAATCGAATCGCGCCGAGCTTCAATCATACTTTGAGGTGTCTACGCTCGCGCGCGGCTTGCGATACTTGATGGCCCATAGCTATCGCGCTGGAAGGTCAATCGCAATGAGCCAGGCATCGGCCAAGACGTCGTTCTCCCCAGGCATGTCCACAGGCTTGATGTTTGCCATGGCGAGCGCCGCCGGCATCGCCGTCGCCAACATCTACTACAATCAGCCGATGCTGGCGTTGATCGAAGCCGAGTTGCCCGGCCGTCTTGCCGGGCTGATCCCGACAGCGACGCAGCTCGGCTACGCCGCCGGACTGTTCCTGCTGGTCCCGCTCGGAGACATCGTCGAGCGCCGCCGGCTGATCATCATGCAATTCGCCTTCCTGGCCGTCTCGCTGGTCCTCGCCGCGATCGCGCCGAACGCCTTGCTCGTCGTGCTCGCTTCACTGGCCGTCGGCCTGTTCTCGACCGTCGCCCAGCAGATCGTTCCCCTGGCAGCGCATCTGGCGGCCCCGGAGCGTCGCGGCAGCACGGTCGGCACCATTCTCGCCGGCATACTGACCGGCATCCTGCTGAGCCGCACCCTTGCCGGCCTGGTCGCGACGCATGCCGGCTGGCGCGAGATGTTCTGGCTCGGCGTCCCCCTGGCGCTCGGCGCGGGAGGCCTCATGGCGTTGACGCTTCCGCACAGCCCCGCCGCTTCGAAGCTCGGATATCTGCAGCTCCTCAACTCGATCGGTCATCTGTGGCGCGAGTTTCCGGAGCTGCGGCTTGCCGCCGTGACGCAAGGCTTGATCTTTGCCGCCTTCACTGCGTTCTGGACCGTGCTTGCCTTCCGGCTGCAGGCCCCTCCGTTCGGGCTCGGGGCCGATGTCGCTGGCCTGTTCGGGATCGTCGGCGCCATTGGCATCCTCGCTGCTCCGCTGGCCGGGCGCTTTGCTGATCAGCGAGGTCCGTCCGTCGCCGTTCTCGGCGGCGCGATCCTGACGCTGGTCTCCTGGGCGGTGTTCGGCCTCTGGTCGTCGCTGACGGGCCTGGTCGTCGGCGTCATCCTGCTCGATCTGGCGATGCAGACGGCCTTGGTCGGCAACCAGCATATCGTCTTCGCCTTGAGGCCCGAGGCGCGCGGCCGGCTGAACACCGCGCTGATGGGCTGCATGTTCCTGGGCGGCGCATTCGGCTCCGCGGCTGTGACGGCTGCCTGGCAATCCGGCGGTTGGCCCGCAGTCGCGACGCTCGGACTGGTGCTCGCCGGGTTGGCGACAGCGGCGCAGGCCAGGAATTTCCTTCGCCGGAAGGCCGGGACGAGCGGCGCTCCGATCAAAGGGCGCAGCGAGGTCTGACGGATGACTTCAGCCGAACGGCACTCCCCGAGCTCGATCAAGGAAGGCGACGTCGCATGAGAAGGGCGCGTGTTGTCATCGCAGCAGCGGCGATCGGCATCGTCGGAGCTGGATCCGCTCTGTTCTATGCGTGGCAGCCGGCTCTTGCACCGATCACGCCGCCGGCTCCGGCCACGTTCGACCAGGCACTTGTCAGAAGGGGCGCCGAGCTCGCCCTGCTCGGCGATTGTCAGACCTGCCATACCGCGCCCGGCGGCCGCACTTTTGCCGGCAGCCTCGCGATGCCCACGCCGTTCGGAACGATCTACTCGACGAACATCACCCCCGATCCGGAGACAGGCATCGGGCGGTGGTCAGAGGCCGCGTTCGCGCGAGCTCTCCGTGAGGGCGTCGATCGCGAAGGACGGCACCTTTACCCGGCATTCCCCTACGATCATTTCACGTTGATCTCCGATGACGACGTTCGGGCGCTCTATGCCTTCTTCATGTCGCGCGAGCCCGTGACGTCGACGCCTCCGCCCAACGCCTTGCCGTTTCCAATCAATGTCCGCCTCGTCCTCGCGGGATGGAAGCTGCTGTTTCTCGATCGCGGCCGCTTCGAGCCCGACCCATCGCGTGACCAGCTTTGGAATCGCGGGAAGTATCTCGTTGAAGGGTTCGGCCATTGCGGCGGCTGCCACACGCCACGAAACGTGATGGGAGCCGAGAAGACGTCGCGTGCGTTTGCGGGCGGCGAAGCCGAGGGCTGGCGGGCCTACGCCCTCGGCGCAGCCTCTCAAGCGCCAACCCCGTGGAACGAAGCAGCGCTTACGCAATATCTGTCGCGTGGTTTTCATCCGCTTCACGGCGTCGCCCGCGGACCTATGGCCCCCGTGGTCGCGAACCTCGCTCAAGTCCCACAGCAGGACATCATTGCCATGGCCCGTTACATGGCCTCGCTGTCGAAGCCTGAAACCGCTGAAGCAAACGCCCAACCGGCTCAACCATTGCCTGAGCAGGGCCCAGGAATTGTCCCGCAATCCGCGGGCTCCCAGGCGCCCACGCCCGTGGCCGGCACGGCAGATGGAGCCGGCATCTACGCGACTGCGTGCGCGTCCTGTCACGCCAGCGACCGCCCCCTCCCCTTGGGTGCGATCCGGCTTTCACTGTCGACCGCGATCACGGACGACAGCCCGGACAATCTGATCAACATCATCCTGAGCGGAATTCCGGCCTCGAACGGCACGGCCGGTCCGATCATGCCGAGCTTCTCGAGCGCGATGAGCGCGGGGCAGATCTCCGACCTCGCGCGCTATCTCCGCAGCAGCTTCACCACCGCCGCGCCCTGGGCCGACGTCGACGACACCGTTCGAACGGCTATTGCCGAACAGCGGAAAGCCAGGGCCCAAAGACTCAACCCGGATCGATGAGGGGGATCGTCATGCTCACAATCACGCTGAATGGTACGCCGCGCGACATCAGATCCTCGCCGGATACGCCGCTGCTCTACGTGCTGCGCGATGAGCTCGGCCTGAATGCCGCCAAATATGGCTGTGGCCTCGGTCAATGCGGCGCCTGCACCGTGATCCTCGACGGCGATGCGATCTTCTCCTGCATCACGCCGGTGATGCTGGCGGCCGACCGCGAGGTCACGACGCTCGAAGGTCTCGGGACCGTCGAGCATCCCGGCCCGCTCCAGAAGGCCTTCATCGACGAGCAGGCGGCGCAGTGCGGTTATTGCATTCCCGGCATGATGATGCGGGCCAAGGCGCTTCTCGACAAGGTGCCCGTGGTGTCCGACGCGTTGATCCGCGAAGAGCTCCAACCCCATCTGTGCCGCTGCGGAACGCACATGCGGATCCTGCGAGCCATCCAGCGTGCCGCCAAGGCAGTTGCGACCTCGACGACGGCGGACGTCGCGCCATGAGCACGATCGTCACACGCCGCGATGTCTTGGCCGGCGCCGGCGCGCTGGTTCTGTCCTTCAGCATTGCCTCCCGACGGGCCTGGAGCCAAACGGCAACGTCCGCTGCTCCGCCAAAACCATCCTTGCCCGGCAGCCTGGCCGGCACACCGCGGCTCGATGCCTGGATCCGTATCGATGCAACCGGCGATATCACGATCCTGACCGGCAAGGCCGAACTCGGACAAGGGCTGAAGACGGCGCTGCTGCAGATCGCTGCGGAGGAGCTCAAGGTCGAGCCGAGCGCACTCAAGCTGATCACAGCCGATACCGGCCTGACCGCCGACGAGGGTTATACGGCAGCGAGCCATTCCGTTCAGGATTCGGGCACAGCCATCCGCAACGCGGCGGCGCAAGTTCGCGAGATACTCATCGGCGAAGCGGCCCGGCGCCTCGATGTCGATCGGGCCATGCTCCACGCCGAGAATGGCGCGGTGGTCGGCAGCAACGGAGCTCGCCTGTCATATGGCAACCTCGTCAGCGATCATCTCCTCGAAGTCAGCGCCGCGCCAAGCTCGAAGCTCACCGCAACCGCCGACTTCAAGGTCATGGGACGTCCGGTGCATCGCGTCGATATCCCCGCCAAGGTCACGGGCGGAGCGGCCTATGTCCAGGACATGCGCTTGCCTGGCATGTTGCACGGGCGAGTGATCAGGCCACCGAGTCCGGGTGCCGTTCTCGAACGCGTCGACAGCTCAGCGCTCCAGCACATGACCGGAATTGTGAAGGTGGTCCGCGACGGCAATTTTCTCGCCGTCGTGGCCGAGCAGGAATGGACGGCGGTCCAGGCCATGCGCGTGCTGGCCACTCACGCGACGTGGCGGGAAACAGCAACTTTGCCGGATCAAGAAAGGCTTGCCACCACGTTGATGGCTCTGCCGTCGGAAGACACCGTCATCCTCGACCAGGGGCAACATGGCGAAGCCGGGCACGCGATCGAAGCGACATTTACCCGCCCCTATCTCGCGCATGGATCGATCGGTCCGTCCTGTGCCGTCGCCCAGACGCAAGATGACAAGTTAACGATCTGGACGCATACGCAGGGCGTGTTTCCGCTTCGCAAGGCGATTGCCGAACTGCTGCGGCTGTCGCCGGATAAAGTGCGCTGCATCCATGCCGAAGGCGCCGGTTGCTACGGCCACAACGGCGCGGACGATGTGGCGGCTGACGCCGCCCTGCTCGCCGTCGCGCTGCCGGGCCGCGCCATTCGCGTCCAGTGGATGCGGGAGCAGGAGCATTCCTGGGAGCCATTCGGTCCGGGCATGGTGACGAAGCTGCGCGCTGCCGTCGGCCAGGATGGGATGATCAGCGACTGGCACCACGAGGTCTGGAGCCAATCGCACATGATGCGGCCGGGTCCTGCCGGAACGTTGCTGGCGGCCCGCGACATCGCGAACCCGTTTCCGCCGGCGCCTCCGGTCGCGCTCGCGCAACCGGAAGGCGGCGGCGATCGAAACGCGATCCCGCTGTACAAGCTCCCCAATGCAAGGGTCGTGAGCCATTTCCTCCCGGAGATGCCGCTTCGTGGTTCGTCGATGCGCTCGCTGGGTGGCTATCTCAACGTGGTCGCGATCGAAAGCACGATGGACGATCTCGCGCGCGCCGCCGGCCACGATCCCGTCGCCTTCCGGCTCTTGCATCTCGACAACGCGCGCGGCCGTGCCGTCATCGAAAGAGCCGCCGACGAGTTCGGCTGGTCGACGCGGCCTGCGCTGAAACGAGGCGGCGGCTACGGCTTCGGCTTCGCTCAATACAAGAACCTCGAAGCCTATTGCGCCATTGCGTTGGAGATCGCCGTCGACGACCAGACGGGCGTCATCAGCATCGCGCGCGTGATCGCAGCGGTCGACACCGGCGAGGTCGTCAATCCCAACGGCGTACGCAACCAGATCGAGGGCGGGATCATCCAATCCGCGAGCTGGACGCTGTTCGAGCAGGTCAGCTTCGACCGGACGCGGGTCACGTCGATCGATTGGTCGGCCTACCCCGTGATGCGTTTCGCCAGCGTCCCCGGCACGATCGACGTCCACATCATCGATCAGCCTGGCGCGCCCTTTCTCGGCATTGCCGAAGCTGCGCAAGGCCCGACCGGTGCCGCCCTCGCCAATGCGGTCCGCGACGCCATCGGACGGAGACTCTACCACCTGCCGCTGACCGCCGCGCGCATCAGAGAGGCCATGAACGCATCATGAGAGACGTTGCGGGAGATCTTTCGTGATCGCCAAGCCCACAGCTTCCGCACCTGGCGATTCCGACATTGCAGCGCGACGATGCCTCGAAGACTTGCTGCCGCCGGCCTTGAGCGTCATCGCCGGCATGGTCGATCTCACCGGCTTCTTCATGCTCGGCCACGTCTTCACCGCACATATCACCGGCAATTTGGTGGTCGCGAGCGCGGCGGCCGTCGACGGCGGTCCCGTCTATTGGGCGCAGCTCGCGGCGCTTCCCATGTTCGCGAGCGCCCTGGCACTCCTCTGGCTCATCGCCCGGCTTTCAAAGCGCCGCGGCGTCTCGCTCGTGAGATTGCTGCTCGGCCTGCAGACCGGCCTGCTCGCCGCAGTGTTGCTGCTCTGCGTAACGGGTCGGCTTTCGGCAGCACCGCAGAGCCCGGTTGCGGGGATCGCCGTACTGCTCGCGGTCGCCGCCATGGCTTCGCAATATGCGCTGCTCCGGCTGGCGCTGCCTCAGGCGGTGTCGACCGCGGTCATGACCGGAAATCTCGCCAACGTCGTCCTGGGCCTGATGGACGCGCTCACGAACGGACATCCCCTGACGCGCGCGGACGATGGCCGGCTGAGGCGGGCTCTGCATCTGCTGGGCGGCTTTCTGACCGGCTGTCTGGTGGCCGCGCTGGCGATGCCGCTGATGCGGGAGTGGGCATGGGTCCTGCCCGTCGCACTGGCTGCCGTGCTGACCATTCATCCCCTGCTCTGGGCCGACGCCGTCGGTCGATGATCGGCCGCGCGCGAGATCGATGCTGTTCAGGACTCGCGGCGGCGTCACGATACGCGATCATCTTCGCGTCCCGTTCGGGACGCGACGGGCTCCTCCGCAACGGGGATGCTGATGTCGAACGTGCTTCCCTGTCCGAGCGTGGATCGAACGCCGATCGTTCCCCGATGCAGTTCCACGATCGAACGGCAGATCGCCAATCCGACGCCCATTCCGGTCGTCTTGGTCGTGAAGAACGGATCGAAGATCTTGCTCCTGATCTCGTCCGACATGCCGCAGCCATTGTCCTCGATCGAGAGTCGCACCGTGCCATCATCGGCGGCGACGGTCCTGATCACCACGCGGCGGACGGCCTGCTCGGTCTCCGCCATCGCGTGGATCGCATTCGTCACCAGGTTGAAGATGACCTGCTGAAGCTGAACGCGGTCGGCGGAAATGGTGCGCCGCTGCTCGGCGAGCTCGACCATGATTTTCACGTGACCGGCGTCGAGATCATCTGCGATCAGCCGCACGACTTCCTCCACGACTTCCTCCAGGGAGATCGGCGAGAACGTGGCCGGCGCCTGCTTGCCCAGCGATCGCAGCGATTTCACGATGTCGGCGGTACGGCGGCCGGAATTCCTGATCCTGATCAGCCCTTGGGTCACCTCCGCGATATCAGGCGTGTCCCTGTTCAGCCACCGCAGCGCCGCCTCGGTCTGCGTGATGATGCTGGCGATCGGCTGATTGATCTCGTGAACGATCGAAGCGGCGAAGCTGCCGAGCGCCGTCATCTGCGAGGTCCGCCCCAGCTCCGCGCGGGCCTCGCGCAATTCAAACTCCGCCTCGGCCCGCCGTCTGTTTTCGTCGATCAGGTTGCGATACAGCCTTGCCGCATCGAGCGAGATCGCAGCCTGCGCCGCAAGCACCTCCAGCATGGCGGTCCGGCTCGGCGTGAAGACGTTGGCGGAGAGAGAGTTCTCCAGATACAGCACGCCGACGAGATCACCCCGCTTGATGAAGGGAATGCAGGCCAGCGAGCGGGCGCCGCGATGGCGCGGCCCGGGAGCGTCGAGCTCGGGAGCATCCGTGGACACGTCCGCAAAGGTGACCGCCTTTTTCGTCCTCATGACGGATGTCAGCAGCGAGATCGGAAGATCATCGTCGGACGGAACGGCGCTGTAGAGATCGACCCGGATGCCCTGGTTCTCCACCCACGCCGAGGCCTCGATGCCCGGCACGCCGTCCTGAACCAGCAGAAACAGCCCGAACTGCGCGCCTGCATGGATGATCATGCTGCGCATCAAGGTGCGAAGCACCTGCTCGAGTCCGACCTCCTCGGCCAGGGTCTGCGCCGCCGCCGTCAGAGCCGCGAGATCGAGCTCCCGCTGGCTGACGGCGTCCTCCGACAGGCTGGTTCTCTCCGACCTCTGCGGAAAGCGAACCGCGAGATGGGTGGCCTTGCCGGTCGCCCCCCATTGTCGGTAGCAAGCCTCCGCAGCGATCAGGCACCCCTGGGCCGGAGCAGACAGACCCGCCTCCAGATAATATTGCCCCGCCAGTTCATGAGCCAGCGCCTGGTCATGGATGAAGCCGGTCTTCTCGGCGGCACGGGCCGCCTGCTCGTACAATTTCTGCGCGGCCGCGCCGCCGCCGCTCAGCCGCGCAGCCTCGGCTTCGAGCAGAAGCGACTTGCTCTCGAACGTATCCGGATTCAATCGCGCCCAGGCAGCAAAGCGCGCGCGCGCCGCATCGAGGCGCGCCACCTTGTCGTCGGCCGGCCGGCCGCCCGCGATCGATCGGCACGACGCCAGCGCGAAGAAGAAGCAGCACTGCGCCGTATCGATGTGAGCCGGCGCGGACCAGGATAGATCCATCGCCATTTCGAGATGGCGCAGCGCAGCGCCATCTCGATTGAACAGGAATGCCGTGACGCCGGCGTAATGATGCACCCAGAATTGGGTAATGACCGACGCGGCGGAGGCGTCGTCAGGACCTCGCTGACGGTCATTTTCGCCCGTCAGCAGCGCAGTGGCGAGGCGCATCTGGGCGTCCAGGATGAGCTCGATATCCCTGTATCCTATCTCGCTCGTGTATCTCAGTCCCTCCGTGATCTCGGCCCGAACGGCCGGGAGCGGTTCGCCGACCACGAGGAGATTGGAAGCGACATGATTGCGCGCGTAGCACGCCATCCCCAGATCGCCCGCAGCCTGCCCCACACGGACGCCGTCGCGGGCCCGATCGAGCGCAAAGCGCATCGGCTTGGTCCAGACGCTGACCTGGTCGAGCGCAAGGAGCGCGGCAGTTCGCTGCGCTTCGTAGCCTTCCCGTTCGACCATCCGGCAGGCCGTTTCAGCCCAGAGCAATCCCTGCTCGTAAGCCGCGAAGTGATGCGCACCGTAGACGCCGAACCATGCGAGGCCATAGGCCGATTCCGGCGTAACGCCATGGTTCAAGGTGACTTCCACGATCTTGAGAACGTGAAGAAAGCGCAGGTCACCCGGCACGAAGGACGAGGAGATCAGCGTCGACAGCAGGGGAAGTGCGGTGCGCGCAACCTCGTCGGAGGCGTCGGGGAGAGCCAGAAATCCGTCGGGGGTGAGTTCTTGCAGCCGCACGCAGCAGGCTTGATAGAGCCGCTCCAGATCATCCAGAGCAGGCAGACGCTCGATGGCAATACCGATCGCCGAGAGGCCGAGCAATGCGGCCTCGATCGCCTGATTATATTGCGACCTGATGATCAGCGCTAACGCCCGCAGACGATAGGTGTCGGCGATTTCCACGGGCGCGACGGCGACATCCAGCAAGACGTCGAGTCCCTGCAGGGCTTCCTCAACGCGGGCGAGCGCAAGCAGGCAGTCGCAGCGCAGCCACTCCGTGGCGAATGCCGGAAACTCGGGATCCGCCGCGCCGCCATCCGATCGCAGGTCGGCAGCGACGTCGAGAAATCGCAAGGCCTGGTCCACTGCTCCCGTGGAGCGCGAGTGACGGGCCGCGGCCAGCAGCACGCGGGCGAACGCAAGACGCTCGCCATATTCCAACCGGCTTCGATCGGCGCGTTCGATCTGCGATGCGATGTCGAGCGTCAGGTCGGAGCCGAAGTCACGATGAGCGAGGAAATGGCGAGCAATGCGCAAGTGCTCGATCGGCCGACTCTCGTCGTCGATGAGCGAGTAAGCGGCCTCACGAACGCGGTCATGCGAGAAGGTGAGGTGGTCCCCGCCGCGAGCGAGCAGATTGGCCTGCATGAGCTTCTCTGCCAGCTGAAGGGTCTCGTCATGGGACGTCGCCATCAGGGCGGAGAGAACACCGACCGACGCATGCCTGCCCAGAAAGGCGAGCGTCCGAAGCAAATGGCGCTCACGCTCCGGCAAGGCCGAGAGACGACGCGCCATGAATTCCACGACGGTACAGCCTTGAAGAAGACGGGCCTGATCCCACCCCCATTCCTGCCGTCTCGGGTCGAATGCGATGACCTGCTCGTCGGTGAATTTATGCAAGAGCTGGCTGATGTAGAACGGGCTGCCCTTGGTCTCGCGATGGATGATCGCCGACAGCTCTCCGATCCGATCAACAGCCTGGCCCAAGGCAAAAGCGACCAGTTCGGCAGTCTCGACCGGCGCCAGAGAGGACAAACGGATGTCGGTGCAGGAAATGCCCGAAGCCATGGCTTCATCGGACAAATCTCGCCACAGACGGTCGACACCATCGTCGCTGCGGCAACTGCAGATCAGCAAGATGGGCGCGGAATTCGCACCGAGCATCGCCTTTGCGAGGTCCAGACTGGCGCCATCGAACCACTGCAAATCGTCGAAGAACAGGATGAGCGGCACCTGTGCCGAAGCAATGGCAGCGAACGTTTCGCGCAGGATCCGCGTCGTTCGAACCTGCGCGAGATGAGCTGGCACCTCGGGGAGTGGCTGGCTTCCGCCCTGCACGAGCTCGACATCGGGAATGAGATCGGCCAACAACCGGCTGCAGCCAGGCACCTCGGCGAGGCGACTGTGCACGGCGTTTCGAACGTGCTGATCATGCGAATGGAGACCTTCCAAAGCCGAACGCAACGCCTGGACGATGGGCGCGTACGGGATCGCCTTGCGCAGCGGGTCTCCTTTTCCCATAGCGCTGATGGCGTCATTCCGGTCCAAGCTCTTCAGCAGATGGCTGACGAGAGACGATTTCCCCGTTCCCGGAGCCCCCGACAACAACACCATCTCGGTTCTGCCGGATTGCCGGACGTTGCGGAACGACTGCGCGAGGCGCTCGACTTCCGCGCGGCGGCCGACGAGAGACTCAGCGAGCCGTTCCCTGACTGCGAACGTCGCTTCAGGGCTGCGGTAGACGCCGTCGCGCCCTGCCCTCGTCTTCGACGCGATGATGCCCGCGACATCGGCCCGAAGCTCTTCGGCGGATTGATATCGCCGGCTCGGCTCCTTTGCCAACAGCTTGAGCAGAACCTGATCGATGACGGGCGGAATCCCCGCCCGAACCAGGCTCGGCGCCGGCACGGTAATGGCGACATGGGCATGGAGCCACTCGGCGATACTCCCGGCAAGCAAGGGAGGGCGACCAACCAGGAATTCGTAGAGGATTGCGCCAAGGGCGTACAGATCGCTGCGCTGGTCCATGACGGGCCGTTCGCGTCTGGTCTGCTCAGGTGCCGCGTATCGGAAATTGGCGCTGGCGAACTCGGGGACGTCGGATGCAAGCTCCTGTCCCGACACATGCGCCCGTCCGAAATCCGCGAAACACACCCCGCCCTGCTCATCAATGAGTACTTTGGCCGGCTCGAGAGCGCCGTGAACAATGTCGGACGCGTGAACCCGCATCAGCGAGATTGCCGCACGTTCGGCAATCCCAAGAAATCGATCGAACGAGACCTCTCCGGGAGGAGTGTCCGCCAGCGTGTGATACACATCGGCCGGATAAACCAGGACGATCTTGTCTCGATGGCCGACATAGGCAGGTCGCTCGGCCGCGTCGCCACCAATCCGGGCTGCAATGGCCGCCTCGCGCTCCAAACGCGTGCCTGCCGACGTCCCGGCCGCCGCACTCCGGACGCGCCACCTTTCCCCCGCTTTATCCGCGGCGAAATAGGTCTCGATTCCCTCGGCCTGACCGGCAAACGTCAGGGCAAGGTCGGACCACCAACGGCCATCGATAGCCTCGTAGAGACTGGCCAAGCCGGATACGTCCTCGGCGGGCGTTTTGGCCTGACATGTCGTCTTGCACGTTGCCAAGCTTGGATCTCACCGCTGACGTTGACCTGATGTTCAGGCCTATATCAGCCACCTGGCCGGGTCTTTGCATGAACCAGCGAAGTTTTTGCCAGAATTGATATCCTTGATCCGGCGACCGGCCCGGCCCACATTGCAGGGCATTGCGAACGCGGATCGACGATGTGGAGCTAGACCAGATGCCGGGGCTTGAGGCGTTCGGAGACCGGAAATTCCCTGCTGCAGACCTTCTGCTGTCGTCCGAAGGGCGCGGTTGGCAAGGGGTTGGCCTCCAGGTTCGCAGTCATCCTGCGTGCGACATACCGGCCCCGATCCCTGATGAGATGGAAATCACCCTGGCGATTGCAGGCTCTGCGTCGGGACGGGTGGAGCGTTGCGCCGGCGGCAGCTTTCAGAAGACGGCCGCGAGATCCGGGACATTGTGGTTCTGCCCCATCGGCGTCACCGAGGATTCGATCAGGATCACTGAGCATCTTCCGGAGGTGCTGCACATTTTTCTGGCAAAGTCCCAGTTCGAGAGTTTGTCAGAACTGAGCTCGAGATCGCTAACGCCGGCGAGTGTCGCCTATCTTGCCGATGTCAACGACGAACTGGTGCGGCAGATCTGCCTGCGGATCTATCGCGAGGCTCAAGAGGAAAGCAGTGGTGGAAAGCTGCTCGTCGAATGTCTCACACAATCTCTGGTCGCCCATCTCATCACGAGCTATTCCAGCGACGGCCCTCGATTGGACCTGGATCACGGCAGCGGACACGGCAAGCTCGACGACGTCAGACTGACGCGGGTCCTGGAGTACATTCAGGCCAACATCGACCAAGATATCTCGCTCTCCAAGCTGTCGGACGTGGCCTGCCTGAGCAAGCACCATTTTGCCCGGGCGTTCCGAGAAGCAACCGGAACACCGCCGTACCGCTTCATCAGTGAACGCAGACTCGATCAGGCACTCGATCTGCTGAAGCGCAGCGACCTGCCTCTGGCGACGATCGCGCATGTCTGCCGCTTCTCGTCGCAGGCAACTTTTTCACGAGCCTTTCGTCGTCACGTCGGCGTCGCGCCGGGGGAGTTTCGTCATCGCGCCCGAATCTGAGCGTCAGCTCTAAGCTGACGATGTCATTCTATTTCGACGCAGACGGGACAACTAGATCTGCTCCTGCGGGAGCGCTGCTCGGATCGATCGAAACCGTCGCGGTCAGGCCAGCGGCCAGCACAACCGATGGAGGGACATTGTCGAGCGCGATCCGAACCGGGACCCGCTGAGCCAGACGCACCCAGGTAAACACAGGATTGACCGTCGCGAGGCCGGATGGATCGGACTCGGCGTTGGGGACGGCGATCCCCCGCTCGATGCCGACGACGGATCCCGCCAGCGGTTCGGGATAGGCCATCAGGGCGACGCGCGCTTTATCGCCAACCCGAACTCTGCGCAGCAGCGTCTCCTCGAGATAGGCATCAACCCAGAAGCTGTCCTTGTCGACGACCGACAGCGCGCGCTGGTCGCTCGTCGCGTAATCACCCGGCTGAATAACCAGGTTGGTGACGTATCCATCGACAGGCGAGACGATCACGGTGCGACTGAGCGCCAGGCGCGCCTTGTCCCGGTTGCTGAGGGCCTGACGGTAGGTCGCAGCCGCCATGTCGGCCGCCGCCGTATAGATCTGCTGCTCCTCCTTTGAGACAGCCAGCGAGGTCAGGCGGGCGCGCCGCTCGGCCTCGGCCTGCTTGTTGTCGAGATCGGCCTTCGCGCTGGCAACGGTTGCTTCCGCGCTCGCCAGCGCAATTTCAAAGTCGGCCGGATCGATCTTCATCAAGACATCACCCTTGCGCACGGACTGCGCCGCCTTGACGTCGAGCTCCGCGATCCGGCCCGAGACCTGCGGGGTCACCGCGATGACGTATGCCCGGACCGTGCCGTCGCGCGTCCATGGCGCCGCCATGTAGGCCTGCCACATCATCCACGCCGCATAGGCGGCAACAGCAACCGTGCCGAGCGTGACCAGAACCGACAGGAGCTGCTTCGGCAGCGTCCGACGCTTCTGCTGAGCATCAACGGCGGTCATTGCAACGCTCCTGAGACGACCACGATGGCGGAGAGGACGATCACGTAGATGGATAGGTTGAAGAGGCCGGGATGCCAGACCAGCCGATTCATTCGCAGCCGCGCTCCGAGAAAGCTGAGCGGCAGGGTCGCCACCCAGGCGAGCAGCAGCATCCCAACAAACGGCGCGAAGTAGACGCCGAACAGATTGATCTCCCGATACATCTCGTCTGACCTCACTTGAACGCCGTGCCGGGGAGCTGCCAGAAGCGGAGCGGCTCCGCCAGCAATCCTGCATGATTGTCGATCGCATCGATGATGACAGCGGCGTCCGATTGGCACGCGATCCGCGCTTCGTCAGTCGCAGCGTCGACGGCCCGGTTCTCGCGACACCATGACACGAGCATGGATCGCGCCGCGAATGGACGGCCCTCGGCGAACGCCTTCAGCGCGGTCCGAACCGCTCGCTGTGTGCGGACGTCCGGAGCCGTCTGCTCCAGCCGCAAGGCTGCCCGGCCCACCGCATAGAGCGCGAGCAGGTCAGCGGCATCCTCCACCGCGGCTTGCAGTGGAAGCACCTCGATGCGTCGCGCCATGATCGCGGTCCAGCGGCGTCGATCCGGCGTCCACGCGCCGGCCATCAGACGACGAAGGTCTCGCGCCGACAGAGCGATGAGCCGCCGCGCGCGAACCACTGGTGGTATGACAGGGATCGCGACAAAGAACAGCGCGCCCACCGCACTCCCCGCCATGATCGCCAGCGCGAGATTGAAGTATGCGGCCGCGTCGTAGACGATCGGATTGCCGACGCCGAGCAGCGGCAGCGACGAGATCGTCATCGCGAGGAAGACAACGCTATGCCACTGTCCCGCCTGCATCGCGCCCAGCCAGACGAACAGCACCGACAACACACTGATCAGCGCGGCGAAACTGGAGAAAGCGGGCAACACTCCGAAATAGAGCACGCCACCCACGACGGCCATCAGCGTGACCCCGATCGTATAGTCCCGTGCGAGATCGCGCGCCAGGTCTCCGAACGACGCAAAGATCAACGTGGCGATCACGGCGAAAACGATCGCGAACGGACCCGAGGGCCACGCCGTGACCACCCAGAACCAGGCGGTGCACATCACGGCCGCCGCGGTCCGGGCGCCGTTGACGAGAGCCGGAAGCGGATCGGCGATCACCGGAAAAGCCGGCCAGCCTGCGCGCCCCGTTCCGATCAGCGAGCCTCTTGCCAGCATGCCATCGGCTGACGCCTCGAGGCTCCGCAGGATGGCTGCCGCTGCGTCCGACAGCGATGCACTCACGGCATCGCGGCTGCGCAACCCGTCGATCTCAGCAAGCGCGGCCTGGCAGTCCCTTCGCAATCCAGCCGGATCGCTTTCAAGCTGCGCGGCGTCAATTGTCCCGAGCAGCTCCAGGAGCTCTCCCCGGCCGACCATCGATGTAGTTTCGTCGTGACCGTGGGCGGCGTTGCGCCAGCTCGTCAGCGCATCCAGCAGCTTCATCGGAATCCTGCGCAGCCGGCCGCGATCGCCAACGAGCGACTGCTCCCCCAGCGCCGCGTCGATCGCAAGGTTCAAGGGACCCAGCTCCCGCGCGATCTCGATGCGTCCGGCACGCCCTCTCCCTGTCACCGACCCGGACGCAACGTCCGCGAAGAAGCCGCGAAACAGCTTCACCGAGATTCGAGAGACGGTCTGAGAGAGGACCCGTCCCGCAGTCCCACGATCAGTCAGCAGGGCCACAACACACGCGGCGCCCACGCCGATACAGATCTCTCCGACGCGGACGATGGCCAGGAATGCGGCGGAGGATGGATCGGTCACGGTGTCGGCGAAGATGACCGCGCCGGTGATGCCCGCCAAGGCGGCGGCGTAGGCAGCCAGATTGCGCAGCAGGGTTGCCGCCGCGGCGCATGCGCCGCAGAATACGGCCAGCAGCAACAGCATCGGCTCTCGCTGCTGAGGACAGATCGCAAGCAGCGCCACGATGACCACGGCGCCGATGCCGGAGCCGATCGCTCGAAATCGTCCCTTCTGGATGGAGGCACCAAGATTCGGCTGGCAGACGATGGCAGCCGTCGTTGCAGCCCAGAACGCATTCTGCAGCTCGAGATAATAGGTGATGAACAGAGCCAGGCAGACCGACGCAGCCAGGCGCAGACCGAACAGAATCCGTGGCCCGAGCGGTTGAAACCACGCCAGCGTTGCGTGCCGCAAGCCCCGCCAATTCAGTCGACCACCGCGACCGTCTTCGTACGATGCAGTCATATCGGGCGACCCCCCTGACGCTGAACGCAATCCACATGGCTTCAGGGACGAACGACCTCCATCATACCAAGGTTTACCGACATCGCTTCACGAGCACGATGAACGGAGCTCCCTTGCGGCCATGGCTGAGGAGAGGCTGGACAAACCTTCGTTTGCCTGCCCGGCCGTTCGAATTCGAAGACTGTCATGACATTTGAAAACGATAAGGGAGACCGCCACGCAAGTGATACGGCACGGCAAATGGTTGCCGGTTGCACGAGGATCGAACGATGAAGAAGCTCTTGGTGTTGTCGATTGTGGGCGTCGGAATGTTGACGGCGACTGCGGCCTCCGCTGCGTCCAACAAATGGTGCGTCGACTACGGTTCGGCGAACAGCCTCGAGTGCGAGTACCAGACGCTGGCGCAGTGCCGGGCGAGCGCGTCGGGCGCCGGTGGAGAATGCACCGCCAATCCGGATCTGCTGTTCACCAAGGCCCATCCGGCGACGGCGCACTGAGCCACTCGAGACGCATCCGGGACGCGCCGAGCTCATCGGCGCTCCCGCTTTCCTTGTATGCCCGAGCCCAATCCGGGCGATTGTCAAATCAGCCGAGCTGATCTCAGCAATGGCTCATTTGCCGCGGCGCCGAAGCCGTCTCGATTATTCCGGCGAGCCGCCAGACATGCGCAATGCCTGATCCTGGTTCAGCAACGTCGCTCGACTGCTTCCCGGCCTGCACTTTTGTTTTCCGAAGCAAACCTCGGCCTCAGCGCAGCGCCCGGGCCCGCACATCGACGCCGGTTCGCATATCTCCAAACACCTGCCTCTCGGACTGATCCGCCGCGCCGCGTCGTAGGGTCTCACCACCGCGGCGAAGGTCAGATGGGAGGATGAGCCGGAAACTGGACAACGAGCCGTGTTCCAGGCCGATTGTCCTCATAACAGATGCTGGCACCGATCCGCTCCGCCGCTAGGTCGATCACCCGGCCGCCAAAGCCGGAGGTCAACGCGCGAGCGCCGGCCGGCATGCCACGCCCAGTATCGCTGATCGACAAGCGGCCGTGATCGGCCGTCGCGCGGGTGACCTGAATCACGATATCGCCCCGTCGGCCGTCACTGTAGGCGTACTTGCAGGCATTCACGACAGCCTCGGCAACGATGAGGCCAAGGCTCGTCGCCGTTTCCGGTCTGACTGTCACGGGACGCAGATCGGCGACCAGCTTCCCCGAATTCAGAGACGGCAGACAGAGAGGCCCGAGCTCCTCGGTTAAGGACGTCAGGTAGCTGGCGAGGTCGAGGCAGTCGACTTCGGGGGCGGAATAGAGCCTGCGATGCACGCCTGCGATGGCCTGGATTCTCACGCCCGCCATCTTCAAGCTCTGCCGCGCCCGGTCATCATGGATCTGCGTGCTCTCCAGCGAGATCATGGACGCCACCAGCTGAAGACTGTTGGCGATGCGGTGATGACTTTCGGCGTTCGCTTCGGAAGCGAACAGAGGCATCGGGAGCTTCGACATGCAATTGTCGACCGGACGCTCGTAGATCATTTGCCTATCTCCACATGGGTGGCACGACTATGCCAATCCGATCCGGCGACCGACACTGTACTCTGGTGTTAAATCAGCCCCCTTCACTCGCACGCTGGCCGACGCCGCTTGCAGCTTGCCGGCAGAGACAGGCTCAGCTCCCCAAGCTGTTCTCAACAGGCGCAGCGACCCGCTCATCCCCCAAGCCATGCAGCGTCACGGCGTCCCGCCATTTTGCCGGTGTCGCGCCCGTGACCTTCTTGAACACGGTGGTGAAGTGCGCCTGCGTCTGGAAGCCGACTTGGATCGCGACCTGGACGATCGGCAGCTCTGTCTCCTTGAGAAGGTCCTTTGCCGCAGCAATGCGCCGCTGCAAGAGATATTGATGCGGTCGCATGCCGGTCGACTTGAGGAACAGCGCAGCGAAATGCATCCTGCTCAATCGCGCCGCAGCCGCCATGTCGGCCAATGTCACTTTCTCTCCGAGATGCGCGGTAATGTAGTCGCAGACCCGCCTGAGGCGCCATTTCGGAAGCCCGGCGCTCCCCGGCGGCCGCAGCTGCTGGATCGGCTCGACTTGCCCGTCGATGCTGAGGAGACGGACCATGGCGACGAGCCGAAGCGCGTCGGCATAGAGCGCAGAGAACTCCGAGGGGTCGCGCTCCGCGGCCGCGAGCGCCTCCGAGAGTCTGGTCACGACCGGATCTTGATCGGCGGAGACGCGGTGGCCGTCCTGGGAGGATCGATGCGCGACATCCGGAAAGCTCAAGAGAGTCTCTTGGCCGCCGTTCGCAGCACGGTGTCGCCATCCCTGCGGAGCCGCCGTGCCTGCGGCATCTACGCCGGTGACGATACTGATCGATGCGGCGATGCTCTTGAAATCGAACTTCTGAGACGGCGCGGATGCCCGCTCATGGTCCGGCTGATCAGGGGCTTCGGCTCGATGCTGGACGCAACCCGCCCTGCCGGGACCTGATTCGTCGGCGACCTGCCAAGACGGATACGACAACACTGACCTCCACATTGACGGTCACACGTCGCACGTGCGTATCCGTCCTATATGGAGAACAAGGCCGAGCCGACATCATACGCAGGTATGCGAAGGCTTACCGGCTCGAGCCCGCGGTCGGCATGTCGACATTGTGCCGCAGGGCTGCACTCACGCTCGCGATCTCGCGATTGCATCGATTGATGTCGCCGGCACGATCGGCATCGCGCGCGCGATTTAGCGCGCCGAGCGCCTGCACCAGTCCAGGATCGTCTTCTGCAACGGCCAGAGACCGTGGCGTCGGCTGATGGCCGCGCAGGGCCGACAGGCTCTCCGGTCGCCACGGCTGCGTCAGCGAGCGCGCCTCGATGGCCGCGTCGATGTTCGACTGCAGCATCGCAATCGAGCCGGCACATTGGCTGGCCGGCGCCGGACCAGATTCGGCGATGGACACGATCAGAATTGCAGCGATGGTCACTGTCCGGGTCACAGCGAGACTCCTTGTTTGGCTAAAGACGGGGCCGCGGCCGCTGGCCGGGTGCCTCCCTTGAGTGGGTGTTGGCACGGCCGTTCGCGCGTGTCGTGATCAAGACGATCAGTCAGTTCGACGAGAACCGACCGATCGTCTTCGGCGAACGTATTGAATTTCGACGTCAGCACGCTCTCAATTCTGCGGGAATTCCGGCGTCGGCTTGCTCTTGCCGCGGAACAGCCAATAACCGTAGCCGATATAGGCCAGGATGACCGGCAGGATCACGACGATGGCGCCCGCGACGATGTGTTGCGTCCGTTGCATCGATGACGCCTGCCAGATCGTCATCACGCCCGGGATGGCCTCCGGCCACACGCTGGCGCCGAGCCCGGCCAGCGAGGTGACGAACAGCAGCAGCGACAGCGCCAGCGGCGCCCATTCGCGCTCGCTCCAGCGCGTCAGCAGGACGCCGAACCAGGCAACCACCGCAATGATCGGCAGCGGCGCCAGCCACAAAAAGTCCGGCCACGCAAACCAGCGCTCGGCAATCTCTGGCTTCGCGAACGGCGTCCAGAGGCTGATGAGCAGAATGGCGGCGCCGGAGCCGACCAGCGTCGGCAGAATCAATTCCCGGCCGAAATTCTGCGTCGATCCGCCGGTCTTCCAGACCAGCCAGCAGGCGCCGAGCAGGCCGTAGGCAGCGACGACGCCCAGTCCGGTCGCGATCGAAAACAGCCCGAGCCAGTCGAACGGGCCGCCCGCGAACGCGCCATTCGACACCGTGATGCTGCGTCCGACGAAGGCGCCGAGCACGGCTCCCTGGCAGAACGCGGCGATGAACGAGCCGACCGCGAAGGTCGCCGACCAGACGACTTCCAGCCGGCCACCCTGAGAGCGGAATTCGAACGCGACGCCGCGGATCACCAGCCCGAACAGCATCAGGCACAGCGGCACGTAGAACGCCGGCAGCAGGATCGCGAACGCCAGGGGAAATGCAGCCAGCAGCACCATCCCGCCGAGCACCAGCCAGGTCTCGTTGCCGTCCCAGAACGGTTCGAGCGTCGACATCATCACGTCGCGATCGGAGGCGCGCGGCGCAAAGGGAAACAGGATGCCGACGCCGAGGTCGACGCCATCCAGCACCACGTAGAGGCCGATCACGACCGCTGCGCTGACCGCGAAGAACGCGGCAAAGTCGAAGTTGGAGAGCATGCTCATTTCGCACCTTCAGCGGTTCGAGGAATCTGTCCGAGCGCCGCGGCCACCGTCGCCAATGGCACGGCCGGATGTGTCGGCAGTCCGCTCATCGGGCCCCGCCAGGCCAGCCGGCCCGCGTACCAGAAGAAGCCGAGCAGCAGCAGGTTGTAGAGGACAAAGGCGATCGCCATCGAGCTTGCGACCGCGCCGGTCGCGATCGGCGACACCGCCTGTGCCGTGCGGAACTGCCCGTAGATCACATAGGGCTGCCGTCCGACCTCCGTGACCACCCAGCCCGCGAGCGTGGCGATGAAACCGAGCGGAATGCAGCCCATGCAGACATATTGGTACCAACGCGCGGTGAACAGCCGTCCGCGCCAGCGCAGATAGAGTCCGGTGAAGGCGACGGCGAGCAGCAGCATGCCGCAGCCGACCATGACCCGGAACGCGAGAAACACGGGAAGCACGGGCGGGCGCTCCGATGCCGGCACCTCCTTCAATCCCTTGACCTCGCCATCCAGCGAATGCGTCAGGATGAGACTACCGAGCAGCGGAATCTCGAGCGCGTATTCGTTGCGTTCGGCCTTCTCATCCGGCCAGGCGATGACGTTGATCGGGACGCGTCGCGCCGTCTCCCAGCGCGCCTCGATCGCGGCGAGCTTCATCGGCTGATACTTGCGGGTGTTCAGGCCGTGCTGGTCGCCGATCAGCATCTGCGCGGGAACGAGCACCGCCATCAGGCCGAGGCACACCGAAAAGGCCTTGCGAGCCGCCGGCTGATCGGCGGGACGCCCCCGCCAGAGCCAGAACGCGGATACGCCGACCACGACGAAACCGCCGGTAATGAAGCTTGCCGTCAGCATATGCGCCAGCCGGTAAGGCATCGACGGGTTCAGCACCACGCCCCAGAAGTCGGTCGCGACGAAGCGGCCGTCGGAGGCGATCGTGAAGGCGGTCGGCGTCTGCATCCAGGAATTGGCCGACACGATCCAGAATGCTGAAATCACCGTGCCGATCGCGACGATCAGGCAGGCCGCGAAGTGCAGCTTCTCCCCGACCTTCTCCTCGCCATAGAGCATCACGCCGATGAATCCGGCTTCGAGGAAGAAGGCCGTGAGCACCTCCAGCACGAACAGCGGCCCGATCACGTCGGCCGTCGCCCGCGCGTAGCCGGACCAGTTCAGCCCGAGCTGATAGGAGATGACGACGCCGGTGACCACGCCCATGCCGAAGGCGAGCGCGAACACCTTGGTCCAGAACCGCACCAGATGCCGATAGACGGGATTGTGCGTGCGCAGCCACAGCGCGCTCAAGACGACGATGAACCACGCGATCCCGATCGTAAAGGCCGGCCACAGGATGTGATAGCCGATCGTGAATGCGAACTGCAGCCGTGAGAGAAGCAACTGATCCATGTTTGATCCTGTTCAGTTCATGCGAGACGGAGGGGGTTGAGCGCGGGCGCCGCGCCCTCATGAGTTGGGAAGGCGGCCGACGATGCCGTCGCGCGTCACGGCGCGATCTCCTGCCAGCGGCGCCTGGGCCCTCATGATCTTGACGGGGATCGATTTGTAGGACGGCGTCAGGCAGTCGGGATCGCGGAATTCGAGCGCGACCAGTGGCTGGATCTCGGGGTAATAGGACGCGCAGCACCCGTCGGGCAGATTGTGGCTGACGAGGGTCAATCCCTGCACGATGCGATCGGACCGTGCGAAGTCGAGTGCGGTGACGACGTCGACCACATCGCCCTCCACAAAGCCGAGCCGCTCCAGTTCCCGCGGGTTCACCAACAGCACATCGCGACGGCCGAACACGCCGCGGTAGCGGTCGTTGAGGCCATAGATGGTCGTGTTGTACTGATCGTGCGCACGCAGCGAGGTGAGCCGCAGGACCTCGGGGTCCACGCTGGTCGGATCCTCCTCGACACCGGCGAAGATCGCGAAATTTGCCTTTCCGTTGGGCGTCTTCCAGATCCGCATCGCCGCTGCATTCGGCAGCTGAAATCCCCCAGGCCTGCGGATTCGGTCGTTGTAGGCCTCGAACTCCGGGAAGACCTGCTCGATCGCATCGCGGATCAGATCGTAGTTGCCGGCGAGCGCCTCCCAGTCGACGCGCGACCTGCCGGCGAGCGTTGCTTTGGCGATGCCGGCAAGGATCGCCGGTTCGGAGCGCACCTGGTCGCTGGGCGGCGTGAGAAAGCCGCGGGAGGCGTGGACCATCGACATCGAGTCCTCGACGGTGAGCGCCTGGCGGCCGGAGACCTGCACGTCGCTGTCGGTGCGGCCGAGCACCGGGAACAGATAGGTCGCCCTCGCGGCCAGCAGATGCGTGCGATTGAGCTTGGTCGCGAGGTGCACCGCGAGGTCGAGCTGACGGAATCCCTTGAAGCAGGCCTGCGGGTCGGATGCGGCCATTGCCAGATTACCCCCCAGACAGATCACCGCCTTGGCGCGGCCCTCGCGCATCGCGGCGATGCTGTCGACCACCGAATGGCCGAAGGCGCGCGGCGGCTCGAAGCCGAACACGTCCCGGAGGCGATCGAGGAATTCGGTCGAAGGCCGCTCGGTGATGCCGACGGTGCGATCGCCCTGGACGTTGGAATGTCCGCGCAGCGGACAGATCCCCGCACCCGGCTTGCCGATATTGCCCTTCAGCAGCAGCAGATTGGCGATCTGCTGCACGTTGGCAGTACCGGTGACGTGCTGGGTGATTCCCATGCCGTAGCAGACGATCGTGCTGTTCGAGGCGGCGTAGTCGTCCGCGATCGCCTCGAGATCGGCGCGTGACAATCCGCTGGCGCGCTCGATCGCGCCCCAGCTGCAACTTGCGAGATCGGCGGAGAACGCCTCGAACCTGGCGGTGTGGCCGGCGATGAACGGGTGATCGAGCAACGACGCCCGATCCGCGGCGCGTGCCGCCTCGTCCTTGGCGACCAGCGCCTTGCAAATCCCCTTCAGGGCAGCGGCGTCGCCTCCGACCTTGACTTGGAAATAGCGCGAGGCGATCGGCGTCGACGAGGTCGTTGCCATCTCGATCGGCGCCTGCGGCGCCTCGAAGCGCTCCAGCGCCCGTTCGCGCAACGGATTGAGTACGATGATCTTGGCGCCGCGACGCGACGCGTTACGCAGCGGCGTCATCATCCGCGGATGATTGGTGCCGGGATTGTGCCCGATCGAGATGATGAGCTCGGCCTTGTCGAAGTCGTCGAGGGTGACCGTGCCCTTGCCGACACCGATCGAGCGCGGAAGGCCGACCGAGGTCGGCTCATGGCACATGTTCGAACAATCCGGAAAGTTGTTGGTCCCGAACTGCCGGCCGAACAGCTGGAACAGGAAGGCCGCCTCGTTCGAGGCCCGCCCCGACGTATAGAGCTCGAGCTGGTCGGGATGGTCGAGCGAATTGAGCCTGCCGGCGATATCGTCGAACGCGGCCTGCCACGCGACCGGTTCGTAGCGATCCGTCGCGGCGTCGTAGCGCAGCGGATGCGTCAGCCGCCCCTGGTCCTCGAGCCAGAAGTCCGAGCGGGTCCACAGCGACGCAAGCGTATGCTGCGCAAAAAAGTCGGGGCCCGCGCGCTTGGGCGTGGACTCCCAGGTCACCGCCTTGGCGCCGTTCTCGCAGAACTCGAACGCAGAGGTGTGCTTCGGATCCGGCCAGGCACAGCCGGGACAGTCGAAGCCGCCCGGCTGGTTCTGCTTCAGGAGCGTCGGAATGCCCTCGACGAGAAGCTGCTGCTGCTTGAGAGCCGAGGCCAGCGCCTTCAGTGCGCCCCATCCTCCCGCGGGATCCTCGTAGTCGCGAATTCCATCCGGGCGCTGCTTCGTCATGGTCGGCCTCCGCACATTTGTCGACTGGCCGGCGAGCGCATGACGGCTGCGCCATCATTTCGTTCGCCGGACTGGATACCTCGCCATCGCGGGCGCTTCCACGCGTTGCCCGCCTCTCGTCAGATGGAGATCTCGCGGCGGATGCGTTTTCATTTCGCATGATGTCTTGCGAACCGCTTGTCCGAGCATCGCATCGGCCCGAGGCTCGAGCCCCGGACAGACGAAGACGCGCCGCTCGAACGATGGCGCGTCCTCCTCGTGCGGACGTAGCCGTCTAGCGGGGCAACAGGTTCTGCTTGGCGAGATCGATCACCTCGTCGCCGCGCCCGCTCATCACCGCACGGATCAGCCACAGGCTGAAGCCCTTGACCTGCTCGGCACCGATGGTCGGAGGCATCGACAGCTCCTGCTTCGCCGTGACGACGTCCAGGACCGCGGGACCGTCATGCGCAAGGACCTCGGCGAGACAGGCTGGCAGCTCGCCGGGATCCTCGACCCGCACGCCATGAATTCCCATCGCGCGCGCCATCGCCGCGAAGTCGGGATTTTCCAGATCCGTGCCGAGCTCGACGAAGCCCGCAGCCTTCATTTCCAGCGCGACGAAGCCGAGGACGCCGTTGTTGAAGATGATGACCTTCACCGGCAGCTTCATCTGCTTCAGCGTGATCAGGTCTCCCATCAGCATGGTGAAACCGCCGTCGCCGGACAGCGAGATCACCTGGCGATCCGGCTGAGCCGCCTGCACGCCGATCGCCTGCGGCAGCGCATTGGCCATCGAGCCATGCACGAGTGAGCCGACCAGGCGGCGGCGGGCATTCATCTTCAGGTAACGCGCCGCCCAGATCGTCGGCGTTCCCACGTCGAAGCTGAACACTGCATCCTCGGCGGCGGTGTCGCTGATCAGCTTCGCGAGATATTGCGGATGGATCGGCCTGCGGCCGGGTGTCCCCTTCGCCAACTCGTCGAGGCCTTTTCGGGAGGCAACGTAGTGGGCGACGCTATGGTCGAGGTGACCGCGGTCGGTCTTCGTCACCAGCTTCGGTAACAGGGCCTCGATGGTCTCGCGGACACCGCCGACCAGGCCGAGCTCCAGCTTGCAGCGACGGCCGAGGTTTTCGGCGCGGATGTCGACCTGCGCGATGCGCACGTGGCTCGGCAGGAACTGCTTGTAGGGAAAGTCCGTTCCCAGCATCAGCAGCACGTCGCAGGCATGCATCGCTTGATAGCCCGAGGGGAAGCCGATGAACCCGGTCATACCGACGTCGTAGGGGTTGTCGTATTCGACATAGTCCTTGCCGCCGAGCGCGTGCACGATCGGGCTCTTGAGGGCTTCGGCCAGCGCCATCAACGGAGCATGCGCGCCGGCGCAGCCGCGGCCGCAGAACAGCGTGACCTTGCCGGCGTCGTTCAGCAGCGTGGCGAGCGCGTCGAGCTCCTGCTCGGCGGGCGTCACCAGCGGCGCCGGCGGCAGCAGGCCCGCAGCCGGCGACACGCGCCGCTTGGACGCTTCACGCAACGCGACATCGCCCGGTATGACCACGACGGCGACGCCGCGGCGACCCACCGCCGCGCGGATCGCGTTCTCCATGACGTAGTCGAACTGCCCGGGGTCGGACACCAGCTCGCAGTACACGCTGCATTCGCGAAACAGGTTCTGCGGATGCGTCTCCTGGAAGTAGCCGCCGCCGATCTCCGCCGAAGGGATCTGCGCCGCGATGGCCAGCACCGGCGTCCGTGTCCGCTGCGCATCGTAGAGGCCGTTGATCAGGTGCAGATTCCCCGGGCCGCAGGAGCCCGCGCAGACGGCGAGCTCTCCGGTGACCTGGGATTCACCGGCCGCAGCGAAGGCCGCAACCTCTTCGTGGCGGACATGCACCCATTGGATTCCGCCGTGCTCGCGCAGCGCTTCCGTCAGCCCGTTGAGGCTGTCTCCGACCACGCCGAAGATGCGCCGGACTCCGGCCGTGTGAAGAGTTTCGACAATACGATCCGCAACATTGGGCATGCGCCCTGCTCCTTCGACTGGTCATGACGTGCTTGGCCTTCGGCGGCATCGCCTGGGGCCGAACCTGTCGGCAGGTGGAAAGTCCGTCGCGATTTCCCAAGCCCTCTTTCTCGGCGTTCGAACCGGCTGCACCTCTTCGAAGACCTGATCCCCCCTTCAACGTGCGATTTCGAAACGTCGCCTGACGCCCCCTCTTCACCTCTCGATCCAGCTCTCACGCATAGGAAAAGGCGGCGATAGCCGGCTTCTCGCTCGCAAGGACATCCTGACCATGCGCAACATGATCATCATCGCCGCGATGCTCGCCACCTCGGCAACGGCTGGAGGCCTGTGGTACGCGAGTTCCGGCGGTTCACTCGCTGCAGCCGCTGTTGTCGCCGTGCCACCCGCGCCGGTGCCGGTGATCGCAGCCAAGGTCGCCCGCAGCGACGTGCCGATCTATCTGAAGGGCATCGGGACCGTGGTCGCGGACAACACGGATGTGGTCCGCAGCCAGATCCAGGGCCAGCTCACCGAGATCAGCTTCACCGAGGGACAATTCGTCAAGGCCGGCGAGTTGCTGGCGCAGATCGATCCGCGTCCCTATCAGGCGGAGATCGCGCAGCTCAGCGCCAATCGCGACCGCGACACTGCGCAGCTCAGCAACGCCTTGGCCAATCTCAAGCGCGACACCCAGCTCGGCGACAAGGGCTTCGCCACGGCACAGCTGATCGAAAATCAACAGGCGCAGGTCACGCAGCTACAGGCGACGGTGAAGGCGGACCAGGCGCTCATCGACCAGGCCAGCATTCAGCTCGGCTATACGCGTCTGACATCGGCAATCCCCGGCATCACCGGCCTGCGGCAGATCGACGTCGGCAACATCATTCATCCAGCTGATCCCAACGGACTGGTCGTCGTGACCCAGATCGAGCCGATCTCGGTCACGTTCGCGCTGCCCGAGACTGATCTGCCGCAGATCCAGGATCAGATGGCCCAGGGTCCGCTGAAGGTCATCGCCTACAGCCAGGACGGCAAGACCAGGCTCGATGAGGGAAAGCTGCTCGTGGTGAACAACCAGATCGTGCAGGGGACCGGCACCGTGGAGCTGAAGGCGGAGTTTCCAAATGCGCAGCACCGGCTGTGGCCCGGCCAACTCATCACCGTCAATCTGCTGCTGACGACGCGGAAGAATGGCCTCACCGTCGCCGGCTCCGCCGTTCAGCAAGGTCCAAGCGGCTCCTACGTCTATGTCGTCACCCCCTCGGGCACGGCTCAATTGCGCCCCGTCACGGTCGCCCAGATCAGCCAGGGACAGGCGCTGGTCGACAGCGGCCTTTCCGGCGATGAGACGGTCGTCGTTGACGGCCAGTACCGTCTCAAGGACGGGAGCATGGTGCAGCCTTTGCACGGCAAGGCCGCACGGGAAGCCGAGTTGCAGAGCGCCGTCCAGGATGCCCTGCCATGAACCTCTCAGCCCCGTTCATCAGCCGGCCGATCGCGACCTCGCTGTTGATGCTGGGCCTGCTGCTGTGCGGGCTGGCGACCTACAGTCTGCTGCCGGTCGGCGCGCTGCCGAATGTCAACTACCCGACCATCCAGATCTCGGCGCAGCTCCCGGGCGCCGATCCGCAGACGATCGCCTCGTCGATCGCCACGCCGCTGGAGCAGCAACTCAGCCAGATCCCGGGCGTTGTTCAACTGACGTCGTCGAGCGCGCTCGGCGTGGCCCAGCTGATCGTGCAGTTCGACCTCTCGCGCACCGTGGACAGCGCCGCGGTGGACGTGCTGGCGGCCATCAATGCCGCAAGTCCATTCCTGCCGCAGAACATTCCCTACCCGCCCACGATCCGGAAGGTGAACCCGGCGGAGACGCCGGTCATGCTGCTCGCGCTGACGTCGGACTCGTTGCCGCTCACCACCATCGATGCCTATGCCGAGAACATCCTGCTGCCGAAGATCTCGCAAATCCCGGGCGTCGGTCTGGTCGGCATCGGTGGGCAGCAGAAGCCGGCCATCCGCATCCAGGTCAATCCGGAAGCGCTGGCGGCCCGCGGTATCGGCCTCGAAGACGTTCGCAGCGTTATCGCCGGCGCCAATGTCGACCTGCCGAAGGGCACCCTCAACAGCCCCCGCGTCTCCTATACGCTCAACACCAACGACCAGCTGCTCAAGCCGGAGCAGTATGACTCGCTGATCATCGCCTATCGCAACGGCGCGCCGGTGCGGATCCGCGACATCGGCCAGGCCGTCGCAGGGCCCGAGAACGATCTGCTGGCCGGCTGGTACAACAAGGACCGCGCGATCATCCTCGCCATTCAGCGCGTGCCGGGCGCCAACGTGATCGAGACCGTCGACCGGATAAAGGCGCTGTTGCCGCAGCTTCAGGCCTCGCTGCCTCCGGCCATCAAGGTCTCGGTCGCGGCCGACCGGACGCTGACGATCCGCGCGGCGGTCTCGGACGTGCAGCATACGCTGCTGCTGACCATCGGCCTCGTCGTCATGGTCATCTTCCTGTTCCTGCGCAACCTCTGGGCCACCGTCATTCCCGCGGTGACCGTGCCGCTGTCGTTGGTCGGCACGTTCGCGATCCTCTATGTGCTCGGCTACAGCCTCGACAATCTCTCGCTGATGGCACTATCGATCGCGGTGGGCTTCGTCGTGGACGATGCCGTCGTGGTCATCGAGAACATCGTCCGCCATATCGAGAACGGTCTTTCTCCGATGGAGGCGGCCGTCAAGGGATCGGGCGAAATCGGCTTCACCATCATCTCCATCACGCTGTCTCTGATCGCCGTTTTCATTCCGTTGTTTCTGATGGGCGGCTATGTCGGCAAGCTGTTCCAGGAGTTCGCCCTCACCATCACCGCCTCGCTGATCCTGTCGCTCGTCATCTCCCTGACGCTGACCCCGATGATGTGCGCGCGCCTGTTGAAGGATGAGAGCCGCACGCGGCACGGACGGCTCTATCTGCTGTCCGAGCGGGCGTTCGATTCTCTCCTGGCGCTGTACGCGCGCGGCTTGAATGTGGTGCTCCGGCATCGTCTCTCGACGCTGCTGGTGATGCTCTCGACCATCGCGCTGACTTTTTATCTCTACACCGCGATCCCGAAGGGCTTCTTTCCGCAGGAAGACACCGGACAGATCGTCGGCATCACCGAAGCTTCTCAGGACATCTCGTTTCCGGCCATGTCGGAGCGCCAGCAGGCGATCGCCGGCGTGCTGTTGAAGGATCCGGCGGTGCAATCGGTCGCGAGCTACATCGGTCCGGGAGGACCGACCGCAACCCTGAACCAGGGCCGCATCTTCGTGATCCTGAAACCGCGCGCCGAGCGCGGCGTCAGCGTCGACCAGATCATCGCCCGGCTCAAGCCGGAGCTCGCCCGCATCCAGGGCATCGCGCTCTACATGCAGTCGGCGCAGGACATCACCATCGGCGCGCGGCTCTCCAAGACGCAATATCAGTACACCCTCACCGATGCGGACTCGGCCGAGCTGGCCCATTGGGCGTCGATCTATCTCGACCGACTGAAGCAGATCCCGGGGATCACCGACGTCGCCAGCGATCAGGCCAATGCCGGGCCGCGTCTGGACATCACCGTCGACCGCGAGGTGGCGTCGAGCTACGGCATCCTGCCGTCGACGATCGACAACACCCTCAACGACGCTTTCGGCCAGCGTATCGTCTCGACCATGTTCACATCGCTGAACCAGTATCACGTGATCCTGGAGGTCGATCCGCGCTTCCAATATGGCCCAGACGCGCTGAATCAGATCTATCTGCCGTCGTCCGGCGGACAGCAGGTGCCGCTCGGCACCTTGGTCCAGAGCAAGATCGTGCCGTCTGCGATCCTCGTCAATCACCAGAGCATGTTCCCCTCGGTCACGCTTTCCTTCAATCTGAAACCGGGTGTGGCGCTCGGCGACGCGGTCGCGGCGATCAAGGCGTTCGAGCAGGCGTCGGGAAAGCCAAAGTCGCTGGCGACCTCATTCCAGGGCAATGCCCAGGCGTTTCAGACCTCGCTGTCCGGCACGCCGCTGCTGATCGGCGTCGCGCTGATCGTCATCTACATCATCCTCGGCGTGCTCTATGAGAGTCTGATTCACCCGATCACCATTCTCTCGACCTTGCCGTCGGCGGGCATCGGCGCGCTGCTGCTGCTGATGGCGGTGAAGATGGACCTCAGCGTGATCGCCTTGATCGGCATCATCCTGCTGATCGGAATCGTCAAGAAGAACGGCATCATGCTGGTCGACTTCGCGCTCGATGTCCGGCGCACCCAGGGACTGTCGGCACCGGACGCGATCTATCAGGCCTGCACCTTGCGCTTCCGGCCGATCCTGATGACGACGACGGCGGCGCTGCTCGGTGGCCTGCCCTTGATGCTCGGGACCGGGACCGGATCGGAGCTGCGTCAGCCGCTGGGCTATACCATCGTCGGCGGCCTCCTGCTGTCGCAGATCCTGACGCTGTACACGACGCCGGTGGTCTACCTTTATCTCGATGCCCTCGGCGATTGGCTAAGCCGGCTGCGCCCATCGACGCCAAGCCGGCCCGATGCCGGCGCAGAGTCTGCTCCGGCACAGGCAATCCCAGGGGGCGATGACACGCCGGAGCCTGGCAGGCTCAAGCAAGCCGTCGCGTCCTAGGGCCGTCAAAAAGTCGTCCCCAATCGAGGATCAACTCGCGTGCAGACAATCCCGATCGAGGCGTATCTTCTCGTCGGCCTCGGCGGCGCCATCGGCGGAGCCTCCCGTTTCATCGTGTCGGACGGCATAGCGCTGCGATGGGGCACGACGTTCCCCTGGGGCACGCTGGTCGTCAATGTCACCGGCGCCCTGCTCATCGGCATGGTCGTTGCATTGGCGCGCGTCCATGGGGGCGTGTTTGCCGGCGCCTCCACGCATGACCTGGTCATCACGGGCGTGCTCGGCGGGTACACCACCGTCTCGTCGTTCAGTCTTCAAACCGTCAATCTCGTTCTGGACCACCGCACCGGGCTTGCGGCGCTCAACGTGATTGCATCGACCGTGCTCTGTCTGGCCGCGGTGGCGGTCGGCTATTTCGGCACGGTTGCTGTCGCGGGTCTAGGAGCGTGACAATGTCGGCCTCGCGCCTCGTCCTCTGCATGGCCGTGGGCCTTGGAAGCGCGCTGGGTGCGCTGTCACGCTACGGCACGACGTCGCTCATGGCGGAGCTGTGGGGCGGCGACCTCCTGGCGACGGCCTTCGTCAACATCGCCGGCTCGTTCATCATCGCCCTGTATGCTGTGCTCACCGACTCGCGCGGCCCCTTTCCGATGGGCGAGGTCTCACGTCAGTTCGTCATGGCCGGGTTCTGCGGAGGCTACACGACACGCTCGCTGATGAGCTGGGAGACGTTCATGATCATTCTCGATCATCATGCGTGTCGTGGCGCCGCCTATGTGTCCGGCGTCGTCGCGATGTCGTTGCTGGCAGCCGCATGCGGATATCGACTTGGCCGACGATTTAGCCGCCCAACCCCGCCCGCTGCCGTCGAAGAGTGCCGCGCGCTGTCTTGATCGTCCGCCTGCGTCGAAAAGAGGTCCGCGTGCTTCGAGCGCCGTGAGCTTTCCAGGCTCGGGCGTGCAATCGGAAAACCGCGCTCCGCCGATTCTCATCATCTCGGTCATGCGCTTTCGAACGAGGGCGCGATGCACCTCGATCCCCGAGACGAACCGCAGCGGAGAATTTTAATGTCGACATCAGCCGATCTTCAACCCATTCGCGGCGCTTACGGCGCAAGCGATCCCGGTCCGCGCAATTTCGAGCTCGACCGGCAGAACCCGGATATTCTGCGTCCGCCGCCGACCGACAACGGCTCGATCCCGAATCTGAAATTCTCCTTCGGCCTGGCGCATAATCGTCTGGAAGCGGGTGGCTGGGCGCGCGAGGTCACGGTGCGCGAACTGCCGGCGGCCAAGGGCATGGCCGGCGTCGACATGCGGCTCGGCCCCGGCGTGGTCCGCGAACTGCATTGGCACAAGGAGGCCGAGTGGGGCTACGTGCTCGAAGGCCGCTGCCGCGTCACCGCCGTCGATCCCGACCGCGGGGTCTATGTCGACGATCTCGAGGCCGGCGACATCTGGCTGTTTCCCTCCGGCACGCCGCACTCCATTCAGGCGCTGGCGGAAGGCTGCGAATTCCTGCTGGTGTTCGACGACGGCAGTTTTTCAGAGAACGAGACGCTGCTCGTCACCGAGCTGATGGCGCATATGCCGATCGAGGTCGTCGCCAAGAACTTCGGCGTCGCCGCGCAGCATTTCTCCAACCTGCCGGCGAAGGAGAAGTACATCTTTCCACTGCCGGTGCCGCCGCCGCTCGACGACGTGCTCGCCAGGCTGCCGAAGACCCGTCCCGCGAAGCCGTTCACGATCCACCGCAGCGACGTCACGCCGACGCAGTGGGACGGCGGCCGCACGACAGTCATCGATGTCAGGAATTTTCCGGTCACCAACATGGCGGCGCTGATCATCGATCTCGAGCCCGGCGCGCTGCGCGAGATCCATTGGCATCCCGACGCGGACGAGTGGCAGTACTACATCCAGGGCGAAGCCCGCATGACGGTGTTCGACGCCACCTCCAAGGCGCGGACGTTCAACTATCGCGCCGGCGACGTCGGCTATGTGCCGAAGACGCTCGCGCACTACATCGAGAACATCGGCACGACGCCGGTCCGGGTGTTGAATGTCTTCAACACGCCGCGGTTCAAGGACGTCCCCCTAAACCAGTGGCTGGCGCTGACCCCGCCGGACCTGGTTCGCGGCCATCTCGAACTCGATGATGTCGCGATGGCCGCCCTCGATCCGAATCCCCGCGGCGTGGTGCGCTGACGTCCTCCGCCCGGCCCACCGCTTGCGTGCAGGCGACTGCGCGCAAGCGTCATCTCCGCACGGCTGTGCGAGGCAAGGCCGCACACAAAAGAGGCATTTGGCCCCTTGATGAGAAGCAAGCCGGCGCGATGCGCGCCACACCTTGTCACTCCGGCTGGCCGCCTAACACCTAGATTTAATGTTCTCTCGGGAAAGGCCTCGCTACCTCTACGACAGAGTACAACGCCACCCGTGGAGAGTCTCATGGCCTCATCACTTCCCTCCCCTGCTCCTGCCCCTGCACCGGCCTACACCAGCCTCGCGTCGTTCGACGAGCACGACTACATGCGCGCGATCCAGCGCTATCCCATGCTGGAGAAGGACGAGGAAGCCCGGCTGTGGCAGCGCTGGCTGACGCAGCGCGATCGTGCAGCGGCGGATGCGCTGGTCACGAGCCATCTCCGGCTGGCGGCGAAGCTGGCCCGTGACTACAGGCGCTACGGTTTCCCGCTTGGCGATCTGATCGCCGAAGCCAATGTCGGGCTGATGATGGCGCTCGACAAGTTCGATCCCGATCGTGGCGCGCGCTTTGCGACCTGCGCCGTCTGGTGGATCAAGTCGGCGATCTACGACTACGTCGTCCGGTCCTGGTCGCTGGTCCGCATCGGCCGCACGCCGGCGCAGAAGAAGCTGTTCTTCCGGCTGCGCGGTGAGCTTCGGCGCATCCGGCCCGAGCACCACGGCGCCCTGACGAAGGAGCTGGCGGAGGAGATCTCGACGACGCTCGAGGTCCCGCTGCGCGACGTGATGGAGATGGAGCAGCGCCTGTCCGGCGATCTGTCGCTGAATGCGCCGCTGTCCGATCTCGACGAGAGCGGCGAGTGGCAGGACCTGATCGCCGACGACACGCCCAACGCCGAGGCCATCCTCGCGGGCCACGACGAGCTCGATCGCCGGCGCGGCGCCTTGCAGGAGGCGCTGGTGCAGCTCGATGCGCGGGAGCGCTACATCTTCTCGGCGCGGCATCTCGGCGAGCGTCCGACGAGCTTCGAGGCCATCGGCGAGAAGCTGTTGATCTCGGCTGAGCGCGTGCGGCAAATCGAAGCACGGGCGTTTGCAAAGGTCGCCACTGCCGCCCGCCGGACCTGCGCTGCGCCGGCGGCCTTGCGTGACGGCCATCGATCGTTAAAGGCGTTCCCGGTGCCGCTCGGCCAGATGCCAGCGAGCGACGCGGCACACGCAACGATATGAGCTTGCCGCCCGAAGGCGAGCGGCAGAGAGGGTCGGGATGACCAACGCCGAACTGTACGGCACGCGATTGGACGAGCATTGGCGCGGCCAGAGCTCGGTGAGCTCGCTCCTGGTGAAGGGACGCTCGAACAACGACATCACGGTCGCCCGCGTGATCGCCGGGCCGGGCTTCGGATTCGTCGAGCATGTTCCTCCCGAGGAGGGCTATGCCTTCTCGCTGGAGCTGATCGACTACCAGAAGGGAGAGCTCTGGCTCGGCGGCCGTCACACGCCGCAGACGAACCTGCTGCGGAATCACAGCGTGTTCTTCGATCTCCGGAACGGCGTCGACGCCAAGCTGGAGGATCCGTTCGACTTCGTTCACTTTCATATTCCGCGACGCTATTTCGCCGACCTCGCCGCCGCCGGCGGCATGTCGGCGGCCGACGAATTGCGCGTCGAGAGCGGCCACGGCTTCTTCGATCCGGTCCTGATGCATCTGGGGCTGGCGATGCTGCCCGCGCTCGACCGGCCGGCGGAGGTCAACCAGCTGTTCCTCGATCACACCATGATCGCGCTGTGCAGCCACATCGCGGGCACCTATGGGGTCGCGATCGAGCCCCGGGCGATCGCCAAGGGACTTGCGGGATGGCGCCTGCGGCGGGCCAAGGATCTGATCGCGAGCCGCCTGAACGGCGACATCTCGATCGCGGAGATCGCGGCCGAGTGCGGACTGACGCCGAGCTATTTTGCGCGTCAGTTCGCCGAGGCGACCGGCACGACGCCGCATCGCTGGCTGCTCAAGATGCGGGTCGAGCAGGCCAAGCAGCTGATGGCCGAGGGGCGGCTGTCGCTGGCGGATGTGGCGATGGCCTGCGGCTTTGCCGACCAGAGCCATTTCACCCGCGTGTTCTCGCGCGAAACCGGCGCGACGCCGAGAGCCTGGCGGGATCAATTGCGGCGCTGACCCCGCCGGCGAAACCGCTCCGATTTCAGTCCAGCAATCGGCAATTCGTTCAAGACGCAAGGCCTCAGGGCGGGCCATCGTCATCGCCGAGGATGGGTGACCGGACGAGCCGGAGCCTCGCCCCTCAAGCAGAAAAGGAGCCCATGGATGCGAGACGCGCCCATTTCCGCCCGGCAGATGCCCAGCGGGCTGTCCGGGCGCTGGTCCGACGGCACGAACCCGCCCGGCCCATGCGCGCCGACGGCCGACCGCCGCTCCGATGATGCGCGCGACGGCGAGCGCCGGGCCGGTGCGACCGATGCGACCGCGGCCCTGCACCACTACGCCGCTCATATCTCGCGTGAGCTCCAGCATCCCCTGACCAGCCTGGTGTTCGACGCCGAGGCTGCGCTGCGCTGGCTCAGGCGTCCCCAGGCCGACATTGCCGAGGCGATCCGCGGCCTGGAACGCATCCGCGACTCCGCGCTGCGCGCGACGCGAATCGCCCGCTCGCTGCGAACGGTCGCCGCTCGCGAGAGTCCCGCACTGGCTGCCGTGCTGATCGAGGATGCGCTGGACGCGGTCTTGCGGAGCGTCGCCAAGGATCTCGCGCGGCACCGGATCGTGGTCGACCGCGGAGTCCCTGCGACGCCGAAACATGTGCGCGCCGATCGCGAGCAGTTGCAGCAGGTTCTGCTCAGCCTCGTCGCCAACGCCATCGACGCGATGGCCGATGCGGCCGGCGACCGGGTGCTCACGATCGCGATCTCCGACCTTGGCGACACCGTCCGCTGCAGCATCGCCGACAGCGGCGCGGGGACGGCCGCGGAGGTGCGCGATGCCGCGTTCGATCCGTTGTTTTCCACCCGGCCCGACCGGACCGGCCTCGGCCTGACGATCGCGCGCGCGATCGTCGAGGCGCATGGCGGACAGCTGATCGCGCAATCCGAGCCCGGGGGCGGCAGCACGCTGTCGTTCGAGCTCGGATCGGCGGATTGAACGGCTTGCCCGCAAGGCGTTGAAGGCAACGTGTTCGATCTCAGTCACCCCCGCGAATTGTGGCCGGTGCGGCCGGCTTCGTAGAGGAACCAGACGCGGCGCTCGGCGTCGTCGATCCAGTTCTCGATCAGGCTCGCGGTCGCGACGTCGCCATGCTCGTCGCAGAGCTCGTGCACGCGGCGCAGCTCGCGCGTCAGCTGCTGATTGTCGCTGCGCAGCTCGGCCAGCATGTCCAGCGGATCGACGTAATCGGCGTCATTGTCGGCGATGCGCTGGCTGCGGGCGATCTGTCCGATCGAGCGAAGCGCCATCCCGCCGAGCTTCCGCGCGCGCTCGGCGAGCGGATCGGTCATGGCGAAGATCTGGTCCGACTGCTCGTCGAGCATCAGATGATAGTCGCGGAAATGCGGACCGGACATGTGCCAGTGAAAATTCTTGGTCTTGAGGTAGATCGCGAAAACATCGGCCAGCAGCGCGCGCAGCGCCGCGGTGATGTCGCGCGTGGCATCGGACGACAGGTCGGTCGGGCTGGCGAGGTCGGGGCGGACGGGCGATGGCATGACTTCAGGTCCTTCATGATGGAGATCGGCGGGGCGGCACGCGCGGCGCTCCCGTCGATCTAGGCATGAGCACCGCGCGGCCGTATCCGATCCGCACGGCCGTTTGCGCAAACGCACGCCGGCAGCGTCGCAATCCACGATCGGCGCGATGGCCTCAGGCGTCGCGGCGCTCCGCGCGAACACCGAGCAGGTCCGCCATGCGCACCAGCTCGGCGAGCGACTTCGCCTGCATCTTGCGCATCATGTTGCCGCGGTGGATCTTGACGGTGATCTCGCTGAGCGACAGCTCCCAGGCCACCTGCTTGTTCATCAGCCCGGCGGTGACGAGCTGCATGACCTCGCGCTCGCGCGAGGTCAGCGAGTCCCAGCGCACGCGGACGCTGTTCTCGCGATCGGCCTCGCTGCGGCGCTCCCGCGCCCGCGAGACGGCCTCGCCGACGGAGTCCAGCAGCGCGGTGTCGTCGAACGGTTTCGGCAGGAAGTTGACCGCGCCCGCCTTCATCGCCCTGACGGTCATGGGAATGTCGCCATGCCCGGAGATCAGGATGATCGGGATCGCCGCGTCGCTGGCGACCAGCTCCTGCTGGAATTCGAGGCCATCGGCTTCACCGAGCCGGATATCGAGGATCAGGCAGGATGCGGCATCGCCGGCATCGGAGGCGAGAAATTCGGCCGGCCCGGCGAACACGCTCAC
The DNA here is from genome assembly GCF_051168435.1 of Bradyrhizobium sp. HKCCYLR20261. Classification (NCBI taxonomy): domain Bacteria; kingdom Pseudomonadati; phylum Pseudomonadota; class Alphaproteobacteria; order Hyphomicrobiales; family Nitrobacteraceae; genus Bradyrhizobium; species Bradyrhizobium sp. HKCCYLR20261. The sequence continues at coordinate 248,910 of NZ_JBNPUZ010000003.1, forward strand.
CCGGTAGCCGGCCGAGCGCAGCAGGCTGCTGAGCGAATTGCGAACGTCTTCATCGTCGTCGACGACGCAGATCAGCGGCAGCTCCTGCCCGTTCGGCGGCCGCGTCATGACGCCGGGCCCGATGGATCCGGCCGGCCCGCGCCGGCCGTGGCCCGCCGCAGGATCGCCTCGACATCCTGCAGCAGGAGTTCGGGATCGACCGGCTTCTCGACGAACCCGGCCGCGCCAAGATGATCGGCTTCCGCGCGGGCCTCCGGCGTCGAATAGGCCGTCATCACGATCACCGGCATCCGGATGCCGCGGCGCAACAGCTCGCGATGCAGCCCCAGCCCGGTCATCCCGGGCATGTGCAGATCCGTGATCAGGCAGGCAGCGTCAGCGATGGTCGCGGACGACAGGAACATCTCGGCATTGGCAAAACCGGCGACCCGCAGCCCGACCGAGCGGAGGAAGCTCGAGATGCTTTCCCGCACGTCATCATCGTCGTCCACGATGCAGATGGTCATTGCCTGCGCCAATCTTGTCTCCTGCCGCATCCGCGTGCCCAGCCCATCATGGTATGACGGCTTCCCCCGCCGGAGCCCATCATATCAAGATATGGGTCGCAATCGCCGCGCGCCCTCTTGCCACCCTTGCGCGGCAAGCCGAACGCCCAGCGTAGCGCCGGGCCCGTCGTGATCGAAGCCCGGGTTCCCGGCGCTGTGGCCTTCGATGATGGTGCGGCAGATCGACGATCCCAACCCCCTCCCTTCCAACGAGGTCGACTTTATGGGCCGAGCCCCTGCTCAATTCAGCGATGAATGCGCTTGCAAACGAGCTTCGGATTGTTCGGGTTCGTACGCGACGGCTGCGACGGGATCGAACCGCCGTGCGCCATCTGTTGCGGATGTCGTCGCAGCGCTCCGGCGAGGAGCGAAGGCACGGCTGTTATATCGCTCCCGTCTGCCCCGCGGCCTTCTCAATCGGAGCGCCCGCGATCCTCTCGCGCTCCCTCCCGCCGCATGTCTCCACGTGTCAAACAGCAGGCATGGTTTCGCCGTCTCGCGGCGAGATCCGCCCGAGCTTTGTCATCGATCGACCTCTTGCTCCAACGAAGAGGCGCAGGGAAGACCGGGTATCGACTGATACCCGCGGTCCGCGTGCAGCAGATAAGCACGCGGCAGAACCACAGGTTCAGCCCAATATCCGGCCTTCCCTGCGCGACGGTTTTGCGGGTTATAGGCGCTCTCCCCGGGGACCGGCTGTCTTGCCCCCGTCGCCAGCGGATCATCACCACCGGCTTGGTCTCAGCGTCGGGAGACCAGGACCACACCACTTCGCCGTCGCCTCGCTCCGTTCGTCGGCACGGGCTTTTGACACCCGGCTGCAGAGCAACGCGCCCGTCGCCTCTCCGGCTCGACGCTTCATGACGATCGCGAAACGTCCCTCTTCAGCGAGCCGGGATGCGCGAGAATGTGCAGGTGATTTGCCCGACGTGACAAGTGATAAGTGCGCGACAAACTGGCACGACGGGCAGTTGGCGCATGCGGGGCATGCCGGACATGCGCGCGTTGCCCGTCGGCCGCTGACCGATACCGAGATCAAGCTGAACCGACGCGTGCTGTCCGCCTGCGCTGCGCGGGGCGACGGTCAGCACCTCGATGGAGATTCGTTTGATTGACGCCGAACATTTCAACAGCCCGCGCACCCTTCATCCGACTAGAACTTCAGATTGAGCCCGGCGCGGAACGACTGGTCGCGGAGAGACTGCGACACCTGTGTGGTGTAGGAGAGATTGACCGTCGCCTGCGCCGATATCCGCGCGTCGAGCCCGGCCTCGACCACGGCGGTGTTGCGGGCAAGCGGCGTTCCAGTGATGGCGACGGGAACGGCGTCCCCGAAACTGACCATCGTGATTGGTGCGACGGTGCCGAACGCGTGGCGCCATCCGACGGTCACACGGGCCGTGGTGGAGACGCCGGCGAAATCGAAGCCGGTCGCGGCATGCGTGCCGAGTGTGGTGAATGTCGTCTGTGCCGTTGGATTATGTCCAGTCAGCGCAGCAGCGCCGCCCGCCTCGCGAAAGGCATCGCTCGCGATATTGACGTAGGCAGCGCCGGCGAACGGTTCGAGATCGAAGCGACCCATCTGCATGCGATAGCCCAGCTCACCAAACACCTGCGTGGTCCAGGTGCCGTACGAAGAGGTCAGCCGATCGGCGAAATTGGGCAGCGCGATGGTCCGGCTCGCAGCCAGGTTCTGCCAGCTGCTAGCCACGCCCGCGCGGAGCGCCAGTGCGCTCCATTCGGTCCCCGCATAGAGACCGACATGGGCGTTGTCGCTCGTGCCCGAGGCTCCGAGCGCTGTCACGTCAAGTCGCGTCTGGCTGTAGCCTCCGACGAATCCGACGCGCCAGTCGCTGTCGCCGACGCGGGCATCGGCGCCCGCGAGCACGCCGCCGGTGGAGCGGCTCACGCGCGAGGCATTGCCGTCACTGTGGAGATGACCCCACGCGCCGAGCGCCTGGCCCCAGACCACGACGTCGTGAGTGGGCGTACCCGCCGGCTGCGCGGCGTCGGCAGCCGCATAGGCCATCATCGGCAGGGACGGTGCGCCTGCGGTCGCGAACGCGCTGCGCAGGCGGTCCATCACTCCGTCGCGCACGATGTGGCTGTCCTGCAGGAGCACGGCGCGGTTCGAGGCATGGATCTCGCCGGACAACTGGTCGAAGGCGTGACGCGCTGTGGCTTCGTCCGTCTGCAGCACGGCGCTCCATACGGCGTTGCCGCTGCCGAGGTGGTCGATGGCCGCGCCGATGGCGCGCTGGTTCGGCGTGTCTCCGACAGCAGCAAAATCCGTGCTGTTGCGGGTCAGCGTCAGGGTCACGCTCTGCGGATCGTAGCTGAGGCTCGGCGTCAGGAAGGCCAAGTTGGAGCTGACATCCGCGAAGGTGCCGGAGAGCCCGCCCGCTGCGGTGAGGATCGTGTAGTTGGTGCGCAGCCCGTAATTGCCGCTTCCGGCGAGGACGTTGACGTGGGCGCCGGACAAGGTCGCCAGTCCGCTCGCCACGATGGTGTCGTGTTGTCCACCGGCGTTGACCTCGACCTCGTAGATCGAACCGGGCGAAAAGACGAGACTGCCTGCGGCATTGAGCGTACCGATCGAGTTGCCCGGCGCAATGGTTGCACCCGCGGCGAGCGTCACGGGTCCGATCGTGCCATTGCCTTGCAGCCGCGCCCCGGCGTCCACCGCGAGCGTGCCGCCGAGCACGCCATTCACCGCCAGCGTGCCGGCGGTAACCGTGGTCGCGCCGCTGAACCCGCTGCCGTCGCCGCCGAGTGTGAGCTTTCCGTCGCCGCTCTTGGTGAACGAGCCGCTGCCACTGATCACGCCGTCGAACCCGACGACCGTGCCGGCTGCGGTGTCGATCGCGCCTGCGCCCGTGAAAGCCAGGCCGCGCGCGCTGGTGAAGCTGCTCAGCGTGCTCAGCGTGCCGCCGCCGAAGCTGATGGCGCTGCCGGCGGCGCCGAGATTGGTGTCCGCGGAGACCCGCAGCACGCCACCGTTGATGGTCGTGCCGCCCTGATAAGTATTGGCGCCCGCGAGCACCAGCGTGCCTGCGCCGGATTTCGTCAGGCCGCCGGCCCCGGAGAGCGCCTCGTTGAGCATGAACGTGTTCGCCACGTCGGCGATGTCGAACCCGCCGCCGCCGGCTGCGAGCGTGATCGCACGGGAGGTCCCCGAAAACGACGTTCCGGTGACCTGCAAGGTTCCGCCGCTGAATGTCAGTGCGCCGCTGGCAAGGCCCAGATTGGTGTCCGACGAGACCGACACGGTGCCGCCGGTGAGAAACGTACCGCCGCTGTAGCTGTTGCTGCCGGTGAGCACCAGCGTGCCGCCACCGGCCTTGCTCAACGCGGTGCCGCTGCCATCGACGACCGTCGATGCGATCGTGGCGGAGATGTTGTTGTCGACATTGAAGACGCTGGCATTGCCGCTGGCGGGCGCGATTGCCAGCGAGCCGCCGCTCAGCGTGTAGCCGTTGGTGGAGAATTGCAGCGTGTCGAAGCTCTGAGTGCCGGCGACCGTCACCAAGCCGCCAGCCGCGCCGGCGAACACGCCGACCGATCCGCCCCAGAGGCCGTTGATCGCCGCCTGTCCGGGACTGCCGGTCCAGTTGGTGCCGGCGGCGCTCCAGCTGCCCGCACCGCCGTTGACGGTGCCATTGCCGGTGCTGTCGGCGCCGTCCCAGAACTGCAGGTTCTGTCCGGTGCCGAGCACTGACAGATTGACCTGGCCGGGAATCGTGGTCTCAAGCTGCGCGGTGGCGATCGTGAAGCCTGAGGTGGTCGACGTGAGCACCTTGGCCGCGAAATCGCCAGACAGCGTGCCGCCATAGGTGAACAGGCGATAGAAGCCGGCGGCGGCAATCCGTGCGTCGAGGGTGCCGCCGAGCGTGAGGTTGTTGCTCACATTGACGAGGTCGTTGCCGGTCGCTGGATTGCTGCCACCGACCACGCCTGGCGTGTTCAGCTCGAAGATCGAGGTCGCTCCCGAATGAAGCGTGAGATCTCCCGCGACGCTCGGCGTGCCCGGCGAGTTGCCGGCCGACAGCGTCCCGTTCACCACGGTCGACGACACCGTTCCGGAGCCGCCAAGCAGTGCGCCCGCGGCGACAGTAACGCCCGAGGAATTGGCGATTGAACCGTTGACATACAGCGAGCCCGCGCTGACGGTGGTCGCACCGGTGTAGCTGTTGCTCCCGGAAAGCGTGAGTGCGCCGGTGCCGACCTTGGTCAGCGCGCCGTTACCGTCGATCTCGCCGGCGAATACGCCGCTGCCATTGTTGGTCCCCGTGGTCAGGCTTCCTGAACTCAGATGAACGAAGGATCCGGCGCCCCCGGCCAGGGACCCGATGGTCTGATCGACGCCGAGCGCAAGACTCGAGCCGGCATCATGCAGCGTGATCCCGACAGAGTTCGACAGCCCATTGGCGGTGCCGAGGCTGAAGGTGCCGCTGTTGTAGACGTCGATCGTCGGCGTATTCAGCAGGGTGCCGTTACTGGTGACGCGCAGAACGCCCCCGTCCACGACAGTTGCGCCGGAATAGCTGTTGATGCCGTAGAGATCCTGGACGCCCGTCCCTGTCTTGACCAGGCCGCCGCTGCCGCTGATGTTGCCGAAATAGCCAGTGTTGTTGTTGGCCCCTCCGAGCGTCAGCGTCGCCGTACCCAGGGCAACGGTGGTCCCGCCGTTGCCGTTGATGCCGCCGACACTCTGGTCGAAATTATTCAGATCGTACGTGCCGCCCCAAACGATGATCGCGCGCGTCGCGGCGATGGCGTTCGCCGTGCCCATCCGCAGCGTGCCGCCGTTCAGCGTCGTATCGCCGCTGTAGCTATTGGTGCCGCTCAGGGTGAGGGTGCCGGTGCCATTCTTGGTCAGGCCGCCCGCGCCGTCTATGACGCCGGAAAAGGCGGTGCTGGTGTTGTCGTCGCCCGCGGTCAGCGTCTGCCCAGCGGCGATCACCAAATTGCCCGCCCCCGCAAGCGAGCCGACCGTTTCGCTGGTGTTCAGATTATATGTTCCGTCGACTGTCAGCGGAGCCGTGGCGCTCATCGTCGCGCCGCCCGACGTTGTCAGTGTTGCGCCGCTGTCGACCAGATAGGCCTGGATGGAACCTGCCGTCCCCGTCCAAGTGGTGGTGTGCAGAAATGTGAGCAGGCTTGCGCCCGTGATGCTGCCGGCATAGTTGCCGCCGTCCACGGTGATCGGGGCGCCGAGGTTGCCGATGTTGCCGCTCCCTTGCAGGTTGCGGACCTGACCTGCATTGCCATTGAAGTCGAGCGAGGCGGTTGCGGCCACCGTGGTGCTCGCGAAGCCGCCGAGCGCAACGGCGAATTGCCATCCGGACAGCACATAGCCCCCGTCAATATGCACCGTGGGCTGCCCGTAGTTGGATATGGAGTTGACGACGATCGTGCCTTGCTCGCTCGCGGAGCCCAAGTGAAACGAGGCGTTAGTGCCCAGCCGTCCCAGAAAGACGGTCACGGAGCCGCCGTTCTGGACGGAAAGCGTGCCGGACTGGTTGTCGTCGACGCTGATATAGGCTGCAATGCTCGAGAGCGAGGAGACCGCGCTCAGCTGTCCGCCCTGCAGGTAGATCGGTGAACCAAACTGGTTGGGGCTGGAGATCGTCTGATAGTTGGTGATGTAGGTCTGCGCGTAGCCGGCGCTGGTGTCGATGATGAGCCAGCTTGCGCTCGCCAGCAGCGCGGCGCGCCACGAAGGCACACATCGTCGCTCGTGAAAACAGAAATCGCGGGACGTTGATGGGCCCGTCGCTGGCATTCGCGCCATGTTGTCAACCACGTCTTGCAAAGGTCCACGATCGCGGCGATCGCGCTCGACTCGAAATGCTTGTAAATTGCACGTCGTGTACCAGGCAACGGAAGATCAGAAGCATGCAGTTTTTGTTCGGTGTCTTCGCGGGAACCCGACGATTCTCCCCGGGGTGGAACCCGTGCGGAGCTGTTCCGGAGCGAAGCAGCGCCGTTGAACAGTGCGGCATGACTGACCTTCGCCCACGCCGCGGAGAGGCTTCAGATCACCTGTGCGATGGCCCGCCTCGCAGGCGAGATCGCACGGATGCGCGTTATACGTTTCAAACGGCAGGCATGGCTCAGCACTCCCGCGGCGAGATGCGCCCGAGCTTTGCGATCGATGGACCTCTCCTTCCGAAGAAGAGGCGCAGGGAAGACCGGGTATCGACTGACACCCGCGGTCCGCGTGCAGCAAACAAGCACGCAGTAGAACCACAGGTTCAGCCCAATATCCGGTCTTCCCTGCGCGACGGTTTTGCGGGTTATAGGCGCTCTCCCCGGGGACCGGCTGTCTTGCCCCCGTCGCCAGCGGATCATCATCACCACCGGCTTGGTCTCAGCGTCGGGAGACCAGGACCACACCATTTCGCCGTCGCCTCGCTCCGTTCGTCGGCCCGGGCTTTTGACACCCGGCTGCAGAGCAACGCGCCCGTCGCCTCTCCGACTCGACGCTTCATGACGATCGCGAAACGTCCCTCTTCAGCGAGCCGAGATGCGCAAGAATGTGGAGGTGATTTGCCCGACGTGACAGGGGAGAAGTGCGCGACAAACTGGCACGACGGGCAGTTGGTGCATGTGGGCTATGCGAGGATTGCCCGTCGGGTGGATGATTAGTCAGCCGATCAGCGACACCACCCGACGTCAACGCAGCGCTACCTGGCGTTCGCTCTCTCCATGAACACGCTGCTCGGGGCCCACGTGCTGCGTAGATTTCGGTACTCTCCCCTCATGGTGAGGAGCGCCGTTCTCCGCAGCCTGCCCCGCGACGATTGCTCGTGGCGGCGCGTATCGAACCATGAGGCCACAGCCGGGGCCTCGCCCTTCGAGACGCCCGCCTGCGGCGTGCTCCTCAGGGTGAGGGTTGAAAGTCGTCCGGGCGGTCAGGAACGCACCAAATGCGTCCGTTATCTCGCGCGAAAGACGCAGCAATGACCTCACGCGAGTCCTGAACTGCCGACGTCCGGACATGCGGGTCGAGGAGCAAGTTACGTGCACTGTTGTAGCAACGACCTCATCCCGCCACGTTCACGGCAACGCCGCGAACGGATCGCGCACAGCGACACCCAGCGGCTCGAAATGGCGGAGGTTGCGGGATAGGATGGTCAGTTGATGCCGGCGCGCGGTCGCGGCGATGATGATGTCGGCAAAGCCCGGCGCATGACCGAGCCCCCGCGCCCGATCCGTCAAGGCGCCGGCGATCCGGGCAGCCTCGATGTCGAAGGGGAGAATGCGGTCGGCGTAGAGATGCACGACCGTCTCCAACCACGCGGCGATGTCGGCACTCTTGCGCGTGGCGCCGTCCCGCCGCAGCTTCGCGATCCCGTCCTCGATCTCCGCGACCGTCACGACCGATATGAATAGCGACGTCGATTGCGCATCCATCCAATCGACCAGCGCGGCAGGGACAGGGCGTCCTGGCGCCGCCGCCGAAATGACGTTGGTATCGACGAGATACACGACGTCAGAAATCGGCGGTTCGTACCGGAGACGGATTGCGCTCCGGCCCATCAACCGCTGCCAGCGGCGCCGCCATCAACAGCCGTCCAAAGCTCGGCACGTGAGATAGGCGTTCCCACTCCTCATAGCTCAAAACGACTGCTTCGCGCTTGCCGTGACGCGTGATGACCGACGGCTTGCCCTCCATCGCCTGATCGACCACGGCGGAGAGGTTGGCCTTGGCATCCCGAAGCTGAATCTCGCGCATGGTTCTCCCACTTTTAGATATGACTACAGTAGTCATTGTAGGGCGGAAGACCCGCCGCGGCAAGCCGTTGGGCGCCTAGGCGCCTGCCCGGAAGACCATGAGCTCCTCGCGGCCCTTGCAGCCAAGACCGACGAATTCCTTTGGTCTTGATTCCACAGGAATATTCAGCGGGGTCATGCCGAGCTTCGGCTTATCAACTATCGGCTGCTATTGCCGGCACTGCAACAAATCGTTTGTTAGTTCCATATAGACCATCACACAGCAGCGCCTCTTTCGGCTCATGCCTTCACGAGAGATTCTTCGATCTTCTCCAGCGCAAGGCTCAGCCTCGGCGCAACATAGTCCAGGAAGGCCCGGCGCTTGAGCGGTTGGACCGGCTGCGGCTGGTGCACGAGGTTGACCGGCGTCGGGCGATCGTCCTGACGGTGCAGGATCTGCACCAGCCGGCCGTCGGCGATCGCCGGAGCGACCTGGTAGGACATCAGGCGCGCGACACCGAGGCCGGCTGCCGCCGCCTCCACCACGGCGTCGGCCGTGTTGACCGAAAACCGCGGCTTGATCGGCACCGTGCGTTCGCTGGCGCCACTGCCGAACGTCCAGCTCCGGTAGGTCTGCAATCCTTCGAAGGCGATGCAATCATGATCGCGCAGCGCCTCGAGGGTCGCGGGCTCGCCGCGGCGGGCGAGGTAATCCGGACTGGCGCTGAGGATCCAGCGCACACGGCCGACCTGGCGGCTGATGAGTTGGCTGTCGGGCATGCGTCCGATGCGGACCGCGACGTCGACATGCGCGTCGACGAGATCGATGACGTGGTCCGACAGGATCAGCCGCACGCTGACCGGCGGATAGGCGGCGAGGAACGCATGGACGAGCGGCGCGACATGAAGCTTGCCGAACATGATCGGCGCCGTCACCAGCAACTCGCCGCGCGGTTCGCGATACTCGCCGCTGGCCGCGCGCTCCGCCTCGGCCAGGTCGTCGAGCAGGCGCCGCGCCACAGCCGCGAAGGCTTCGCCGGCCTCGGTCAGGATCAGCTTGCGGCTGGTCCGCACCAGGAGCCGCGCGCCGAGATGCGCCTCCAGTTCGGACATCCAGCGACTGACCGTCGGCAGCGGCACGCCGAGCGCGCGGGATGCCGCCGAGAGGCTGCCGCCATCCACCGCCGCCACCAGCGTCCGCATCGCTTCGAAGCGGTCCATCATTCTTCCAATAATTGAAACCTTGGCTCTCGAAATTATCGTCTACTGCTCAAAAATGGAAGAACGTAGATGGGGGTCATCAGCCAATACGGCTGCCACGAAAGGACCCTCCCATGACCCGCATCCCGCCCCCCGCCACCATCGCCGACGCGCCCGAAGCCTCGCGTCCTCTGCTTGAAGGCGTCGCCAAGCAGCTCGGCAGCACGCCGAACATGTTCCGCGCCATCGCGCTCAGCCCGCAGGCGCTCTCAGGCTATCTCGCTTGGTCCGGCGCGCGCGGCAAGGGCTCGCTGCCCGCCGCGACGCGTGAGCGGATCGCCCTGGCGGTGGCCGAAATCAATGGCTGCAGCTACTGCCTCTCGGCCCACACCTATCTCGGCCGCAACCTCGCCGGACTGGACGACGCGGAGATCACCGCCAACCGCAACGGCGCGTCCAACGATCCGCCGGCCGACGCCGCCGTTCGCTTCGCCGCCCTGGTCGCGCACAATCGTGGTCATGTCACCGACGCCGATTTCGCTGCCGTCAAGCTTGCCGGCTACACCGACGCTGAGGTCATCGAGATCGTGCAGCACGTCGCTCTCAACAGCTGGACCAACTTCTTCAACGAAGTGTTCAAGACCGAGATCGACTTCCCGGTCGTCGAAGCGAGCAAGGCCGCCTGACCCCCAAGGGCCCCCCAGAGGCGTGAGGATGGTCCCGGCTGTCCTCACGCGCCAAGCGCCTGTCACCCCTTCATCGGAGCTTCCCCCGTGACTCTCTACAAGTTCGCCACCGTCCATGATCGCCAAATGTTCTATCGCGAAGCCGGCGATCCGACACATCCGACCATCCTCCTGCTGCACGGCTTTCCCACCAGCAGCTTCATGTTCCGAGACCTGATCCCGCTGCTGGCGGACCGGTTTCACGTGATCGCTCCCGACTACATCGGCTTCGGCCAGTCGGATGCGCCATCCGTTGCCGCGTTCGACTACAGCTTCGAGAATTTGACCGCACATGTCGCCGGGCTGATCGAGCAGCTCGGACTGAGCTCCTACATCCTCTACATGCAGGACTATGGCGGCCCCGTCGGCTTCCGGCTGTTCACGCGCAACCCCAAGGCCGTCACCGGCTTCGTGATCCAGAACACCAATGCCTATATGGCCGGTGTGGGCGAGATGCCAGCGCAAGTCTTCCTGCCGCTGTGGGAGAAGCGCGATGCGGCCAGCGAGGCCCCCGCCCGCAGGCTGCTTGCCGCCGAGACGACGAAGTACCAGTATCAGGTCGGCGCCCGCAATGTGGAGGCCATCAGCCCCGACAATTGGACGCATGATCAGGCGCTGCTCGATCGCCCCGGCCATGATGCGGCGCATCTGGACCTGCTCGAGGACTACAAGACCAACGTCGCGCTGTACGAGAGCTGGCACCAGGCCTTCCGCACCCATCGCCCGAAGACGTTGATCGTCTGGGGCAAGAACGATCCGTTCTTCGTTCCCGCCGGCGCGGAGGCCTATCTCGCCGACCTGCCAGACGCCCGCCTCGTCTGGCTAGATGCCGGCCATTTCGTCCTCGACGAGAACGCCGCCACCGTCGCCGCGGAAATCAAGACGAGCTTCGCCGGCTGAGATCATCCGCGCCAAGTCAGCGCGATCCGAACGCCTGGACCCCCGCTTCTGCCCGAGCGACACAGGATGCGAGGCGAGGGTCCTCACCCGGCAATAGCTTGGGATCGCAGGTCCAGCTACTCCTTGAGCCAAGACACCAGCGCGGCGGCAAGCCCGAGCGCAAGCGCTATTCCGGCGACGCAGGCGGTCCAGCCGTGCCGGTCGAACAGCTGGCCGAGCAGCGCGCTACCCGCGAGGCCACCGAAGAAATAGCAGGCGAGATAGCTGCCGCTGGCGATGCCGCGATTCTCGCTCGCTGCTCGCCCGACGAAGCCGGTCACGGTCGCCTGCGCGAAGAAGGTGCCGGCAGCCACCAGCACCATGCCGCCCAGCACGAGGGCGAGGTGCGCGGTCAGCAGCAGCGGCAGGCCGGACGCGGCCAGGGCCAGCGCCGCCCAAAGCGTGACGCGGGTGCCGAGCCGGGTCGCGACCGGGCCCGCCAGCAGTGTCGTGACCACCGAGGGCGCGAACACGAAGTAGACGACACCGAGCGTCATCATGCCGAGCGCGAGCGGCGGCTGCACCAAGACGAAGTTGACAAAGGTGAATGTGCCGATGAACGCAAACAGGATGCAGAAGCCGATCGCGAACGCCGCGCGCAGGCGCGGATGGCGCCAATGTGCAGCGAGAGCCCTCCAGGGGCTTTCGCCGGGCTTGGCCTCGCTGATCGGCGCAACGCCGTGGATCGTCGCAGACACCAGCACGGCGCCGGCCAGGTTGAGGGCGGCGAACAGCAGGAAGTTCCAGGCCAGCCCGAGGTGATCGACCGCCGCCGCAGCAATCAGGCGCCCGACGAGATTGCTCGCGACGTTGCCGGTGATGTAGGCCGCGAAGGCGCTGCCCGCATCGGCTGTGCTGCATTGCTCGCCGAGATGGGCCAGCGTCAGCGCAAAGGCGGAGGCCATGCACAGACCCTGCATGACACGGAGCGCCGTGAAGGTCATCAGACCCGGAGCTACCGCCAGCAGGCTGGTCGGCACGGCAAGCAGGATGAGGCTGAGCAGAATGCCGGCGCGGCGATTGATCCACGGACTGAAGAGGCCGACGACGAAACTCGCGATGGCCATGCCGATCGTGCAGGCGTTGACGGCGAAGCCCATGGCCGCAGGCGTCACGCCGTAATGGCGCGTCAGCACCGGCAGGATCGCCTGGGTCGCGAACAGATCGACCACGGTGAGAAAGGCGGTCAGTCCAATGATGAGCGAGCGCCGTACAGCGTTGGGCGGATGACCGACCACAGCTCGTGCGGCTCGCGTCATCGATGCCGCGGACATGTCCGTCATCATGGGAGGCGCTCCTGAACGAAGGGGACAATGTGACGCCCCGCACGCGGTGCCGGGACGTCACATCGGGCAACGAGGCCGTTCGCCGAGACGAACGCGTTGCATCCTGGTCGTCACATGTTGTGATCGTGCGGATCGCGGCGCACGTCGCCGACATAGAGAATGACGGTCTCCGTGCCAAGGTTCTTCCACCAGTGCGAAATGCCATGCACTTCGGGACGGATGTCGCCGGCCTTGTGCACGATCGGATCGACGCAGTTGGAGGCGTATTCGACGATCTCGCCCTGCTGCACGAAGATGAGTGCCGGCCGATCGTCATGGCTGTGCCAGGGCACGATACCGCCGGGCTCAATGGTCAGCTTGCGGAAACGCAGTTCGCGGCCCTTGATTTTGGCGGGCTGCTTCTCCAGATCGATCGATCCCAGCGTCACGTCGGTTACGCCGACGGGCTTATCATCGACCATGGTGCGCGCATTCGGCTTCATCTTGTCCGCCGGACATTCGCCGGCCAACGTGGGCTGCGCGATCAGGACGGCCGCGCCGAAGACGGCGAGGCCGAGCGACAATGCGCGCGTAAGGGGGACGTGCTGGAACATCGGGAGTCTCCTCGGTTGATGGTGCCTGGAAGGCAGTGATGGCATTGTCATCGCGGGCCGAGGTTTCCTGAAATGCCGAGTGTCTTTCGGGACGATAGCGTGGAGCTATCCGTATCGGGACGAACGCGTCGCTCCGAGCTTCGATCGCGATTGGCAGCGGCTATCGAACTGATTGGACATCGGCATTTCTGACCGCCGAAGTCGATCGCTAGCGTGGTTTGCCGCACGGAGCGCGTCGGCGCCCTTTCAGGAACGGCGCGGCCGCCCTATTCTGCAGCTCTTGCCGGAGCCGACCATGACCGCTCTCTCTCCCGCCGATGCCGAACGGCTCAAACTCGCGTTTGAGCGCTGCCGCGAGATGGATGGCCCTCTGAACGAACAGCTGCGCGCCTATGCCGACGCAGGGCGGGAGATCTTTCCGGCCTATGCCGCCGCCGTGGACCGGCTGGTCGAGCGGCTCGGGGAGAACGGCGGCGGCGCCAATGCGCCGAGGCCCGGCGAAGCGATGCCGCCTTTCATCCTGCCCGACGAGCACGGACGCCTCGTGGCGCTCTCATCCCTGCTGGCCCAGGGCCCGGTGGCGGTGATGTTCTTCCGCGGCCATTGGTGTCCGTATTGCCGGCTCAACGTCCGCGCCGTGATCGAGGCCCAGCCACGGATCGAAGCCATGGGCGCGCAGCTGGTCGCCATCATGCCGGAGACCCAGGAGTACACGGTCAGGTTCAAGTCCGATTGCGGCGCGGGCTTTCCGGTGCTGACCGATCTCGACAACGGCTATGCGCTGTCGCTGAACCTCGCGATCTGGCTCGGCCACGAGATCCAGCAGTTGCTGTCGCACCAGGATCTCGCGAGGTTTCACGGCAATGATGGCTGGATGCTCCCGATCCCCGCCGTGTTCGTGGTCGGCCGCGACGGCGTGGTGGCGTCGCGCTTCGTCGATCCCGATTTCCGCCGGCGCATGGACGTCGAGGACCTCGTCGCGGCGCTGAGCCGGGCGAGCTGAGCGCTCGTCTCAGCCCGCAATGCTGCGCCAGTCGGCGCCGCGAAGCATCCGCATCACGGCCGAGGCCACGGCCGTGCGCTGGCGGCCGGCGACGCCGTAGAGATTCACGGTCCGCCGTGCATCGAGACCGGCGATCGCGGTGCGCTTCAGCGTATCGGGCACCTGCGAGGTCTGGGGCATCATCGCAACGCCGATGTCGGCCTGGACGAGCTCGATGAGGTCGCGCTCCGAGCTGATCTCATGGCTGCGGTCGATGTCGAGGCCGTGCTCGCGCAGACTGTCGGAAATCCGGTTGCGGTGCTCGCAATAGGTCCGGCTCAACAGCTGCTCGGCTCGCAAATCATCGATCTCGACCGGGTTGCGGCCGGCGAGAGGATGATCCGTCCGAACGACGAGTTCGAAATGCTCGGTGAACAGCGGCCAGACATCGAGCCGATCCCAGCTCTCGTCGATCTCGGCAGCAAGACCGAGTTCGGCCTCGCCCTTCTTCAGATAGTCCGCGACCTCGCGGCTGTCGCCGCGAAGGAAGCGAAACTCCAGCCGGTTGAACTGCCGCTTGATCTGTTCGAGATGCGGGATCAGCAACGCCAGATCGATCGAATGCGTGAGCGCGATCCGCAGCGCCCCGACCTCGCCGCTCTTGAACGAGGACGCCAGCGACCGGGCGCCGAGCGCGGCCTCATAGCACTGTTGCAGCAGCGGGTGCATGCGCTGGCCGAGCTCGGTCAGCTGGGCGCACGGGCGTTCGCGCCGGAACAGATCGCCGCCGAGCTCCGCCTCAAGCTGCTTGATCGCGCGCGTCAGCGACGGCTGCGTGACGTTGCACTCCTCGGCGGCCCGCGTGAAGTTGAGCAGCCGTGCGACGGCGAGGAAGTAGCGGACCTGGTGCATTTCCATCGATCGCCTCCCTGCTCCTGTATCTCGTGACTGAATAGCAAAAACCGGGCTGAAGGGCATCCGGGCCGCAATAGCGCTCGCCTATCGTTTCGGAAGCCATGCAGCATTTCCATCTCATCCGCCGGCCCCTCAGACTGTGAGCGACATCGGATACCCCGACATCTACGAGGGATCGGCCATGAACGTTACTGCGCAAATGCCGTCACCGGTTACCACCGGCACCCTGGCCGGCAGGGTGGCGCTGGTCACCGGCTCGACCAGCGGCATCGGGCTCGGCATCGCACGCGCGCTGGCCGGGGCCGGCTCCGACATCGTGCTGAACGGCTTTGGCGATGCGACGGAGATCGAAACGTCCCGGGAGCAGATCGCGTTCGCATGCGGAGTCGAAGTGACCTACTCCGCGGCCGACATGACGAGCCCGGACTCCATCGCCGAGATGATCGAAACGACGATCGCTCGCTCCGGCCGGCTGGACATTCTCGTCAACAATGCCGGCATCCAGCATGTCGCGCCGCTCGAACAGTTTCCGCCGCAGAAATGGGATCAGATCCTCGCGATCAACCTGTCGTCGGCGTTTCACACCACGCGCCTTGCGCTGCCGGCGATGCGCCGGAACGGCTTCGGACGGATCATCAACGTCGCCTCGGCCCATGGCCTGGTCGGCTCGCCGTTCAAGGCCGCCTATGTCGCGGCCAAGCACGGCATCCTCGGCCTGACCAAGGTGACGGCGCTCGAGACGGCCGAAGCGGGCATCACCTGCAATGCGATCTGTCCCGGCTATGTCTCCACGCCGCTGGTCGAAGCGCAGATCGACGGACAGGCCAGGGCCCACGGCATCTCGCGCGACCAGGTGATCCGCGACGTGCTGCTGGCCCAGCAGCCGAACAAGCGCTTCGCGACGGTCGATGAAATCGGCAGCGTCGCCGTGTTTCTGTCGAGCGCGGCCGCGGCCTCGATCACGGGAATAGCGTTGCCGGTCGACGGCGGATGGACGGCGCATTGAGACGTCCCATGGCCTCAGAACCTAAATCAGACATGGCGAGGGAGCTGCACATGAAAGCCGTACACGCTGCAAACGCGGTCAACGACGAGCCGAGCCAGACCGTACTGGTTCTGCAGGGCGGCGGTGCCCTCGGCTCGTATCAGGCCGGCGTCTACCAGGCGCTGCATGAAGCAGGCATCGAGCCGGACTGGATCATCGGCACCTCGATCGGCGCCATCAATGCCAGCCTGATCGCCGGCAATGCGCCGGACAAACGGCTGTCGCGGCTGCGTGAATTCTGGAAGCGAATGGAGCAAAATCCTGTCTGGACTCTGCGTTCCGCTTTTCCGGGGTTCAACGAACGCCTGTCCTACTGGTCGACGATCACCAGCGGCATTCCCGGCTTCTTTCGTCCCAACCCGCTCGCCCATGCCGGCTTCTCCTATCCGCTCGGCGCCGACAATGCCGGCTTCTATTCGACGGCCCCGCTGGAGACGACATTGACCGATCTGGTCGATGTCGAGCTGCTGAATCGCTGCGCGCCTCGCCTGACCGTCGGCGCGGCGCATGTCCGCAGCAGCCAGATGCGCTATTTCGACAGCCGCGACGGCGAGCTCACGGTGAAGCACATCATGGCCTCGGGCGCGTTGCCGCCGGCATTCCCCGCCATCCGCATCGACGGCGAACTGTATTGGGACGGTGGCATTCTTTCGAACACGCCGACCGAAGCCGTGTTCGACGACAATCCGCGCCGGAACTCGTTGATCTTCGCCGTCCATCTCTGGAATCCGGTCGGCGCCGAGCCGACGACGATGGCCGAGGTGCTGAACCGGCACAAGGACGTGCAATACTCCAGCCGCATCGTCAGCCAGATTGCGCGGCAGCAACAAGCGCATCGCCTCCGCCATGTCATCAATCAGCTCGCGGCGCGTCTGCCGGAGAGCGAACGCAACGATCCGGCTGTCCGGGAGCTCGTGAGCTACGGCTGTTCGACGCGGATGCATGTGGTCCGCCTGCTCGCGCCGCAGCTCGACCACGAGACCCATACCAAGGACATCGACTTCAATCCCTCCGGCATCATGCAGCGCTGGGACGCCGGCTATGCCGATACCAGATCCGTCCTGCAGCGGAAGCCGTGGGTCGGCGAGTTCGACGCGCTCTCGGGCGTGATCCTGCACGAGCAGATGGACGAGATGCCGATCGCGGCGGAGTAATGACTCCACCGCGCGCCGTCGCGACGCCACCCTGCTCGGGTCCGGCGACGATCAGGATCGGCTGCGCCACGCGCAGATGAGATGATCGAGCGAGACCCGCCCGCCGCCATGGGCCATGAGCGCAAGCGCCATGGCCGCCCAGGTGATGTGCAGCGGCCAGCCGTCGGGCACGGTGAGCTCGACGATCGCGGTCATGAACAGCAGGCCCAGTGCCGCGAACCGCGTCCCCAGACCGAGCACGAGCAGCACCGGAAACGTGACCTCGCCGCAGCCGGACATGAAGGCCATCACGCCTGGCGCCGGAAAATGATAGGGACCGCCGGGCAGATGCAGCATGAACTCGTCGGTGAACAGGGTCACGGCGGTGTCGCTCAGCTTGAGGAAACCGTCCCATTTCAGAATTCCCGATCGCCAGAACGGCACCGCCAGCGCGACCCGCAGCACCAGTTGCGCCACCGAAGGCGGCGCGATCATCTGCACGAGCTGCTTCGCTCGGTCGGCGAGCGCGCCGAGTGACGGAAGGCTGGAACCGGCTGCAAACCGCTGCTCTGTGGTCATCATGACTGTTCCGATGTGACTGAGGTGAAGGCGCCGGCCTCGATCAGGCCTGCGATGTTGGCGGCGAGGTCGAACCGCGGATCGGCGTCGAAAGCGTGCGCAGCAGCCTCGCCGAGCGGCCGGCCGTCGATCAGGCCGGCGACGAAGATTGCGCCGCCGGGCGGCAACCGCCGCACCTCGACGTCGAATTCCGGACGGACGACGAGAGCGTCCTCGGCACTCGACGCATCGATGCGCTCTGTCGGCTCGGCCGTCCTGTTCGCGGCAAAGATCGTGACGGCGGCAAAGGTCGAGCGGACGAGCCGCGTGGAAGGATGCGGAATGAAGACGGCGTCGGCGAGTTGGTCCGGCGGGATCATCGACAGCGCTGCGGGCGCCAGCGGCGCGGCGTCGGCGGCATGATAGGCGTCCAGCCAGGCGCGCTCGATCCGCGCAACGTCGGCGAGCCACGGCAGCTCCGCCGTATGCGGATATGTCTCGATGAAGCGCGGAAAGTCGCGGCCATACGCGAACAGCAGCGGTGATGTCGGCGGGGTCTGCCGCAGATGACTGCGCGCCATCTCGCGAAAGAACGCCTCGCCCGTGATCCGCTGCACCGCCGGATAGATCGCGGCCAGCGCATTGATCAAACTTACGGTGACGTTGTTGCGGTACACGTCATAGCGGCGGCCCGCCGGCCTGCCGCCAGGCCCGGTGGCGCCGGCCGGCGCCGCCGCGCCCGGCGCGAGCAGGCCGGCGGCAAACGCCGCTGCGTAGTCGAACGATGCGTCAGGCTGCATGGCGCGTGCCCTCGGCGGCTCGATCGAGAATGCGCTGCGCTGCGGCCGCCTCGGCCTTGAGCACCTGCCATTCCGGGATGTTGCTGTCCCACTCGACCAGGGTCGGCAGCGGCCCGCTCCGGGCGATCACGAGCTCGAACAGCTTCCAGACGGCGTCGGCCACCGGTCCGTCATGGCTGTCGATCAGCAGCACATCGCCGTCGTCGTCGCGCTGCTCGGCATGGCCGGCCAGGTGGATCTCGCCGACCATCGCGAGCGGAAAATCATTCAGGTACTCAATCGCCGCAAAGCCGTGATTGGTCGCGGACACGAAGACATTGTTGACGTCGAGCAGCAGGCCGCAGCCGGTGCGTTGCGAAACGCTGCGAAGGAAATCGGTTTCGCTGATCGTGGAGTCAGCGAAGGTGACGTAGGTGGCGGGATTCTCCAGCAGGATCGGTCGCCGGATCGTCTCCTGGACTTCGTCGACATGGTCGCAGACCCGCGCCAGCGTTGCCGCGGTGTAGGGCAGCGGCAGCAGGTCGTTGAAGAAGCTCGTGGCATGCGTCGACCATGCCAGGTGCTCGGAGACGAGCGTCGGCTGGTAGCGCGCGACGAGCGCGCGAAACCGGGCGAGATGGTCGCGGTCGATGGGCGAAGGACCGCCGATCGACATGCAGACACCGTGCAGCGACAGCGCATGATCGCGGCGAACACGCTCCAGCGCACGATGCGGCGGGCCGCCGGCGCCCATGTAGTTCTCGGCATGGACCTCGAAGAAGCCGCGCTGCGGCGGCTCTTCGAGGATGGCGGCGAGATGCTCATGCTTGAAGCAGGTCCCTGCCACACCCCCGAGCGGCGGAGGGAAGCACAGGGGCATGGGGATAGATTCCCGCAACGCGACCGCATCTGTCATGCTGTTCTCCCCTGCCCCTGTTGGTCGCCAGCTCAGATCGGCTTCAGCGATCCGCGCTTGCCGTTGGGCAGCTCGATATTGGCGCAGGTGCCGCCGGCGACGAACTTCCAGGCGTTGCCCTGATAGTCGGTCGTGGAGGTGCCCTGGCAGGTCGTGCCCGGGCCGGCGGCGCAGTCGTTCTGGCCCTTCAAGGCGACGCCGAAACACTTCTCCTTCTTCGCGGCGACGGCGGCGTCGACCTCAGCCTTCGTCAGCGGCCCGGCGGCGGCGAGCGTGGCGAGTGCGGTCGAGACCGCGCCCGCCAGCGCGAGCGAGGTGATGGTGGTCTTGGTGGACATTCAAGTCTCCTCTCGGTTT
This sequence comes from Bradyrhizobium sp. HKCCYLR20261, assembly GCF_051168435.1. Lineage (NCBI taxonomy): Bacteria > Pseudomonadati > Pseudomonadota > Alphaproteobacteria > Hyphomicrobiales > Nitrobacteraceae > Bradyrhizobium > Bradyrhizobium sp. HKCCYLR20261. Next base: position 268,602 of record NZ_JBNPUZ010000003.1, read on the forward strand.
GCTTCGCCCGGACCGGCGAATTGCACTGTCTCCTTCGGAGCGATCGGACCGCTGTTAGCAGCAGTCCCGATCACAGGTCCGTGAGACACTCGACATGCGCCCGCATCGTGCTGCGCCGGCACGGATTAGTCCGGAGCCGATGGCCGCGCGCCAATGCATTGTGTCTATGGCCGCGTGAGCCAATGCGCATTGGCCTGCTCGGCGCAGACCGTGCAAAGACCTGACGTAACGAGCGGAGCCGTCGGGACGTAAGGCGATCAAGGCATGTCGGCCGGGCATGGAGGATGGACGATGGCTCCGCACACGTCGCATCGGAACGCTCGGTCCACCGCCTACGGAGTTACCGTCAGCATTCGCGTGGTGGTCTCGGCGATGGTGCTGGCCGCCATCCTGCTCACCGCGGTCGCCTGCAGCCTGGTGTGGTGGCGGACGGCCGACGCGACCAGCCGCCAGCTGGCCTCGACCATCAACGACCAGATCGTCGCCGCCGTCCGCAAGGAGGTCGCATCGATCGTCGACCAGGCGCACGCGGCGCACACCGCGATCCGCACCCTGTTTCTGCAGAACGTGCTTGAGACACGCGAGGCCGACAAGCGCGAGTTCGTGTTTCTCTCGCAGCTGCAGTCGCATCCGACGATCTCCTGGGCGGCGTTCGGCTGGCCCGACGGCTCTTTCTTTGCCGCGCACAAGCTCGGGGATCGCCGGCTGGAGATGATGGAGATCTCGTTGACCGATCATGCGGGCGAGCGCCGCATCGATGAGTATGATGTCGTGCCCGGCGACATCGAATTCGCCAGCCGCCGCTTCGTACCGACCGGCTTCCGCGTTACGGACCAGGCCTGGTTCAAGGCCGCGATCGCAGCCGATGGTCCAACATGGTTCAAGGTTGCGGAGCATCCGACCGGCGAGCGTCCGGCAATCGCGTTCGCCGGGCCGATCGACGTGTACCAGGAACGGCAGGGCGTACTGGCGATCATCATCGAGTATACGCGGCTGTCGCGCTTCCTTTCTCAGCTGGAGGTCGGCCGTACCGGAGCCGCCTTCATCTTCGACGGCAGCGGTGCGCTGGTGGCGTCGCCCGACGCGCATGCTGACGAGATCAACCCCGCGCAGGCTGAGCCGCCGGCGCTGCTGCCGTTGGCACGTCAGGCGGTCGGCATGGCCATCGCGCGGAAGATGGACGAGGCCTGGCGCAGCCGTCTCGTCGATGCCGCCGAGGCCTATGAGACCACGGTGACGCCGCTGCCGTTCCCGGGCTGGCGGCTGGTGACGGTGCTCCCCGAAGCCGAGTTTCTCGGACCCGTGCAGGCCACCCTGCACCGGCTGATCCTCATGCTGGTGGCGGGCGCCGGGCTCGCGGCCATCGCCTCGGCGATCCTGGTGCGCTCCATGATCGCCGTCCCGCTCGCGCGCGTCGTCGGCGAATTGCGCCACGTCGAGGCGTTCGCGCTCGAAGCGGTGCGCCGCCATCCGTCGCGGCTACGCGAGATCGGCAGCCTGTCCGGCGCCATCGCCGAAATGGCGTCGGGCCTGTCGGCGTTTCGCAAGTTCATCCCGACCGATCTGGTGCGCGGACTGCTGCGCCAGGGCGTCGAGGCGAAGCCCGGCGGAACGCTGCAGGAGCTCACCGTGATGTTCATCGACATCGCCGGATTCACCGGAATGTCGGAGCGCATGGGCGACGGCATCGTCGGGCTGCTGTCGCGCTATCTCGACCTGGTGTCCGAGGTCGTCGTCGCGCATGGCGGCACTATCGACAAGTTCATCGGCGACGCCGTGATGGCGTTCTGGGGCGCGCCACAGCCGCAGTCCGATCACGCCCTGCGATGCTGTCTCGCGGCGCTCGCCTGCCAGCGCGCCATCGCCGAGGCCGGCCTCGTCGACGATCTCGGACAGCAGTTGCGGATCCGGATCGGCATCAACACCGGCCGGATGCTGGTCGGCAATATCGGCTCCGAGCTGCGGCTGAACTACACCGTGATCGGCGACGCCGTGAATGTTGCGAGCCGGCTGGAAGGCGCCAACAAGGCCTACGGCACGACGGCGCTGATGGGAGAATCCACCGCGAACAGCGTCGGCCGATCGATCATCGTCCGCGAGGTCGACCGCATCGGAGTCTATGGCCGCGAGCAGGGATTGGCGGCTTATGAGCTGGTCGCGCCCGCAGCCGATGCACCGGCCGGCCTGCGTCCGCCCTGGATCGTCACCTATGAGCGCGCTCTGGCGCGCTATCGCGTTCGCGACTTCGCCGGCGCCGTGGCCGGATTTGCGCAGGTGCTGATGGACCGTCCCCACGACGGCCCCGCGACCGTGATGCTGGAGCGCAGCAGGCGCATGCTCGCCGATACCGGCGACACCGCCTGGCAGCCGGTCGCGGCCTTGAGCGAGAAATGACGTCAGCTTCCCTCGAACACGACCAGAGCTCATCAGCGTTGGCCCCCGGCTCGACAATTCTCGCTAGCGACTAACGGTCGCGCCTTGCCGCGGGAGCCTTCCGGCGTTTCCCTCGGAGCAAGATGGCCTCGTCATCGCCATTCGGCGCTCTCGTGCAACGCCGGCACGGGGCATCGTCACGGACAGCTTTCTCCACGTGTCATACAGCAGGCATGGCTGAGCCGCCTCGCGGCCGCATGCGCCCGAGTTGTGCGATCGATCGACCTCTCCTCTTGAAAGAAGAGGCGCAGGGAAGACCGGGTATCGGCTGATACCCGCGGTCCGCGTGCAGCAGATAAGCACGCGGCAGAACCACAGGTTCAGCCCAATATCCGGCCTTCCCTGCGCGACGGTTTTGCGGCTTATAGGCGCTCTCCCCGGGGACCGGCTGTCTTGCCCCCGTCACCAGCAGATCATCATCACCACCGGCTTGATCTCAGCGTCGGGAGACCAGGACCACACCACTTCGCCGTCGCCTCGCTCCGTTCGTCGGCACGGGCTTTCACACCCGGCTGCAGAGCAACGCGCCCGTCGCCTCCCCAGCTCGACGCTTCATGACGATCGCGAAACGTCCCTCTTCAGCGAGCCGGGATGCGCGAGAATGTGGAGGTGATTTGCCCGACGTGACAAGGGACAAGTGCGCGACAAACTGGCACGACGGGCAGTTGGTGCATGTTGGGTGTGCGAGGATTGCCCGTCGGGCGGTTCGCTGCGGCTGGCTTAAACAATACCGTGGAGATTGCGGCGACCGTCGATCACGCGGATGACCTCGACCGCGTCGATGGGACCCTCGTCCGTATCCGGCACCGTCCGATAAAGCAGCAAATACGGCGTCTCGACCAGCATGCGCATGGACGGCCTGATATCCGAGCGCCGAACGCCCATCCGCGGCTGCGATCTCAAAAGCTCGAGTTTGGCTTCGATCCGATCGAGATATCGTTCAGCAGCGGCCGGCTGCTCGACACCGATCAGCAGATAAATGTCGATCAGATCGGCTTGCGCCTGATTGGACCAGATCAGCTCAATCGCCACGGCCGGATGCTTTCGTCGCACCCTTCAGCCGGTCCCGCGCCTGCTTGCGCAGCCGCTTCATATCGACCTTGCCGGCCGAGCCGCTGGCAATCCCCTCATCCCAGGCCTGCCGCAAACGCCGAATGTCCTCCTGGCGCAACTCCCGCTTCATCTGCCAGTCGCGCACCGCCTCCCGGACGATCTCGCTGGTTGTGGCGTATTCGCCGGACTCAACCGCCGTCTTCAGGGCCGAGACCTGTTCGGTGGTGAGCGCGATGCTCAGCTTTTCGACAGATGCCATTGGGACCGCTCCACCAATCTGGTGGCATAAATTACCACTTTTTGCCTCCGCTGCCAACGCTGCTCGTTCGTCCCCGGCCCGACGGATTTTGACCCCTTAGGGGTGCCTTTGAATGCACCAGATGATCCCCAAGGTCCAGCACCGGGCGCGGTTGGGTTGGATTGGCCATAACTCGTTGCAGATCACAAAAACGTCTTGGCACAGACTGGTAAAGCAGTATGAATATCTTGATTCCAAGGGGGAACGGCCTGTGGCAAAACTAAAGAGAAAGCGATCAACTGGCCGCGCATCCTCGAGTATTTCTACAACAAGAGCCACCTCGAACAACCCGCGTCTGAAAGCCAAAAGAAAACGGCCGATAAGCGCCGGCATCCCGCTCGACCCTACCCACAAGGCAGACCTCGATTCGCTGCGTGGCCGCGGCGCACAGGCTACCTGCTTTTTCAACAACAAGGGAGGCGTTGGCAAGACAACACTGGTCGCCAACCTAGGCGCAGAGTTCGCTCTAAACTTTGGCGCACGGGTGTTAGTAGTCGACGCCGATCCCCAGTGCAATCTCACTCAATATGTTCTTGGCGGGGAGGAATCTCTTGAAATCTACGAGAGCCCCGACCCACAAAGTGTATTCAGTGTGATCAGGCCACTGTCTCTCGGAAAAGGATACAGCACCTCTTTACCTGTGCGAAAGTCCGAAAATTTTGGGTTCGACATCATCGTCGGTGACCCTCGATTGGCTATTCAGGAAGATTTGCTGGCCAACGATTGGCGCGACGCCAAGGGCGGCGGAATGCGAGGAATTCGCACAACTTTCGTGTTCTCCGACTTGGTCGGGAAAGCGAAAGACCTCGGCTACGATTTAGTTTTTTTTGACATGGGGCCCTCGCTAGGAGCGATCAACCGATCAATTCTGCTGGCGATGGATTACTTCGTAGTTCCAATGTCTATCGACATCTTCTCATCGTGGGCAATCAAGAACATTGGCACTGCGGTGACCACATGGCAGAAGGAACTTCGAACCGGGATCAGCCTCGCTGAGGACCCGGCTGAAATTCCTCATAGCTACCAGAGTAAGGCGCTGCGTTTTCTTGGCTACGTTACCCAGCAACATCGGGAACGAAACGTTGAAGACGCAATTGAGCGCAGCGAAGAATTAGATGAAGGCCGCAAGCGGCGAATCGTCCAAGCCTATCAAGATATCAGCGCGGCCTTTCCTCAGCAGATTGCAGACAGCCTCGGCGCTTTCTTCGATGCCGATTCGATCGAGCCGGACCTCGGAACCGTGAAACATATGGGTAGCATTGCTCCGAAATCCCAAAGTCAGCACACTCCAATGATCTCAGTGCGCGGCGCCGGCCGCTTTGTACAATCACGCAAGGAAGCCAGGGAGATCTATCGGGATATTGCGGTCAAATTTATTCGCAACCTAACGCTCTCTTAGGCAAAAAGCCGTGTTTAACGCCGATTTGCTGGACGACCTAGCTCGCGAGAAAGCGGTGCTATTCCTCGGCGCAGGAGTATCTGCTAGCGCCAAAACATCAACTGGCGGCAAAATAGCTGACTGGAACACATTTCTTGCAGCGCTCTGCAATGATGTACCTGAGCCAATAGCAAGCCAAGTTCGAGCGCTGATTCAGGCTAAGGACTATCTATTAGCTGGCGAAATTCTTCAGAGCGCCCTGGCAGACGGCTGGGAGAGCAAGATCACCGAGCATTTCGGACAAAAGGCCACGCCATCCGCTTTGCACGCATCGCTAATCGCGCTTAGCCAGAGAATAATTCTAACGACAAATTTTGATAAACTTCTTGAGGTCGCTTTCGAAAAAATGGATATCCGAGATACACACTACCCCACAGTAATCAATAAGGTAGAGGACGACGTCTTCCGGGCACTGAAAGATCACAATCGAAAATACATAGTGAAAATTCACGGGACGGTCGACGACCCATCATCGCGCGTACTCTCAAGATCCGAATACATTCGACTGGCATTTGGAAACTCATACTACTCAAGCTTTCTTGAGAATTTGCTTCTAAACTACACATTTCTCTTCGTTGGCTTTTCGATGGATGATCCAGCAATAATGTCACTAATGGAGATGTACTCGCTACGATATCCAAAGGCGAGACCTCACTATATTTTTGCAGGCGGGCCTATTCCCGAGAATATTATCGAGATCAACAAGCGACTTAGAAAGCTCATCTATATCGTCTATGACTCAACCGACAATCACGCCGCACTGCCGGGACTAATAACTGATATTGCTATCGCCTCAGACGCGCGGCGACGAGAGATCTTTGCAGAACACCAAGCAACCGCATCTCCTAAGGAGGGGACAACCGAAGGCCTCTGACGAGGCGAGCGTGTGAGGAGGCGAGCGCGACACCGCGCCAGCTGCACTACAACGACCAGTATTCTTTTTTGCAAGGACCTGTATCCATGCATGGTAGCAAGCTGCACGTCGCAATAACCAAGAACCTAGATCGTTACAGCGCGACTACTGTCACTCCCACTCAATCGTCCCCGGCGGCTTGCTCGTCACGTCGTACACCACCCGGTTCACGCCCTTCACCTCGTTGATGATGCGCGTCGCGGTGTTGCCCAGGAACTTCATGTCGAACGGATAGAAATCCGCCGTCATCCCATCCGTCGACGTGACGGCGCGCAGGCCGACGACGTAGTCGTAGGTGCGGCCGTCGCCCATGACGCCGACGGTCTTGACGGGGAGCAGCACCGCAAAAGCCTGCCAGATGGTGTCGTAGAGGCCGGCTTTGCGGATCTCGTCGATGTAGATGGCGTCGGCCTTGCGCAGGATGTCGAGCTTGTCGACGGTGATCTCGCCGGGGCAGCGGATGGCGAGGCCCGGGCCCGGGAACGGGTGGCGGCCGACGAACACGTCGGGCAGGCCGAGCTCGCGGCCGAGCACGCGGACCTCGTCCTTGAACAGCTCGCGCAACGGCTCGACCAGCTTCATGTTCATGCGCGCCGGGAGGCCGCCGACATTGTGGTGCGACTTGATCGTCACCGAGGGGCCGCCGGTGAAGGAGACGCTCTCGATCACGTCGGGATAAAGCGTGCCCTGCGCCAGGAAATCGGCGCCGCCGATCTTCTTGGCCTCGGCCTCGAACACGTCGATGAACAGCTTTCCGATGGTCTTGCGCTTCTGTTCGGGGTCGGTGACGCCGGCGAGCTCGCCGAGGAAGAGTTGTGAGGCGTCCACATGCACCAGCGGGATGTTGTAGTGGTGGCGGAAGAGATCGACGACGGTCTCGGCCTCGTTCAGGCGGAGCAGGCCGTGATCGACGAACACGCAGGTGAGCTGGTCGCCGATCGCCTCATGGATCAGCACCGCAGCGACGGCGGAATCGACGCCGCCGGAAAGGCCGCAGATCACCTTGCCTTTGCCGACCTGCGCGCGGATCTTCTTGATCTCCTCCTCGCGGAAGGCGTGCATGGTCCAGTCGCCGCCGAGGCCGGCGATGTTGCGGACGAAGTTGCGGATCAGTTTTGCGCCGTCGGGCGTGTGCACCACTTCGGGGTGGAACATCAGGCCGTAGTACTTGCGGGTCTCGTCCTGGATCACGGCGAAGGGCGCGTTCGGCGAGACGCCGGCGACCGAGAAACCCGGCGGCATCTGCGTGATGCGGTCGCCATGGCTCATCCACACCTGGTGCTGCTCGCCCGGCTGCCAGACGCCGTCGAACAGAAGGCTCGAGGTCTTCACCTCGACATCGGCGCGGCCGAACTCGCGGTGGTGGCCGCCCTCGACGGTGCCGCCGAGCTGGGCGGCCATCGTCATCTGGCCGTAGCAGATGCCCATCACCGGGACGCCTGAATCGAAGATCAGTTGCGGGGCGCGCGGCGAGCCCTCTTCGTGGACGGATTCGGGGCCGCCGGAGAGGATCACGGCCTTCGGGTTCATCTGCCGGAAGGCGGCCTCCGCCTTCTGGAACGGCACGATCTCGCAATACACGCCGTCCTCGCGCACCCGGCGCGCGATCAGCTGCGTGACCTGGCTGCCGAAATCGACGATCAGGATCTTGTCGTGGAGCGCGGCCACGGAGGTGTCGGTGGCGGCGGCGGTCGGGGTGTTGTTGGCTGGGGCTGTCATGGCAAGGAATTACGCCGAGAGCACGAGTCCCGCAACCCTTGGAGGGGGCGTGTGAGGCCGTGATTCCCAGGGAATGACGACGTCCTTGGCAGCGGGCGGCAACGCCATTGCGCCGGGCGCAGTAGGCTCCCCTGCCCCCGCGCGAAGCGAAGCTTCGCTAGGCGGGGAGGGGTTGGGGGTGGGGGTCCCCGGCGGCAGTCTTTCCTGGGTACCCCCCCCCTCCCCACCCTCCCCCACAAGGGGGGAGGGAGCGCAGTGTGCGTGGGGCGCCCGCTCGGCTCAGACGCGGATCAGATTCAGCGGCGCCGCGGTGGGGGCACGGTCGCCCTCCCCGTCATTGCGAGCGAAGCGAAGCAATCCAGAATCCCACCCGAGCCCCTGGATTGCTTCGCTTCGCTCGCAATGACGGCGGAGAGAGCTTGACCGCGGAGGGACCGGCGGACGGCGGATGGGCTTAGGCCTTCTTCAGCACCGACACGAAAAACCCGTCCGTGCCCGTGCGGCGGGGGGTCATGAGCCAGCCTTCCGGGGTCTGCAACGCGGCCTCGGCGAACGCCTCGGCCTTGTCCCAGAGGACGGTGGCGGTCTGGTCGGGGGGCTGAACCGCGAATTCCGGATGGCCCGCCACGAACGCCCGCACCTGGTCACCGTTTTCCGGCTGCAGCACCGAGCAAGTGATGTAGGCGATGCGGCCGCCCGGCTTGACCAGGCCTGCGGCCCGCTCCAGCACCTCGGCCTGGTCCTTCAGGCGGATCTCCAGCGCGCCGGGGCGCATGCGCCATTTGGCGTCGGGGTTGCGGCGCCAGGTGCCGGTGCCCGTGCAGGGGGCGTCGATGACGATCAGATCAGCGGAGGCCTTGATGTCGGCGAGCGGGTCGGCGTCGCCCTTCGGCGTGCGGATCTCGGCGTTGTGGACGCCGGCGCGCGACAGCCGCTCGTGGATGGGGGCGAGCTGGCGCTTGTCGGCGTCGGTGGCGATCAGGCGGCCCTTGCCGCCCATCATTGCCGCGAGCGCCAAGGTCTTGCCGCCGGCGCCGGCGCAGAGGTCGATGACCTGCTCGCCGGGCTTGGCCGCAGTGAAGAGTGCTGCGAGCTGCGAGCCCTCGTCCTGGACCTCGATGGCGCCCTTGATGAAATCCTCCTCGGCATGAACGCCGGGATTGCGCGCGTCGGCTGAAAGCGTGATGCGCAGGCCGAGCGGCGACCACGGCGTCGGCTGGGCGCCGAGATGCTTCAGCGAGGCCTGCACCTTCTCGCGCTTGGCTTTCAGCGTGTTGACGCGCAGATCGAGTGGCGCCCGGTTGGCCATCGCCATGGCCTCAGCCACGCGGTCGTCGCCGAACACGGCTGCAAGATACGGGTCGAGCCAGTCGGGATAGTCGCCGGCGACCGGCGGCGGCGCGCCCTCGGTGGTGCGCGAGGCCAGCGCCTTCTCCTCGGCGGCGGTGAGAGGCGGCGGCGCGAAGCGGCTGCCGTCGCACATCGCGGCGATGGTCGGCACGTCCAGCCCGCGCTCGAGCTTGAGCATGCCGAGCACCCGCGCCCGCGCGGTGTCGTCCTCCATCACGTAAGCGCTGGAGGCGCGGCGGCGGAGCACGTCCCAGACCAGCCCGGCGATGGCGGCGCGGTCGCCGGAGCCGGCGAAGCGGTGGCTGGTGCCCCAATCCTTCAGCGCCTTGGTCGCCGGCGCCCGCTGGGCCTCGATGGACTCGATGATGTCGATGGCGGCGGACAGCCGGGCGGCGGGGGTCATTACGGTATTCCGTTCAGATCAGGAGAAGCATCTTCAGGGCGAAATACAGCCACATCGCCAGCAGCACCAGCGCCGAGGCGGTCCAGGCGAGCCCGCGCTTGTCTGCCCCGCTGACAAAGCCGGCGTTGACGAAGCGGGTGACCACGAACACCCAGGACAGCAGCACGATCACCAGATCGGCATGGCGCAGCGGCAGCGCAATCGCGATCAGGGCATAGAACAGGGTCGGCAGGCCGAATTCGTCGGCGGCGTCCGTGGCTTGGCCGCGCCTCTTATTCCAGAACAAGAGCGCAAACGTCAGCGCGACCTCGACGAAGACGGGCAGCAGCACCATGGGCAGCGACATCGAAAATCCCCCTTGAGGAAAAGCGAAGGCCCGGCGTGGTGCCGGGCCCTCCTGGATGAACCGGTTCCCTCAGGACTCCCGATAAGCCCTCGTGGTTCCCGTGATTTTACGGTCGCGCTGAACTTTCACATCAAGTGTGGCTCAGGCTTTGGCCTTTAGGCCTTGTCCGCCCCGACCCGCACCAGCTGCTTGCCGAAATTGGCGCCCTTGAGCAGGCCCATGAACGCCTCCGGCGCGTTCTCCAGGCCCTCGGTGACGTGCTCCTTGTACTTGACCTTGCCGTCGCGGACCCAGGCCGACATGTCCTTGAGGAAGTCGCCGTGGCGGGAGGCGAAGTCGGAGACGATGAAGCCGCGGATCAGCAGCCGCTTGGTCAGCACGTTGCGCATCAGCGCGCCGGCCCATTTCGGCGAGGCCGACTGGGTGTCGTTGTAATGCGCGATCAGGCCGCAGACGGGCATGCGGGCAAAGGCGTTGAACAGCGGGAACACCGCCTCGAACACCGGGCCGCCGACATTCTCGAAATAGACGTCGATGCCCTTGGGGCACGCCTCTTTCAGCTTGGCGGCGAGATCGGGGTCGCGATGGTCGAGGCAGTCGTCGAAGCCGAATTCCTTTTTCACGTAGTCGCATTTGTCCTTGCCGCCGGCGATGCCGATGGCGCGGGCGCCCTTGATCTTGGCGATCTGGCCCACGGCCGAGCCGACCGCGCCGGAGGCGGCGGCAACGACGACGGTCTCACCCGCCTTGGGCTGGCCGATGTCCAGGAGGCCCGTGTAGGCGGTCATGCCGGGCATGCCAAGCACGCCCACGGCGGTCGAGATCGGCGCGAGGCTCGGGTCGACCTTGGCGAGACCGCGGCCGTCGGAGATCGCGTGCGTCTGCCAGCCGGCGCGGGCCAGCACGATGTCGCCGGGCTTGAAGCCGGGATTGTTGGAGGCCGCCACCTCGCACACGGTCCCCGCCTCCATCACGCCGCCGACCGGCACCGGCTGGGCATAGGACGGCCCGTCGCTCATGCGCCCGCGCATATAGGGATCGAGCGACAGCCAGATCGTGCGCAGCAGCACCTCGCCCGCGCCGGGCGTCGGCACGGCGTAATCCTCGAGGCGGAAATCGCTGGGCTTGGGCTCGCCGACGGGACGCGCGGCGAGCACGATGCGCTTGGCTTGGGACATGGTGTTTCCTCCTGATGTTCTTATGGATGCGGACGGGGCGATGCTCTCTCCTCCGTCATTCCGGGGCGCGCGTCAGCGCGAACCCGGAATCCAGAGGTGAGGTGCGCAAGTGGTGGTGCAAGACAATATCGGGCTTCCGGGTTCAGCACGCCGCGCGTTGCGCGTCGCGCTGCCCCGGAATGACGTTCCACGTGGCTTACGCCCCGCCCGGATAGTTCGGGCTCTCGCGCGTGATGGTCACGTCGTGGACGTGGCTTTCGCGCAGGCCGGCGCCGGTGATGCGGACGAATTCGGCCTTGCTGTGGAACTCGGCGAGGTCCTTGGCGCCGACATAGCCCATGGCGGCGCGCAGGCCGCCGGCGAGCTGGTGCATGACGTTCCCGACCGGGCCCTTGTACGGCACCTGGCCCTCGATGCCCTCCGGCACGAGCTTCAAGGTGTCCTTGATGTCCTGCTGGAAGTAGCGGTCGGCCGAGCCGCGCGCCATCGCGCCGACCGAGCCCATGCCGCGATAGGCCTTGTAGGAGCGGCCCTGCCACAGGAACACTTCGCCGGGCGTCTCGTCGGTGCCGGCCAGCAGCGAGCCGACCATGGCGACGTCGGCGCCGGCGGCGAGCGCCTTGGCGAGGTCGCCGGAGAACTTGATGCCGCCGTCGGCGATGACCGGCACGTCGGCCTTCTTGGCCGCTTCCACCGCATCCATGATCGCGGTGAGCTGCGGCACGCCGACGCCGGCGACGATGCGGGTGGTGCAGATCGAGCCCGGGCCGATGCCGACCTTGACGGCGTCAGCGCCGGCATCGATCAGCGCCTGGGCGCCGTCGCGGGTGGCGATGTTGCCGGCGATCACCTGCACCGCGTTGGAGATGCGCTTGATGCGGTTGACCGCCTCCAGCACGCGCGAGGAATGGCCATGCGCGGTGTCGACCACGACGAGGTCGACGCCGGCCTCGATCAGCTTCTCGGTGCGCTCGAAGCCGCCCTCGCCCACGGTGGTCGCGGCGGCGACGCGCAAGCGCCCCTGCGCGTCCTTGCAGGCGAGCGGATGCGCGACCGCCTTCTCCATGTCCTTGACAGTGATCAGGCCGACGCAGCGGTACTGATCGTCGACCACGAGCAGCTTCTCGATGCGGTGCTTGTGCAGGATCTTCTTGGCCTCGTCCTGGCCGACGCCCTCGCGCACGGTGACGAGGTTCTCATGCGTCATCAGCTCCGAGATCTTCTGCCGCGGATCGGTGGCGAAGCGGACGTCGCGGTTGGTGAGGATGCCGACCAGCTTGCCGGGGATGCCCTTGGACCCGCCGGTCACGACGGGAATGCCGGAGAAGCCGTAATCCTTCATCAGCGCCAGCGCATCGGCGAGCGTCGCGTCCGGGGAGATGGTCAGCGGGTTCACCACCATGCCGGATTCGAACTTCTTGACCTGGCGGACCTGGGCGGCCTGGCCTTCGGGATCGAAATTACGGTGGATCACCCCGACACCGCCGGCCTGCGCCATCGCGATGGCCATGCGCGCCTCGGTGACGGTATCCATCGCGGACGCCATGATCGGAATGTTCAGCGGGATCTCGCGCGTCACGCGCGAGCGGATGTCGACCTCGGAGGGAAGCACATCGGAGAGGCCCGGCTTCAAGAGCACGTCGTCGAAGGTAAAGGCTTCGCGAAGTGTCTGCACGGTCGCCATCGTCAACTCCTTGTCTGCGGCCGTAACGGCCGCGATGGGATCTAAGGATGAGCGGCGCCGCCGTCGAGACCATGCCTCGCCGTCGAATCGGAGCCCATCGGTGGGGTTGACGCGGGTCGATAGCATGGGCCTGTGACGAATCAAAGGGCCGATCCGCCCTCCTCCCGCGATTGCGAAAGACGGCCCGGATCGGCCCCAGATGCGCAACAAAAGGTCGCCAAAGCCCCGATTCCGGGGCAGAAGTTCCGCCGTTAGCGCCAGGCGCCCGGCGGCGGCCCGTAGCGGCGGATGGCGTCGACCACCTCGCGATGGCGCCGGTCCTCCCGCCGCATGTGGACGGCGATCAGAGCGTGCGCCGAGGGCACCAGCAGCAGCACGTGGAAGAACAGGCCGAGCACCAGGCAGACCACGCAGAGCAGCAGGTTGAAGATGGCCGCGAACGGCTGCCCGTTGAGCAGCAGACCCAGCGGCGGCACCAAAGCGGCGAGCAGGTAGATCATCGGCACATCTCCCAAAAACACAGGACGCGACAGCGTCGCGCTGCATTTGGGGGGCCATGCCAGCAGCGCAATGGCCCCGTTCGTCGCAGGGTGTTAAAGCCCCGGCGCCGGCTCCGCCTCCTTGCCCTCTCCAGGATTCGATGAACAAGCAACGAATCATTCCGCTGATCGTCGCCACCGCCCTGTTCATGGAGAACATGGACTCCACGGTCATCGCGACCTCGCTGCCGGCGATCGCCAGGGATATCGGCACCAGCCCGCTGACCTTGAAGCTCGCGATCACCTCCTATCTGCTGTCGCTCGCGGTGTTCATCCCGGCGAGCGGCTGGACCGCCGACCGGTTCGGTGCGCGGCGCGTGTTCTCCAGCGCGGTCGCGGTGTTCATGATCGGCTCGATCGGCTGCGCGCTCGCCAATTCCGTCGAGAATTTTGTGTTCGCGCGCATCCTGCAGGGCATGGGCGGCGCGATGATGACCCCGGTCGGCCGTCTCGTCCTGCTGCGCTCCGTCGACAAGAGCGCGCTGGTCGGCGCGATGGCGTGGGTGACGATCCCCGCGCTGATCGGGCCCGTGATCGGGCCGCCGGTCGGCGGCTTCATCACCACCTATTTCTCCTGGCACTGGATCTTCCTGATCAACATCCCGATCGGAATCGTCGGCATCATCATGGCGCTGCGCTTCATCGATCCGATCAAGAGCGACAATCCAGAGCCGTTCGATCTCTACGGCATGGTGCTCGCCGGCATTGGCCTGGCCGGCCTCGCCTTCGGCCTGTCGGTCGCGGGACTCAACCTGCTGCCGTGGTCGGTGGTCGGCAGTCTCGTCGCGATCGGCGCGATCTCGATGACGCTCTATGTCCGGCACTCCTGGCGCACCAATTCGCCGGTGCTCGACTTCTCGCTGCTGCGGCTACCGACGTTGCGGGCCTCGATCGTCGGCGGCTTCATGTTCCGGCTCGGCATCGGCGCCCTGCCCTTCCTGCTGCCGCTCCTGATGCAGCTCGGCTTTGGCCTGTCGCCGTTCCAGTCCGGCCTCGTGACGTTCGGCTCCTCGGCCGGCGCGATGGGCATGAAGGCGCTGGCGGCGCGGCTGATCAAGGCCTTCGGCTTCCGCCATTTGATGACCGTCAACGCCGTCGTCAGCTCGGTCTTCCTCGCCGCCTGCGCGCTGTTCACGCCGGCGACGCCGCTGCTTCTGATCGTCATCATCCTGTTCGTCGGCGGCTTCTTCCGCTCGCTGCAGTTCACCGCGATCAACACGGTGGCCTATGCCGAGGTCGAGACCGCGCAGATGAGCCGCGCCACCACGCTCACCAGCGTCAACCAGCAGCTCGCAATCTCCGCCGGCGTTGCGGTCGGGGCGTTCTCGGTGGAGACCACGATGTGGGCGCATGGCGCGAGCGAGCTCACCGCCACCTCCTTCGCCCCGGCCTTCATCGTCGTTGCCATCACCTCGGCGCTGTCGTCATTCTTCTTCTGGCAGATGCCGGATGATGCCGGCAGCGAGATCTCGGGCCGCAAGGTCGCGGCGATCGCGAGTCGCAAGGGCGCAGAGAAAGGCGCCGAGAAGGCCGCAACGAAATCGGCCAGCGAAACCACGCACGACGCGCGGGATCAGAAGCTCGGCTGAGTGCCGCGGCTCAGGGCTTCCGCGGCGCGGACTTCCAGTAGTCGGCCAGGCGATCGGCCCACATCTTTGCGTGCTGCTCGGTGCCGGCGCGGCTCATGTGACAGCGGTCGTGGCGCAGCGGCAGCCCGATCTGGTCGGTGTCCGGACCGGGATAGACCCCGAGCGAGGGGTTCGGCACGGCGGCCTGCGCGGACCGGATGATCTCGTCAGGAATGGTGCCGCAGAGCGTCGCCTTGGCCACGAAGATCGGCGCGGTCACGTCGGCGGCGCGCAGGCCCGCAATGATCTCGAGATCATTGCGCAGGTAGGACAGCCGTGCCGCCTCCTTCATCTTCGCGGTCACCTGCAAGTGCGTGCCGTCCTCCGCCCCGTTGGTCGCGAACGCAAAGGCATTACCTTCGCCCTGATGCCAGAGCACCGCGCTCGGCTCGAGACCCACGTCGCGCAGCCCTGCAAGGGTCGACAGCAGCACCTCGAAATATTTGCCGCCGCGGGCGCGCCATTCCTCCACATAGGTGCCGCCGATCGCGGCAGGCGCAATCACGACGGTCTTCGCAAGCCCGCGGTCAATCAGTTCGTCCCCGAGCCGGGTGGCGACGTTCTCTCCGTCGCTCGTGGTCCCGAGCAACGGGTTGCGCGCCACGTAGCAGCGGCCGTCGAAGCGGTCGAAATTATAGAACCGGTGACGCGGCTGATAGAGCTTGCCGCTCCGATCCGGCGCACCGTTGTTGGCGATGTTCGATTGCCCTGCGGTCAGCAGCACCACCAGCCCGTCGCGCGGAATGGATTCGCAGGGAACCGGCGTGGCCTGGCTGCGCGCCTCCTCATTGTCCGGCAGCAGACAGCGCGATGCATTTCCGCCCGCGATGAAATCCGCGTCCGACCCGTAGAGCACCTGCGCGAGATTGCGCCCCTTCAGCAGGTTCTGCACCTCGGGATCGTCGCTCGCACCGTCGATCCGGCGATCGATGTCGTCGAAGACTGCGGCACGCGCACGCACCTGCGCCACCAGGGCCTGAAAGCTCGGTCGTGTCGAGATCGCGCCCACGGCGCAGGATACGCAGTTGCCGTCGCGCGACTTGGCCGAGGTGGTCGGCAGGCAGAGATCGCGCGGCGGCAGCACTTCCGCGGCGTCGGCTGGGACGGCCCAGCAGAGCAACCACAGACCGGCAACGATTGACATCGATACGCTTCGCATCGGCTCCAGCCCATCAACGAGGAGAGTTTGGCTCTGTAACAAGGAATTGGACGATCACGTCGTCCACCATCGTTCCGGGGCAATTCTCAATGCGCAGCCGCGACGCGGCTGCGCGTTGAGGATTGAACCGGGAATCTCGACATGGTGGACGCAAGACAATCTCGAGATTTCGGGTTCAAGGCCGGCGGCCTTGCCCCGGAATGACGGGGGTTGTGACGCAGGACCATTGGACGCGCTCGCTCGCGGAGACAGGTCGCAAACAGGCTTTTCCATTATAGTCCGCTGCCATGAAGGAAAGCCGAATCGACGCGCGGCCGCTCGCCGCCATGGCAATGGATTGCTGGCCGACCGCGCTTCTGCTGGCGGGAACGATCCTCGCTGTCCCTGCCCTCGGCGGATTGGTGCGACCGGTCTTCATCCTCGGCTGCGCCCTCACGGGTTGGTTTGCATGGCGCCGCAACGCCGCGGCTCACGTCCAGTCGGCGATCCTCATGTTTGCCTTCGCCCCGTTCGTGCGTCGCCTGGTCGACGTCTCCGCGGGCTTCGACTCCTCGGGCATCATGCTGAGCGGTCCCCTGCTGTTCATCCTCGCGCCGATCCCGAGCCTCGTCCTCTCGCCGGCGGACAAGGCCGCTTCGCGCAATCCGTGGCTGGTGCCGCCGCTCATCATCCTGGCCTGCATCCTCTACGGCGGCGCGCTGTCGATGTTCCAGAACGACTGGTTCAACGCCGCCAATGGCGGAATGAAATGGGCCGCGCCGGTGCTCTATGCGATCGCGCTGCAGCAGCAGGCAAGATCCGACACCGTCCTGATCGACGCGATCACGCGCGCGTTCATGCTGGTCCTGCCGCTCACCGGACTCTACGGCATCTGGCAGTATGTCGATCCGCAGGACTGGGACCGGTTCTGGATGGTGAATGCCAGCATCACCTCGGCCGGCTATCCGCTGCCCTATATGGTGCGCGTATTCAGCACGATGAACGGTCCTGCCAGCTATGCGACCTTCACGGCCACCGGCCTGCTGCTGGTCGGCTTCCTGCGGCCGGGATGGCTGGCCATGGCCGTGATGGCGCCGGCGGCGCTCGGCCTGCTGCTGTCGCTCTATCGCACCAGCTGGATCACGCTCGCCGTGGGCGTCCTGTTCTGCCTGTTCTTTCCCGCCACGCGAATGCGCTCCGCGTCGCTGACGCTCGGACTGCTGGCCGCGGTGGTCGTGACCGTGCTGTTCACGCCGTTCGCGGACGTCATCACCTCCCGTCTGGAGTCGCTCGGCAGCGTGTCGCAGGACAGCAGCGGCAGCGAGCGGCTCGAAGAGTTCGTGACGCTGTGGAATGCACCGAACAGCATGGTTCTGGGATCGGGCTTCACCATCCTGGACGTCGGCGTCGCCGGCACGATGCCGATCGACGGGCAGATCATCGCAAGCTGGGTGACGATGGGCATCCCGGTCGGGCTGATCTGCCTCGCGGCCTACATCTGGGTTGGTCTCACGGCCACCAGTGCCGCCTGGCGGCTGCCAACGCGCGAGGGCGTCGTGCTCGGCGCGCTCGCCATCAGCGCGCTCTTGATCCAGCTGCCGCTCACCAGCATCTCCTCGGGCGAAGTGTCGGCGCTGTTCTGGATGCTGGCCGCGATGGCCTGCCCGAGCGACCAGACGGCCGGCCAGTCCCAGCCCGCCGTCGGCCGACAGCAGCATCAGACCGGGGCCTGATCGGACGCGACACGCGGCGCGATCGCCGCAGATCGCGCCTTGCGCCTGGCAGGCGCCGCAAGTCCAACCAACGCGAGCAGATGCAATCGCTGCAGGACCACATGGGCGATCAGAGGAAGCACGACACCCGCCGCGGTTCCGGCCAACAGATAGAGCCAGGGCCAGGTCGGGATGTGCGCCTTGAGCATGATGATGCGCATGCCCGAGCCGGCGAGGATGTGCAGCACATAGATCGTCATCGACGCGACGCCGACGGCGGCGAGCCAGCGGTGACGCGAGGGGTCGAGCAGCCGGCACAGCACGACCATGCCGGCGATTCCGAGCACGCAGGCCGGCAGCGAGGCGAGGCCGTTGGCGTCCATGCCGGACAGCTCCCCGCCGAGCGCCACCGCGGCGGCGAACGCTGCGGCAATCATGATCAGCAGCGGCCAACCCCGCGGGCGCCATTCCGCCATCAGGCGGGCGCCGTACAGGCCGGCGACATAGAACGGCAGGTGATGCAAGGTCAGCGCGAGATCCGGCCGGACAGGAAGCATGAGGAAAATGCCGAAACCTGCGACCGCCAGTGAAACCAGCACCGTCCGTGACGGGACGAGCACCGCGATCAAATGGCAGAGCATCAGCGCGTAGAGAAACCAGAATTGCGCGATCGGGCGATACCAGATCGCCGCGAGATCGCTCGGATGGATCGGAATGTTGGCATCCCGCGCCAGCAGCATCGTGGTCCCGCCCTGGATCAGCGACCACAGCACGTAGGGATAGGCGATGGTCCAGAGCTTGGATTCGAGGAAGGAACGCGCACCCTTCCGCAGGCTATGCTGCACGTTCAAGCCGGCCAGGAAAAAGAACAGCGGCATGTGGAACGTGTAGAGCGTGTAGTCCATCCAGCGCGCGAGCGCGCCGTCCGGAAAGATGCCTGGGCGTACCAGGCCGCCGAGCACATGACCGTAGACGACCAGGATCACGCCGATGCCGCGCGCGTAATCGATCCACACCATGCGCGTGGTGTCAGCCGACGCCCTCTGCGTTCCAGCATCCATGCCCGACAGGCCCTGCCCTCGCGCAGCGCGTCCGGTCCATCATCCCTGCGACGCCCGCGCGGTATTCCGTCTTGTCGTTACATACCGCACCGGGCTTTGCTGTGCCGTCACTTCCAGCCGAGACGTGGCGCATTCGAATGTTAGTCTTAATTAATCATAAGCCGCTGTTCCCCCATTCCTGAGAGCGCGAGACGGGCTATCCGCTCGGGCCGGCCAAGTTGCCTCACGAAGCGGCGCGTTCCTTGCGGGAACGGTCCTGGGCGCGCCTCGTTGCCCCGCCATGACCCGAGAACTCGCACCCGATCCCGCACCCGGCCCGGGGCTTACTCCCGCCCTCGAACGCAACATTCAGGCGCTGGTCGACCGCCGCAAGCGCGAGCGGACCGAGGCGACCGCGCAGCAGAAGGTTGCCGACGCCATCACGCGGTTCACGGGGTCGATGACCTTCGTGTACCTGCATCTGTTCGGCTTCGGCTTCTGGATCGTCGCCAACCTGCATCTGGTGCCCGGCGTGCCCGCCTGGGACGAAAGCTTCGTCGTGCTGGCGATGATCGCCTCGGTCGAGGCGATCTTCCTGTCGACCTTCGTGCTGATCTCGCAGAACCGGATGGCCGGCGAAGCCGACAAGCGCGCCGACCTCGATCTCCAGATCAGCCTGCTGACGGAGCACGAGCTGACGCAAGTCGTGACGCTCCTGAACCAGATGGCGAAACAGATGGGCATCGAGCCGGACGCCAAGCCCGAGCTGCGCGACGCGTCCAAGGACATCGCGCCGGAGCGCGTGCTCGACAAGATCGAGGAAGCGCAACGGTGATATGCGTCCGAGAGCTCTGCGCTGAGTTTATACGCTCGTCTCTCTCCACCGTCATTCCGGGGCGGGCGGAGCGTGAGGCCGACGCTCGTCGGCCTCACGTGGAGCACGAGCCCGGAATCCATAACCACGGCTGGTCATGAGATCGCTGTGGCCCTGATCCTCGTCACATGACGGCCTGTGGTTATGGATTCCGGGCTGGCGCTACGCGCCCCCCGGAATGACCGGAGAAGAGATTGCGTGCTCTCCCGCTATGATTCCGCGGCATGTAGCGCGTAGCAAGGGTGGGCAAAGGCGCTGCCGTGCTGTGTCCTTGATGTGAGCTCGCGGTGACGCCGTGCCCACCGACTCCCTCGGCCCGCGCGGATCGATGGTGGGCACGCCGCCGCCTGCGGCGGCCGCTTTGCCCCCCTACGGCAGCGGATGCACGTGAGCGAGGTGTGGCCTTATCACCGTCCCAAGAAGCCACGGCGGGCGAGACCTGCGAAGGCGCCGCGCAGGCGGGCGCGACCGCTGATGACGCCGCAGGAGGAGCTGAACAGGCGAACCACGAGCTGGCGTCGCTGCGCTTCGGTTGGCTGCAGGCGAAGGTGCGTCAACGTCTTCGACACAGCCTCGACGGAGGCATCGATCCAGCCGAGACCGTCGAGATGGACGGGCATCGCGCTTCCCGGACTGCAACGGCGCGAGCCAGTCACGCGCGCAGACGACAGCGAGAGCGCCTCGACGCGACACGGTACGACCTCGCCACCGCGTGCTAGCCACCCTGCCTCGTCCGTCGGAAACAGATCTTCAGCCCGCGGCAGCTCGAAGCAGACCAGGAACGCGATGAAGGAAATGAGCATCGCAATGCCGGCCCACAGCAGGTTGAAATAGTCGATCGACGAGATCTCGCTCGCGGCATTCGGCGATACGAAGGCCCAGACGATGGCCGCCGCCGAGCTCGCGGCAATCAGCCCGAAGATCGCGGCGAGCTTGCCATGCACGCGCGGCTGGGAGCGGTCGCCACCCTTGTCGGTGACCTTGAACGGGCGGCCGAACGGCCGGATCGCCGCGCTGACCAGGGTCGCCGTGATGGCGAAACACGTCACCGCATGCGTCGCCTCCATGAACAGCGGCAACGTCTTGGACCGCGAGATCCAGCCCATGTAGATGATGGTGCCGAGCAACGCGGGCACGCCGTAGCGCAGGAACGAGAGATAGTCGGCCTCGAACGCCGGCACCCCTGCGAACCAATAGATCGGCGGCGCGATCAGGAGCAGCACCATGAACGGCTTACACAGCCAGTTGAGCACGCCATGCAGGAAGTGCCAGCGCTGGGTGAAGCTGTAGCCGCGGCTGCGCATCGGACCGTCGCGCAGCAGCGCGACCTGGATCGTGCCCAGGCACCAGCGCGCGCGCTGGGTGATGTATTCTGGCACGCCTTCCGCCGACAGGCCGAAGCTGAGCGGCTCGTTGAGCCAGACCGTACGGAAGCCACGCTTGAGCAGCGTGTAGGTGAGATTGAGATCCTCGGAGATCGCCGCATGCGGGAAGCCGCCGATCTCCACGAGCCGCTCGCGGCGCACGACGAAAGACGTGCCGACGCAGAACGCGCAGCCCCACGCATCCTTGGCCGGCTGGAACACGTCGAAGAAGAAGCGCTGGTCGTCGACCCAATGGCCCGATGCCAGCAGATTGTGCTGGATCGGATCCGGGTTGTAGTAGAACTGCGGCGTCTGCACGACGGCGATGTCCGGCTCGGACAGCAGCAGGCCCACCGTGCGCTGCAGGAAATCGCGGCGCGGCGCGAAGTCGGCGTCGAGCACGAGAATGACAGGCGCGTTCGACTCCTGCCCTGTGGCTGCGAGCGCGTTGTTGAGATTGCCGGCCTTGGCGCCCTTGTTGTTCGGCCGGGTCAGATGACGCGCGCCGACCTCGTCGCAGAACGCGCGCAGCCAGTCGCGGCGGGTGTCGTCGAGCACCCAGACCGTTTTGCTGGCGTAGTCGAGCGCCAGCGCGGCGAGGATCGAGCGCTCCACGATCTCCATCGGCTCGTCATAGGTGCAGATGAAGATGTCGACGGCCGGCTGCTCGCCCCGCTCAGCCAGCGCGCGCTGCGCAGCATCGGCCTGCCCCGAGCGGTCGACGCTGCGGGTGAGGATCAGGATCGACATCAGTGTGTAGGTGATCGCAATGATCTCCAGCGTGATGAACAATCGCGGCCACAGCGCCTGCAAGGTCAGATCGAACGCCGGCAGCGTGTCGTGCCAGCGCCACAGCGTGTAAATCAGCAGGAACGAGGCCGTGGTGGCGCCGAACAGGACGCGGTCGCGGAGCCGCGTCGGGTCGAGCAGCCGGGCCATGACGAGGAGCCCGAGCAGGACGCCGAGGTCGGTCGAAAGGACCGACGGTGCATTGCTGGCGGTCGGAAACATCAGGGCACCTTCGCGCCGGTGAACGGATTCCAGCCCGTCTCGGCGAGCACGGCCCAGGCAGTGGCGCCGAGATGCGGCCGCTTGTAGTAGAAGAAGTCCTGGATGGTGGTCGCGCCCGTCGGATCGATCGACAGCCCGGTGGTGAGGCGCGCGTTGCGCGTCGCGTTCAGCAGGCCCGTCGCCGTCCGATCGGCTCGGAATCCCGCGACAAGCCGCTCGCTTGCCGCGGCGTTTCCGACCATGCGATAAGCCAGCGCGGCCTGTGCGGTGCCCTCGACCCAGACGCCGTCGCGATCGCCGTTGAAGTCGAAACCGCCATCCACCGCGAGCTTGCTTTCGGCGAAGCCGAGCGCCTTGCGCCAGGCGGGCGCATCGGGCACGGCCATCCACGGCCAGAGCTGCACGTCGAGCGCCAGCAGATTGGCATCGGCAAGGCTGCCGTCGGGCTTGGTGCCGAGCAGGAAGTGATCGCCGCGGAAGCTGCGATCGAGCAGCCGTCGCGCCGTCAGCGCGGCGTCCCGATAGCGCGGCTCGGACGTGAGACGATGCAGCCATGACGCCACCGCGTAGACGTCGGCATTGTGCTCGGTCGACATCCAGGTGAGGCGCACCTGCTGCGGATCGTAGCCGTGGAAGCCGCCGCTGAAACCGTCTGTCCCGTGGCTCGCGTTGACGATGATCCAGTCCATCAGCCGACGCGCGTTCGCGAGATAAGTTGCATCGCCCGTCGCCTGATGCAGCGTCAGCAGCGCGAGCGCCGCCCAGGCGACGTTGCCGGTCGCGGTGCCGTCCTGCGCGGGATCCTCGCCCCAGATGTTCTTCTCGTGATCCCACCAGCCCGGCAGCAGCGCAGCGCCGGCGCCGACGGGTCCGGCGCGATAGGCGTTGCGGAGACGGCCGTCCTGGAAGCTGCGATCGTTGCTGGCCGCATGCACCAGCGCATTGCCGATCACGCGAGCTTCGTTGACGTGCCCGCACGCGACGAGCGCGATCGCCGCCAGCGCGTTGTCATAGGTGAAGGCCGTCGTCGAGAGACCGAGCGGCAGCCCCTCCTCATCGGCACCCGGCTCGTAGGAGCGGATGAATGCCGCATCATGACCGGCGAGCTTCGGCCCCACGGCCTGTGCAAGTCCTGCGCATAAAGGCGTTTCGGCGCGCAGCGGCATGACGCTGCCGAGCAGCGCCGTCGCGATGATGACCATGGATGCGAGCCTCATTGCGCAGACCCCGCATGCGCCGCCGGAAGCCAGTGCTCGTCCAGCTCAGGCGGTTGAACCGGTTGCGACCGCAAGGCGGAGTCGAGCTTGGTGACGCCGGCCCGCCGTAGGGCTTCATCCGGCTCGGACGGATCAAGATCGGTAAGCGAGGCCACCAGGTGGCCGAGCCGCCGCCAGGTCACCGACATCGACGGTACGATGCCGTTGTCGCGGGTCACGGTCACCCACTGCCCGACCGTGCAGGCCGGCGTCGCGGCGGAAGCCGGCTGCGCTGCAGGCATGTCCTCGGCCGCATCCGGCGTGATCATCACATAGAGCTCGCGCCGCTCGGTCTGCGGAAACGGCACGGCGAAGCGCTCGTCGACCTTGTCGCTGGTCTTCGGCAGCACGGCACTGACGGTGCCGCTATGAAAGCCGCCGCCGTCGATCCGCACCTTGGTGCCCGGCTTCATCGCTTCACCCTGCCGATAGGAGAAGATCGCGACGACGAAGCGCTTGTCGCAATCGACGACGGAAGCGATCGTATCGCCCGCACTGACGTGGCGTCCAGTGTCGGCCCCGACCGCCAGCACCTTGCCGGGACCGGGCGACAATACGTCGGCGGACGCGAGCCTTGCCAGCCGCGCGCGCTCGGACTTGATCAGGCCTTCGAGGTCGCCGAGCACGGCGGATTGCTGCTTCTCCTCGATCTCCATGCGCCGGGCATCGAGATCGATGTCGCGGCGCTTCTGCGCAAGCATGTTGAGCGCGACCAGATCCTCGCCGACATAGATGCCGGCGTTCAGCGCCTTCAGCTGCGTCAGCTTCTGGTTCAGTTTCGCATTCTGCGCGTCGGTGTCGTGCAGCGCCGCCGCATATTGCTGCTCGGTCGGCTTGACCATGTCGAGGCTGGCGGCGTCGCGCGCGACCATGCGGTTCTGCCGGTCGACGATCGCCTTCTTCTCGCTGCTCTGCGCGTTGGACTGCGCCACGCGTGCGCGGAGTTCCTCGATCTGCGACTGCAACTGCGCCTTCAACTGCTCGGCCTGGCTCGCGATCTCCTGGTCGAGCGAGCCGACATAGCTGATGTCGGATTGATGTTTCGCACGGGTGGCGTCGAGCTTCTGGCGCGCGTCTCCCGCCTTCTCCTCCAGCGAGATCAGCGTGGTGCGGTCGAGCCGCGGATTGGTGATCTCGGCCAAGCGATCCCCGGCGTTCACCTCGCCGCCCTGCTTCGCGGTGAGCGTCTCGACCTGGCCCGCGATTGGCGAGGTCAGCAGCATGACGGGGGCGTTGACGACGGCCCGGTCGGACTGGTCGGCAACGATCGGCGGCACCACCGCCGTCAGCATCAGCGCCGACAGGATGCCGGCGACGCCGATGGCGGAGGCACGCAGGATCACAGGGTGCCGCGGCGGACGCGCCGGTGTCGTCGGCGCGGATCGAGGAGGTGCGGCGGCCGGCTTGAAACCGTCATCGAAGCGATCGGTCATCGGGTCTCTTTCGGTTTGGGGTGACACGCCCCGAAAGACGCCTCCTCCAGTTGATCCGAGGTTCCAAGCCTCGGTCTCGATGGTTGAAGCGCAAACCAGATCACGCGGACATCGTTTCAAGCCGGGTCCGATGTTCGTCCCTTCTCCCGGTCACGTTATGTTGCACTGCAATGGCGCGGTTCCTGCTGGCCGCGCCACACTCAATCCTCATTCGCCTTGAAGCGTCCGAGTCCCTTCAAGATGAACGGCGCGACGAGTGCGATCAGCGCGACAACTAACAACGTCGCGGAGATCGGAGATTGCAGCAGGGTCATGGGGTCGCCGAGGCTGATCGCCAGCGCGCGGCGCAACTGGCTCTCGGCGATCGGGCCTAAGATCAGGCCGACGACGACGGGCGCGATCGGAAAATCGAAGCGGCGCATCAGGAAACCGAGCACGCCGAAGCCCGCCAGCATCGACAACTCCACCACCGACGGCTTGGCCGCGATTGTGCCCATGGTCGCGAACACGAGAATGCCGGCGTACAGCCAGGGCGTCGGGATCTTCAGCAGCCGCACCCACAGGCCGACCAGCGGCAGGTTCAAAACCAGCAGCATCGTGTTGGCGATGAACAGGCTCGCGATCAGGCCCCAGACGAGATCGGGGCGTTCGGCGAACAGTAGCGGTCCCGGGTTGAGGCCATATTGCTGGAAGCCGGCGAGCATCATCGCCGCCGTCGCGGATGTCGGCAGGCCGAGCGTCAGCAATGGCACCAGCGTGCCGGCGGCGGAGGCGTTGTTCGCAGCCTCCGGACCGGCGACGCCCTCGATCGCGCCTTTGCCGAACTCATCAGGATATTTGGTCAAACGCCGCTCGGTCGAATAGGATAGGAAGGTCGGTATTTCAGCGCCGCCAGCCGGCAGCGCCCCGATCGGGAAGCCGAACGCCGTGCCGCGCAGCCACGGCTTCCAGGAGCGCTTCCAGTCCTCACGCGTCATCCACAGCGATCCTTTGACGGCCTCGATCTTCTCCTCGGTGTGATGCCGCCGCGAAGCGACGTAGAGCGCCTCGCCGACCGCGAACAGGCCGACCGCCAAGGTCGTCACCTCGACGCCATCCAGCAGCTCGGGCACGCCGAAGGCGAGCCGCGCCTGTCCCGTCAGCTTGTCGATGCCGACGAGGCCGAGCGTCAGGCCGATGAACAGGCTGGTCAGGCCGCGGATCGGTGAATCGCCAAAGGTCGCAGAGACCGTGATGAAGGCGACGCACATCAGCGCGAAGTAATCCTCGGGGCCGAAGCGCACGGCGATGTCGACGAGATAGGGCGACAGGAAAGCCAAGCCGATGGTGGCGATCGTGCCGGCGACGAAGGAGCCGATCGCCGAGGTCGCCAGCGCCGGGCCGCCGCGGCCCGCCTTGGCCATCTTGTTGCCCTCGAGCGCGGTCGCCATCGAGGCGCTCTCGCCGGGCGTGTTGATCAGGATCGCGGTGGTCGAGCCGCCATACATGCCGCCGTAATAGATGCCGGCGAACATGATCAGCGAGCCGCCGGGATCGAGCTTGTAGGTGACCGGCAACAGCAGCGCGACGGTGAGCGCCGGTCCGATGCCCGGCAGCACGCCGACGGCGGTGCCAAGGAAGACGCCGATCAGCGCATAGAGCAGGTTCATCGGCTGGGCGGCGATCGCCATCCCATGCGCGAGCGCGGCGAAGGTGTCCATCAGAGCAGTCTTTCCAGCGGACCGGCGGGGAGACTCAGGGTGAGCAGACGATCGAAAGCCATGTAGATCAAGGTCGTCAGCACGGCGCCGATGACGAGATCAGTGATAAAGGCGCGCCGGCCGAACGCCGCCGACGTCGTGACGAACAGCGCCGTCGTGGCGAGGATGAAGCCGCCGCCGAAACCGATGATGGCAATCAGCAGAGCGAGACCGAAGAGGATCAGCAGCACCGCGACCGAATCCGCGCTCTCGCGCGGCGGCAGGTTGCCCCTGATGGCGTCGATCAGATTGGCCAGCGCGAGAATGCCGAGCCCGATCGCGATCACGACCGGCATGACCTGCGGCCCCATGCCGTACATCGTCGTCGCCGGGATCTGGGAGGCGTCGTAGACCAGCACCAGCGCAACGGCGGCCAGCAAGGCCGCAATGACGATGCCGGCCTTGTCGATGCCAGACTTGTCGATGCCAGACTTGTCGACACCTCGCGAGGACGTCTCCGTGCCGGCGCTGTCCGTCATGACTTGACGAGGCCGACCGACTTCAACACGTCGGTGACGCGGACGTTCTCCTTCTTCAGGAAGTCAGCGAAGGCGTCACCCGCGAGATAGGCGTCGTCCCAGCCCTTCTGCTTCAGGATGTCCTTCCACGCATCCGACTTGACCATCTTCTCGACGGCCTCGCTCAGCGTCTTCTTCTGCTCCGGCGTGATACCGGGCGCCGCCACGACCGAGCGCCAATTGGCGAGCACGAGGTCGATGCCCTGCTCCTTGAAGGTCGGGATGTCGACGCCGGGAATGCGGTTCTCCGAGGACACGCCGATCGCACGCAGCTTGCCGCTCTTGATCTGCCCGTCATACTCGGACAGGCCGGAAATGCCGGCGGTGACCTTGCCGCCGAGGATCGCGGCGAGAGACTCGCCGCCGCCGGAGAACGGGATGTAGTTGACCTTCTTGGCATCGGCCCCGACGGTGCCGGCGAACAGCGCCGCCATCACATGATCGACGCCGCCGGCCGAGCCCCCGGCGAAGGTGACCTTGGCAATGTCGGCCTTCAGCGCCGCCGCGAGATCCTGCGCGGTCTTGATCGGCGAGTTCGCGGGCACGACGATGACCTGGATCTCCTCGGTCAGCCGCGCGATCGGCGTCACCTGCTCCAGGGTCACCGGCGACTTGTTCATGGCGAGCGCGCCGACCATGACGAAGCCGTTGACCATCAGCTGATTGCCGTCACCCTTGGCGCCGTTGACGAACTGCGCGATACCGACTGTGCCGCCCGCACCCGCCACATTGGTGACCTGCACGCTGCGCGCCACGCCGGACGCGACGAAGGCCTGCTGCATCGCGCGCGCGGTCTGGTCCCAGCCGCCGCCGGGCGCCGCGGGCGCCATCACCTTGAGTTCGAGTTGCTGGGCGGAGACCGGCGCACCGGCAAGGGTCATCAGCGCGACGGCGGCGCCGAACAGGCGCGTACGGAACGATGTCAAAGCAGTCCTCCGGGATGGGCCGAACCAGCGGCTCGCGTTTCTTCTCTTGCCTCTCATGCGCGGCATATCAGCGGGAAAAGCCGCCCCTGTCCAGACAGGATCGGTCGTCGCGCACGTCGGCGCCGGCTCATCCCGCTTGTGCGCCTGCAGCGAAGCGCACGTAGGGGCTGCCCTCGTGACGCTAGCCGCAGGTCCAGATCATGCCGATCGGCGTTCGCGTCCAGCACGGCCCGAAGCTGCCGCCATTGTATTGGCCGCGGTAGAAACCGGGACGGCCGAAATAGTGCCACTCGCCGTTGTACAGCATGTATTTAGGCGTGCCGTCGATGTACCAATGGCGGCGGCTGCCGCGCGGCGGCCCGTTGCGCATCGCCTCCTTGTCCGCATACAGCGGGAGGCTGTTGTTGGGCGGCTGCCTGTAGCCGGGCAGGAAGCCATAGCCCTGCCAGCGCTGCGCCTTGCGCTTGTGCGACGGTGCGGCAAACGCGATCGTGGGCACCAGCAGCAGGAGCGTCACGATCGCGAGGATGGAACGGTACGACATGGCGGCAGCCTGCTGGATGGTGTGTCTCGAACATTCGACGCGATCACGGCACGGCAATGGCCGTTGCGTCACCGAAGATTTCAATGATGACGCCGGTGCGCGCGACGCGGCGGACGCGGCGGCGGCGCGTAGAACGGATTGAGGTCGCACATTGCCGAGCGGCCGGAGGCCGTCGCGCGACATTGCGGCAACGACGTATAGCTGCAGTCGATCCACTCGCCGCCGCCGAACCGGCCGCCTTCATAGACCTTCATGCACACGGGATAGCGCGGATCGTACGCCTGGGCTTGTGCCGCGTCCGACACGGCGACCCCGACCATCAAACCCAGCGCGAGGACGCTCCAGTTCAGGACACGCATGCAGGATCTCCGGAATTCGGTCTCGCCGGCCCAAAGCCGATTCCCGAGACCAGACATTGCACCTGCTCTGTATCCCCAGGGCGTGGCCGTCGCAATGACGCCATTACAACAGGTCCGTCGGCTCTCCGCCGCGGAACCCCATCGCCAGCACGTAGCGCTCCGACGAATCCTGCCGGCTCGCGGCCGGCTTGACGTGACGCACGGTGGCGTAATCGCGCTTGAGCTGGGCCAGGAGTTCGGCGTCGGCGCCGCTCTGGAACGTCTTGGCGAGGAAGCTGCCGCCGGGCTTGAGCACCTCGCTGGCGAAATGCGCGGCGAGCTCGACGAGGCCGACGATGCGCAACTGGTCGGTCTTGCGATGTCCGGTGGTGTTGGCGGCCATGTCCGACATGACCACGTCGGCGCGCCCGCCGATCATCGCGCGCAGCTTCTCCGGGGCATCTTCCGCGTGAAAGTCGAGCTGAGTGAAGGTGACCCCAGGGATTTCACCCATCTCCAGCAGGTCGATCGCGACCACCTTGCCTTTGCCCGCCTCGGCACCGACCCGGCGCGCCGCGATCTGGCTCCAGCCGCCGGGCGCGGCACCGAGATCGACCACGGTCATGCCGGGCTTGAGCATGTGATATTTGTCGTCGATCTCGATCAGCTTGTAGGTCGCGCGCGAGCGATAGCCGTCGCGCTTGGCCTGGGCCACATAGGGATCGTTGAGCTGGCGCTCGAGCCAGAGTTTCGAGGACAGCTTGCGCTTGCCCCCGGTCTTGACCTGCACATGCATGCGGCCGGTGGTGTCTTTTGCCATGTGGGTCTCTGTGGTGGTCCTGCAACCCATCGTCGATGGATCGCTTTCTACTCAAACAACAACAGCCGTTGCGAGCGTCACCCTCCCCTGGAGGGGGAGGGTCGATCGGGAGCGAAGCGAGCGATCGGGGTGGGGTGAGCCACGGCGGGACCGCCCGTGGGGCTCACCCCACCCCGACTCCCATTCGCTGCGCTCATGGGAGTCGACCCTCCCCCTCCAGGGGAGGGTGAAGAACTCACGCCGTCCTGAGTGCACCGTCCTCGCGCATCATCTCGACCAGCATGCCCTCGCGTAGGCCGCGGTCGGCGACGCGCAGGCGCGGCAGCGGGAACGATTGCCGGATGGCATCCAGGATCGCGCAGCCGGCCAGCACGAGATCCGCGCGGTCGATGCTGATGCAGTTGTTCTCGGCGCGCTCCTGGTAGCTCATCGCCAGCAGCTTGCCGATCGTCGCCGTGATGTCGGCATCGTTGATCCAGATGCCGTCGACCCGGCGGCGATCGTAGCGCGCGAGATTGAGATGAATGCCCGCGAGCGTCGTCACCGTGCCGGAGGTGCCGAGCAGATGCATATCGGCAAGATCGCCGCCGTTCTCGGCCGCGAACGGTCCGACATGCTCGGCCACCGCCTCGACCATGGCGGCATAGATCTCCGGCGTCACGTCGCGGCCACCGAAGCGTTCGGCCAAGGTCACGACTCCGAGCGGGATCGACATCCAGGCCTTGATCCGCGGTTCCGCATTCCGGTCGGCCGGATCGCGCTCGATCCGCACCAGTTCGCTGGAGCCGCCGCCGATGTCGAACAGGATCGCGCCGCGCCCGCCGGGGTCGAGCAGCGGCGCGCAGCCCTTAACCGCCAGCGCCGCCTCGGTCTCTCGGTCGATGACCTCGAGCTCGATGCCGGTTTCCGCTGCCACCCGGCTGCGGAACCCCTCGGCGTTGGCCGCCGCGCGGCAGGCCTCGGTCGCGATCAGGCGCAGACGCCTGGCCTTCTTCGACTGGATCTTGTCCCGGCAGATGGAGAGCGCCGCGATGGCCCGGTCCATCGCCGCGTCGCTGATGCAGCCGGTGGTCGAGATGCCCTCGCCCAGCCGGACAATGCGCGAGAACGAGTCGACCACGCGAAAACTGTCGCCTGAGGGACAGGCGATCAGGAGCCGGCAATTGTTGGTTCCGAGATCCAGGGCCGCGTACACGCTGCTGCCGTTGCTGGCGCAGGCCGGTGTCGCGACGTCCAGACCCGGATGCAAGCCGGGCTCCAGGTTCCCGCGCGGCGTCGGACTCTCCCGCAGCCGCGTGTCATTGATCATTCAAATGTCTTTCCGCTGGCCGAGCCGGCCCAGATGGAAGTTCTCTTTGACGAGACATTATCAGTGGAGTGCGCCGGCGCAACAGCCCCTCCGTCAGGCGTGATGCACCATTCCTAATCAACCGTTGTCCGGCCGCGGGCGCTGCACTATCTGGGAACAGCCCGTTTTGCGCTCCATCCAGCTCTCCGGATCCCCTTCCATGCAAGATCACACCGCCCCCGCCTCCCTCGAAAACGCGATTGCGCTGCAGAAATTCGGCGTCGGGCAGCCGGTCCGGCGCAAGGAGGACGACACGCTGGTGCGCGGGCACGGCAAATATACCGACGATTTCAACCTGCCGGGACAGGCGCATGCCTGGATCGTCCGCTCCAGCCATGCCCATGGGATCATCAAGGGCATCGACACGGCAGCCGCCAAGGCGATGCCGGGCGTGCTGGGCGTGTGGACCGGCGCGGACCTCGCGGCGGCCGCCTATGGCCCGTTCACCTGCGGCCTGCCGCTGAAGGGCCGGGACGGCTCGCCGCTGCTGCAGACCAACCGGCCGGCGCTGGTCACCGACAAGGTGCGCTTCGTCGGCGACCCCATCGCCTTCGTGGTCGCGGAAACCGCCGCGCAGGCCCGCGACGCCGCCGAGGCGGTCGAGGTCGACATCGAGCCCCTGCCCGCGGTGACCAATGCGGAAGAGGCGACCAAGCCCGGCGCGCCGCAGCTCTACGACCACATCCCGAACAACGTCGCGCTCGATTACCATTATGGCGACACCGCCAAGATCGAGGAGGCGTTCGCCAAGGCGGCGCACGTCACCAAGCTCGACATCGTCAACACCCGCGTCGCCGTGGTGTCGATGGAGCCGCGCGTGGCGCTTGCCGCCTTCGACGGCAAGTCCGAGCGCTTCACCCTGCAGGTGCCGACCCAGGGCGTGTCCGGCAACAAGGCGACGCTGGCCAAGATCCTCAACGTCGCGCCGGAGAAGGTCCGCATCCTGACAACGAACGTCGGCGGCTCCTTCGGGATGAAGAACGTCTCCTATCCCGAGTACATTTGCATCTTGCACGCCGCGAGGGAGCTGAAACGTCCGGTGAAGTGGCGCGACGAGCGCACCACCGCCTTCCTGTCCGACAGCCAGGGCCGCGACCAGATCATCCATGGCGAGCTCGCCCTCGACGCCGACGGCAAGTTCCTCGCCGTGAGACTCTCCGGCTACGGCAATCTCGGCGCCTACATCATGGGCGTCGCGCCGCTGCCGCTGTCGCTCAACACCGGCAAGAACCTCGCCAGCGTCTACAAGACGCCGCTGCTCGGCGTCGACATCAAGACGGTGCTGACCAACGTCACCCTGATGGGCGCCTATCGCGGCGCCGGCCGGCCCGAGGCCAACTACTTCATGGAGCGGCTGATCGACACGGCCGCGCGCGAGATGGGCATCGACCGCCTCACCATCCGCAAGCGCAACTTCATCAAGCCGAGCCAGATGCCGTTCCCGGCGGCGTCGGGCGTGACCTACGATTCCGGCGATTTCGCCGCCGTGTTCGAGAAGGCGCTGGAAGTCTCGGATTATGCGGGCTTCGCCAAGCGCAAGCGCGAGAGCCGCAAGGCCGGCAAGCTGCGCGGGATCGCCGTCGGCTCGTATCTCGAGGTCACCGCGCCGCCGTCGGGCGAGCTCGGCAAGATCACCTTCGATGCCGATGGCGGCGTGACGCTCACCACCGGCACGCTCGATTACGGCCAGGGCCATGCGACGCCGTTCTCGCAGGTGTTGTCGGAGCAGTTGGGCGTGCCCTTCGAGAAGATCCGGCTGGAGCAGAGCGACTCCGATCTCGTCCGCTTCGGCAACGGCACCGGCGGCTCGCGCTCGATCACCGCGACGGGACAGGCCATCGTGGAGTCGTCGCAGCTCGTCATCGCCAAGGGCAAGCAGGCGGCCGCGCATCTGCTGGAGGCGTCAGAGGCCGACATCGAGTTCGCGGGCGGCCAATTCACCATCGCCGGCACCGACCGCAGCATCGACATCATGGAGCTGGCGCGGCGGATGCGCGAGGGCAAGATGCCCGACGGCGTGCCCGCCTCGCTCGACGTCGACCACAATTCGACGGCGACGGAGTCGACCTTCCCGAACGGCTGCCATGTCTGCGAGGTCGAGATCGAGCCGGACACCGGCGTGGCGCACATCGTCGGCTACACCGCGATCAACGACTTCGGCACGGTGATCAACCCGATGATCGTCGCCGGCCAGCTGCATGGCGGCGTCGCCCAGGGCATCGGCCAGGCGATGATGGAGCACCTGCGCTACGACGAGAGCGGCCAGCCGATCACGGGATCGCTGATGGACTACGCTTTGCCGCGAGCCTCCGACGTGCCGATGATGACGGTCGACAATCACCCGGTGCCGGCGAAGAGCAATCCGCTGGGCACCAAGGGCTGCGGCGAAGCCGGCTGCGCGGGGTCGATGGCATCAGTCATCAACGCAGTGATCGACGCGCTGTCGGACTACGGCGTGAAGCATTTGGACATGCCGCTGACGGCCGAAAAGATCTGGCGCGCGATCCAGGACGGCAAGGCGAAAACGGCGGCGTGAGCAAGGTTGCCGCTTCGATGGCGGCCTATACGGCCGCCATCGATCAACGTCCGACTAAGTTCGAGGCCCACTCTCTCCTCCGTCACGGCCGGGCTTGACCCGGCCATCCGCGAGCCGAGGGCGACGCACGACATGGATGCCCGGGCCTTCGCCGCGCAGGCTTGATAAACCCGGGCATCACGACTGATTGCCGGAAGACGGCGTCATTGCGAGCGTAGCGAAGCAATCCAGAGTCCCGCCCACCACCCTGGATTGCTTCGCTACGCTCGCAATGACGGAGTATGAGGCAAGCAGCCCGCCTCGACCTCTGCTGTCATCGTCTGCGAAAGCGGACGATCCAGTACGCCGAGACAGTCGTGATTGAACCGAGAGGCCGCGGCGTACTGGATGCCCCGCCGGAGCCTGTCCTCGGGCTCGCCGAAGGCGAGACCCGTGGGCGGCGGGCATGACAGTTGTGGTTGGAGAAGCCGCCTGCCCATTCTCTCCATCCGCTACGCCGCCGCCTCCGCCCGCGGCTGATAGATCGCGACATGGTGGCAATGCGCCAGCGGCCGCGTGCCGTTCGCGACCACCAGCGCGTCGATCTCGACGAAGCGGTGGCCCTTCTTCTCGTAGTTGGCAACCACCCTTCCCCGCGCCGTGATCTCGTCAGTTTCGGCGATCACCGACAACAGCTGCATCCGGCTGCCGACGTGAATCCACGGGCCGAGCACGACATTGTCGACCAGCAGCCGGTTCATCACCCGCTGCAGCATGCCGGGATGGCCGAGCCGCTCGCTGGCATAGATCGGATCGCGCTCGCGGATTTCGTCGAGATACATCGTGGCCGCCGGTCCCGGCCAGGCGCGCGGCGCTGTTCCCAGCCAGCTGCCGACCGCGAAGGACTCCGCACTGACGGGAGGCCGCACGGCCGCTGGCGGAACGTCGCGATACTCAGCCAAGACGACCTGCGGCGCTGACGCGGGCAGCGACGCGGAACCGGTGGCGCAGAGCTGGCCCTGGCTCGTCACCTCGAGCGCGAGGCCATCGGCCACCCCGCTCGCCGTGACTTCGGCCATCTCGCCATCATAGACCGGCTTGACGAACCGCGCCTCGATCAGCCCCCGTTCCAGGAATTCCCGCCCCCAGCGCGCAACCGGCTGGTGCAGCATATAGGCCAGCACCTCGACACCCGGCACGAGACCGCCGGCGAAGCCGAAGCGGCGGGCCACGCTGTCGTCGTGCATCTTGTTTTCGGACTGCTTGGCCGTGTTGAACGCCTCGACCGCGTATGGCGCGATTTCGCCGGACATGCTTGCCTCCCTTTGACCCTTTTGGGCGATGGTAACGGCCCGAAAGCCCCTGGCAAGCTCAGCCTTTGGCTCGCAATTCCCGGCGCGATGGAGTACCAACCGGCCATCCCGAATGAAGGCCCGATGACGCTCCAAACCGCCCCGATCACCATCTATGTCGATGCCGACGCCTGCCCGGTGAAGGACGAGATCTACCGCGTCGCGATCCGGCACGGCCTGCCGGTGATCGTCGTCGCCGGCGGCTTCATCCGCGTGCCCGACGATCCCCTGATCACGCGCATCGCCGCCGGCAGCGGCATGGATGCCGCCGACGACTGGATCGCCGAGCGCACCGGTGCCGACGACATCGTCATCACAGCGGACATTCCGCTGGCGAGCCGCTGCGTCAAGGCGGGCAGCGCCGTGATCGCGCCGAACGGCAAGCCGTTCACCGAGGAATCGATCGGCATGACGCTCGCCGTGCGCAATCTGATGACCGATCTGCGCTCGTCCGGCGAGGTCACCGGCGGCCCGCGCTCGTTCACGCCGCGCGACCGCTCGACCTTCCTCTCCACCCTCGACACCACGATCCGCCGCGTGCAGCGCCAACGCGCCGCGCGGGTCCAGCAACAGAGCTAGCACCATGGCGCCGCCTCTCATCCAATTGAAAGACATCCGCCTGACCTTCGGCGGCACGGCGCTGCTGCAAGGCGTCGAGCTCTCGGTCTCGCCCGGCGAGCGCGTCTGCCTGATCGGCCGCAACGGCTCCGGCAAGTCGACGTTGCTCAAGATCGCCGCAGGACTCGTCGATTGCGACAGCGGCACGCGGTTCGTGCAGCCCGGCGCCACCGTGCGCTATCTGCCGCAAGAGCCGGATTTTTCCGGCCATGCCACCACCCTGTCCTATGTCGAGGCCGGCCTCGGGCCCGGCGACGATCACTACCAGGCGCGCTATCTCGTCGAGCAGCTGGGACTGACGGGCGAAGAAGATCCCGCGCATGTCTCCGGCGGCGAGGCGCGCCGCGCCGCGCTGGCGCGCGTGCTCGCGCCGAACCCGGACATCCTGCTGCTGGACGAGCCGACCAACCATCTCGACCTCACCACCATCGAGTGGCTGGAGAACGAGCTCGACGGCCGCCGCTGTGCGCTGGTGCTGATCAGCCATGACCGCCGCTTCCTGACCAATCTGTCGCGCGCGACGGCCTGGCTCGATCGCGGCCAGATCAAGCAGATCGATCGCGGCTTCGCGGCGTTCGAAGCGTGGCGCGACGAGGTGCTGGCGGAGGAAGAGCGCGAGCAGCACAAGCTCGACCGGAAGATCGTCAACGAAGAGCACTGGCTGCGCTACGGCGTCTCCGGCCGGCGCAAGCGCAACGTCAAGCGGCTCGCCAACCTGCATGCGCTGCGCCAGCAGCGCCGCGACTATCGCGGCACGGCGGGCAGCGCCAATCTTGCCGCAGCCGAGGCCGACAAGTCGGGCAAGCTGGTCATCGAGGCCAAGGGCGCGTCGAAGAGCTATGGTGATCGCAAGATCGTCGACAATTTCTCGATCCGCATCCAGCGCGGCGACCGCATCGGCATCGTCGGCCCCAACGGCGCCGGCAAGACCACGCTGGTCAACCTGCTCACCGGCGGCAGCGAGCCGGACAGCGGCACCCTCCGGCTCGGGGTCAACCTGGAGATGGCGACGCTCGACCAGCACCGCGAGAGCCTCGATCCGCGAACGACGCTCGCGGAGGCGCTGACCGGTGGCCGCGGCGACCATGTGATGGTGGCCGGCAAGCCCAAGCACGTCGTCGGCTACATGGAGGACTTCCTGTTCTCGCGCGAGCAGATGCGCACGCCGCTCGAAGTGCTCTCCGGCGGCGAGCGCGGCCGGCTGATGCTGGCGCGCGCGCTCGCAAAACCCTCGAACCTCCTGGTGCTGGACGAGCCGACCAACGATCTCGATCTGGAGACGCTGGACGTGCTCGAGGACATGCTCGGCGACTACGAGGGCACCGTCATCCTGATCAGCCACGACCGCGACTTCCTCGACCGCGTCGTCACCTCGGTGATCGTGCCCGAGGGCAACGGCAAATGGCAGGAATATGCCGGCGGCTATAGCGACATGCTGGTGCAGCGCGGCGCCGATTTGAAGCGCGAGCATGCGAAAGCGGCTGAGGAGAAGAAAGAGACGAAGCCGGCCGCCGCCGCGCCCACGAGCGCGCCGAAGCGCAAGCTCTCCTTCAACGAGAAGCACGCGCTGGAGACCTTGCCGAAGACGATCGCCAAGTTGCAGGCCGAAATTGCCAAGCAGCAGGCCGTGCTCGCCGACCCCGCGCTCTATGCAAAAGATCGCAAGAAATTCGACGCCGCCTCCCTCGCCATCGCGACCGCGCAAGCCGAGCTCACCGCCGCCGAAGACCGCTGGCTGGAGCTCGAAGTCCTGCGCGAGGAGATCGAGGGCGCGTAAGGTTCATCAAATGATCTCCGTCATTGCGAGCGAAGCGAAGCAATCCAGGGCTGCAGTCGGGACTCTGGATTGCTTCGTCGCTTCGCTCCTCGCAATGGCGCAATCCAACAACGGAGTAACCCAATGACCACCCCGCTCGCCGCCAAAATCGCCCGGGAGTACGGCACGCCCTGCGCCGTCATCGACATGGAGAAGGTCGAACGCAACATCGCGCGCATCCAGGCGCAATGCGCCGCGGCCGGCGTCGCCAACCGCCCGCACATCAAGACGCACAAGAGCCCGGCGCTGGCGAAGCTGCAGATCGAGGCCGGCGCGCAAGGCATCACCTGCCAGAAGATCGGCGAGGCCGAGATCATGGCTGACGCCGGCATCAGCAACATCCTGATCAGCTACAACCTGATCGGCGAGGAGAAGATGGCGCGTCTCGCCGCGTTGCAGGCCAAGGCCGACATGACGGTGGCCGCCGACAACGCGACCGTGATCGCCGGCCTGCCGCAGGCCGCGAAGCAGTCGGGCCGCACGCTCTCGGTCGTCGTCGAATGCGATACGGGCCGCAAGCGCGCCGGCGTCGAGACGCCGGCCGAGGCGATCCAGCTCGCGCGCCAGATCAAGGCGAGCGAAGGCCTGCGCTTCGCCGGCTTCATGATGTATCCGACCGAGAGCGGCTGGGACGATGCACAGCGCTTCTACGACGAGGCGCTGGAGGGCGTGCGCGCCGAGGGGCTGGAAGCTAGCATCGTTTCGACCGGCGGCTCGCCCAACCTCAAGAACCTCGGCAAGCTCAAGGGCGCCACCGAGCACCGCCCCGGCACCTACATCTACAACGACCGCATGCAGGTCGCCGCCGGCGTTGCCAGTTGGGACGACTGCGCGCTGCACATCTACTCCACCGTCGTCAGCCGCGCCGCGCCCGAGCGCGGCATCCTCGACGCCGGCTCGAAGACACTGACCACCGACACCGGCGGCCTCGACGGCCACGGCCTGATCCTGGAGCACCCGGAAGCCAAGATCGCCCGCTTCGCCGAGGAGCACGGCTTCCTCGATCTCTCCCGCAGCAACACCCGCCCCAACGTCGGCGACGTCGTCCGCATCGTCCCCAACCACGTCTGCGTCGTCGTCAACATGATGGACGAGGTCGTGATGGTGCGCGGCGAGGAGATTTTAGGCACGCTGCCGGTCGCGGCGCGGGGGAAGCTGCGTTAAGCGATGCTCTCTCCACTCGTCATTCCGGGGCAGCCGCGCCAGCGGCTGAGCTACGATGCGCAATTGCGCATCGGAGAATCCATACGCCCGATCGTGGTTATGGATTCCGGGCTCGCCCTCCGGGCGCCCCGGAATGACGACGGTGTTTGTGGCCGCCCGCTCGGTTACTCGCTGCGACTGTTCCGCCATTCGTCCATCGAATCGTAGATGACGGCCTCGGGCCAGCGAGGATCAATCTCGCAACGCCGTGTCCACGTCAAATGGACTTGAGCCACGCGGCCTCCCTCGAGCGCAACAAGAACGTCGTCGCAGTCTTCGCGTCGGGCGACGATCCCGGCGGATCGATTGGCCAGCGCATGATTGAGACCAACTTCGCGCGCAAGTTCTTCTTCGAACGCGGCGCGGAGCTGATCGTCGGCCATCCAAGACCACGCCTCAGGAAGCTGGTCAGTCATCGCCCGCCGTTCCCCCGGCAAGCCACTTCAGCACGCCCTTCCCCGCGGCCACGCCTGTCGCAAACGATGCCTGCAGCAGATAGCCACCGGTCGGCGCTTCCCAGTCCAGCATCTCGCCGGCGGCGAACACGCCCGGCAGTCGCCGCAGCATGTAGTCGACATCGAGCTCGTCGCGCGCAATGCCGCCGGCGCTGGAGATGGCGCGGGCGAGGCCCGCGGTACCCGTCAGCTTGATCGGGACGGCGTTGATGAGCGCCGCGAGACGATCGGGCGGCAGCGAAGACAACGACTGCCCCAGCGTCTTTGCGACCTCCTGCAAGAGCCCGATCGCAACCGGAGAGAGTTGTAGCGCCTTGCGCAGGACGTTCGAGAACGACTGTTTTCCGCGCGGTGCCGACAGGCGGCTGATGAGGTCGGCGGTCGACAGATCGGGCCGCAGCGCGACGTGCAGGATTGCGCGGCCTTCTGAAGCAATCGCCTCGCGGAGTTCGGCTGAGAGCGCATAGACCGCGCCGCCTTCGAGGCCTTGCCGCGTGACGACGGCCTCGCCGCGCACGCTGCGCTCGCCAAGCGAGAGCGAAATGCCCTTCAGCGGCTGGCCCTCGAAGCGGTCTCGGAAGATGTCGGACCAGCCGACCGTGAAGCCGCAATTGGCCGGCCGCAGTGGCGCGATGGCGACGCCTTTCGCCGCGAGGATCGGCACCCAGCCCCCATCCGAGCCGAGCCGCGGCCAGGAGGCGCCGCCGAGCGCGAGCACTGTGGCACCAGTTGTTACGGTGCGCCGGCCGTCTGGCGTGTCAAAGACAAGACGTCCTTGATCGTCCCAACCGGTCCAGCGATGCCGCAGCCCGAACCGCACACCTTGCGCGTCGAGTCGGCGCAGCCAGGCACGGAGCAGCGGCGACGCCTTCATCGCCGTCGGGAACACCCGGCCCGAGGAGCCGACGAAGGTCGGCTGACCCAACGCTTCGCACCAGTCGCGCAATTGTTGCGGCGAAAACGCTTGAATGGCCGGCGCAAGCCACGTCGCTGCTTCGCGATAGCGCGACAGAAATGCCGACAGCTCTTCGCTATGCGTGAGGTTGAGTCCGCCTCGCCCCGCCATCAGGAACTTGCGCGCCACCGATGGCATCGCATCGTAGACGGTGACGCTGACTCCGCCTTCGGCCAGCACCTCGGCGGCCATCAGCCCGGCCGGGCCGGCTCCGATGATGGCGATGTCTGGTCTTGTCGGGAACATCGCGCAAACGGGTTGGGTTGGACGGAGGGTCCGCAACAGAGGTCGTCATTCCGGGATGCGCCTCTTGGCGCAGGCCCGGAATCCATACTCCCGATCGTGGTTATGGATTCCGGGCTCGCGCTGACGCGCGCCCCGGAATGACAGTGAGAACTACAACTTGATCCCCAGCCGCGCGGCGGCCTGCGAGACATACTTCTGCGTCTGCTCGAACGCGCCCTGCAGCGCGCGCGCCTTCGACATGTCGCTGATTTCGGCAAAATGCGCGGCCACCGCGTCCGGCGTCCATTCTTCCGGCGGCAGATTGATGCCCTCGCTCTCCAGGATCTTGATCACCGCGAACGAGCCGGCGCCCGCGCCCATGATGGTGCGGGTCGGCGCATCCTCGCTGAGCAGATACTCCACCGCCGGCGTGATCGATTCCGGCTTCATCAGTTGCAGCGCCTGCGGCGGCAGCAGCTCCTCGGTCATGCGGGTGGCCGCCGTCGGCGAGATGATGTTGACGCGGATGTTGGTCTTGCGGCCCTCCTCCGCCAGCACGTTCATCAGGCCGACCATCCCGGTTTTGGCCGCGCCGTAATTGGCCTGGCCGAAATTGCCGAAGAGACCTGAAGAAGACGTGGTCAAGACGATGCGGCCGTAGTTGCGCTCGCGCATTCCGTTCCAGACTGCCTTGCAGCAGTAGAAGCTGCCGACGAGATGCACGTCCAGCACCTTGGCGAAATCGGCGACCTCCATCTTGCCGAACGACTTATCGCGCAGGATGCCGGCATTGGCGCACATGATGTCGACGCTGCCCCACTCCTTGGTGGCGCGCTCGACCATCGCGGTGACCTGCTCGAAATTCGAGACGTCGGCCCCGTCGGCCATCGCGGTGCCGCCGGCCTTGCGGATCTCCTCGACCACGGTCTCGGCCGCGGTCATGGAGCCACCGGTGCCGTCGCGTGCGCCGCCGAAATCATTCACCACGACCTTGGCGCCGCGGCTCGCCAGCCCCAGCGCATGCGCGCGCCCGAGCCCATTGCCTGCGCCGGTGACGATGGCGACACGTCCGTCAAATCTGATTGCCATGATGCTCTGCCCTAAGGTTTCAGCTCGTCATGCCCGGGCTTGACCCGGGCATCCATCCCTTCTTCGGAAGTAGATGGATCGCCGGGTCAAGCCCGGCGATGACGAGAATTGGTTATGACGACGAGAGTTAGCTCAGATAAATCAGTCCGATCCAGTCGGCGACCAGCGCGGGCTTGTCCTCGCCCTCGATCTCGACCGTGACGTTGGTGCGCGACTGCAACTCTTTCGGCTTGCGCAGAGTGGCTTCAGACAGCACGAAACGGCCGCGCACGCGCTTGCCAGACTTCACTGGCGAGATGAAGCGCAGCTTGTCGAAGCCGTAGTTCACGCCCATGGCCGTGCCCTCGATCGCCGGCATGACCTCGTAGGACATCACCGACAGCAGCG
This sequence comes from Bradyrhizobium sp. HKCCYLR20261, assembly GCF_051168435.1. Classification (NCBI taxonomy): domain Bacteria; kingdom Pseudomonadati; phylum Pseudomonadota; class Alphaproteobacteria; order Hyphomicrobiales; family Nitrobacteraceae; genus Bradyrhizobium; species Bradyrhizobium sp. HKCCYLR20261. Next base: position 310,260 of record NZ_JBNPUZ010000003.1, read on the forward strand.
ACATCGTGAGAAAGCCGTGTGCGATGGTGGTGCCGAACGGCGTCGCTTTGGCCGCTTCCGGATCGACATGGATGAACTGGTGATCCTCGATCACGTCGGCATAGGTATCGATGCGCTTCTGATCGAGCACGTGCCACGACGACACGCCGATCTCCTGGCCGACCATGGCCTGATAGGCTTCAAGCGAAATCGGCGGCTTCTTCCAGATCTTGTTCATGCGTTTCTTACACCTCGTGCCCGGACGGTCGCGTCTTCAGCTCCGGGAAATCCTCTTCCTTGAATTCCATGCCACGCAACTGATCGGTTCGGTTGTCCTCGTGCTCCAGCCGGCGCAGCTGCACGCGGCGGATCTTTCCGGAGATCGTCTTCGGCAGCTCGCTGACCAGCTCGAGCCGGCGGATGCGCTTGAACGGCGCCAGCCGCGCCTGCAGGTGCTCGAAGATCGACAACGCCGTCGCGCGCGAGCGCTCCGCGCCTGATGTCAGCAGCACATAGGCCTTGGGGATCGCCAGCCGGATCGGATCCGGGCTCGGCACGACGGCCGCCTCGGCGACCGCCTCGTGCTCCAGCAGCACGCTCTCCAGCTCGAACGGCGAGATGCGGTAGTCGGAGGATTTGAACACGTCGTCGGAGCGGCCGACGAAGGTGAGATAACCCTCCTCGTCCCGGAACACGACGTCGCCGGTGCGATAGCGCGTCCCGTCGGCACCCGTGAGCTTGCCATCGTCGCCCTGATAGCCTTGCATCAGGCCGGCCGGACGCTCACCCGTGAGCGCCAAGGTGATCTCGCCCTCGCTCGCCAGATTGCCGTCGATGTCGGCGACCTCGACGCGATAGCCCGGCAGAGGCCGGCCCATCGAGCCGATCTTCAGCTTCTGACCCGGCGAATTGCCGCAGATCGCGGCGGTCTCGGTCTGGCCGTAGCCGTCGCGAATCGTGAGCCCCCACGCAGCGCGGACCTGGTCGATTACTTCCGGGTTGAGCGGCTCGCCGGCGCCGCAGGCCTCGCGCAAGGACACCTTGAAGTCGGCGAGATGCTCCTGGATGAACAGCCGCCACACCGTCGGCGGCGCGCACAGAGTGGTGACGCCGCAGCGTTTGATGATCGCGAGCAACCCCTTGGCATCGAAGCGCGGCTGGTTGACGACGAACACGGTGGCGCCGGCATTCCACGGCGAGAAGAAGCAGCTCCAAGCATGCTTGGCCCAGCCCGGCGAGGAGATGTTGAGATGCACGTCGCCGGGCTGCAGCCCGAGCCAGTACATCGTCGAGAGATGGCCGACCGGATAGCTGCGATGGCTGTGCCGCACCAGCTTCGGCTTGGCCGTGGTTCCGGACGTGAAATACAGCAGCATCGGATCATCGGGCTGCGTCGGACCATCAGGCGTGAACGCCTCGGCAGCGTCGGCGGCCTGCTCGAACGGAAGCCAGCCGGCCGATGTCGTCGTCCCCACGACGATCCGAACCAAATCATCCGCGCCGAGATCGGTGAACTTCGTCACCTGATCCTGCGCGGCGACGACAGCCTTCGCGCGGCCGCGCTCCAGGCGATCGCGCAACTCGTCGGTGGTCAGCAAGGTCGTCGCGGGAATCACGACGACGCCGAGCTTCATCGCCGCCAGCATCGTCTCCCATAGCGGCACGACGTTGCCGAGCAGCAGCAGCAGATGATCGCCGCGCTTCAGCCCCTGCGCGCGCAGGAAGTTGGCGACCTGGTTGGAGCGCCGCGACAGTGCCGCAAAGGACAGTTTCGTCTGGCGGTCCTGCGCGGCGTCGAAGATCCACAGCGCGGTACGCTCGCGGCTCTCGGGATCGGAGGCGAGCTCGGCATCGAACCAGTCGAGCGCCCAGTTGAATGGGACGGGATCGGGCCAGCGAAAGCCCTTCACGGCGGCATCGTAGTCGGTGCGATGCGCCAGCAGAAACGCGCGTGCGTCCTTGAATGTCGTCATCAGGTGGTCCCGGCGAGCTTGCGGACGTGCTGAATGATGCCTGAGAAATCGACGCCGCCATGGCCGGCGGCCTCGAACGCCTTGTAGATCTCCTGCGCGTGCTGGCCGAGCGGCGTCGCCGCACCGGCCGCCTTGGCCGCGTCCTGCGACAGCGTGAGATCCTTCAGCATCAGCGCGGTGGCAAAGCCCGGCTTGTAGTCGTTGTTGGCGGGCGAGGCCGGCACCGGGCCCGGCACCGGGCAATAGGACGTCAGCGACCAGCACTGCCCCGACGAGGTCGAGGCGACGTCGAACAGCGCCTGGTGTGACAGGCCGAGCTTTTCGCCCAGCGCAAACGCCTCGCCGACCGCGATCATCGAGATACCGAGGATCATGTTGTTGCAGATCTTGGCCGCCTGCCCCGCGCCGGCACCACCGCAATGGACGATCTTCTTGCCCATCTTTTCCAGGATCGGCTTGGCCGCGGCGAATGCGCCCTCCTCGCCGCCGCACATGAAGGTCAGCGTCGCGGCTTTCGCGCCGCCGGTACCGCCGGAGACCGGCGCGTCGACCGCCGCGATGCCGTGCTTGGCCGCGAGCGCATGCGCTGATCGCGCGCTCTCGACGTCGATGGTGGAGGAGTCGATAATGAGCGCGCCCTTGCTCATCGCGGGCACGACCTCGTTCCAGACGGCCAGCACATGCTTGCCGGCCGGCAGCATGGTGACGACGGCGTCAGCGCCCTTCACCGCCGCCACGGCGCTGTCCGCAATCGCGGCGCCATCCGCCTTGGCCTGCGCTCGCGAAGCCTCGACCAGGTCGAACGCCACCACCTTGTGGCCAGCCTTGACGAGGTTGGCGGCCATCGGGCCGCCCATGTTGCCGAGACCGATGAATGCGATCGTTGCCATGGTTCGTTCTCTCCCTCGACCTGATTGTTATCTCGTTTGCGGAAATGTCAGCTCATCGGCACCGATCTCGGCGAGATACGGCGCCAGCATTTCCGGCGTCACCTGATCGACGTCGGGCGGCGACCACTTCGGACTGCGGTCTTTGTCGATGATTGCGGCCCGCACGCCCTCGCGGAAATCGTCGCTACGGAAGACTTCCAACGCCGCACGATATTCGCGCACGAGGCACTCCTGCAACGATGTCGCTCCGCGCGCCAGCCGCAGCAGCTTCAGCGTCACGACCATGCCGCGCGGCGACTTCTCTTTCAGCGTCTTCAGCGTTGCGTGCGCCAGCTCGGAGCCATCGCCTTCCAGCGCCGCAAAGATATCGTGCATGCTGTCGTGGGCAAACCATGCATCGATCTTGGCCTGTTGCGCGGCGACCGGCCCGGCGGTCTCACCGGTGGCAAACCCTGCGATCAGCCGGTCGATCTCGGCCGACAATGTCCCGGGCCGGACCCTGGTCAGGACCTCGCGCAACGCCGGCCACTTCTCGGTTGGCACCACCGAATCCGCGAAGCGGGCATGAATCGCATCAGGACCGTTCATCGTCTGGCCGGTCAGCCCGAAATAGGCGCCGAGTTCGCCCGGCGCGCGCGACAAGAGCCAGGTGCCGCCGACATCGGGAAAAAATCCGAGACCGACCTCGGGCATCGCGAGCTTGGTCTTCTCGGTCACGACACGATGCCGCCCATGCGCCGACAGGCCGACCCCGCCGCCCATTACGAGGCCGTCCATATACGCGACATAGGGCTTCGGGAACGCCGCAATGCGCGCGTTCATGATGTATTCCTGGCGCCAGAAAACCTTGCCGAGGTCGCCATTCACCTTGGAGCTCTCGTAGAGCCCACGAATATCGCCACCGGCGCACAGCCCGCGCTCGCCGGCGCCCTCGAGCACGACAATGGCAACGGCGGGATCGGCCTCGAACTGATCGAGCGCCGCGTCGATGCCCATCGACATCTCCAGGGTCATCGCGTTGATCGCCTTGGGCCGGTTCAGCCGGATGATGCCGGCCGAGCCTTCGCGTCGGACGATCAGATCGCCTTCGATGGCGTCGCTCATCGCGCGCCCTCGATCAGCTTGCGCGACACGATCAGGCGCATGATCTCGTTGGTGCCTTCGAGGATCTGGTGCACGCGCAGATCGCGCACGATCTTCTCGATGCCGTATTCGCTGAGGTAGCCGTAGCCGCCGTGCAGCTGCAGCGCCTGGTTGGCAACCTCAAAGCCGACATCGGTGCCAAAACGCTTGGCCATCGCGCACAGCATCGTCGCATCCGCATCCTTGCGGTCGAGCGCCGCGGCGGCGCGCCACACGAAGGTGCGCGCGGCCTCCAGCTCGATCGCCATGTCGGCGATCCGGAATTGCAGCGCCTGGAATTCGTCGAGCCGCCTGCCGAAGGCCTTGCGCTCTTTGGTATAGGCCAGCGTCTTGTCGAGCGCGGACTGCGCGCCGCCGAGCGAACACGCCGCGATGTTGAGACGGCCGCCGTCGAGTCCGGCCATCGCGATCTTGAAGCCGATGCCCTCTTCGCCCAGGCGGTTGGCCACCGGCACGCGCGCGTTCTCGAAAATAACGGCGCGGGTCGGCTGCGCATTCCAGCCCATCTTGCGCTCATTGGCGCCGAACGACACGCCGGGGGTCTTGGCGTCGATCACGAGCGTCGAGATGCCGCCGGGACCGTCGGCGCCCGTGCGAACCATCGCGACGAGGATGTCCGTCGCGCCAGCGCCGGAGATGAACTGCTTCTGGCCGTTGAGCAGGTAGAAATCGCCGTCCCTTACTGCGCGCGTGCGCAGCGCGGCGGCATCGGAGCCGGCGCCGGGCTCGGTCAGGCAGTAGCTCGCGATGAGGTCCATCGGGCAGAGCTTCGGCAGATATTCCTGGCGCTGCGCTTCGGTGCCGAAGGTGTCGATCATCCACGACGCCATGTTGTGGATGGAGATGAAGGCGGACACCGTCGGGCAGCCTGTCGCCAGCGCCTCGAAGATCAGCGCGGCATCGAGACGGGACAGGCCGGAGCCGCCGACATCGTCGCGGATGTAGATGCCGCCCATGCCGAGGGCGGCGGCCTCGCGCATCACGTCGACCGGGAAATGCTTCTCCTCGTCCCAGCGCAGCGCATGCGGGGCGATCTTCTCGGCCGCAAAGGCGCGCGCCATCTCGCGCACCGCGACCTGATCCTCATCGAGAGCGAACTGCATTCGTTCTCCGCGTTTCCCTGGACTTGTTTTGTTGGCCGTGCCGCTGCCTGATACTCCGTCATTGCGAGCGAAGCGAAGCAATCCAGAATCTTTCCGCGGAGGCAGTCTGGATTGCTTCGTCGCTTCGCTCCTCGCAATGACGCAGGTGGGAGCCCTGGTGGGCTCCCACTTGTCGTTACTTCATCAGCGGAATCGAGAATTCCGCGCCTTCCTTGACGCCGGACGGCCAGCGCGAGGTGACCGTCTTGGTCTTGGTGTAGAAGCGGATCGAATCCGGGCCGTGCTGGTTGAGATCGCCGAAGCCGGACTTCTTCCAGCCGCCGAAGGTGTAGTAGGCGATCGGCACCGGGATCGGCACGTTGATGCCGACCATGCCGACATTCACCTTGGCTGCGAAGTCGCGGGCCGCGTCGCCGTCACGGGTGAAGATCGCAACGCCATTGCCGTAGTCATGATCCGACGGCAGCGCCAGCGCCTCGGCGTAATCCTTGGCGCGGACGACCGACAGCACCGGACCAAAAATCTCTTCCTTGTAGATCCGCATGTCCTTGGTGACGTTGTCGAACAGACAGCCGCCCATGTAGAAGCCGTTCTCGTAGCCCTGCATCTTGAAGCCGCGGCCGTCGACGGCAAGCGTCGCGCCTTCCTTGACGCCGATATCGACGTAGTTCTTGACGCGCTCGACCGCCTCGCGGGTCACCAGCGGACCGAAATCAGCCGACGGATCGACCGAGGTGCCGATCTTCAGGCTCTCGACGCGCGGGATCAGCTTGTCCATCAGCCGGTCCGCGGTGGTCTTGCCGACGGGCACCGCGACGGAGACCGCCATGCAGCGCTCGCCGGCCGAGCCATAGCCCGCGCCGATCAGCGCGTCGACGGCCTGGTCGAGATCGGCGTCGGGCATGATGATGGCGTGGTTCTTGGCGCCGCCGAAGCATTGGCAACGCTTGCCGTGCGCGGCGGCGCGCTCATAGATGTACTGCGCGATCGGCGACGAGCCGACAAAGCCCACCGCCATGATGTCCGGATCCTCGAGGATGGCGTCGACCGCTTCCTTGTCGCCGTTGACGACGTTGAGGATGCCCGCCGGCAGGCCGGCCTCGATCATCAGCTCGGCGAGCTTCATCGGCACGCCCGGATCGCGCTCTGAGGGCTTGAGGATGAAGGCGTTGCCGCAGGCGATGGCGGGCGCGAACTTCCACATCGGAATCATCGCCGGGAAATTGAACGGCGTGATGCCGGCAACGACACCGAGAGGCTGGCGCATCGAGTAGATGTCGATGCCGGGGCCGGCACCTTCGGTGTACTCGCCCTTCATCAGATGCGGAATGCCGCAGGCGAATTCGACGACCTCGAGGCCGCGCTGGATGTCGCCCTTGGCGTCCGGAATGGTCTTGCCGTGCTCGCGCGCCAGCAGCTCGGCGAGCTGATCGTAGTCGCGCTGCGCGAGTTCCAGAAACTTCATCATCACGCGCGCGCGGCGCTGCGGGTTGGTCGCGGCCCAGGCCGGCTGCGCGGCCTTGGCGTTCTCGACGGCGGCCCGCAGCTCGGCGCGGGAGGCGAGAGCGACCTTGGCCTGCACGTCACCGGTCATCGGCTCGAAGACGTCGGCGGTCCGTCCGGACGTACCTTTGACCTCTTTGCCGCCAATGAAATGACCGATCGAACGCATGGGTATCCTCCGCAGGGGGTAAGCAGTGCCGAATTGGCCGGCATCTTGCAGTCTTTGCGGCGTTTGGGAAGGGTTTAAGCGCTGAGCCGCGCTGCGAAATTGCCGCCCCTTCGCGCTCGCGGCACGCCGTGCGTCGCGCCTCTCGTCCGAAGCTCAGCGCTTGGCGGCGGCCACCTTATTCGCCGGACGTTTTGCGGGCGCCCGCGCCGGGGTCTTCCCCGCAGGCCCGCCACCATTGGCGACCGCCAGGGCCACCTCCCGTCCTGAGCTCAAAATCTCGTCCGACAATTCCCCGCTGCCGGTAATCCGCGCCATGACGATCGTCCCCATCAGGGTCGCCAGCATGGCCGAGGCACGCTTGCGCGCAGTCTTGCGCGGCACGTCGACGATATAGTCGGCGAAGAGATCGATCAGCTCCGCCAGCTTGGCGGCAAAGGCCTTGCGGGTCTTCGCACTCTCCCGCGCGATCTCGGCCCCCAGCGCAGGGACGGCGCAACCGTGGCCGGCATCGTCGCGATGCTCCGAAGACAGATATCCGTCGACGATCGCAGCGAGCCGCTTCTGCGGCGGCATCTCATCCAGGAGCTTGCGCCAACGCTCCATGGACCGATCGATCGCATAGCCGAAGGCTTCGACGACCAGCGCCTCGCGCGATTCGAAATGCGCATAGAAGCCGCCATGGGTGAGGCCGGCCTCTTTCATGAGGTCGGCCACGCCGACCCCGTGAGCGCCCTTTTCCCGCAGCCGCACCGACGCCTTGCGCACGATTCGCGCGTGGGTTTCCGCCTTGTGTTCCGGAGAGTAGCGCATTGCCGTCCCATTGAATGTCCGAGGTCATACAATAGCAGCTCTGCGCCCTGCTCGCTGCAGCTATTTGATGAATTCGAGTTGATCTAAATCAAGACCGTGACACCATTCCCGAAAGCCGGAACTCAGCCGTGCTCACGAGGAGGAAGCGACCATGGATATGCTCAATGCCCACTGCGGCATCGAACGCGATTCTCGCGGCGTCGTGCGGCTGACGATCTGCAACGCCGGCAAGCTCAATATTCTCGGTTCTGCCGCCATCCTGGACGTTCAGAACGGCCTGCACTCGCTCGCATCAGACACCGGTATTCGCGCCGTGGTGCTTGCCGGCGAGAGCGAGCGCAGCATGATCGGCGGGGCCGATATCAAGGAAATGGCGACGCTCGGCCAGGCGTCCGCGGAAGCGTTCATCTCGCGGCTTGCCGGACTGTGCGAAGCCGTGCGGAATTTTCCCGCCCCGGTGATCGCGCGGATGCCGGGCTGGTGTCTCGGCGGCGGCCTGGAAGTCGCGGCGGCCTGCGATCTCCGCATTGCGTCGCATGACGCCAAGTTCGGCATGCCCGAGGTGCGCGTCGGCATCCCCTCGGTCATTCATGCCGCGCTGTTGCCGCGGCTGATCGGCTGGGGCCGCACGCGCTGGCTCCTGATGACGGCCGAGACGATCGACGCGCCGACGGCGCTCGCCTGGGGCCTGGTCGATTCGGTCGCCGCCGAAGGCGAACTCGATGCCGCGGTGGAGCGCGCCATCGATTCCCTCCTCGCCTGCGGGCCGGAAGCGCTCCGGATTCAGAAGGCCCTGCTGCGGCAATGGGAAGAGCTGCCGCTGAAGGAATCGGTCGAGGTGTCGATCGGCGCCTTCGGACGCTCCTTCATGACCGACGAGCCCAGACGGCTGATGCAGCACTTCATCGACCGCAAGCGCTAGAGCCGCAAGTTTCTCCAAGTTTCCGACCTCAGCTTCCCCCAGTCTCGCTCGCGCCCTCACCACAAATTGCGCGAGAACGATGGTTTGCTTTTCCGGGCCCGCATTATATGATGCCCATCATATTTATTCAGGGAGCCCTGTCATGGCCTCGTCCGATCCCGTCGTGATCCTGTCCGCCGCGCGCACGCCCCTCGGCCGCTTCATGGGCGAATTGTCGCCGCTGCGCGCGCACGAGCTCGGGGCTCACGTGATGAAATCGGCGATCGAACGCGCGGGTGTCCCCGCGGATGCGGTGAGCGAAGTGTTCATGGGCAATGTGCTGCCGGCCGGTCAGGGCCAGGCCCCGGCTCGCCAAGCCGCGCGGGGCGCTGGCCTGCCCGATGCGACCGGCGCCACCACCATCAACAAGGTCTGCGGCTCCGGAATGAAGGCGACGATGCTGGCGCACGACATCATCCGCGCCGGCTCGGCCGAGATCGTCGTCTCCGGCGGAATGGAGAGCATGAGCAATGCGCCCTATCTGCTGGCCAAGGCACGCGGCGGCTATCGCGCCGGCCACGACCGCATTCTCGATCACATGATGCTGGACGGCCTGGAAGACGCCTACGACACCGGCCGCTCGATGGGCGACTTTGGCGAGGCCACGGCGGAAGCCTATCGGTTCACCCGTGCCGACCAGGACGCCTACGCGGTGGAAACGCTGACGCGCGCCCGCAAGGCGGTCGAGAGCGGCGCGTTCGCGGCCGAGATCGCGCCGATCACGCTGACGGACAAATCCGGCCCGCGGCAGGTCACGAATGACGAGCATCCGCTCAAGGTCGATCCCGCGAAGATCCCGGCGCTGAAGCCGGCGTTCCGCAAGGACGGCACCATCACGCCAGCGGCGTCTTCCGCCAATGCGGACGGCGCCTCGGCCCTCGTCCTCGCCCAGCGATCGCGCGCCGAGCGTGACGGCCTGCCCGTGATCGCCGAGATCAAGGGGCACGCGACCCACAGCCAGGAGCCGCAATGGTTCACGACGGCGCCGATCCCGGCCATCCGCAAGCTGCTCGACAAGGTCGGCTGGCGCGTCGAAGACGTCGATTTGTTCGAGATCAACGAGGCCTTCGCGGTGGTCGCCATGGCCGCGCAGCGCGACCTCGGCATTCCCCGTGACCGGCTGAACGTCAAGGGCGGCGCCTGTGCGCTCGGCCATCCCATCGGCGCGACGGGCGCGCGGCTGATCGTGACCTTGCTGCATGCGATGCAGGCGCGCGGTTTGAAGCGCGGCGTAGCCGCGCTGTGCATCGGCGGTGGTGAGGCGACCGCGATTGCGGTCGAGCGGCCGTGATGTCCTGAAACGAGGGAACTTTGCCGTTTATGTCACCCGCGCCGTCTGCCAGACTGGCGCCGTTTCCCAGCCTCACGAGACCCGCATGATCTCCAATCAGCTCGCCGCAGCCCTCGGACGGCGCAATATCCACTACGGCTGGGTCATGGTTGCCGTGACCTTCTTCACGGCGCTCGTGTCCGCCGGCACGGTGGGCGCGCCCGGCGTGTTCATCGTGCCGTTACAGCAGGAGTTCGGCTGGAGCACCGCCGAGATCTCCTCGGCGCTGTCGATCCGCTTCGTGCTGTTCGGGCTGATGGCGCCGTTCGCGGCTGCCCTTTTGAACCGCTACGGCCTGCGCAATATCACCCTGCTGGCGCAGTTGATCGTGGTGTCGGCGCTGCTCGCCTCGCTCGCGATGACTCAGGTCTGGCACCTCGTGTTGCTGTGGGGCGTGGTGATCGGCCTCGGCACCGGCATGACCGCGCTGGTGCTCGGCGCGACCATCGCCACCCGCTGGTTCGTGGCGCGGCGCGGCCTCGTCGTCGGCATCCTCACCGCCAGCGTCGCCACCGGACAGCTGGTGTTCCTGCCGCTGCTGGCGAGCCTCACCGAGCGGCTCGGCTGGCGCACGGCGCTCGCGCTGGTTTGCTGCGCCCTCGCCGTCTCGGCCACCGCCGTGCTGCTCCTGATGCGCGATCGCCCGAGCGATCTCGGACTGCGCCCGTTCGGCGATACCGGCACCGAGCCGATCGCCGCGCCCGCCCCCGTGACCACATCGATCCTCACTGCCGCGCTCGGCACCTTGCGCGACGCTGTGCGAGTGCCGGTGTTCTGGATGCTGTTCGCGACCTTCTTCATCTGCGGCGCCTCGACCAACGGGCTCGTGCAGGTGCACCTGATCCCGATGTGCCTCGACTTCGGCATCCCGCAGGTCCAGGCCGCGAGCCTGCTCGCAGCGATGGGCATGTTCGACTTCGTCGGCACGATCGTGTCGGGCTGGCTATCAGACCGCTACGACAATCGCTGGCTGCTGTTCTGGTACTACGGCCTGCGCGGCCTCTCGCTGCTGTTTCTCCCCTTCACCGACTTCTCGTTCTATGGGCTATCGCTGTTCGCGATGTTCTACGGCCTCGACTGGATCGCCACCGTGCCGCCGACGGTGCGGCTGACGGCACAGCGCTTCGGGCCGGAGCGCGCCAATCTGGTGTTCGGCTGGGTGTTCGCCGGCCATCAGCTCGGCGCCGGGACTGCGGCGTTCGGAGCCGGCCTGTCGCGCACCCTGCTGCAGAGCTATCTGCCGGCGTTCTTCATAGCCGGCGCGCTCTGCATCATCGCCGCGCTGCTCGCGCTCGCCATCGCGCGGCAGGCCAAACCTGCCGCGGCGTGAGGCTCACGGCCTCGTCGTCATCGCCGTCGGCGGGCCCGGCGTCCGCAGCGGCTCGGCAAGGCGCGCGAACTCGCACAGCAGCGCGCGCGTCTTGCGGGGATCGATGATCTCCTCGACCCAGAACTTCTCGGCCGAGCGGAACGGCGAGCGCAGCTTGTTGAGCCGTTCCTCGATCTCCTTCAGCTTGGCCTTCGGATCGGGCGCGGCGTCGATCTCGGCGCGGTACGCCGCCTCGATGCCGCCTTCGAGCGGCAGCGAGCCCCAATAGGCCGACGGCCAGGCATAGCGGATCGAGAATCGGTCGGCCGGCTGATGCACGACGCCGGCGACACCGAACGAGTTGCGCACGATCACCGTGCACCACGGCACCGTCGACTGGTTGACTGCCGCCATCGCGCGCACGCCATGGCGAATGGTCGCCGCCTTCTCGGCATCGAGGCCGACCATGAAGCCGGGACAGTCCATCAGGTAGACGATCGGCAGGTGGAAGGTCTCGGCGAAGTCGACCCAGCGGATCACCTTCTGGCAGGCATCGGCGGTCCACGAGCCACCGAAGTGATAGGGATCGCTCGCCAGCACCATCACCGCGCGGCCTTCGAGGCGCGCGAGCCCGACGATCAGCGGACGGCCGTAGTTCTGCGCGACCTCGAAGAACGAGCCGCTGTCGACGACGGACTCGATGATCGGCCGCATCTTGTAGACGCGGCGGCGATCCCGCGGCACGGCGCTGATGAGTTGCTCATCGCTGCGCTGTGGATCGTCGGTGCAGGGCAAGGTCGGCGGCAGCTCGTAGACCGAGGACGGCAGATAGGACAGGAAGCGCCGCGCGCAGGCGAAGGCTTCCGCCTCGGTGTCGACGGCATGATCGACGCCACCGGCCTTGGTCTGGATGTCGGCGCCGCCGAGCTCCATCTTGCCGAGGTCCTGCCCGAGCCGCTTCACCACAGGTGGGCCGGCGACAAACATCGCCGACTGCCGGGTCATCACCGAATAGTGGCTCGCCGCAAGCCGCGCGGCGCCGAGGCCTGCCACCGAGCCGAGCCCCAGCCCGACCACCGGCACCAGCGACATGTTCTCTGTCGTGTAGCGGTACCAGCGATTGCCGCCGATACCGCCCGGCAGATTGGCCGCGCCCTTGGTTTCGATCGTCTTGACCGAGCCGCCGCCGCCGGAGCCTTCGATGATGCGGATGATCGGCAGACGGAAGTCGTGCGCCATCTCCTCGGCCATCAGCGGCTTGGCCGCGATCGAGGCATCGGCCGAGCCGCCGCGCACGGTGAAATCATCGCCGACCACGACGACAGTGCGGCCGTCGACACGCGCGCGGCCGAACACGCAGTTCGCGGGCGTCACATGGGTGAGCTCGCCCTGCTCGTCATATTCGCCGAGACCGGCGACGGCGCCGATCTCGTGGAAACTGCCGGGATCGACGACGCCGTCGATGCGCTCGCGAACGGTGAGACGGCCCTGGTCGTGCTGACGCTTGACCTTGTCAGGCCCGCCCATCTCCCGCGCGAAGGCTTCGCGCCGGGCCAATTCCTCGAGCTCCGGCTGCCAACTCATTCGTTCCCCCTGCCCCGGTGATGGTCTTCTTATGATTGGTCTTCGTCGTCACCTGCAGCGGCTTCCTCTCCATCCGGCTGTTGAAGACGTCGGCTTCGGCACCCTGCAGCAGGGCCGCAATGTTGCGACCGAGTTCGCGCATCGGCTGCGCCACCTCGTCGTGCAGGCGCTGCTCGTCATACATCGCCGACAGCAGCCCGATGGTGAGCACGACATTGGTCTGGTACTGCGGCGACCACACCGGCAGCGCGAGGCCGTTGATATGAGGACTCCACAGCCCGCAAGCGACGACGTAGCCATGCTCCTTGAGGAACTGCCTGTTGTGCTCCAACCGCGGCCGCAAGAGATTCGCCGCATCCGGCATCTCGCGCTCCATCTCGGCGAGCAGCGCATCGCCGACCTCCGGCTCGAGCGCGGCGACATAGGCGTGCCCGGCGGCCGTCGAGGCCATCGAGATGCGGCTGCCGGTGGTCTCGTGCAGACCGAGCGCATTCGCGGCGCGGCCGAACTCCAGATAGACCAGATGAAACTGATCGGGGATGACGAAACCAACCGTGCCCGGCAATTGCTCGGCGACGTCCTGCAGGCGCTGGCGGATCAGGTTGCGCAGCTGCAAGCCGCGGGTCATCGAGGTGCTCATCGCGACCGCGCTCGGGCCGATCCGATACTTCTGATCGCGCGGCAGATAGACCAGCTGGCCCATCCGCGTCAGCGTGTGCGTCAGCCGCGACACCGTCGACCGCGGCAGGCCGCAGCGGTTGGAAATTTCGAGATTGCCGAGCCGCGAATCGTGCCCCTCGAAACAACGAAGCACGTCGAACGCTCGCGACACCACCTGAATGACCTCGCCCTCGCCCGCGAGATCCCCGGGCAGCATGCCCACCCTGCTCAATCGCTCAGACCGTCGTCCCATGCGCGTTCCACTCAATTCCATGATGCGGAATTAAATTCCGCTTACAGAACAAGCTAGCGCAGGCGTTTTGCCCCCACAACACAAGAGCGTTTCTAAAACCGACCGTTCTTCAGCGTGTTGGCACAAGACTCGACCTGTCAGCGCAATTCGGAATGGCATGCCAGACGCCGTGCTCGGGGACGGTGTTGCAGCACCGCATGAAGCCGCGGCGGCGGGTGACAGCCATCCCGGAGAGCCGGGCGCGGCGTCGCTCCACGCCGCTCAATCCCTGGGCAACGGCAACATTTGACCAGCGCTGCCCCAACTGTGGGCTGGCCGCTCCGGCACGGCTGCGACATAACCGGCGCGCCACCCGTGTCCCCGCCGAGCTCGTCATGACCACCGAACATCCGCGGCCTGCCCGCAATCCGCAGCATTGGGCGTCCGCCGCGATGCCGCCGTTGCAGCGCTTCCTCTCGGCCTGCCATGCCGATTTCTGGCCCGATCATGACGGCGCGGTCGCGAACTACATCCCCGAGCTCGGCAAGGCCGATCCTGCGCATTTCGGCATCAGCCTCGCCACGCTCGACGGGCATGTCTACGAGGTCGGCGACAGCCGCGTGCCGTTCACGATCCAGTCGATGTCGAAGCCGTTCGTGTTCGCGCTCGCGCTCGATATTCTCGGCTCCGACGAGGTGGAACGGGTCATCGGCGTCGAGCCGTCCGGCGATCCCTTCAACTCGATCCGGCTCAATGCCGAGAACCATCCCTTCAATGCGATGGTCAATGCGGGCGCGATCGCCTGCAGCGGCCTGGTTCGCAAGGCCCGGCACGCCGACGCCTTCGAGACCATCCGCGACGCGCTCGGCCGCTTCGCCGGCCGAAAGCTCGACGTCGATGACGCCGTGTTCGCCTCGGAGGCTGCGACCGGCGACCGCAACCGCGCCATCGCCTATCTCCTGCGGACATCGAACGTCATCAGCGAGCCCGTCGACGACGTGCTCGCGGTGTACTTCCGGCAATGCGCCGTGCTCGTCACCGCGCGCGACTGCGCGATCATGGCGGCGACGCTCGCCAATCGCGGCGTCAATCCGGTCACCGGCGAGCAGGTGGTGACGCCCTATGCGGTGTCGCGCACGCTGTCGGTGATGACCTCCTCGGGCATGTATGATTTCGCCGGCGAATGGATCTACCGCGTCGGCATTCCCGCCAAGAGCGGTGTCGGCGGCGGCATCCTGGCGAGCCTGCCGGCGCGGCTCGGGCTCGGCAGCTACTCGCCGCGGCTCGACGGTCACGGCAACAGCGTGCGCGGCATCAAGGTGTGCGAGGCGCTGTCGGCGCATTACGGCCTGCACATGCTGAACCGCTCCGATGATGCGCGCACCACGATCATCGCCGACTACGACATCGGCGCCAATCCGTCGCGGCGCAGCCGAAGAGCCCAGGAACGCGAGATCCTCGCGGCGCATCCTGATGCGGTGCGCGTGCTCGAACTCGTCGGCACGCTGTCGCTGTCGAATGTCGACTACGTCTCCCGCCAGCTTGCAGCCGGCGAGCGGCCGCAATTCGTGATCTTCGATCTGCACCGCGTCACCGCGATGACGCCGGCGGGCCTGCGCCTGCTTGCCGAACTGTTTCACGAGCTCGCGGATTTCCACGTCACCGTCGTGCTTTCCGGCATTCGTCGGACATCGCCGGAATGGCAGGAGATCACCGCGCGCACCGGCGACATCAGGAACGTGCGCGATTTCTATCTGCTCGACACCGCGATCGAATGGGCCGAGGACCAGATCGTCTACCGCTATGGCGGGGCGATCGATTTCCTCGAGACCACCGAGCTTGCCGAGCAGCCGCTGCTCGCCGGCCTCAGCGACGAGGAACGTCACGAGCTCGCCGCGCTCGCCACCATCAGGCACTATCAGCAGAGCGAGCGCATCATCGCCGCCGGCGAGGCCGCGACATCGCTGTTTTTCCTGCGCTCCGGCGTCGTTCACGTCACCCTGCCCGACGGCATCCGCCTGGCAACGCTCACGGCCGGGCAGTGTTTTGGCGAGATGGCATTGCTCGAACCGACGCGTTCGGCGGACGTGACTGCCGACTTCTCGGCCACCGCGTTCGAGATCACGCTGGCCGATTTCGAGCGCTTCCGTGTGCGGCATCCGAAGGCCGGCGAACGCATCATGCGCAACCTCGCCCTTCTGCTCGCCGAGCGCCTGACGATCGCCAATGCGCGGCTCAATCTGCTCGCGGCGGACTGACCCTGGAAAACTGAGTCAGTCATCGAACCTTCACAGCCAAGCCGCTCGGCCGCAGCTGCGGCCCGAAAACCGTGGCTGCGAATGGCCCGCGTCCGAGGCTTCTCATCACTCGTAATTGTACGGGCTCGCCCAAACGTTACCGAGAGTCGGTCGCAGGACAACCATAAGCGAGCCCAATTCGCGCCGCATTACCCGACGATCTTCTGAACCGTCGATGAACGCCGAGTGGGGACTTTGCGGAGCAGACATCGACGTGGGGTGTTCCGAGTGAAATTCCAGCCGTCCGTCGCGTGCGTATTCGCGCAACGGAGAGTCGTGTCCAGTCCAGGGAGGAAACGGCATGAAGGAAGCCACTAAGAGGGCAACATCGGAAGCACTCGCACACATGCTGGCGGTCACATCCATGATCGTCATCGCCAGCGTCCTGTTCTACGGGCGATGAAGGGCTGTCTGGAGGTTCTGCGTCGCAGTTGCTTCATCGCCCGTAGGTGGGAATGTGGGCTCGATTGCTCACGCGAAAGACCGAGTTGAGTTGCGTTTGAGTTAGTAAGCGTAGCGTAGAGTATTGCGTCAATCGCGCGGCGATCCGGGTCGGGACGAATGTGTTCAAGCGTATCGTCCCGCCTCGGCCGCTCGCGGTCGGCCTATTGTGCCGTGGCTCGGTTGCTCCTCATCATTTAGCCTTTACGAAGTGAGGCACCATCCCGCCGGCAAAGCCGACGAATCGCGCGCTGACTGCGTCCCCGATCGCGAGATCGTGGTCGCCATGGGCCATCATGCGAAAGCCCTCGCGCATATCCACCAGCACGATGTTGTACGGCACATGCGCGCGCGTCTCCGGAGTCGCGGCGCGGCAGACCAATGAGGTGGCGTAGACGGTGCCCTCACCATCAGCCGCATGGTCGGTAAGCGCCGGCGAGCCGCAGGCCGCGCAGAAGTCGCGGCGAAAATATTGCACATGGGCACAGCACGCGCAGCGCTGATAGCGAATCGCAGCCGTTCCCCTGGTCCAGTCATCGCCTTCGATCATCGCACACGCTCCCAGAACATGCTGACATGCGACGACAGCACGCCGCCGTCGCCGTGCAGCAAGGTCAGCGCGGCATTGCGCACCTGGCGGCCGCCGGCCCTTCCCGTCATCTGCAGATGCGCCTCGTTGAGATGCGCCATCGCCCCGCCGACGCCGCAATGACCATAGCTCAGCAGGCCGCCATGGGTATTGAGCGGCACGGCGCCGTCGCGACTGAAATGTCCCGCCCTGATTCGCGCCGCCGCCTCGCCGCGACCGGCGAGCCCGAGGTCCTCGAGCAGCATGCACAGCGTGATCGTGAAGCTGTCGTAGACGGCGGCGTAGTCGACATCGGCGATCTCGACACCCGCCGTTGCCTTGGCCTGCTTGATCGCGATCTCCGCCCCGAGTTCGCTCAACGCAGGCGCGGCGGTGACATGCTGATGGGTGTGCGCCTGGGCGCAACCGCGGACGCGCACAGCGGTGGTGCCGGTCGGCTCGCGGCTGACGATGACGGCGGCACCGCCGTCCGACACGGGGCAGCAGTCCAAAAGCTTCAGCGGCTTCGCCACGGGCTTCGAGGCCATGACATCGGCGACCGTGATCGCCTCGTGAAATTGGGCGCCGGGATGATCGACGGCGTGCCTGCGCATCAGCACGGCGAATTCGGCAAGATCTTCCTCGGTGACACCGTACTCGTGCATGTAGCGCGAGGCGACGAGGCCGTAATAGGCGGGGATCGTCGGCCCCAGCGGCAGCTCGTAGTCGGGATGGCCGACCTGCGCCAGCGCCTGGATCGAGGCGTCGCGGCTCTGGCCCGTGAGACGGTTTTCGCCGGCGACGACGAGCATATGCTTCACGACCCCGGCCTCGACCAGGTGATGCGCGAGCATCACCATCGCCATCCCCGTCGCACCACCGACCTGCACCGCGTGGGCGTAGGATGGCGTGATGCCGAAATGCTCGGCAAACACGGTGGCCAGCATGATGTGTGGCGACACGGTGGAGTAGCCGCAGAGGATGCCGTCGATGTCACGGCGGGTCAGTTCGGCATCATCGAGCGCGAGCTGCGCCGCCATGCTCATCAGATCGAGCGACGAGCGGCCGTCGTGGCGGCCGAACGAGGTCAGGCCGGTGCCGGTGATGTAGGTCATGGAGCCAACTCCGCCGTCATTCCGGGGCATCGCGCAGCGATGAACCCGAAATCTCGAAGTGTGGAGCGACAGTGCCAGACAATCTCGAGAGTCCGGTTTCGCGACGTCGTCGCGCCCCGGAATGACGCGGCAGAATCTAAAAGCGCTGGTGTGGAGCAGTGACGAGGCCGCGAGCCCCGCTGCGCTCCCCTCCCCCTTGCGGGCAGGGCAATCGCATGTGGCGATCGCCGTTTTGTGCTCGTCTCTCTCCACGTCGTCATGGCCGGGCTTGTCCCGGCCATCCACGTCGGCCGGCATGCTGAGAACGACGTGGATGCCCGGGACAAGCCCGGGCATGACGGAGTAACTAACTTGCAGGATCGTTCGGCGCGACAGCCTGGAATTTCCACATGCGATAGCCCTGCCCTTGCGGGGAGGGGTCGGGGGTGGGGGTGGCCACACGACGAATCTTCGCGGAGTACCCCCCTCCCTGCCCCTCCCCCACAAAGTAGGAGGGAATGCAGGCGTTGTGCGTCCCTTACGGTGTCGTTCGTCTTCTCTGCGCAATTCATCTCAATACGACATCTCAATACGACTTGGGCATCCCGAGGACCTTCTCGGCGATGAACGACAAAATCAGCTGCGGGCTGATCGGGGCGATGCGCGGGATCAGAGATTCTCGCAAATAGCGCTCGACGTGATACTCGCGCGCATAGCCGAAGCCGCCATGCGTCATCACCGCCTGCTCGCAGGCGTGAAAGCCGGCCTCGGCCGCGAGATATTTTGCGGCGTTCGCCGCCGGGCCGCAGGCCATGCCCTGGTCGTATTGCCAGCCGGCCTGCAACACCATCAGCCACGCGGCCTCCAGCTCCATCCAGTTCTTGGCCAGCGGATGCTGGATGCCTTGATTTTGACCGATCGGACGATTGAACACGTTGCGCGTCCGCGCATAGGCTGACGCACGCGACAGCGCGAGATGGCCGAGCCCGACGGCTTCCGCCGCGATCAGGATGCGCTCGGGGTTCATGCCGTGCAGGATGTAGTCGAAGCCCCGCCCCTCCTCGCCGAGGCGATCCTCGACCGGGATCTCGAAGTCCTCGAAGAACAGCTCGTTGGAGTCGACCGGCTTGCGGCCCATCTTGTCGATCTCGTGCACCTTGATGCGGCTGCGATCGAAATCCGTGTAGAACAGGCTCAACCCGTGGGTCGGCCGCTTCACCTCCTCCAGCGGCGTCGTGCGCGCCAGCAGCAAGATTTTTTCCGCGACCTGCGCGGTCGAGATCCACACCTTCTGGCCGTTGACGACGTAGCGGTCGCCCTTGCGCACCGCGCGGGTCTTGAGTTGCGTCGTATTGAGGCCGGTGTTCGGCTCCGTGACCGCGAAACACGCCTTGTCGCTGCCGTCGACGATGCCCGGCAGCATCCGCGCGCACTGCTCCTTGGTGCCGAACACGACGACCGGATTGAGCCCGAACACGTTCATGTGGATCGCCGAGGCACCGCTCATGCCGGCGCCGGACTCCGCGATCGTGCGCATCATGATCGCGGCATCGAGAATGCCGAGGCCCGAGCCGCCATACGCTTCGGGGATGCAGATGCCGAGCCAGCCGGCGTCAGCCAGCGCCTTGTGGAAGTCAGCCGGGAAGCCGCCCTCCTTGTCCTTCTTCAGCCAATAGGCATCGTCGAAGCGGGCACAGATTTTTGCCACCGCGTCGCGGATCGATTCCTGGTTGGCCGAGAGTGCGAAATCCATGCGCTCACTCCTTCGCAGGCGACGGCGTAGTCGCGCCGTCGCGGATCATCGCGGCGATCTCGTCCGACGAGAAGCCAAGCTCGCGCAGGATCTCGTGACCATGCTCGTTCGGTCGCCCCGCCAGATGCTGCGGCTCGGCCCTGGTTTCGGACCAATTTGCCGACACGCGCGTACTGCGGATGGGGCCTTCGGTGGGGTGCTCGACAACGGGAAAGAAATCGGTCGCGACGAGATGCGGATCGTGCAGCAGGCTTTCGAGATCGTGCATCGGCATGACCGGGATGTCGGCCTCGTTCAACAGCGCGGTCCATTCGGCCGTCGTGCGGGTCTGGAAGATGCGCGCCAGCTCGGCATAGACGACATCGATGTTGGCAGCGCGCCGAGCGAACGTGTTGAAGCGGTCGTCGGCGCGCAGGTCGGTACGGCCGGACGCCTCGAAGAACGCGTCCCATTGCTTGTCGTTGTAGACGATGACGCAGATGTGGCCGTCGGCGGTCTTGTAGGGCCGGCGGTCCTGCGACAGGTGCCGCGCATAGCCGCCTTTGTCGAGCGGCGGCTCGTAGGTGAGCCCGCCCATGTGATCGCCCATGATGAACGCCGACATGGTCTCGAACATCGGCACGTCCAGGCGCTGGCCGCGGCCGGTACGGTCGCGATGCACTAGGCTGGCGCAGATCGCGCCGACGGCGGTTAGGCCGACGATGCGGTCGACCAGCGCATTCGGCACATAGCGCGGCGTGCCATCACCAGCGACCGCCATCAGATGCGCCAGCGCCGCCCCGCCCTGGATCAAATCGTCATAAGCGGGCTTCGCCGCATAGGGGCCATCCTGGCCGAAGCCGAACACGCCGGCATAGACCAGCCGCGGATTGAGCGCGGAGATCAGTTCATAGCCGAGGTTCAGCCGGGCCATCGCCTGGGGCCGGATGTTGTAGAGCAGGACGTCGGCAGTCTTGACCATGCGCAGCACGGCTTCACGGCCGGCCGGCTTCTTCAGGTCGAGGCAGATCACCCGCTTGCTGCGGTTGGTGTTGAGGGTGACCGGTCCCATGCCGGGATGGCGCCACGGGCCGATCTTGCGGGTGACGTCGCCCTCCGGCGATTCCACCTTGATGACGTCGGCGCCGTAGTCGCCGAGCGTCTGGGCGGCATACGGCCCCATCAGCACGGTGGTCATGTCGATGACCTTGATGCCCGCAAGCGGTCCCATCGCGGCGTTGGCTCCCTCGTTCGTTGTTATCGACAGAGCTAACGGCACCGGGGGTTCCGGGGCAAGCGGGCGCGCGCGTATGGGGCCATGCGTGGGACCGCGCCGCCGTAACATTCCGCCCCGCGGATCACGATGCGCGCCGTTGCATCGCACCAGATGTTCCACGCCGACACCAGCATTCTGCGATTCCCTTCGGCCCTACAGCTGTGTCAGCATGTCCTTCCAACATCCAAAAAACACTCAGGGAGAACGCTGTCATGACGCTGTATCAGGGCAAATGCTTCTGCGGCACGGTCGAGCTCGAGGCCGATGGCGAGCCGGAGGCGATGGGCTATTGCCACTGCTCGTCCTGCCGGTCGTGGTCGGCCGGGCCCGTCAACGCCTTCACCTTGTGGAAGCCTTCGAACGTGCGCGTCACCAAGGGCGCGGAGGCGATCGGCACCTATCACAAGACCGACATGAGCCACCGCAAATACTGCACCAAATGCGGTGGGCACCTGATGACCGACCATCCGCCGCTCGGCATGATCGACGTCTATGCGGCGACGATTCCGGCTCTGAAGTTCACGCCCGGCGTGCACGTCAACTACGCGGAGAGCGTGCTGCCGATCAAGGACGGCCTGCCGAAGCTGAAGGATTTTCCCGCCGAGTTCGGCGGCTCCGGCGAGATGATGCCGGAGTGAGTATGATGTAGCCCCACCCGCCGTCATTTCGGGGCAAGGCCGCAGGCCTTGAACACAGAATCTCGAGCTTGGCTTGCATCTCACCCGAACAATCTCGAGATTCCGGGTTCAATCGTCAACGCGCGAGCGCATTGACGATTGAAGCCGGAATGACGAGCCCGCAGCCGGGTTACGCCTGAACCTGCACATTCTCCACCGTCGGCTGCGGCGCCAGCTCCGGCGCTGGATCCGGCGGCCTTGTATCCAGCTCTTCGATCATGCCGCGGGCGATCTCGCGTTCGCCCATGATGACCATGTCCGCGCCGAGCGATTTCAGATGCTCGACCTCGGCGTCGGAATGCGCGCGCGCCACGATGTGCAGCGCCGGATTGGCGGCACGGGCCTGCTCGACGATCTGGCCGGCCTCGAACGCCTCGGGGATGGCGATGACGAGCGCATGCGCAGCCACCGGATTGGTCGCGCGCAGCACGTTGCTGCGGGCGGCGTTGCCGGTGATGGTTTCGATGCCTGCGTCCTTGAGCTGCTTGAGAATGTCTTCCGATGTCTCCACGGCAAGGAAGGCATGGCCGCGCTGCTGCAGCGCCTCGCCGACGAGGCGGCCGACGCGGCCATAGCCGACGACGATGGTGTGCTCCGTCAATTGCGTGACCGGGATCTCGGCAGGCTTAGGCGCCGGCGTTGCAGCGACGTCCGCACGGCGGCGCTCCAGCCGCGGCAGCAGCCAGTCGAGGGCGGCGAACATCAGCGGATTGAGCATGATCGAGATGATCGCGCCGGCCAGGATCAGGTCGCGGCCGGCTTTCGGCAGCAGATTGGTGGCGCCGCCGATCTCGGCGAGGATGAAGGAGAACTCGCCGATCTGTGCGAGACTCGCGGAAATGGTCAGCGCGGTCGAGGCCGGATGGCGGAACGCGACCACGATCAAAAACGCCGCGATCGACTTGCCGAACAGGATGATGAACAAGGTCGCGAGCAGCGGCCAGGGTTCGCGGATGATGCTGGCCGGATCGAACAGCATGCCGGCGGAGACGAAGAACAGCACTGCGAAGGCATCGCGCAGCGGCAGCGATTCCTGCGCGGCGCGCTGGCTCAACGGCGACTCGCCGAGCATCATGCCGGCGAAGAACGCACCGAGCGCGAGCGACACGCCGAACAGTTTGGTCGAGCCGAAGGCAACCCCGAGCGCGATCGCCAGCACCGCGAGGCGAAACAGCTCACGTGAGCCGGTGTGGGCGACATAGTGAAGGATCCACGGGATCAGTCGGCGGCCGACCAAGAGCATCACTGCCATGAACACGCCGATCTTGGCGAAGGTCAGCAGCAGCACGCCGGTCAGACCCAGGCCGAAGCGAGCGGCGAGCGGATCGGCGGCGGCGACGTCGCCATTGCCGCTCTGCAGGCTGGCGAAGGCTGGGATCAGCACCAGCGCCAGCACCATGGCGAGGTCTTCGACGATCAGCCAGCCGACCGCGATGCGGCCACGCTCGGTGTCCATCAGCCGCCGCTCCTGCAGCGCGCGCAGCAGCACAACGGTGCTGGCAACGGAGAGCGCGAGGCCGAACACGAGCCCGCCGCCGATCGACCAGCCCATCGCCCAGCTCAATGCCATGCCCATCAGGGTCGCGACGGTGATCTGTACCACGGCGCCGGGCACGGCGATGGCGCGCACCGACATCAGGTCCTTCAGCGAGAAATGCAGGCCGACGCCGAACATCAAGAGAATGATGCCGAGCTCGGCAAGCTCGGTCGCCAGCGCCTGGTCGGCGACGAAGCCGGGCGTGAAGGGGCCGACGGCAACGCCGGCGAGGAGATAGCCGACCAGCGGCGGGAACCGGAAGCGCTGCGCGAGAGCTCCGAAGACGAAGGCCAATCCAAGGCCGGCGACAATGGTCGCAATGAGGGGTGTGTCGTGCGGCATCTGAACTTATTGCACAGGAGGCCAAATGATGCACCGCGACCAATTGTGGCAGAGTTCCGTCACGCGCATGGGGATGATGCGCGGACGCGCGCGGAAATCGGTGGTGAAGCGCGCGATCCCTTCCGTATGATCGGCGACGAGCCATCACGGGGTGATCAGACGCAATGCCCGCCGATCTCGTCCAGACTTTTCGTGCTTTCGCTTACAACAACGCCTGGGCCAATCACCGGCTGCTGACCGCTTGCGGCCAGCTCAGCGCCGACGATTTTGCCGCCGAGCGCACCGGCTTCTTCCCGAGCCTGCAGAAGACGCTGAACCACATCTACATCATCGACCTGTTCTACATCGATGCCCTGGAGGGCGGCTGGCTCGGCCCGATGGCCTGGCAGAACCAGGTGCCGTTCCCGCGCCTGCCCGATCTCGTCAAGGCGCAGAGCGCGATGGATCGCCGGCTGATCGGCTTCTGCGAGGCGCTGACGCCGGCGCGGCTCGATGATGTCGTGCGCATCAATCGCGAGACAAGGGTCCAGAACGAACGCTGCGACCGCCTGCTGCTGCATCTGTTCCAGCACGACATCCATCACCGCGGCCAGGCCCATGCGATGCTGTCGGCGACATCGGTGAAGCCGCCGCAGCTTGATGAGTTCTTCCCGGCCGATGACGCCGACCTGCGGGCGAAGGATTTCGCTGAGCTGGGGTTCAGCGAAGAGAAGGTGTGGCGGAGCTGAGGTAAGAACGTCTTTCCTCGTCATTCCGGGCGCGCGAAGCGGCATGAGCCCGGAATCCATAGCCACAACCGGCCATGAGGCGCGTGATGCTCGTGGCGCTGCCTTCGACCCATGCCGGCCTGTGGCTATGGATTCCGGGCTCATTCGCGCTGGTTCAAAATGGCTTCGCCATTTGCGCGCGAATGCCCCGGAATGACCAGACGGAGAGATCAGCGCGGGCCGTTGGCCCACGCCTCGCGCGGAAGCCGGTACATCACCTGCCGGCGCAGCGGGCTGTCAGGCTCGACGCGGGGATGGTCGAAATCGGACGCGGCGTCCCGGATCATGCCGAGCTTGCGCATGACGTTCTGCGAGGAAGCGTTGGCCGGCGCGGCGTAGGCGATGATCTCGTCGAGATTGAGCTGATCAAAGCCGAACGCGAGTGAGGCGCGCGCGGCTTCCGTCGCGATCCCCTGCCCCCAAGCCGCGCGGGCGAGCCGCCAGCCGATCTCGACTGCCGGTGTGAACGGGGCATCGAAGAAGATCTTGAACAATCCGGTCGCGCCGAGGAAGGCACCGCTGGCGCGGTCTTCGACCACCCAGAAGCCGAAGCCGTGCTCGGCAAAATGCTTGATCTGGAAGTCGATCCATTGATCGCACGCTTGCCGCGTCGGCAACGCACGCAAGTAGAGCATGACGTCGGGATCGGCCGACATCTCCATGAACGGCACGCGGTCTTGGTCGCGCCATTCCCGCAAGATCAAGCGATCGGTTGCGATGGTCACGATGAGCCTCCGAACACGCGAGAGTCCGAGGCATCCGCTGCGCATCGCAAAAGGCCTACGGCTCCACCCGCTTCGACGATTGACAGCGGCGCCAGCCTGCGTCAACCTGCCGGTAGGTTGATACGACCTGCCGGTTGCGCCCTTCCCAGGGAGTGGTGAACGTATCGAGCCTTCTCGGCCTCCCCTTTGCCCGAGCGACCGGGTCAGCAACGCAGCCACCTGACATGCCTGGTTCGCTCCTGCAGAGGATTGAGCGATGCGCGATTTTCGCGATGCCAAGGTCATGGCGCAGACACTGCGCGACTCCCTGACCACCAAGTCGATCACTATCAGCCATAGTCAAAGCTTGGAGCTTGTCTCCCGCATGTTCGGCGTGGCCGACTGGAATACACTGTCGGCGTTGATCAAGGGCAGCGGATTGGCGGCGACGCCACGGCCGCCCACGATCACCACGGCGACGACCCGCTGTCCGGCCGTGCCGCTGCGCGATCTCGTACCGTTCCCCGGCGTCGTCTATCCACTGTTCGTCGCGCGGGCGAAGACGGTCAACGCCCTTGACGAGGCCTTCGCGCGGCAGAGTGGATTGATCATCGCATTGCAAAAGCAGGCCGCTGTCGATGATCCCGGCTTCGCCGATCTGCACGAGCTCGCTCTGCGCGCCGAGCTGGTCGAGTTCTCGCCGTTGGCCGACGGCACGCTCAAGGCGCAGGTGCGCATCGGCCGGCGCGTGGTGCTGCGATCCTTCAGCAACGAGGACAGCGGGTTCGCAGCAGATGTCTCCGATATAGGCGAGGACGCTGCGGCCGATGTGCCGGACCTGATCCTGCGCGCGGTCACGCGCTTCGAACGCTACGCTGCGATCCGCAACATCCGACTGCCCGCGACCTGGCCGCCATTCGGCCAGGACCGTCATCCGGGTGCTGTTGCCGACACCATCGCCGCTCGCATTCTGCTGCCGCTCGCACATCAATACGAGCTGCTGGCGGTGCTCGATCCGGTCAAACGCCTGGAGCTGGTCGAGCAGCTTTTGGACGTGACGGCGCGGCCGGCCTCGGCAGCGTTGCGGGCGACGCGGGAGCGCGCGATCGCATATGCGCGGGAGCGCCGGCACAGCCATGCGACGCTCGAGCATCTGCTGCTCGCGTTGATTGAGGATGGCAGCGCCGCTGCGGTGATGCGCAGCTGTCGGGCCAGCCTTGAGACGTTGGCCACAAAGACTGCCGCCCATCTTGACACGGAGCTTGCTCACCTCATCGCCGACGATGGCGAGATCGCGCAACCGACGGCAGCGTTCCTGCGGGTGAGCGATCGCGCCGCGCTGGGCGCGCAGGAGTCAGGCTCTGCCGTCGTGACCGGAGCCAACATGCTGCTCGCAATCTTACCGGAGACGCGAAGCCCGGCGGCGCGGATGCTGACAGAGCACGGGGTTACGCTGGTGCGGGCTGCGAAGGCGATGGCCGATGGTGTAGGGAGAGAGGACACCTGAGCAGGACGGGCCCATCGCCGTCATTGCGAGGACCCAACGGGTCCGCGTAACGCGCGGCCCGATGACGGGCTCAACGACGAAGCAATCCAGGGCGGCATGCGCGGCCCTGGATTGCGTCGCTTTGCTCGCAATGACGAAGGATAAAGTTGGGGCTACTTCACCGGCTCCAGGATCGACACGTAGTTCGCCACCGCGGCGCCGCCCATGTTGAAGATGCCGCCGAGCTTGGCGTTGGGGAGCTGCATGCCCTCCGGCGCGGAGCCGGTGAGCTGCATGGCGGTCATCACGTGCATGGAGACGCCGGTGGCGCCGATCGGGTGGCCCTTGGCCTTGAGGCCGCCGGAGGGGTTGACCGGCAGCTTGCCGTCCTTGAGCGTCCAGCCCTCCTTGATGGCGCGGGCGCCCTGCCCCCTGGGCGTCAGGCCCATGGCTTCGTATTCGATCAGCTCGGCGACGGTGAAGCAGTCATGGGTCTCGACGAAGGAGAGATCGGACAGGGTGACGCCGGCCTTCTCCAGCGCGCGCTGCCAGGCCACCGTGCAGCCCTCGAAGGCGAGGATGTCGCGCTTGGACATCGGCAGGAAGTCCTGGGCATGCGCGGTGGCGCGCACGTTCACCGCCTTGGCGAACGACTTGGCGGTCTCGCTGTCGGTCAGCACCAGCGCGGCAGCGCCGTCGGAGACCAGCGAGCAGTCGGTGCGCTTCAGCGGGCCGGCGACATACGGGTTCTTCTCGCTCTCGGAGCGGCAGAATTCGAAGCCGAAATCCTTGCGCATCTGCGCGAACGGGTTGGCGACGCCGTTCTTGTGGTTCTTGGCCGCGATCAGCGCCAGCGCATCCGACTGGTCGCCATATTTCTGGAAATAACCCTGCGCGATCTTGCCGAACACGCCGGCGAAGCCGCCGACGGTGTCGCCATCCTCGGGCAGATAGGAGGCCTTGAGCAGGTTCTTGCCGATCTCCGGCCCCGGAGTCCGCGTCATCTGCTCGACGCCGACCACGAGGACGATCTTGGCGGCGCCCGCCGCGATGGCGCGGATGCCCTGATGGACGGCGGCGGAGCCTGTTGCACAGGCGTTCTCGACGCGTGTCGCCGGCTTGAAGCGCAGCGCCGGATCGGCCTGCAGCACCAGCGATGCCGTGAAGTCCTGGGGCGAGAAGCCGGCGTTGAAATGGCCGAGCACGATCTCGTCGACATCGCCGGCCGAGATGCCGGCGTCGGCCAGCGCCTCATTGGCGACCTTGACGACGAGGCTCTCGACGGTCTCGGCGTCGAACTTTCCGAACGGCGTATGCGCCCATCCGACGATGCTGGCGGTCATGCTGTCTCTCCCGAATGTCTCCCTGCCCTCACATGGCGCTTTGCGCCATGCGAGTCCAGAGGCTGGTGGCGGTCTCAGGCCACGAACTTGCCGCCCAGCTCATCCTCGATGTGGATGCGGATGATGTCGTCGAAGGTCTTTTCCTCGGTGGTAAAGCCGAGCTCGCGGGCGCGCTTGGCCTCGAACGTCCGCGGCCAGCCGGCGACGATGCCGACGATGAAGGGGTCGGGCTCCCGCTTGATGCGGTTGGCGACGTTGTCGCCGGCGACGCGGCGGAGCGCGGCGATCTGCTCGCCGACGGTGGCCGTCAGGCCGGGCATGGTCAGGTTCCGGCGCGGGCCGATCTTGGCGGTATCCATGGTCGCGGCATGCAGCAGGAAGCCGACCGCCGAGCGCGGCGTGGCGTGCCAATGCTGGACGTCCTCGGACACCGGCAGCACGGCCTCCTTGCCGGCCAGCGGCTCGCGCAGGATGTTGGAGAAGAAGCCGGACGCCGCCTTGTTGGGCGCACCGGGGCGGATGCAGATGGTCGGCAGGCGGATGCCGACACCGTCGAAGAAGCCGCGGCGGCTGTAGTCGGCCAGCAAGAGCTCGCCGATCGCCTTCTGGGTGCCGTAGCTAAGCAGCGGCGCATTGACGAACTCGTCGCCGATGGCCGCGGGGAACGGCGCGCCGAACACCGCGATCGACGAGGTGAAGACGAGCCGCGGCTTGTAACCGTCGCCGATCAACCGGACAGCGTCGAACAGCATCCGCGTGCCGTCGAGGTTGATGCGGTAGCCCTTGTCGAAATCGAGCTCGGCCTCGCCGGAGACGATCGCGGCGAGATGGAAGATGACGTCGGGACGCGGAGCAACCAGCTTCTCGGCAAAGCCGGGGACGGCGAAGTCGCCGGCGATGGTCTCGACCGCGATGGAGGTGTCCGGCTTCGCCGGCGCAACGATGTCCTGCAGGGTCAGGCGGGTGATGGCGGTGGCACCGAGACGGCCGTCGCGGACCAGCCGCTCCACCAGCTTACGCCCGACCATGCCGGCGGCGCCGAGAACGAGAATATGCAAGGGGATGCTCCTTCGAATGCAGAAATAGGCGCGGTCTTTCGACCGTCATTGCGAGCGAAGCGAAGCAATCCAGAGTCGCGCGTGAGACTCTGGATTGCTTCGTCGCTTCGCTCCTCGCAATGACGTGTGTTTAGGATCCGCGCAAGCGGGAAGCGACGCGTTGTTCCGGCTCGCGGTCAAACCCGCCTACTCCTTCACCGCGCCGGTCATGGCCGACACATAATGCTCGACGAAGAAGGCGTAAAGGATCACGAGGGGCAGCGAGCCGACCAGGGCGCCGGCCATCAGCGATCCCCATTTGTAGATGTCGCCGTCGACGAACTCGTTGACGATAGCGACCGGTACGGTCTTGTTCGGGGTCGATTGCAGGAAGGTCAGCGCGTAGATGAACTCGTTCCAGCATAGCGTAAACGAGAAGATGAAGGCCGAGATCAGCCCGGGCACGGCCAAGGGCACGACGATCTTGACCAGGATCTGCCAGCGGCTGGCGCCGTCGATCAGGGCGCATTCCTCGAGCTCGAAGGGGATCGTCTTGAAGTAACCCATCAGGAGCCAGGTCGAGAACGGGATGAGCAAGGTCGGATAGACCAGGATCAGGGACAACGGCGAATCGAACAGGCCGTAGGCCTGGATCACCGAGGCCAGCGGGATGAACAGGATCGACGGCGGAACAAGGTATGCAAAGAAGATCAGCACGCCGACGGTGTCCGCGCCCTTGAAGCGCAGCCGCACGATCGCATAGGCCGCGAGCACGGAGGCGAAGATCGACAGCGTGGTGGCGCCGACCGCGACATACATCGTGTTCCACAGCCAGCGCGGATACTGCGTCTCGAACAGCAGCTTCGAGATGTGCTTGAAGGTCGGATGGACCACCCAGAACGGGTTGTACTTCTCCATGTCGATCAGCTGCTCGTCGGGTTTGATCGACGTCAGGCCCATCCAGTAGAATGGGAACAACAGCACCAGCAGGATGATGCCGAGCGGAAGATACAGCGTGATCAGCCGGCGCGGCAGCGACTCCAGGTAGCTCATGCCCTCGCTGTCGTCGCCGGCGGCGAGCGCCGCGGCGGTCTTGGTGGCGTTGGATTGCGCCTTGGGCGGCAGCGTGGTGTCGGTCATTGGTCGGATCCTTGCTGCCATTTGCGCCGTTGCATGCCGAACCAGGAGATCGCGATCGCCGCCATCAGGAACGGGATCATGGCGGTGGCGATCGCCGCGCCCTCACCCAAGCGTCCCGAGATGATGCCGCGCTGGTAGCTCAACGTCGCCATCAGATGCGTGGCGTTGACGGGGCCGCCACGGGTCAGCGCCCAGATCAGCTGGAAGTCGGTGAAGGTGAACAGCACCGAGAAGGTCATGACGACTGCGATGATCGGGGTCAGCAGCGGATAGGTGATGAAGCGGAAACGCTGCCAACTGGTGGCGCCGTCGAGCGTGGCCGCCTCGTAGAGCGAGGGCGACACGGTCTGCAGGCCGGCCAGCAAGGTGATGGCGACGAACGGCACGCCGCGCCAGATGTTGGCGATGATGACGGAGGCGCGCGCCCAGGCGGTGTCGCCGAGGAAGTTGATGTTCTGGGTGATGACGCCGAGCTTGATCAGCGACCAGGAGATGATCGAGAACTGCGCGTCATAGATCCACCAGAACGCGATCGCCGACAGCACCGTCGGCACGATGAAGGGGATCAGCACGATGGCGCGGATCATCGCCTTGAACGGCATGTGCCGGTTCAGCAGCAGCGCGAGATAGAGACCGATCGCGAATTTGATGGCGCTTGCCACGATCGTGTAGAGCAGCGTGTTGAACACCGACAGCCAGAAGATCGAATCGTCCCACAGCCATTCGTAGTTCTCGATGCCGACGAACACGCCGCTGCGGCCGATCTTCTCGTCGGTGAAGCTCATCCAGACGCCGAGCCCCAGCGGATAGGCCAGGAACAGGATCAGGAACGCCGCCGCGGGCAGCATGAACCACAGCGCGATGACGTTGCGGTTGGTCTTCAACCGTGTCCAGGCTGATGGCTCGCCGATGGCGGCGCCCGAGGGCATCGAGGTCTGAATGGTACTCATCTGATCGAGCAGCTCCCTTCGCGACGAAAGATGGACAAGGCACAGCCCGCCCACCACGTTCGGGACCGATAGTTCAAGGCACCGTCATTGCGAGGAGCGAAGCGACGAAGCAATCCAGAGTCGAGCGTTCCGCTCTGGATTGCTTCGCTTCGCTCGCAATGACGGCTGGCATGGCGCTACGCGCCGTTGCCCATCCTACAAGATCAACCCCGCCTCAGCGGAAGATGCGCTTGGCGGAGCGCTCGGCGCTCGCCATGGCGGTCTTCACGTCTTCGCGGCCGGTGCAGTAGTTCGCGAACATGTCGACCAGGACGAAGTCGGCGATCGCGGCCGCGGCCGCCTCGCCGAGCTTGCCGAGCCCGGCCGGCGTGGTCGCGGTCGCGGCAACGTCGCGATACGGCGTGTTCTTCGGATCGGCCGTCCAGATCGGATTGGCGTCGTAGCCTTTGAGGAAGTGCGACAGATAGCCCTGCGCCGCCTCGATCCACGGGTTGAACTGCTCCGGCTCCAGCATGAAGGCGGTGAACGCCTTGCAGGTCTGCGGGTACTTGGAGAAGTTGAACACCAGGATCGGGAAGCCGAGATGCATCTCGCGGGTCTTGCCGTCCAGGCCGGGCGGCAGATGCGCGTGGTTCATGTCCTCGGCGATCTGCGGCGCTTCCTTCTTGGCGGTGACGTAGATCGAGATGCCGTTGACGGTGGTGTAGAGCTGGCCGGCCAGGAACGCCTTGTTGTTCGACGAGTCGTTCCACGACGCGGTGCCCGGGACGAAATTGTCGTACAGGCCCTTGACGTATTCGAGCGCCTTGGCGGTCTCCGGCGAGTTGATGACGACCTTGTTGTCCTTGTCGATCAGGTTGCCGCCATGCGCCCACAACGCCCAGTGCACCCAGCCATTGGCGTCGCCGGAGGCGTGGCCGAGCGCCATGCCGCCCGGCGTGCCGTTCTTGTTCATGGCCTTGAAGAACTCGGACATGCCGGCCAGGTCCTTCGGGAACTCCTTGAAGCCGGCCTTCTCGGCCGCCGAGACGCGGTAGTTGATCAGGCCGCCGGTGGCCGCCACGGGAATGCCGATCCACTTGCCGTCGAGCATGCCGTAGGCCTTGCCCGAGTCGGTCCAGCCGCCGCACTTCTTGCCGAGGTAGTCGGCGACGTCGGTCATATCGACGCATTTGTTGGAGAACAGGAAGGGCAGCGTGTAGAGGCCCCAGACCATGTCGAGCCCCTGCCCGGTGTTGGCCGCGACCGAGGCCTTGGGCTGGACGTCGTCATAGGATTCGTTGGAAATGTTGATCGTGACGTTGTTGGCCTTCTGGAAGGCGTCGACGATCTTCATGAAGGCCACGTCCTCGGCCTCGACGAAGCGCTTCCAGCGCATCATGTTGACCTTGGCGCCGGGCTCCGGCTTCCAGGGCGAGGTCTGCGCCCAGGCCTTGGCATAGCCGAGCAGCTCGTCGGCCGACATCGTCGCCGCAGCGGCCATCAAGGTCGCGCCACCCTTGAGCAGAGACCGTCGATCCGTGAGGAATTTCGTCATCTGAAGTTCTCTCCCATTGAATATTGCTTGTTTTGTTTGTTGCCGATTTTTCGGTCGTTTTAGTTCCAAGTCGTCCAGCGCCGCACGGCCGGATCAAAGTCTCCGGCCGGTATCCTTGTCGAACAGATGCGCCGCCGACGCGCGCGGACGCAGATGGATCTTTTCGCCGGGATTGACCTCGTGGCGATCGCGGAACACCGCGATGATGTCCTGGGTACCGATGCGGGCGACGATCTGGGTCTCGGAGCCGGTCGGCTCGACCACGATCACCTCGGCCTCGATGCCGTCATCGGCGAGTTCGAGATGCTCCGGCCGCACGCCGTACACCACGGGGCGGCCGTCAGACGCGGCCGGCGCCGTCAGCAGCGGCAGCTTGGCCCCATTATCGGTCTCGACATAGACCGAGCCGTTGGACTTCAGGTGGCCGTTGAGGAAGTTCATCGCGGGCGAGCCGATGAAGCCGGCGACGAACTGATTGTCCGGCTTGTCGTAGAGATCGAGCGGCGAGCCCATCTGCTCGACAATGCCGTCATGCATCACGACGATCTTGTCGGCCATGGTCATGGCCTCGATCTGGTCGTGAGTGACGTAGACCGTGGTGGTCTTGAGCCGCTGGTGCAGCTCCTTGATCTCGGTGCGCATCGCGACACGCAGCTTGGCGTCGAGGTTCGACAGCGGCTCGTCGAACAGGAACACCTGGGGATCGCGCACGATGGCGCGGCCCATGGCGACGCGCTGGCGCTGGCCGCCGGAGAGCTGGCGCGGGTAGCGGTCGAGCAGCGGCGTCAGCGCCAGGATCTCGGCCGCGCGCGCCACGCCCTTCTTGATGTCCTCGGGCCGCGCGCCGCGCAGCTTCAGCGAGAAGCCCATGTTGTCGGCGACGGTCATGTGCGGATAGAGCGCGTAGTTCTGGAACACCATTGCGATGTCGCGCTCTTTCGGCTGCACATTGTTGACGACGCGCTCGCCGATCGAAATGGTTCCGGAGGTGATGTTCTCGAGACCTGCGAGCATGCGCAGCAGCGTCGACTTGCCGCAGCCGGACGGACCGACCAGCACGACGAACTCGCCATCCTCGATCGGGATGGTCACGCCGTGCAGCACCTCGAATCCGCCGAAAGATTTGCGCACGTCGCGAATTTGCACCGACGACATCAACTTCCTCCTCAAAGACCGGCTGCATTGGCTGCAGACCGGCGGCATTCTCACCCATTGTGCGCGGCCGTTTGATCGGGCCGCTTGTCGTTATGTAGTCTTCTGATCGTTCAGGCGGCGCTGAAGTGGCGCCAGCTCAGCACGCATTGTCGGCAGTTTGGTTCTCTTTCGCAATGCTTCGCTTAGCAACCGCGTGATAGCGCTGTCAATATCGCTTGTGTACCAGACCGCCTATGCTATGAGCGACGGATGGGACGGAAACGTATCACGCCGGGCAAGGTGCGGCTGACCGAGGTTGC
The DNA here is from genome assembly GCF_051168435.1 of Bradyrhizobium sp. HKCCYLR20261. NCBI lineage: Bacteria > Pseudomonadati > Pseudomonadota > Alphaproteobacteria > Hyphomicrobiales > Nitrobacteraceae > Bradyrhizobium > Bradyrhizobium sp. HKCCYLR20261. The sequence continues at coordinate 344,288 of NZ_JBNPUZ010000003.1, forward strand.
GGCCTTGGCCGGTGTCAGCCCGATCACGGTGTCACGCTTCTTCCGCAATCCCGACACGGTCTCGGCCGGCCGCCGGCTGCGCATCGAAAGCGCCGCCAAGGATCTCGGCTACGTGCCCAACCTCGCCGCGCGCGCGCTCGCATCGCAGCGCACCGAAGTGATCGGCGTGCTGATACCGTCCCTCACCAACAACGTGTTCTCCGACGTGCTGCGCGGCATCTATGATGCTTTCGAAGGCAGCCGCTACAGCATCCAACTTGCGAATACACGCTACAGCGTGCTGCAGGAGGAACGGCTGCTGCGGCTGTTCCTGATGCAGAAGCCGGCCGGGATGATCGTCACCGGCGTCGACCAGACGGCGGAAGCGCGCGCGATCGTGCAGGCGGCGGAATGTCCTGTCGTGCAGATCATGGAGCTCGGCGCCGATCCGATCGACATGATGATCGGCTTTTCGCATGTCGACGCCTGTTATGCAGCGATTTCCCATCTTCTCGCGCAGGGCTGCCGGCGGATCGGCTTCCTCGGCGCGCGCATGGACCCCAGGGTGCAGCGGCGCCTGCAGGGCTATCAGAACGCGACGAAGGCCGCCGGCCTGTTCGACCCGCGACTGATCGTCACGACTGCGGTGCCGACCTCGACGACCATGGGCGGCAACCTGTTCTCGGATCTGATGCTGAAGGCGCCGGACATCGATGCCGTGTTCTGCGCCAATGACGACCTCGCGCTCGGCGTGCTGTTCGAATGTCAGCGCCGCCACATCGCCGTGCCCGAGCAGATCGCCATCGTCGGCTTCAACGACATGGAGTTCATGGCGTCGGCGGTTCCGACGCTGACCAGCGTCCGCACCAATCGCTACGAGATGGGCCTGCGCGCGGCGACGATGATCATGGACGAGGTCGAAGGGCGCCCCGTGACGGAGCGCGTCATCGATCTCGGCTTCGAGGTGATGGAGCGGCAGAGTTCGACCCTGCAGCACGCAACCGCCAAGGCAGCGATGCAGGCTGACCGCGCCTCAGGAACAAAATGGTAGCGCAACCAAAATTGCTGATCTAGAACCACGCTGACGACGATGACTTGAACGAAAGACGTAGGCGACATCAACACCGGCCCATCGCCATCAGGCGCCTTGTTTCGCGCACGTCCTGACCAGACCGGCTCGCCACGTTTGCACTGCGGGAGGAATGAAATGACAAAATCCAACGGACATGCCGGTAACGGCGCTGACAAGAGCCGCAAGCTGCGCTCGCAGGCGTGGTTCAACGATCCGCACAATCCGGGCATGACGGCGCTGTATCTCGAGCGCTATCTCAACTACGGCCTGACCCGCGCCGAGTTGCAATCGGGCAAGCCGATCATCGGCATCGCCCAGACCGGCAACGACCTGTCGCCGTGCAACCGCCACCATCTCGAGCTTGCGCACCGCGTGCGAGAGGGCATCCGCGCTGCCGGCGGCATCGCGATGGAGTTTCCGACCCATCCGATCCAGGAAACCGGCAAGCGCCCGACCGCGGCATTGGACCGTAACCTCGCCTATCTCGGCCTCGTGGAAATCCTGTTCGGCTACCCGCTCGACGGCGTCGTGCTGACCACCGGCTGCGACAAGACCACGCCCGCCTGCCTGATGGCGGCGGCGACGGTGAACATTCCCGCGATCGTGCTGTCGGGCGGGCCGATGCTGAACGGCTGGCACGAGGGCCAGCGCACCGGCTCCGGCACCGTGGTGTGGAAATCACGCGAGCGGCTCGCCGCCGGCGAGATCGACTACGAGGAGTTCATGCAGATCGTCGCGTCGTCGGCGCCGTCGGTCGGGCATTGCAACACCATGGGGACGGCCTCGACGATGAACGCGCTGGCGGAAGCGCTCGGCATGTCCCTGCCCGGCTGCGCCGCGATCCCCGCGCCCTATCGCGAGCGCGGCCAGATCGCCTACGAGACCGGCAAGCGCATCGTCGACATGGTGTGGGAAGATCTGAAGCCGTCAGACATTCTCACCCGCAAGGCGTTCGAGAACTGCATCGTCGCCAACTCCGCGATCGGCGGCTCGACCAACGCGCCGATCCACATCAACGCGCTGGCGCGCCATGTCGGCGTCGAGCTCAATATCGATGACTGGCAGACCGTCGGCCACGACGTGCCGCTGCTGGTCAACATGCAGCCGGCCGGCTTCTATCTCGGCGAGGAATTCCACCGCGCCGGCGGCGTGCCGGCTGTCATCGGCGAGTTGATGCGCCACAAGCGCATCCACGAGGACGCCATCACCGTCAACGGCCGCAGCATGGGCGACAATTGCCGCTCGGCGCCGAAGCCGGACAATGACGTGATCTGGTCCTACGACAAGCCGCTGGTGAAGGACGCCGGCTTCCTGGTGCTGCGCGGCAATTTGTTCGATTCAGCGATCATGAAGACCAGCGTCATCTCCAAGGAATTCCGCGACCGCTATCTGAGCAATCCGAAGGACCCCAACGCCTTCGAGGGCCGAGCCATCGTATTCGAGGGACCGGAGGATTATCACGACCGCATCGACGACGAGTCCCTCGCGATCGACGAGCACTGCGTGCTGTTCATCCGCGGTGCCGGCCCGATCGGCTATCCCGGCGGTGCCGAGGTGGTGAACATGCAGCCGCCGGCGGCGCTGATCAAACGCGGCATCCTGTCCCTGCCCTGCATCGGCGACGGCCGGCAGTCCGGCACCTCGGGCTCGCCGTCGATCCTCAACGCCTCGCCGGAGGCGGCCGCCGACGGTGGCCTTGCGATCCTGAAGACCGGCGACAAGGTCCGCATCGACCTCAACAAGGGCTCGGCCAACATCCTGATCTCGGATGAAGAGGTCAAAAAGCGCCATGCCGAGCTCAAGGCCAAGGGCGGCTTCCCGCATCCGGCCAACCAGACGCCGTGGCAGGAGCTCTATCGCAACACCGTCGGCCAGCAGGCCACCGGCGCCTGCATGGAGCTCGCCACGCGGTACCAGAACATCGCTGGCACCTTCGGCGTGGCCAGGCATAATCACTAGACACAAGGCACAAAGCCAGCCACCGTCATTGCGAGGAGCGAAGCGACGAAGCAATCCAGAGCCGCACGCGCAGCCCTGGATCGCTTCGCTGCGCTCGCGATGACGACAAAGCAAACTGTACTACAGGGAGACCCCATGTCCGACCGCCTCAAGGGCAAGCGCGCCTTTGTCACCGCCGCCTCAGCCGGCATCGGCCGCGCCTGCGCCATCGCTTTCGCGCGGCAAGGCGCCACCGTGTTCGCCACCGACATCGACGAGAAGGGTCTCGCGTCGCTGAAGGCCGAGGGCATCGCCGAAGTGGCCACGCTCGACGTGCGCAACACGGCGGCCGTGAACGCGATGGCCGAGCGGGTCGGCAAGGTCGAGATCCTGCTCAATGCCGCGGGCTTCGTGCACAACGGCACCATCCTCGACTGCTCGGACGACGACTTCGATTTCTCCTTCGATCTGAACGTCAAGTCGATGCACCGCACGATCCGCGCCTTCCTGCCGAAGATGCTGGCCGAGAACGGCGGCGCGATCGTCAACATCGCCTCCGCTGCCGGCGTGTTCAAGGCGGCCCCGAACCGCTACGTCTACGCCGCGACCAAGGCGGCGGTGGCGGCGCTGACGCGCTCGGTCGCCGCGGATTACGTTGCCAGGAAGATCCGCTGCAACTGCATCTGCCCCGGAACGATCGAGACGCCGTCGCTGCTGGGACGCGCGGCGGCCGCGGGTCCGAACGGGCTCGAGATGTTCATCTCGCGCCAGCCGATGGGCCGGCTCGGCACGGCCGAGGAGATCGCACATCTCGCGGTGTATCTCGCCAGCGACGAGAGCGCGTTCACCACAGGCGTCGCGCATACGATCGACGGCGGCTGGACGTTGTGACTCTTACCTCTCCCCGCTTGCGGGGAGAGGTCGGATCGCATCGCAAGATGCGATCCGGGTGAGGGGGTACAGGTCTAACAACGCGCACCGCCCGTGCGTCTGCCCCTCACCCCAGCCCTCTCCCCGTGAAGAACGGGGAGAGGGAGCGCACCGCTCGCACGGAAACAGCCGGGCCAAATCGGGGAAACACCATGAACCACATCGACCTCGCCAATCGCTGCGCCGTCGTGACCGGCGGTGCCCAAGGTTTCGGGCGCGCCATCGCCGAGCGGTTCAAGGCGTCGGGAGCCAAGGTTGCGATCTGGGATCACGACATTGCGCTCGCCGAGAAGACCGCCAAGGAGATCGGGCCGGAGGTGCTGGCGCTGCAGGTCGACGTCACCGACACCATCGCCGTCGAGGGCGCGCGCGACACGACGCTGGCGGCGTTCGGCACTATCGACATCCTGGTCAACAATGCCGGCATCGCCGGCATCAACAAGACGGTGTGGGAGACCGACCTCGAGGAATGGCGCAAGGTGCTGCGCATCAATCTCGACGGTCCCTTCATCTGCGCCAAGGCGATCGTGCCGGTCATGCTGAAGCAGGGCTATGGCCGCATCGTCAACATCGCCTCGATCGCCGGCAAGGAAGGCAATCCGAACGCGGCGCACTACTCCGCCTCGAAGGCGGGCCTGATCGCGCTGACCAAGTCGCTCGGCAAGGAGCTGGCGCAGTACAACATCACGGTGAACGCGGTGACGCCGGCGGCGGCCAAGACCGCGATCTTCGACCAGATGACCGAAGCCCACATCAATTTCATGCTGTCGAAGATCCCGAAAGGCCGCTTCGTGCGGGTGGAGGAACTCGCCGCGCTGGTGTCGTGGCTGGCTTCCGAGGACTGCTCATTCTCGACCGGCGCGGTGTTTGATATCTCCGGCGGCCGTGCGACTTATTAGTTGCGTTTTCGTACGGTGGTCAAAGCAGCCGTTCGAAGGACGGCAGCGTGCCCACCATCGGCTGGCGCCCGTGAGGATGGTGGGCACGGCGCGCGAAAGTCTCGCAAACAACAGGCATCCTGCCCCGCGCCTTTGCCAACCTACAAGATCTCATAAGGAGCCGCGGATGACGATCCACCACGGCGGATGCCTCTGCGGCGCGGTGCGTTTCCAATGCTCGGGCGAGCCGATCAACGTGCGCATCTGTCATTGCCGCAACTGCCAGCGCGCAACCGGCGCGCCGTTCTTCGCGCGCGCGCTGTTTGCGCATGAGGCGCTTACGATCAGCGGCGACACCGCCCGCTACCCCTCCTCCGATGCGCTCGACCGGATGTTCTGCCCGCGCTGCGGCGTCCGGCTGTTCTCCTGGCGCAACACCCGCCCGGTGGTCGGCGTCGCCCTGGCCTGCTTCGACGACCCCAACATTTTCGCGCCAACCGAGCACATCTGGGTTTCGAAGAAACTCGGTTGGATCAAGCTTAACGACGGCCTGCCGCAATTTCCGGAAAATCCCGCGTAGCATCGCGGAACCAGCGTGCCTATGTAAGGGCTCAACGCTTCCGGAACCCGAATCCTTGAACATCTCGCTCTACGGCATCTCCGTCTGGATCCTGCCGATCGTCATCGCCATCACCTTCCACGAGGCCGCACATGCCTTCGCGGCCTTGCGCTTCGGCGATGACACCGCGCTGAAACTCGGCCGCGTCAGCTTCAATCCGATCCGGCACATCGATCCGTTCGGCACCATCCTGCTGCCGGGCATGCTGCTGCTGTCGGGATCGCCGTTCCTGTTCGGCTATGCCAAGCCGGTCCCGGTTGATTTTCGCAACCTCAAGCCGCTGCGAGCGGGCCTGGTGATGGTCGCGCTTGCGGGGCCGGCCACCAACATCGCCCTCGCCTTGGCAGCCGCACTGGCCTTCCACCTGATGCCGTTCGTCCCTCCTGGCAGCGGACAGTGGGTTGCCCACAATCTGTACAATGCCTTTTCGTTCAACATCCTGCTCGCCGTCTTCAACATGCTCCCGATACCGCCGCTCGACGGCGGCCGGGTCGCGGTCGGCCTGCTGCCGTCGGCGCTGGCGCGGCCGTTTTCCCGGCTCGAGCCCTATGGCATGCTAATCCTGATCGGATTCCTGATCCTGCTGCCGCTGGCGGGTTCCCAGTTCGGTCTCAATCTTAATTTTGTGTCAGGGCTGCTCAGCGCCACGACCGATTCTCTGAAGCAGCTGCTTCTGTTATTGACGGGTAATGCCTAAATTCACCCGCTGGGGATGGTAAACAACGAGCTCCGAGGGCACTCTTGGTCAAAGCCGCTGACATGATGATCGCACGCCGCGCCGATACGCGCGCCCGTGCCGATTTCGCGACCTGGAAGATGATCGCCAAGCTGAACGGCGCCTCCGGCCTGCCCCCGGCGGCCCAAGAGTTTCTGGCCAGCTACAAGACCCGCCTCAACGAGATGTCCGAAGACGAGGCGACCGAGGCCACCATCCGCGAGATGTACAAGGCCTATTACGCCGAGATGGGCGGCGGCGGCGCTCCGCCGGAGGTCAAGCCGGTCAAGGCCGAACCTGTCACCGACAACGTCACGGCCTTCCGCAAGCTGCCGCCGAAGCCGAAGGCGGCGCAGACCGGCGGCCAGACGGCCCAGCGGAAGATGCCCGCGGCGCTGATCTTCGTCGCGCTGTGCGTGGTCTATGTCGGAATCAGGCTGTACTGGCCTTAGGCGCTTCGCATCCGCTCATTTGGGCGGATTGAACTTGACCGGCAGCGTGAACGCAAACTCGTCGTCGGTCAGTCCTGCCGGCGGTCGCGGCACCGGATCGGAGCGGCGCACCATGGCGATGGCGGCCTGGTCGAACTCGGCATCGCCGGACGATTCCTTCACATCGACCGAGATCACGCGGCCGAGCCGGTTGAGCATGATCGCCAGCTTGACCTGGGCAGCCACCTTTCTGCCCTGCGGATACTTCTTGTGCAGCTCGAAATAGGCGCTGATCTTGCGACCCCAATTGGCGGTGAGCTTTTCCTGATCCTTGCCGATGCCGACGTTGGGCGCCTTGGTCTTCTCGGCCTCGGGCGCCTTCTCGTCGAGCGCCTTGCGGGCGCTGTCTTCCGAGGCTTCCTGCGCCTCCGACGCATTGGTCTGGACGGTCGCGACCTTCTGCTCCTCGGTCGGCTTCTTCACATCGGAGGTCGTGACCTCGCGATCCGCCTCCTCCGTCGTGGTCGGCACGTCCTTCGGCAGGTCGGTCTGCTCGACCTCCGCCTTCTGCTCCTGCATCTGCGGCGCTGCGGCCTGGGCGACGGAATCCTGCCCAACCGGCACCTCGTCATTGTCGACCTTAGGCGAGGCCATATCGATGTCGATGACCTCGGCGCCGGCGGCGCCGAGACCACCCAGCTCCTCGTCGTCCTTGAAGCTCGTCAGCGCCAGCGCCGCGCCGCCGACATGCAGCACGACCGCCGCCACCGTGGCGAGCAGCCACAGACGGTTCGAGCTGGCATATCCGGTGTCGAGATCGCTCATGCTGGCTCGCGCCTCAGGGCTGGGCGGGTTGCGGCGCGGCCGGCTGACCGGCGGCAGCGGCAGGCGGCGCTTCGAGCGCCACCAGCTTGATCTTGGTGTAGCCGCCGGCGCGCAGCAGCTCCAGCACGCCCATCAGTTCGCCGTACGGCACCAGCTTGTCGGCGCGCAGGAAGATGGCGCGGTCCTTTGGCACGTCAGGCATCGCATCGAGCTCGCGGATGAGATCGACGCGCTTGACCAGGTTCTCCCCGATCGCGAGCGCGAGGTCCGGCTTGATCGAGACGTAGGTCGGCTTGTCCGGCTTCTTCTGCGGCATGGCGCTCGACGACGGCAGGTCGATCGGCAGATCGACCGTCGACAGCGGCGCGGCCACCATGAAGATGATCAGAAGCACCAGGATGACGTCGATGAACGGCGTCACGTTGATGTCGTGGGTCTCATCGAAATCGTCGTCGAGATCGCCTTCGGACAGCGAGACGGCCATCGCCCGTTACTCCGCCGCGCGTGCGTGGACGCTGACATGGCTGCGATCGAGATCGCGCGACAGCAGCCGCCCGGTGGCGCCCGACGCGCGGTTGACGAGCTCCAGATAGCCCTTCGTGACGCGCGAGAAATGATTGTAGATGATGACGGCGGGGATGGCAGCGGCGAGGCCGATCGCGGTCGCCAGCAGCGCCTCGGCGATGCCCGGCGCGACCACCGCCAGATTGGTGGTCTGCGACTTCGAGATGCCGATGAAGCTGTTCATGATGCCCCAGACGGTGCCGAACAGTCCGACGAAGGGCGAGATGGCGCCGACGGTGGCGAGCAGGCCCATGCCGGTCCGCACCCGCCGCGCCTCGGCGCGTACGATCTCGCTGAAGCTCGAGGCCGCCCGCTCCTTGATGCCCTCGTCGCTGGCGAGCCCGGCCGACAGCCGGGCTTCAGCAATCGCTGCCTGCAGCAGCACGGACCCGACATTCTTGCCCTTCCCCAGCGCGAGCTGCGCCTCGGCCAGCGACTTGGCCGCGGTGAGCTTGCGCAGCGCCCCGGACAGGCCGCGGCGCAGGACCGAGAATTCGATGCTCTTGGCGATCAGGATCGTCCAGCTTGCAACCGACGCGAGCGCAAGCGCAATCATCACAGCTTTGACGACAATGTCCGCCTTGAGGAACATGCCGAGCGGCGACAGCTCGTCCAGGCCGGTGGCAACCGCCTTTCCGCCCTTCGCGCCGGCTTCCGCACTCGGCGCGGCAGCGGAGGCGCCAGTCACGGCACCAGTGGCGTCAGCTTTGGCCGGGGGCTGAACGGACACGTCGGTCGAGACGGCCGGCGCCGGATTGGCCGGCTGTTGCTGCGCATGTGCAGGACAGCCTGCAGCCACCGACAGACATGACAGGACGATTGCACACCTAACAAGGAACGATGTCATCATATCTCGGCCCACTAAACCTCGGCCCATTGCCGGATCAGATTGTGATAGATGCCGGTCAGCTTGACCGCATCGGGATCGTCCCTCCCGAGGCGTTCCGTCAAACTCTGAATCGCAGTGTCCAGATCGAAGATCATGCTCCGGACATGAGCATCCCGTATCATGCTCTGCATCCAGAAAAAAGAGGCGACCCGGGCGCCCCGCGTGACCGGCGTGACCATGTGAAGGCTGGAGGACGGGTACAGCACCGCGTGCCCCGCTGGCAACTTGACTTCGTGCGAGCCATAGGTGTCCTCGATCACAAGCTCGCCACCGTCATAGGTCTCGGGCTCGGCCAGGAACAAGGTCATCGACAGGTCGGTGCGGATGCGAAGCCCTGTCAACGGATCACCGCGCACGGCATTGTCGACATGGATGCCGAAATGGTCGCCGCGCGAAGCCGTGTAGCGGTTGAACAGAGGCGGAAAGATCTGCAGCGGGATCGCCGCGGAGAGGAAGCGCGGGTTCTTCGTCAGCGCGGTGATGATGCGCTGGCCCAGAACACGCGCCGCCTCGCCGTCGGGGGGCAACTGCTCGTTGCGCTTGACCATGGCCGATTGCGCCCCGGCCGTCGAGCGGCCGTCCTCCCACTCCGCCGCATCCATGATGCGGCGGAAGTCGGCGACCTCGTCTTTCGACAGTACGTCCGGGATGCAGATCAGCATGATCAGAACTTCGCAGTGGTGACGATGTAGAAGGCGCGGCCCGGTGCGACGGAGACGAATGGCACCGCGCTCCGATACAGCGTGTCGTAGTAGAGCTTGTTGGTCAGGTTCTGGGCGTACAGCTTCATCGTCCAGTTCTTGTCGATCTTCTTCTCGACGAACGCATCGAAGCGCCAGTACGCCGGCAGCTCGTTGCCGGTATTGGCCGCGAAGGTGCCGCCATAGACCTTGGAGCGGTAGACCGCCTGGCCGCCGATCTCCCAGCCATTGTCGAACTTGTACTTCGACAGCATGCTGAACGACTGGTGCGCGATGTTGGCGAGCTGCAGGCCGATGTTCGAATTGATACCGCTCTGCGTGACCTTGGACTGCATCAGCACCAGGCCGCCGAAGATGCTCCAGCGATCCGTCAGCTTGCCTTCCGCCTCGATGTCGATGCCCTGGATGCGGTAGGCCGCGCCCGAGGTGAGCACGTTGTTGACCGTCTCGCGGGCGTTGTCCTTGGTGGTCTGGAACAGCGCAGCCGAGACCAGCAGGTGGCGATCGACGAGCTCCCATTTGGTGCCGAGCTCGGCGGCCTTGTTGCGCTCCGGCCCGAGCAGCACCGCGGTGTTCGCGGGCACGCCGCCGTAGTCGGTGCCGGTGGCGTCGAGCTCGGAGCCGAACGGATTGGCCGAGGTCGCATAGGCCGCATAGATGCTGCCGATCGGCATCGGCTTGTAGACCAGGCCGACATTGTAGTTGACGAGGTCGGCGTTCATCTTGAGGTATTTCGGCGAGTTGGTCGACGAGCTCATGTTGTAGCCGTCGTAACGCACGCCGCCGTTCAGGATGATGATGTCCCGCCAGTTGGCGGTGTCCATCACATAGGCACTGTTGGTGTTGACACCGTAGCGCGTCGGATTGCCCGTCAGCGACGGCAGCGTCGTGTACTGCCTGTAGGTATACTGCGGCGAATAGAGATTGACGCCGGTCTGCGCGCTGGTGCTGGTCGAGCCGGCACCGAACAGCTCCGCCGCCAGGCCGGTGTAACGGTCGATCGAGATGTTCTCGTTGGAGAACTCCGTGCCGACCACCGCGGTGTGCTTCACGCCCCAGGTATCGAGCTTGAAGGTGGCGTCGTTCTGGTTGGCCCAGACGTCGACGGTCTGGTAGCGGCTCTGCGTGCTGGCCGTGGTGGTCCAGAGCAGCGGGTTCGCGTTGGTCGTGATCGGGTTCTGCGGCAGCGTACCGATGTAGTTCAGCTCGGAATGCTCGCCACGGAACTTACTGGTCAGCGTGATCGCCTCATTGACCTTGTACTCGGCCGTCGCCGTGCCGAAATCCTGCCGCGCCGCCTGGAAGTCGCGGTTGAGGAAGCCGTACCAGGTCTCGCGGGGAATGCCCGCCGAGGTCACCGGCACGTTGCCCTGCTTGTAGTAGGGCACGCCGAAATCCGGATAGCCGGAGAGATCGGTGTGGACATAGTTGGTGGTGATCTTGAGATCGTCGATCGGCGTCCACTTGGTCGACAGGAACGCGCCCCAGCGGTCGTCGGTGACGAAGTTGCGCCCGGCGACGTTGGAGTCCTGGAACACGCCGCCGGTGCGCACCGCGAACGTCGGCGAGATCACCTGGTTGACGTCGAGCGTCACCCGCTTCTGCTGGTCGGTGCCGAACTCGGTGTCCATCCGCTTGAAGTTGGTGTCGCCGGCCTGCTTGGTGACGATGTTGATGGCGCCGCCGGCGGTGCCGCGGCCCGCATAGGACGAGGCCGGGCCGCGCAGGATCTCGATCTGCTCGGTGAAGAAATTCTCGCGGATCGAGACCGCGGGATCGCGGATGCCGTCGATGAAGACGTCATTGCGGGCATCGAAGCCGCGGATGAAGAAGCGGTCGCCGAACGCGTTGCCGCCCTCGCCCGAGCCCAGAGTGACGCCGGCCGTGGAGCGGCCGATCTCCTTGAGCGCAGTGACGTGCTTGTCCTGGAGCACCTCCTTGCTCATCACCGTGATCGTCTTCGGCGTGTTGAGCAGCGGCTCGGGAAACTTGCCCGACGCCTGGACGCGGTTGACCTTGTAGGGCTCGGCGGCGTCCGCATAAGGGTTCGCATCGGGAGCCGCCAGCCCGCCGGCGTTCGGGAAGGCCACCGCGCCCTGCTGGGCACCCTGCGTCCGGGCCGCGCGGCGCAGGGCATTGCGCGCGCGGACCTGCTCGGAGGTCGGCTTGGACGCGGTCGGCTTGGCGCGCGCGATCGGCGCATCGACGTTGACCGGCGGCAAATCAGAGGCCGGCTGCGCCTCGGCCGACGACATCGTTGCCACGGCCATCAGGCCGGCGACGGCCGAAACCTTGGTGACGAGAGGCCCCTCTCCTCGTCCGTCAAAAAACTTCATCGCTGCGCCTGCCCGCAGCGAACGCGGTGCTCTCACCTGTCCCATTTGAATTTCACGCGCCCCAGATTTTTCATTGCACATCGCTTCCGCGGATCATTCGCAGTGCGACGATGTGTCGTTGGTATCGGGCGTGTTTCAGGGGGTCAATTTGAGGAGCCCTAATTTGGCCTTGAATAGTTCCAGATCAAAACAATTCTAAAAAGGATCAACTAACAAGCTCGGAACTTGAAATCGTTCTAAACAGCGCGATTTGACTCGCGCTGTTGTCGAATCGCACCGCGCCTCAATTCGGCGCATCGGCGGGCTGATCGCTGCTCGGCGGCTTCATCAGCGAGAACAGTTCGTCGACGGTCTGCACCGCGACCGCCCGCACGCGATCGGAATTGTCGAGCCCGGCAATCCGCACGCCGTTGACGACGGCCCTGATCTCATCGCGGAAGTCCGTCAGGAAGCGCAGCGGGTCGCGCTGCTCATTGGCCACGCGCGCGATCAGGCCGGTGACCAGGATCTGGCACGCGAGCATCTTTCCGTTCAACTCTTCCATCATCAGCTCCACATCGTTGTCGTCGTGTCTCGACGGCGCCGCATCGCGCGTCGCATGGACGACGACGCCGCTCCGTGAGGTTTGGTCCTGCCGGACGCCGTGCGCGACGATGCCGTCGCCGGGCTCGCCCGCTTCTAATCAGCTCCCATCGGGCGCGACAAGACGGCGACATTAGGTCGGATCAGGGCCTTTCGCGCGAGCACCGCCGGGAGCCGCCGCGGACCCGGGCACGTCACGCGCACGCCGCCCGCGTTGCGCGACGGCGTCACCGGCGCAAGGCCGTCGGGACAGACAGCTCGCAACTTTCCGAAAATTTTCGCACCAAAGGTGTCGAATTTAAAACACTCAACTCAAGATCGGAGAGCGGCCTCCGCCGTGGGTCGCGGCCCTATTTGGCGGTCACGCCCGCCTTGGTCTCGGACAAGGCCTTGATGCGCTCCTTCAGCGCGCGCAGCGTCTCGAGGCTGGCGGTCACGGCCGCGTCGGAGATGTCGTGCAGCACGTCGCCGGCGATCGCACTGCGCAACCCGTCGAGATCATCGACGAGCTTGCGACCGGCCTGAGTCAGACGCAGGCGATTCGCCCGGCGATCCCTGAGGTCATGGCGGCGCTCGAGCAGTCCCTGCTCGACCAGCCTGTCCAGCAGGCGCACAAGCGAAATCGGCTGCAGTTCCAGCACATCTGCGAGATCGACCTGTGACATCCCCTCCTGCGCGCGAAGTCGAAACAGCACCACCCATTGCGCGCGCGTCGTGCCGCACTGCTTGGCACGATGATCAATATAGTTGCGGAGAATGCGCGAGCTTTCGACAAGCTGCGCGACCAGCTGACGTCTGTCGTCCAGCGACATGGCCGTGACCTCCCATGAAGTCGTCGTGCGCACGGCAAAGCTTGCGAATTGTTTAGGTTCGATGAAGCCGTCGTGTGTTTACACATTAAGTGCGTGCATACTATATCTGGCCCGCTGGGAATGCCTTTAAAGACCGGTTATCCTGTCCGTCTCAGCATGTGGGCCAGCATGAAGACATCACGAACCATCACTTGGATCTTGCTGGTCGCGGCTCTCGGCGGCGCCGGCTATTACGGCTGGCAGCGTTATCAGGATGCTGATGCCGCGAAGAAGACCGCTGCGCAGAAATCGGCCCGCCCGCCCGCTGTTCGGGTCTCGGCCGTGTCGGTTGAGAAAGCGGATTTCCCGGTGTTTCTGACCGGTCTCGGTACCGTGCAAGGCTTCAATACCGTCCAGGTCCGCACCCGCGTCGATGGCCAGATCGACAAGATCGCGTTCACCGAAGGCCAGCTCGTGAAGGAAGGCGATCTCCTGGTGGAGATCGATCCGCGGCCGTTCCAGGCCGCGCTCGACCAGGCCAAGGCCAAGCGGGCGCAGGACGAGGCCAATCTCAACAACGCCAATCTCGATCTGCAGCGCACCACCAAGCTCGGCGACTTTGCGACGCGGCAGCAGCAGGACACCCAGCGCTCCACCGTCGCGCAACTGACCGCGCAGATCGCCGCCGACGACGCCGCGATCGCCAACGCGCAGACCCAGCTCAGCTACACCCAGGTCAAGGCCCCGATCTCGGGGGTCGCCGGACTCCGCCAGGTCGACGTCGGCAACATCGTCAACGCCTCGAGCCAGACCGGCATCGTCTCGATCGCGCAGATCGAGCCGATCGCGGTGATCTTCACCGCGCCGGAGGAGCAGCTGCCCTACATCAACGAGGCGCAGAAGACGGCCGCGCTGAAGGTGATCGCGTTCACGACCGACGGCAAGAAGCAGCTCGCCGAGGGCAAGCTGACGGTGGTGAACAACCAGGTCGACACGACAAGCGGAACAATCCGGCTGAAGGCGGTGTTCGACAACAAGGAGCACGCGCTGTGGCCGGGACAGTCCGTCTCGACACGACTCCTCGTCCGGACCCTGAAGGACGCCACGGTGGTTCCCGACGATGCCGTCCAGCACTCCACCAGCGGGCTCTATGCGTACACGGTGAGCCCCGACAACAAGGCCGAGCTGCGCAAGGTGAAGGTCGGCGCCTCGATTGATGGCCGCACGGTCATCGAGGAAGGTCTGACCCCCGGGCAGCAGGTGATCACGGGCGGTCAGTTCAAGGTACAGCCAGGCTCGGTCGTGACCACCGCGGTGGCCAGTTCGGAGCCGGCGCCAGCGAAGGTCCGGCAGGAATGAACGGCGGCGGCATCTCGGCACCCTTCATCAAATACCCCATCGGCACCTCGCTGCTGATGGCGGGCATCCTCTTCATCGGTCTGGTGGCGTATCCGCTGCTGCCGGTGGCGCCGCTGCCGCAGGTCGACTTCCCGACCATCCAGGTGACGGCCAACCTGCCCGGCGGCAGTCCTGAGACGATGGCGACCTCGGTCGCCCAGCCGCTGGAGCGGCAATTCGCCCAGATCCCCGGCATCGCCCAGATGACCTCGACCAGCTACCTGGGCACCGCGGCGATCACCATCCAGTTCGATCTCAACCGCAACATCGACGGCGCCGCCAACGACGTCCAGGGCGCGATCAACGCCGCCTCCGGCCAATTGCCGAAGAACCTGCCGTCGCCGCCGACCTACCGCAAGGTCAACCCGGCGGATTCCCCGATCCTGCTGCTGTCGGCCACCTCCGAGACCTTGCCGCTGACCACCGTCAGCGACGCCGTTGACGCCGGCCTCGCCCAGCAGATCAGCCAGATCTCCGGCGTGGCCCAGGTCATCATCGGCGGCCAGCAGAAGCCCTCCATCCGCATCCAGATCGATCCGGCCAAGCTCGTCGCCAAGGGCCTGTCGATGGAGGACGTGCGCAGCCAGATCGCCATCACCACCGTCGACGCCCCCAAGGGCAACATCGACGGCGAGCGCCGCGCCTACACCATCTACGCCAACGACCAGCTGACCGATTCCAAGGACTGGAACGACGTCATCATCGCCTACCGCAATGGCGGGCCGCTGCGGATCCGCGACATCGGGCGGGCGGTGTCGGCGGCCGAGGACGCCAAGCAGGCGGCCTGGGCCAATGGCCAGCGCGGCGTATTCCTTGTGATCTTCAAGCAGCCGGGCGCCAACGTCATCGAGACCGTCGACCGCATCAAGGGGCTGCTGCCGCGGCTCGTCGCGGCGATCCCGCCGGCGATCAAGATCGACGTCATCTCCGACCGCACCACCACCATCCGCGCCGCCGTCGAGGACGTGCAGTTCACGCTGATCCTCACGATCTTCCTGGTCGTGATGGTGATCTTCATCTTCCTGCGCAGCTTCTGGGCCACGGTGATTCCGACCATCACGGTGCCGCTGGCGCTGCTCGGGGCCTGCGCCATGATGTGGGGCGTCGGCTACACGCTCGACAATCTGTCGCTGATGGCGCTGACCATCGCCGTCGGTTTCGTGGTCGACGACGCCATCGTCATGCTCGAGAACATCTCGCGCTATGTCGAGGAAGGCGAGACGCCGATGGCGGCCGCCTACAAGGGCGCCAAGGAGATCGGCTTCACCATCGTCTCGATCTCGATCTCGCTGGTCGCGGTGCTGATCCCGCTCTTGCTGATGGGCGGCATCATCGGCCGCCTGTTCCGCGAATTCGCGGTCGTGCTGGCGATGACCATCTTCGTGTCGATGTTCGTGTCGCTGACCCTGACGCCGATGATGGCCTCGCGCTTCCTGCGCAACGAGCACGCCGCCCAGCACGGCAAGTTCTACCAGTGGAGCGAGGCCGCCTTCGACGCGATGCTGCGCGCCTATGAAAAGGGCCTCGACCTCGCGCTGCGCTGGCGCTTCGCCACCCTGATGGTGTTCTTCGCCACGCTCGGCCTGTCGGTCTATCTCTTCATCCTGATCCCCAAGGGCTTCTTTCCGCAGCAGGACGTCGGCCTGATCACGGCGACCTCGGAAGCCTCGCAGGACATCTCGTTCAAGGCGATGCAGTCGCGCCAGGAAGCGCTGGCCAAGATCGTGCTCGCCGATCATGACGTCGCCAGCGTCGCGATGAACATCGGCGGCTCCGGCCGCGCCGGCAACAACGGCAACATGTTCATCACGCTGAAGCCGCGCGAGGAGCGCGACGCGACCGCGCAGCAGATCATCGCCCGCCTCCGGCCGCAGCTCGAAAAGGTCGAGGGCGCCCGGCTCTACATGCAGGCGGCGCAAGACATCCGGCTCGGCGGCCGGCCCTCGCGCACCCAGTTCGAGTTCACCTTGCAGGACCCGAATCTCGCGGAGCTCAACGAATGGGCGCCGAAGATCCTGGAGAAGATGCGCTCGCTGCCCGAGCTGCGCGACGTCGCCACCGACCAGCAGGCCGACGGCACCACGGTGCAGCTCACGATCAACCGCGACACCGCCTCGCGCTACGGCATCTCGCCGCAACTGATCGACGACACGCTGTACGACGCCTTCGGCCAGCGCCAGGTCGCCCAGTACTTCACCCAGCTCAACTCCTACCGCGTCATCCTGGAGATCCTGCCCGAGCTGCAGGGCAATCTCGATACGCTGAACAAGCTCTACGTGAAGTCGCCGACCACCGGCGACCAGGTGCCGCTGTCGACCTTCGCCAACTGGACCACCGCGCCGGTCAAGCCGCTGTCGATCAGTCACCAGGGCCAGTTCCCGTCGATCACGATCAGCTTCAACCTCGCCCAGGGCACGGCCCTCGGCCAGGCCACCGACGCGGTCCAGCGCGCGATGGTCGAGATGGGCGCGCCGGCGACGTTGAATTCGAGCTTCCAGGGCACCGCGCAGGCGTTCCAGCAGTCGCTGTCGACCGTGCCGCTCCTGATCCTCGCCGCGCTGGTCGTGGTCTATCTGATCCTCGGCATTCTCTACGAGAGCTACATCCATCCGATCACGATTCTCTCAACCCTGCCTTCGGCCGGCGTCGGCGCGCTCGCGATCCTGATGGCGTTCGGCTACGATTTCAGCCTCATCGCCCTCATCGGCGTGATCCTGCTGATCGGCATCGTGAAGAAGAACGGCATCATGATGGTCGACTTCGCCATTGCCGCCGAGCGCGACCAGCATCTGCCGCCGGAGCAGTCGATCCGCCAGGCCGCCCTGCTGCGTTTCCGCCCGATCATGATGACGACGATGGCGGCGCTGCTCGGCGGCGTGCCCTTGATGCTCGGCAACGGCACCGGCTCGGAAATCCGCCAGCCGCTCGGCTATTCCATGGTCGGCGGCCTGATCGTCAGCCAGATGCTGACCCTGTTCACCACGCCCGTGATCTATCTCTACCTCGACAAGGTCAACAACGCCTTCGCGCGCTGGGGCCGCACCCACATCGACCACGAGACCGAGACGGCGGCGGCGGGCCCGGTCAAGGAAGCGGCGGAGTAATCCGCCGCTCTCGGCCACGCCCGCCCGGGTGGTGGCGCGACGGCATTCCCCGCGTCTGATCTGACAGCACGCAACCGCCCAAGTCCCAGCAGATCTGCGATCAGCAACAGTCAAACCGGCCGATCATGATCGGCCGACGAGATCCGCATCGCGGCTGCTCGCGATGTCCAAGTCAATCAGGGCTGAAGGTCGGCTTTGGCTGGGGAACCTGGATTCGAACCAAGACAAACAGAGTCAGAGTCTGTTGTGCTACCGTTACACCATTCCCCAACGGAATGCAGAGCAGTTTCAAGGCATTGCCGAACCGTCTGGCACCGTCTGGCGAAGCGCCGCGCAAATCGCGGCGGCGACGACGCGTCCTTCTACCCGCATGTCTCAGGCTTTGGCAAGCCGCTGGATGACGGATTTCCAACATGGTTTGACGGCGTGGCCGGTCCGCCCCGAGCTGCGATGGCCGGTCGCCTTCCCTGGCACCTGATGCGTCGGCAGCGCGTCGCCTCAGCCGAGGCCCTCCAGCGCTTCATCAAGCTTCGCAACACCCGACATCCGGAAACATATCGGCTGCGCCGCCGCCCCACTCTTCCTGTTTTTGAGAGCGGTTGCGGGCGGCTCACGAACCTCGTTTGGCGCCGGCGTCATGCGAGGAGTACCATGCCTGTTCTGCGTCGCTGGAAGCTAGCCGTGCCCTGTGTGCTCGGTCTCGGTGCCGTCCTGCTGATCCGCTGGACGCTGACAGTTCAGCCGGCCCACCCCACCTGCACCCCCGGATCCATCGCGGCCTTGATGACATCCTGCGCGACGCCGCCCAGCAGCTCTTCCCCCGACGCGGTCATGGTCTTCCCGAAAGCCCGCCCCGCCGCGCCGCTTGCCGCCGCAGCCTCCGTTGCCTCGTCGGCTGCGGAGTGACCTCGGCGCGCCGCGCGCTCGACGTGCGCCAGATCACGCAAGTTAACCCGGCATTCACCACGATCGCTCCGCGGCGGGAACGATGCAATTTGCATCAACTTGTCCGAGTGAGGGAGACGGGACATGACCAGGCTGCAGGATCTCGAAGACCAGATTGAGCGAGCCGAACGGCTCGAGCGGAGCATCACGGACGCGCTGACGATCGAGCGGCTGCGACACTTCGCGGCCGAATGCCGGCGCGAAGCCGCGCGGCTGTCGCAGCAGCGGCGCGCAGCCTGAGCGCGGCCGCAGCAGACGTCATGGGCAGGTCGTGACCATGTTGGTGCAGAGTTGCCGCGTCCAGCCGATGCCCTTCTCGATCCGGACCTTGGCGAAGTCTCCGGCGCATCCCAGCAGGTCGACCGTCTGGTCGCCGCTCGCATGCGGCTCCAGCTTGGCGCTGGTCGCGACAGGCTCGCGATAGATCACCGCCCCGTTCTGCAGACCGGAGACGCCGAGCACGCTTCGATGCACGAAGCCTCGCCCCTGGAACATCACCTTCTCCGTGCCCTGGTCGACATCGATCAGGGTGGCCCGGTCGACCTCGAACCAGTCACTCTGCTGTGCGGCGAGATGCACGACGATCCAGCCGTCGCTGGTCGGGTTCTTCAACGACGCAACGACGGCGCCGCCGGGCGACGCACGGACATTGGCACCGTTGGGATCGCGATCGGTCACGTCGACCTCGATATTGCAGGCCTGCCGCCCGCCCGATTGGGCCTGCGCCGCACCGGGCAGCGCGAGCATCATCAGCAGCAGACCGAGCACCAGCTTCATACGACACCCCATTCCGACATTCGTCCGAATTGGTCGAGAAACCGGCCGCAACGTTCAACCGCCCTCCGCTTCGATCCCGCCGATCGGCCCCGCCCGTCGCGTGCCGACGGTGCCGACGGCGATCATCGGCGGCGGTATTCGTCGTGAGCCGGCCGCTCAGGCGGTCGCTTCGGCATCGCCACTGATCGGAGCGCCGACCATGGCCGCGAAGAAGTTGCCCGCGCGCTGCGGCATCGGGTCGAAGACGAGCTCCTCCGGATTGCGCGTCAGGCGAACGAAACTGGAGCCCGCGGCCTGCTCGACGAACGTATCGAGATGGGTGAAGCCCATCGTCTGCAAGTCCAGCACCGCGTCGCGTCCCGCCGCCAGCGCATCACGAAAGCCGACAGCCGTGCCCTTGGCGGCCATGTAGTCGCTCAAGCGACGGAACAGCTTGGGGAGGATCGGCGCGTCATCCATGATCACCGACAGGCGGGTGGCGTCGACGCCTGAAGTGGTCCGGTCCTCCGGCCAGAGTCCGAGACCGTCGGCGCGCGCCTGTTGCGTGACGGCGGTGAGTTCGTTGCGCAGATCCGGAAACAGGCCTTCGTAATAGGTCGGATAAGCGAGCCCTTCCCGCAAGGCCAGATGATTGTAGCTGTCGCGCAACTGGGCGACGTCCAGGCGGACGTCGGAGCCGTCCTCACCCTCCAGCTCATCGGCGAAGACGAAGGCGATGGGGCGGCCGTATTTGTCCTTGGCCCGGCTCAGGATCGATCCGCGCGTCGTGCCATCCGAGGCCGCCACGATGGTCGAGCCCGTTGCATCCCATTGCACGCCGGTTACGCCGACGAAGTCCAGCAACCGGTCGCGCGCGGCTCTCGCCCAACGGATCGGCTGATGGCGGCCAGCATAATGCGTCTCCAGCGCATCGATCGCTTCGAGTCGCAATTGCGCGAACGGACGCTGGGGCTGATTGTCCGGTCCGCCGGGCAGGCCGTTCATCACATCGGGCTGGTCTGGGAAAAACCTGATCGAGTCGCCGTCCGGCGACAGGCCGACCACACGAAAGCTGCCTTTGATCAGCTTGAACGGCATGCTGCTTCTCCCCACAACACGTCCCGGACGTCATCCGCCATCCTAGACCAAAGCGGGCATCGATCAAATGATCAACTTCAACGGGCGCGCGATCCAGCCACACGGCATCTGCCCGTCGGGGTGGATTGTCGCAGCCAAAACACCTGCCTTTGCAGCAAAGGCCCTTGTGTCGTCGGGCAAATCACCTCCATCCTCTCGCCCGTCCCGTGCTCGTCATGAAGGGGCGCTTCGCGATCGTCACGAACGTGGAGTGCGGGATGCGATGGCCCGTCGGCGTTGCAGCGCGCATTTCGCGTGCGGACGGACGATGTCGATGGGACGGTGAAGTCGTGTGGTCCTGACCTCCCGACGTGTGACGCGCAGCTTCATATGGCACTCCCCGGGATCAGCCGGGATTATCCGGGAAACGGCGGGAAGTCGTTGAATTCCATGGGTTTGCCGGCAGGCTGCCGGGATTGGCGATCGGCTGCGGCGCGCAAGTTCAGATGTCACCCATGGCTCGGCGGGCGCGCGGATACAGCGGAAAACAAGGGGCTCGCCTCCGAACTCGGACTCGTTTCGGGGTGGTTGCGACCGGCGAGTCCGAGTTCGGCATTTCGGCCCGAAGCTGTTGACGCTCCAACACTTTGCCCTGATTTGAGCCGGACCGATCTGGGCGAACTCGGACTCGGAACTCGGACTCTTCAACGGCGCTTTCCCGGGCCGGAGATGATCAGCTCGCGCGCCTTCTGCGCGGACGCCTTCCGCGCCACCGAATAGCTGAGCCGGACCGGCCTGGCGGCGAAGGCGCCGAAGATCCGGCGCACCTCCGGAACGTCGTTTAAAGACAGGATGAACCGTCCTTTCAAACGGCCGAGAACGTCGGCCATCTGAGCGTATTCGGCGCGCGAAAACAGCTCTGCGCCGTAGTCGGTCTCGCTGCCGAAGTACGGCGGGTCGAGATAGAACAGCGTGCCCGGCCGATCGTAGCGGGCAATGAACTCGGCCCACGGGAGACACTCGATCGTGACGCCAGCCAGCCGCTCGTGCAGTTCGTCCAGCGCCGGCGCCAGCTTGGCGACGTTGAATCGAGCGCCCATTGGATCGACGCCGAACGTCCGGCCCGCAACCTTGCCGCCGAACGCGGTCCGCTGCAGGTAGAGGAATCGCGCAGCGCGCTCCAGGTCGGTCAGCGTCGACGGATGCGATGCCTTGAGCCGTTCGAACTCCTGACGTCCGGTGATCTGCCATTTCAGCATGTCCATGAAGGGCACGTAATGCCGTTGCAGGATGCGGAAGAACGTCGCCACGTCGCCGGAGCGGTCGTTGATGATCTCGCCCTTGGGCGCGCGCCGCCGCCGCAGGAAAACGCCGCCCATGCCGACGAACGCCTCTGCATACGTCTCGTGCGGAATCCGCTCGATGCTCGCAATGATGGTGCTCGCGAGCAGCTTCTTGCCGCCGATGTATCCTGCCGCCGGTGAGACCGGTTTGACCTGCCTGTAGACAACCTTCGAACTCATCTCCTCAAACACTCCTCGCCCGCCTAAGGTCGCCGCGCTGCGCAGCAGCGGCGGGTCGGCGGGTCGAGCTCACTCGTCGTGCGGGTCAGTCTGCCAGGATAGGCCCGCGGTTGCAGCGTTCGCGCGCTGCGGCCCCCGCCACTACCGCGGCGGAGGCAAGCTTTCATTCCTCCAACGCCTCATCGATCGACGCCGGCATCTCGCCAGGCCGATAGGCGAAGCCTGGGTCGATCCCTTCAGGGACCTCGATCGTCTTTAGCGAGCCGTCCGACAGCTCAATCGTGCGCTCGATCAGCGGCGACGCCGGCGCCTGCTTCGACACGCGATAGCCGTAACGCCCGAGATCGTCGTCGGAGAGACTCTCGACCCAGCAGTGACAGCCCCAGCCGTTCGGCGGGTAATGCGTCTGCCACCACGGATGCTCGACCGGCAGGATCGTGCCGTCCCACGACTGATGAATCGGGCGCGGAAAGCGCTGGCTTTCGAGGTGGCGGTACATCAGATACGGCCGCGTCTTCTTCACGCGCTGGATCTGGTCCCAGCGGCCGGCCGCGTAGGCCGTGCTCATGTTGGTGTCGAAGATGACGCGGCTGCGCCAGCCGCGCGAACCGTTGTAGCTCCATCCATGAGCGTCGACGATGCGGTCGAAGTCCTTCCGGAACGTCTCCAGCGTCTCTCCCTGCTCGATCGCCTTCACCACCGCGTCGTGGAAGTCGGCGACCAGGTCATCCGTCATCGCGCCGGCGACGGTGAAGCTGCGCGAATGCTCCTGCTGCCAGAGATCGGTCCAGGTTTCGGTCGGAACGTTCGTCTTCTTCTTCAGAAAGTTGATCGCCTCGATCGGCGCGACCGAAAACGGCAGGATCTCGGCCTGCGGCGCCACACCGATGCAGCCGCAGCCTCGAAAAGCCGGCGTGCCATGCGATTTAAGCATCGGGAATGTTCGCCCGTCCGGTAAGATTGGCCATCACGCGCGCCATCCGCATCAGGCCGGCGAGATTGCGCTCGGCAATTCCGGGCTTCAGCTTCAACAGCTCATCGCGTACCTGCTGCAACGACGTCGCATGCTCGACGACGGCGCGGACTTCGTCGATCAGCTTGTCGGTGCC
The DNA here is from genome assembly GCF_051168435.1 of Bradyrhizobium sp. HKCCYLR20261. Taxonomy (NCBI): domain Bacteria; kingdom Pseudomonadati; phylum Pseudomonadota; class Alphaproteobacteria; order Hyphomicrobiales; family Nitrobacteraceae; genus Bradyrhizobium; species Bradyrhizobium sp. HKCCYLR20261. The sequence continues at coordinate 367,450 of NZ_JBNPUZ010000003.1, forward strand.
GGGACCACAGAGCTGCTCGGCCTGGTCGGCGAGCTCCGCGATTGGATCTGCGACCTCACGCATGCGCTGGGCGGCGTTGAGCGACGGCAGATCCGCCGGCTGATCTCCGAATGAGCCGACAGGAGCCGGGCCCGCGGGCGCCTTCAGCACCACCGCGCCTGCCGCCGGCACGGGAATGCCGAGCAGGTCGTTGAAGTAGCTACCCTCGACCTGCAGGCCCATTGGAATGAGCTTCACGGCGCTCTCGACCGTGAGCTTGACGTCCTTGTCCTCGGGCCGGCCGATGCGCAGGCGCGGATAGAGCTTTTGCTTGCCGAACTGCAGGTCGATCCAGGGACGCACGAGGTCGCGGTTGAGCACGGCCGACATCGCCTTTGCGTCGGAGCGCTCGATGTCCTCCTGCACCTGGCGGTGCTCCTGGCCGACGGCGTGTCCGCCGGCGATGGCGTCAGTCGTGGCCGTCTGGCCGAGCACCGCCTTCGAGATCTGTCGATCGAGCCAGTCGCACCGCTTCTCATAGAGGTCCGCGCCCTGGCCGACGTTCTTCGATTCGATGAACTCGATCAGCATCGACTCGGGAATGATGGCTGCGCAGTCGCCGGCGATGTTTGCCACGGCGTTGAACAGCGTGTCCTTGTCGCTCTCAGTCGCGCCGGCCGGGTACTTGCCGACGCGAACCGGCTGGCCGAACGTCTGGGAGAAGATCGCCCAGTCGCGCTGGGTGAACGCCTTGAACATCCATGCCCAGGCGACCAACCGCGCTACACCGGCGCGAACCGGCAGTCCGGACTTCGCCTTGATGGCGGTCACGACGAACTTGAACGGCGCCAGCGGCGACTCGCCGGCCGGCGTCGACTGATAGTTGATCGTTCCGACACCGTCGGCATCGTAGCCTCCGATGAGCAGCGGGGTTGTGCCATCGGTACGGTCCGGCCGGAACCACCGGGGATCGCGCCAGTGCAATCCCTTGAGGTTCCAGTCGCCCTCGGACGAGTCCCAGACGATCTCGGCGAAGCTGATGCCCTTGCCGATCGCGTCGAGCATGTCGAATAGCTCTTCCTGCAGCGTATCGCGCTTCAAGCCGGCCTCCACCCAGTCGGCGTGAGCCTTGGCCTCGGACGAGTCGTCTGCGGCCTCGACCTGGATGTCGAGCTGCGCGACCGATCGCTTGCGTGTGCCGAGCACGCCTGCATAGTGCAGGTCCCGCTCTTCGATCAGCTCGGCCAGTTCGAAAAAGCGCAGGGGATCGCCGGCATCGGCTGCGCGCAGGATGTTGGCAAGACGAATCGGATCGAGACCGTCGGCTGGATAGCCAGCGATCGGCGAGCGCACGCCGCCGAAGCGCGGCCCGGCCACCTCCTGGGTCAGCAGCTCGCGGCGGATCGGCCGGCCGTACTGGTCCACGATCGTTGAAACGGCGGTCGCCATCAAAGTCCTCCACGAATGCGCGCGCCGAGCGGCCCGCGCCACCATCTGCCCTGATCGCGATCGTCGTCATCATCCGACCTTGGGCCGCGCGGTTCGCTGGCCTGCACCGTATTCGGCGAGCGGTAGCCGAACTCGACGAGCTGCGCGCGCGTCTGCGCATAGGCCAGCACGAGCGCGACCGCGACGTCGCCGTGGCGCTTCTTGCCGTCGGCGCCCTTGGTGCGCAGCTCGGGTACGCGCGGGATGCCCTTGATGGTCTGGACCAGTGCCAGGTCGTCGGCGCCGTCGGCGTCCTTCGGCAGCAGGATGGTGCCGTCCTCGAACGCTGCCTTCAGCGGCGGGAAGTTTTCGAGGTACCACTCGGCGCTCATCTTCACCTGCTCGACGCGCAACTGGCCATAACGCTGAGCTGCGACCTCGGCGAGATAAGCGCCGTTGCCCGTCGAGTCCATCTTTCCGCCGATCAGGCGCGGCAGCCGGTCGCCCATATAGAACAGCACCTGGCGCTGCTGCTCGAACGGGATGCCGGACATTTCGATCCAGAACGGCACCGTACGCTTCAAGGTTTTGCCGATCTCGATCGGAATTAGCACCGAGAGATCGCCGACGCGCGCAAAGTCCTGGCCGAAGCCGTGTTGGCGGCTCGCGTCGAGCTGCTTCAACAGCGGTTCAAGCTGCTCGTTGCACCACGCCAGGATATCGGCCTCGCGATAGTCCTTCGGCTGAAAGGTGAACTCCGGCGGCCGCGACAGGCGCAGCACCGGACCGTCGACGATCATGCGCGCTTCGATCAGCGCGCGCGGCAGATAGACGCCACCGCCCTGGCTTGGAACGCAGAACAGCTCTTCGTCAGCATCGTCGCCATAGAACGCGATGATCGAAGTGCGCCACTGCGCCTCGGCCTCCGGCGACCAGGTCTTGCCGGTGACCAGGCAGATGCGCTGATAGAGGCCGTCCTGCAGCGCGTCGTCGAAGGTATAGCGCTCGACGTGATAGGGCTTGCGGCCCGCGCGCGTGTCCTCGATCAGCCGGTTGAAGGCATTGGCGACGCCGAGATGCGTCGAGATGATCAGCACCTTGCCGCCCCACATCAGCAGAGCAAGCGCCGATTTGATCATGGCGTCGAGATCGTCGTGGAACGCGGCTTCGTCGATGATGACGTAGCCCTGCCGGCCGCGCAGCGAGCGCGGGCGCGACGGCAGCGCGACGATCTCATAGCCGGATGCGAAGCGGATCCGGAACGCCTGGATTCCTGCCTCAGCATCGCCGTCGTCGAAAACGAATTCCTGCACCTCGCCAGCTGCCTCGCCGAAGGCGCGCGCCCACATCGCGCATACGTCGATGAACTCGCGCGCCATGTCGAGATTGTAGCCGATGTAGAACGTGTCCATGCCGCCGGCGGCGCGCACCGCCGCCGACGTCAGCACGGCGTCGGAGCCGATACCCCAGGTCGCGCCGATACGGCGCGACTTCTCGCAGATGACGACCGAGTGGATCGCCGTCGACGCCAGCAGGCGCCGCTGATAGCCGAGCAGCACGCCAGCGATGCCGCCGGCGCCGGTCGCGAGCACCGTGCCGGCCGACAGGCCTTCGCGGCGGATCTGCGCCCACTCAGCTTCGGAGATCTGGCGTGCGGGATCGGTCACTTTGCGCGTCCTGTAGCGACGGCTTCCGTCATATGCTCGGGAAGCGCACGTCCCCGGCTGTCGTCCTCTTCCTCATCAGACCATTTGTGCCCCTGGAGCATCAGTCTTCGGTCAAGCCGTTCCAGATCCTTGCGGACGCGCGCTGCGCCATCTGGCGAATAGAGGTGACCATAGAGATGGTTCTCGGGCGTCCATGGCCGCCCAGAGATTGCCTCGACGAGCTGGATCACATCAGCCTGCGTTTCGATATGGCGCAGGTGGATGAAGCGGTGGTAGCGCCCGGACATATCGCTGCGCAGCCAGCAGAACCAACTGCCATCGCGGCCAGGCGCGACCTCGATGCCGAGATCTTCGAAGTCCGTCAGCGACGGGCGCTGCCGCAGCCCGCCGCCAAGCCACAGCAGCCAATGCTTGTCCGGCTGCCGATCAAATTGGTGCCATCTGAATCCGACGGACTTCAACCACTCGTCAGAGATGGGCTCGTTGCTCATCGGCTTGCTCTCCGCCTGGCGAGTGGCTCGGGATCATCCCCGAAGCACGCGCGCTTGATCCTGCAGATGCTGCAGACCGCGTAGCACTGCGGTCCGGCCGCTTCCCTCGCGCCGGTCGGCGCGCAGTCGTCGCAGACGGGCGGCCGTTGTGTCGTGCTCACGACCAACTCCAAAAACCTTGCGCGCCGGCCGCGGGGACCGGCTGGGGAAACGGCTCGATGCTGGCGAGCGGCCAGCCGAACATATGCTCGTCGAGCCGATCGGAATCGGCGACAGCGCCCTTGAAGATGTCGACGACGCGCCGTGGCTGGCCAATGACTGCGGTGCCGAGCGCAACTCCGAGCGGCGCCATGTGCAGGTCGGCGACCTTGGCGCCGACGGCAGCACTCATTTGTCTTACCAGTGGCTCCGCAAGATCGGCCTTGAGCGCGCTCTCGCCCTGCTCGATCCGGTCGAGGATATCGTTTAACTCGTCCAACGACGGACGGCGCACGCTGGCATGGATGACGATGCGCTGGCCGACCAGCTTCGCCAGCGCCGGCAGCAGGCTGAAATCCCAGCGCCTGAATTCGTAGGGCTTGGCTCCGATCATGATCAGCGACGCCCAGGGCTGATAGATCGTGAGCGCGCGCGTGCCCGGCGGTAGCTTGATCGCGCTGCGGCCGGCCTCCGCCGCCTCGACGACGCGCACGGCCTCGCGATGGTTGACGCTGACCCGGCCGTCCTTCTGGTAGCTCTCATAGACCGCCGTCTGCAGGGGCTTCGGCACCATGCGCCAGTGACGCGGGCACATGTAGAGGTGGCTTGCCACCTGGCTGCTGCAGTTCTGGACCGGGCACGCGTGGCTCATTGCACTTCTCCGTCCTGACAAGGAAGACATGCTGAACGACGTAGTTGATCGACGACGCGGCGCCGATGACCGCGAAGACCACCCACAGGATGAGGATGACGGCACCGCGCGCGTTCTCACCCATGGGGCCGGCCCTCTATCCCGAGGATGCGCGCCTTGATGGCCTCGACGGTTTCCGCCGACAGGCCCGACGCCTTCGCCACGGCGTCGACGGCCTTCGCCGCCTTGTTCTGCAGCTCCGCTTCGATCTTGCGCCGGCCGTCCGCCGAGATCCGCTTCGCCTCCTCGGCGTGCTTCAGCGCGCGCGACGTCAGCATCAGCATTTCGGCGGTGTCGCCGTCGGCGCGCAGCTCGCCCGCATTGCCGAGCATCTCGGCGATCAGCGTCTTCAGCGTCTCCGCGACCATCAAGGTCAGCGAGTTGTCGCCGGCCTCGTCCAGCTTCGGCGCGATCACCGCGGCGATCTCGCGTGTTTCCTCGAGCCGGCGTCCGAGGATCGCGATCTTCATCGCGGTCCGATTGAATGCCGAACGCGAAATCTCCGGCGGTTCGGCGGTCGCATCCTCAGCCAGTGAAGCGGCCTTCAAACGCGCGTTGAAGCCGTCGAGGATTTCGAGCTGCGAGAGCTTGCGCTCCTTCAGCTGCTCGAATGCCCAGACCTTCGCTTCATCCGCCCAGTCCGGCAGCTTGTCGATTTCCGACAGCCGGCCGCGGCGCGCCTTGGGATGTCCCGCCATCGGTCATCACCGCTCGGGAGGACTCGGACGCTTGACGCCCTCGATCACCAGCCGGCGCTCGACATGCTCGACGCCCTTCGGCGTGAGATGCGCCACGACGACGGTACCGACGATCGTCTTGGTGATCGCGCCGACGTTCTCCAGATAGTTCAGCTCCTCGCGCACCCAGTCGCGCGACTTGGCGATGCCGAACAGCTCCAACGTCTGCTGCAGCAGGTTGTCGTTGAGCCGGTAGTCCGGCTGGGCGTGCAGCTCGCGCAGGACGATCAGCCGCGCATCTTCCCGAATGATGTCTCGCGCCATCAGCTCATCACCTTCTCGACCATGACTTCCTGAATCCGATCGGCCATCGCGGAGATCGGCCGGACCTTCGCGTTCAGCTCGCGCATCTCCGCCTGCATGGCGCCGAGCGCCATTTCGAGACGGTGGGTGACGTCCTTGTCCGGCAGGTGCGCCATGTCGGCCTCGACCCGCGTCAGGCGATCCTTGAGGCTGTCGATCTCCGCCTTCGTCGCAGCGAGACGGATCGTCGTGGCCTCGTGATCGTCCTTGTGCGATTTGCGGATGCCCTGAATTTCCTCATCCATCTTCTTGGATCGGCCGTTCATCCAGGCGTAGCAGAACGATCCGGCCGACACGGCGATGGCGACCCACGGGGCCAGTTCTTCAGGCGTCACGTTCACTGGTCACTTCCCCTTGAGACGCTCGCGCTGCCGGCGCTGGCATTCGCGGGTCGCGTCGATGTTGCCGTTGGCCTCGCCGAGCGCGACCGCGTATTCGCCGATGCTGCGCCAGGGATCGCTCGACTCGCTGATGGCGGGGTCATCGACGTTTCTCGCCAGCTGCTCGCAGTCGCGGGACAACGCCACGCCCTGTTGCGCGGGCGCCTGCGACGGGATCGTCGCGAGGCCGACGTTGGAGGTTGTGCACCCACTCGACCACGCCAGGGCGAGGACGGCACAAAGCAGCGTTCGGATCGTCGCCGAACTTCGCCTGGTAATCACTGAGCTTGCCTCTTGCTTCGGATGCGGCCGCATCCGCACTTTGCTTCAACGCCTCGGCATCGCGCGCCGCGCGCTCCTGGGCCCCGAGCTGGAATTGCGTCCAGGCCAGGTCGTTCTTGACGCGCCGCAGCTCGGCGCGGTTGTCCGCGCTCTTCGCACCGATCAGATAGAGCAGCGCGGCGAAGGCGAGGATGCAGACGATCGACGCCGCCTTGCCTGCAGCGGCAAGCGTCGGCGAGATGCGGTCCACGAACGGCAGGTGCGCAATGGCGAAACTCGCGACGGCGACCGCGGCGAGCGCGACGAGCACCGGCGTCGAGGTGATGAGCTGCCAGAACAGCTCGGCCGTGAAGCCGTTGATCAGGTCGACCAGACTGAGCAGCCATTGCGCGGGGCTCATGCGGGCTGGCCCTCAGGTACGGCCGCGAGGATCTCGCCGTCGATCGCGCGGCGCGCCTTCTTGGCCTTCATGCTCGACCACAGCGAATAGACCACGGCCGCGACGCTCGCGACGACGCAGAGCACCGTGATCGCGGTGTAGAGATGCATGATCCAGTCGGCGCTCTGCGCGATCGGTTCGATCTGCTCCTTGACGCTGTTCAGAGTGGCGCCGATCGCGCCGGAGCCAACGCCGCCCTTGATCGCATCGGCGGAGTCGACCGCGGGCTGCGCGACGTCGCTGGCGTAGGCCTTGGCATCGCCCTGGTCCTCGTGCGCGGCCACGGGAGCCGGTCCGACCGAGCCGGTGGCCCAGGCCTGGCCGATCGCCTTGACGTTCGCCACGCGCCGCGCCCAGCCCTTGCCGAACGCGTCCCAGGTCGAGAGCTGCTGAAGCATGCCGAGCCGCCGCGCGCAGATTCCTGCGATCAGCTTGTCGTGGTCCGGATGGTGCTGGAGCGCGGCCAGCGTCGTCTCGCCGAGGTGACCGTCGGCCTCGACGCCAAGGGCGCGCTGCAGCCATTTGATCGACTGATACGGCCCGGAGTTCACGGCGCCGTCGAACACGACCAGGTCGACGCCGGCCGGCAGCTCGTCGCCCTTCACCGCATCCCAATACTGCGCGCGGAAGATCTCGTCGCGCTCGCGCTTCCATTCGGCCGTGTTGCGCATCTCCGGCTTCAGTGGCCGGCGCGGCTTGCCGTGGCGGTCGCGCCAACCGTCATAGACGCGCTGGATGATGCCTTCGAGGGTGACGCCGCCGGGATCGCGCGGATGGTTCGACCAGCCGCCCTCATAGGCGAGGATCTTCGGCATGCACTTCGCGAAGTTCGCTTTCAACGGGAGGCTCCTGACACGGGGTCAGGCGACAATCCCGTAATTGCTCGAAATTCACGACCCTGACAGGTGTCAGGACTTGCTTGGTGATGATGGAAAGGGAAGAACTCGAATGTGGCACAGCCGACGCAAATGTCAAAACAGGCTGCCCTGGTTCTTGTTCTTGTGCCCACGGTGCCGGGAGCGATGTCGATGCACGGTGCGCTGCGTCAGGCCGAGCGCTCGCGCGATCTCGGTCGAGGACTTGCCTTCGTCCTCCAGCTGATGGAGGCGCTCCGCGATCTGGCGCACGAACTGGCGATAGGTCCCGCCGACATGCAGCGGGATCTCGATGCGCTGGCCGCGGCCGTCGACCTCGAAATGCTTGCAGATCTTGCGCGCCAGCTCATGGCCGACGCAATCGATCAGCCAATAGTGCTCACCATCGACAGCGACCAGGCGGTCCGCCGAGGGGAAGTAGACACGCCGCCCGCCGTGCTGCGCGGCGATCTTCAGCGCCGCGGCTTCACCCGCGACGTCGGCGATCTCCTGCAGCACGGCCGGCAGCTTGGACTTCATCGCCGCTGCCTCTGACGCTTCGGCTTCATCTTGGGCGAGAGCACGGTGACGACGACGTTCTTGACGACGATGTATTTCAAGCCGTCGGCGATGATGACCATCTCCTCGGCGTGCAGCCTGGCCGCGGCCAGGTCGCAACGGTTCAACGAGCCTTCAAGGCTCCTTCGCAACGCCTCGACGTCGAGGCCGCCGACGCGCTCGACGAAGCGCAGCAGCGCGTGGTCACAGACTCGCAGGCGGCGGCGGCTCATGAGCAGCCGCCGATCTTGATGACAGCGCCGATCGCCGGACCAGGTCGATCGCCGAGACGGCAGATCGGTGCGGGTTCGTATCGGAGCGCCACGAGCGACATGACAGCGGCGAGTGCGATCAGCCAGAACTTGATCATGGATGCGCTCCCGGTCAGGACAAGAAGTTGATGGCACGCGGCCCGCGCAGCGGCGCCCGGAACGCTTGTCGCGGCGGAGCGCCCTTGGCGCGCAGCTCATGCGCCGGACAGTACGGACGGCCGTTGTCGGGCTTGGCCGCGCCGCAAAAGAAAAAGCCGGGCGTGCCGGGATCTCCGACCGGCCATTTGCAGCAGCGGTTGGTCAGCTCGACGAGCGTCTTGCGTTGCTCGCTCGGGATCGTCTGGTCGATGATCGGCTCGGGCGCGATCGGGCGCGGCTTCTCCAGTGGCGCCGGCGGCCGCAAGCGCAGCTTCGGTTCGGGCCGCGTGCTCAGCGCCGGCCGGGCGCCGTTGCTGGTCCGCGGCGGCGTCCGCCGGTTCGCATCGACGAAGCTCGGCTGCTTCTCGACGGTGCGATGGATCTTGCCGATGACGGCGTTGCGGGTGACGCCGCCGATCAGGCAGGCGATCTGCGCGGCGGTCTTGCCGGAATTGTAGAGCTCCTGGACGATGCTGAGACGATGGCTGGTCCAGCCGGACTCTCGCCGCGCGCGGACGAGAGCTGCTTCGCTGACGGTTGCCATCGGCGCTACTCCTTCAGCTCTGCGGCCCATGACGGCAGCGTGATCTCGATGATGTTGCCGGACAGCAATTCGGCGGCGCATTTCTCGGCGGCGTGTAGCACCGTTCCAAACTGCTCGACGTGAGTGAAGCGGAAGCTGGCGCCGACTTTCGACAACCGTGGCGCACAGGCTCCGTCGGGATCGCGCTGCAAGCGGACCACGCCGAGATCCTCATCCGTTCCGCACAGCAGATCGAAGCGGTCCTTTGCGTTGATCTGGGCTTCGGCTGCGAATGACGCCCTGAACGTGATCCTCAGGCAGGGCAGCACGGCCTTGCCATTGCCACTCAAGCTAACCCGGGCCGGCAGTGTGCTGCGGGACCGCTGGTTGACGTGCTTCACGAAGGCCATTTGCTAGTGCTCCTGGTTGACGTCGGTGGACGGAATCTTCGCCAGCGCGTTGCGCAGCTTGTGGCCGAGCGACTTCTGGACCTGGTCGTAGTCCTCGCTGCGCAGCGACTCCCAGCGGTTGCAGCGCGCGACGCGCGTCGCATAGGCTTCGAGATCGAGCATGGGATCGACGGCCTGGCCGATCGGCTTGACGGCGCCGAGCTCGATCAGCTTGCGCCATTGCGCGTCGAGCACGGCGCGCTTCGCCGCGATGACGTCGTCGCCCTGCAGCGGCCACTCCACGCCGCCGTCGCGCGCAAGCCACGACTTCAGCCCCTCGATCGCCGCACTGCCGGCGCCGGCGATGTTCAGGAAGCGAACGTGCGAGACGCCGGTCTGGCGCTGCAGATAGGACAGCATCGCCTTGTCGGTGCGGTCGCGCACGATGCCGAGATTCCAGCCGGCGATCCACAGCGCGCGCAGCTTGGTGCCGATCGGGCCGTCGAGTCCGGACACGGCGCCCGCCGGGCCCGGCTCGCCGGCAGCGGTGCGCAGCTGGTCGATGACGCGGCCGGCCTCGCGCACGGTCAATTCCTTGGCCGAGCGCTTGCCGGTCTCGCGCGCCAGCAGGTCGCGATAGGTGTCGTCGTCCAGCGCGGCCTTCGTCTTGAGGACGTGAATGGTCGAGATCATGGACGTGGTCGCGGGTTCGGTCGAAAGCTTCATCGGTCCTGTCCTTTCACGCGTCGTTGAAGAAACCCGTTCGTGTCGCGCGATCCGCGCGGCACGATCACCAACTCGAGATCCAGCGAGCCGAGCGCGGCTTCGATGAGGTCGAGCATCGGCATGTGCTTGCGCCAGCCGGAGATGGTGTCAGCCGCGATGCCGGCCTGGCGCGCGACACGTTGCATCGAGGCTTGCTGCTCGCGCATCTCGGCGAAGAACCCGCGCACGATGGGATGGGTGTGCGCGGGGATCTCGATGTCGCCGCGCGGCCGGCGGCGGCTGATGCCGTCGAGGTTGCGGGCCCGGAACGCCGGGTCGGCGTTCTGCCTCAGCATCTGGGCGCGCTTCTGCGCCTTGCGATCCTCCGACCAGGCCGCGCGATTCCGCTTGGCCTGGAATGACGCGTCGTTGTTCTGGCGCGTCATCAGCGCCGCCTGCCTGGCGCGGCGCTCCGGAGTCCAGCCTGCCGAGGTCCCGGTCATGACGCGACGATGCCTCCGGCGCCGTCGAGAAAGAGCGTCACGGCGTCGGCGACAACCCCGGCCGGATCGTCATCGTGCGCGGTACAGAACGCCAGCAGCCTCGCCTGCAGCTCGGCAGGCAGCTCGTAGCGGCCGGGCTCCGGCAGCAGCTGGATCGAGCTGCGGCTTCCGGTGACATAGGTGATCCAGCCGCGCTGGCGCAGCTCTTGAACGAGGTTTGAAATGGCCCCGCGCGAGGTAACGCCAAGCGTCGCGCAGAGCTGGTCGTAGGTCGGCGCAATGCCGTGGTTCGCGATGTGCTCGGCAATGGCCTGGTAGCAGGCGTGCTGGCGCGGCGTGAGGCCGAGGCGGTGGGCTGCAGCGTTGTTCATTCCGCCGCCTCCGAGATCTCGGCATTGGCGCCGAACGGCTCGATCTCGAACTGTTCGCCGCTGCTGCCGATGCGCACGCCCTCGATCGTGCGCGCGAGGTCGGCGTTCTTCAGCATGTTCTCCTTGTCGACCGTCGCGGACGTCCGGATGAACGCCTTGTAGCTCAACGCGGCGACCGCATCGTCGCGGTTCAGCGCGGCCTGCGCCTTGGCGTAGATGCGCTCGACGATCTCGTCGGCGTCGCCGCTCAAGGTGACCTTGGCCGGCTTGTGCCGCCACGACACCTTGCCGGTGCCGAGATCGGCGGTCTTGAGGCCGGTGTTGCCGAGCAGCGCCTGGCGGTTCGCCTCGCAATAGATCTGCAGGCCCTTGAACAGCTCCACCGCCTTCTTGCTGTGCTGTTCGGAGTCCAGCTCGGCCTGCTTCTTGACCTTCGCAAGCGATTCGAGCATCGCCAGCTCGATCATCGAGATCTCGCGGATCGCGGCGCCGTACTCGGCGATCATCGCCGCGGCTTCTTCCTTCGTCTGCGGCACGCGCACGTTCACGGCCGCGGCTTTACCCTTCACCATGGTCTAGTACTCCTCTTGCTGCTGGGGGACGTCGCCGTAGCCGAGCGCTTCGAGCGAAGCGCCGACGACGGAAATCTTCAGGCGGGTCTCGCGCAGGAGTTCGTCCTGCGCCACGCCGTCCGTGCGGTCGGCGGCCTTGAACATGTCGTAGGTGAGGTCGGTGATGGCCTTGAGCCTCACCAGCAGCAGCGCCATCGCGACGATCTCGACCGTCGAGGCCGCGATGGCGGCGCGCGCGCCCTGCTTCTCGATCCGCGCTGCTGTGGCGAGCGGATCGGCCGCGAGCACCTGGTCGGCGAAGCTCGGCAGCTTCTGCGAGTGAGCGGTCATGCCGGCTCTCCCTCGCTCATGGCGCGCTGGACGATGCCGTCGATGCGGCGCATCGACAGCATCACGACGTTGCTGCCGGGCTCGCTCGCCGCGACCATCGCGTCCATGGTGGCGCTGCCTAACCCGATCTCCAGCAGGCCGACCTGGGCAATGGCCTTGCGGAACGCGCGCTTGAACTCCAACGCCTCCGCGACGGTGAAGACGATGCGGCCGTTGATCCAGGCGTCGTACTGGTCGTACAGGCGGAGCAGCTCGTTCGAGACGTCGCTCATCGCTGTCCCTCCGGAATGCGTGAGTTCGGGCACTTCGGGACGCCGCCGAGGCCGCGGCAGTGGCGATACAGCCGCGCGCGCACCGATGACGCGCCGGTGTTGCCCATCTTCTGCTGGTCGAGGCAGTAGTCGCGGTCCATCTCGCCGAACACCGGACACATGACCTTGGCGCCGAGCAGCACGCCGCGAACCTTCTCGGCGACGCCCTCGACGTCACCCGAGTACTTGTTGGCGATCACGTAGCTGATCGTCGCGTTCGAATAGCCGAGCCGGACAGCAATCTTCTGTCCGCTGGTGCGGTCGGCCTCTTCGGCAAGCGCCTGGACCCAGTTCGGGAGTGGCTCGCCCCAGGCCTGCCTGGCCTTGTCGAGGTAGCTCTGCGTCTTCGCGATCACGGCGTGGCCTCCTGGGCTTCCGGAGTCTCGCCGAAGAACTTCTTGACGTTCGGGTCCCAGACCACGCGGACGTCGAACAGCTTGCAGCTCGGCGGCTGCGGGCCGGTGTTCATGTCGGGCTTGAGCCGGTACCGATGCGGCTGGCCCTTGCCGACGCGCACCAGGTAGCCGGCGCGCTCCAGCAGCAGCACGTAGCGCGCCGTCGCGCGCCGCTTCGGCCTGACCTGGTCGGTGGTCGCCGCGAAGATCAGCTCCTGCACGGTGAACTGCTTCATCGTGCGGATCGCGTTCCAGGTGCATTCCTGAGCGGTCGGCGGGATCAGGCTGCCGTCGTCGCGCACGCGCGGCGCCAGCACCGGTGTCTTGACCAGCCGGTAGAGCGGCGACGCAAACTGGCCCTTCATCGTCGCCGGCCGTTCGCCGCACTGCTCGGCGATCCCGGCGTTCAGCAATCCCTTGAGATATTTGCTGACGTTCTGGACGCAGGAGCAGGTCAGCTCGTCGACGTCGCCGACGGTGAATTCGCCGTCGCGCGTCTGCAGGTAGTTCATGATCTGCCAGAAGCCGTCGTTCCCCTTCGGAACACGGACGTCCAGCTTCGCCTCGTGGTGAAACATTCCCATGGTCAGGCCACCGCCTTGACCGATGCGCGGCGCGGATAGGCCTCGACGTGGCGCGGCGTCGGCGGCTCGCCGGTAAAAAACTCCTCGGAGCCCCAGAGCTTGAGGTCGAGCGTCTTGTAGCCGTTGTTGCGCGCCACCACCGCGGCGTGGTCGAGATTGACGACGATGCGCCTGGCGCGTCCGCCGGAGCGCAGGCGGATGGTGTCGAGCAGATCGTCCTTGATCTCCACGCGCGGAGCGAAGGCGCTTGCCAGCACGCGGGTGTCGTCGAGATCGCAGGGCTCGGCGGAAAACCAATGCAGCACGCGGTTGTGCATGCGCTCGACCGCGAGCAGCTTGGTCGGCAGCTTCTCCTCGCCGATCAGGATGACGGGTGCGGTCGACTCTTCCTGCAGCTCGCGCAGGATCTCGATCATCCCCTTGTCGATCAGCTTGTCGGCTTCGTCGACGATCAGCGGGCGGCTCGGGTCGACCGCTAGCGCGTTGCGTGCCATCTCGGCCAGGTCGGCGATCGGCGTCCGGTCGCGGGCTCGCTCGCCGAACTCCTGGAGCACGCGGTGAAGCAGCGTGCGGCGAGTCCAGCTGTCGCCGACCTCGATGCGCGCGGCCTTCACGCGGTTCTGCGCGAAGATCGACGCATAGGTCTTGCCGAAACCAGAGGGGCCGTGACAGACGCCGAAGCCCGGGAGATGCGGCGAGCGCTCGATCAGCCGCGTCGTCATCGCCATGAAGGCCGCGACGTTCTTCAGTGCGACCGGGCCTTGCATGATGGTGGGTGTTTGCTTGCTCATGAGAGGGTCCTGACCTTTCGTTGAGTGATTTGATCGTTCAGCTACTTGCGCGAGACTCGTCCTCCGCTGCGGGCTCGCCATAGGTGGCGAGGAAGCCGCGGTACTCGTGACCTTCGCGATACCCGCCGAGCCAGACGAGATCGTCCGGCTCGACAAACTCTCCGGCGCGCAGGCGCGCATCGATGGCGCGCGCCTTATTCCAGCGCTGATGGGCGGTCTCCGCCGGGCGGAGCGCGCGGACCCGCGCGTCCTTCGCGACCGCCGTGTTTGTCTGTGTTTGGGTCTCGGCGCGCAGCTGCTCGGCGAGCGCTGCGATCTCGGCCGAGTGCGTGCCGGTGTCGCTCTCGTGCGCGGCGCGCGCCGCCGACAGCGCCGGCGTCGCGTGCGCGGTGACGGGCTTGGGAAACTCGATCAGCTTGCCGGCATCAGTGAGCGCCTGGCGGTGGATGGCGCCCGCAAAATCCTTCGCCTTGATGCGGCGGGCCTCGCGCTTGACGTCGTCCATGCGCTCGTTGATCAGCCGCTTCTGTTCGGCCCGGGCCCGGGCAATCGCCTCGGCCGGATCGATGCCGGCGAGCTCCGGCGCGATGGCCTCGCCGAGATACGTCTCGCCGTCAGCGCTGAAGACGTAGGCGCGGCCCATGTCGGCCTGGTCCATGCGCACCAGCACGGTTTCGCCGACATCCATGAAGCCGCCAATGTAGTGGGCGCCGTCGATGCGGAGGCCGGTCTTCGTGACGGTGCGCAAGCCGTCCTTGCCGGCGACCGGGGCCAGCAGCATGTCGAGAGCGCGGACATCCTCGATCCGGCGGACGCCGCCGGCGGCCATCGCAGCGACGGCGAACGGCGTCTGGCCCTTGAGGCCGGCATGCGGCGCGTTGCCGTAGACGTCGCTGCACCAGGCGTCGAGCCGCGCCTGCAGCTCGGGCGCCGTCAGCGACACCTCGAACATGTCCTCGGGCGTTTCGCCGAGTCGCGCTGAGAACGCCTTGCGGCCCTCGATCACCTTGCGGTCAGCGACGCTGTGGCCGATGAAGCCCTGCAGCGTGCGCATCAGGCCGCGCTGCAAGGTGCCGATCGCGCGCTCGACGTGGCCCTTCTGTTCGGGGCTGAAGGGTGCCGACGTCTCGTGCTCAACGCCGAGCGCGGCGAACAGGCGCCGCGTGGTGTGCGCGATGAAGTCGGACCCGTTGTCGGTCTTGATGCGCTCGGGCACGCCCCAGGCGAGCATCGCCTTGCGGATGAGGAGCCCGACGGCGGAGGCGCGCGGCGTCTTCGACACCAGGCCGACCATGCGCCGCGAATGGATGTCGACGCAGGCATAGATCGTGTGGCGGCCGTCGGTGAGCAGCACGTCGGCCGGCGACGCGTCGATCTGCCAGACCTCGTTGAGGCGCGACGCCGGATTGGCGACGCGGGCGGCAAAGCGCATCGTCGACTTGAAGCCGTCGGGATTGCGGATCGATTCGATCTCGACGCGGTAGCTCGCGCGCCAGCTCTTCAACGCCGCTTGAAACGTCCGGATCGGCGGCAGCTCGATCGCCTGGCCGGCGACCTCGACCACCGGGAAGGCGTCGGCGACGAGCGCGCGGATGTGGTGCGCGGTGAGCTGCGGCTGCTTGGCGACCAGCGCCAGGATGTGGACGCGGATCTTGCCGTCATTGGCGCGGTCGAGCACGCCTGTGCCGCGGCGCGCCGCCGAGCGGTCGACGGCGAGCTTCGACTTGTTGCCGGCCTTGGCGGCGGCGCGCCAGCGCGCGAGCGTGCGCGGCGTGAGGTGCTTGACCTCGCCGCGGATCCACGGCGCGATGTCGAGGGTGCCGGCATTGTAGAGATCGCAGAGATGGCGATCGGCGCGCTTCTGGCCGATGCCGGCATCGCGGCCGAGGCGCTCGGCCTGGCCGAGCAGCGCCAGGCGCGCATCGCGCGCATTCGCCGCGCTGCCGCTGACGTGGACCGCCTCCGGCTCGGCCGCGGCCTCACGCGCCATCGACGCGGGGATCTCGACCGCCTCGATGTGGCGACCGACATAGGCGGCGCGCGCCTCCGCCGGCAGCGAGTCCAGCGCGTATTCCAATCCGCCGCCGCGGCCCTGGCGCGGGCGAGCCTGCCAGCCGCCCTTGGCCGCGGCGCGCTTGATGGCGCGCTCCGCGGCCGGGAGGCCCGGCAGTCTCTCGCTCGCGATCTCCGCGGCTGACAGATACGTCTTCACTTCCCGATGCCCCCCTTGTGCCTTCAGTGCGCCGGGTCGGCGAAGGGGGCCGTCGCCGCCCGGTGGATCTCGGCAAGCCGGTCGGAGATGATTTGCCTGCCGAGGTCGCTCGGCACCGCAGCGGCGTTCGCGTCGCCTTCGACAATGACCAAGCCCTTGCAGAGGAGCGCGGCGATGATGACGCGGGCGTGCAGGATCTTCCCCTGGAAGCCGAGCTGGCTCTGCTGCAGCGGGCCGTTGCTGACCGCATCGTTGAGCGCGAGCTGCTCGCGCACACTCAGTTCTTCGAACCTGATCGTCACTTCGTGGCCCTCCACTCTGCGTCTGCGGTTTCCATTTCCTGGCGGAGCTGCTCCATGCGCTCCTTCGCGATCTCGCGACGGATCAGCGGCTCGAAGCGCTGGTCGAGCGCGATGAAGCCGGTGTCCTGAAGCGCTGCGTTGAGGATGCGGACGTCGCCGGTGACCGCGACCAGGGCCATCAGGCGATGCGCCGGGATGTTGTTGCGTTCGTTGGCGGGCGATGAATACTGATAGAGAACCTCCACCGTGACGCGTTCGCCGAGCACCTGCGACATCGCCTCGGCGATCTCGTCGCGCGACTTGCCGCAATCCTTGATTGCCTCCGTCATCGCCTGCGCGATGCGGACCGACGTGCGCGTGGCGCGCACGCGCTCGGCGTCGAAGCGCTCGACGACGGCGGCCGGTGTCGTTGTCGGCTCGGTGGCGCGGCGCCTGCTCAAGGGGCGATCCTCGCGACGTCGACGGTGGGAGCCGCGCGCACGATGCGCGGCCCGGCCGGCTGGTGATGGATCGAGCCGAGCACCACGACTGAGGCCGTGATCAGCACGAGCGCGGCGATGCCGGAGCGGATGATGAGGTCACGCATTGGCGACCCCATGCAGGATGGCCAGGGTGCGCGGCATGATCAGCGTGTAGCCGTCGCCGGCTTCATTGGCGCCGATCGCGATATCGTCGCCATGAGCGATCGTGTGCTCGCATCCGTCGGCGCGGTCGCGCACCGTGAGGCAGAAGCGATCGACGGCGAGGAGATCGACGGTGAGTCGGGTGGTCGAGGGAAGCCAGGTCATGACGCGGCGCTCGCAGGTTGCGGGGCGGCGGCAACGCGGAACAAAAGGCCGGAATGTGCCCGGTGGGAGGTGACTTCAGATTTCGGCGCGCTTTCTGAGTCGACGGCCTGACTGCCGATCGAGAAAGTACCGGCGACGGTGTGAGCGTGATGGAGCCGGTGATGCAGCGAGCGCGGGAATGTTGAGGGGGAGCGGTTCATGCGGCGCGGCTCCCTTCGCCGAGCAGCAGGCGATCATCCCAGGCGAGACGGCGCTTGCGCGCCTCCGCACGGATGCGCTTGAGATGCTTGAGAGAAGGATCGGTGAGCCCCGCCTCCCATCGCGAGATGGTCGCCTGGCGTACGCCGGCGATCTTGGCCATCTCGACCTGGGTGACGCCGAAGACCTGGCGCCGTATGTGCTCAATGGGGTTCATCCATTTATGGATATCCATAAAAGGATAAAAAAGCAACAACGGAATCCCGGGATGGATTGGAAACCGGAATATACAGATATGTATATTCAGGACATGAAGATCAGTGATTTGATTCAGTCACTTCTGGCCGTCCGGCAATGGACCCAGGAGGATCTGGCCGAAGCGGTCGGCACCAAGCAGAACAACGTCTCGCGCTGGATTGCCGGCGTGGAGCCGCGCGGCCAGACCCGCGACCGTATCCTGGAGCTTGGGCGTGAGTCGGGCCTAATCGAGGAGGAGCGGCGCGACCGCAGCGTCATTCCGATCATGGGCGACATCGGCGCCGGCGCGCGGATCGAGCCGGACTACGAGCAGGCGCCGCCCGACGGCTTCGACCAGGTCGAGCTGCCGTTCGCGCTCGGCGCCGAGGATGTGATCGGCTTCCGGGTGCTGGGCGATTCGATGTTGCCGAAGTACGAGCCCGGCGCGGTCATCGTCGTCTATCGCAACCAGACCCGTGCGACCCAGCACTTGGTCGGCGAGTTCGCGGCC
Source organism: Bradyrhizobium sp. HKCCYLR20261 (assembly GCF_051168435.1). NCBI lineage: Bacteria > Pseudomonadati > Pseudomonadota > Alphaproteobacteria > Hyphomicrobiales > Nitrobacteraceae > Bradyrhizobium > Bradyrhizobium sp. HKCCYLR20261. The sequence goes on from NZ_JBNPUZ010000003.1 coordinate 385,589, forward strand.
GTGCGGACTTCAGATGGTCACCGCTATCTGAAGCGGATCATGCCGGGGCCGAAGCCGAACCTGTACAACCTCCTCAGCTTCAACGGTTCGACGCGTCCGATCCTCGGCGTCGGCATCGTCTGGGCCAGCGAGATCATCGCCACCATCGAGCCGCGTCATGTCCGCAGCATCGCCGCTTCCAAGCGCAAGGCCGCAGGGAGGCGCGGCACATGAGACCATCGCTTCTGGTCTGTTCGCTGCTGATCGCAAGCGCGATGCCGGCGCGAGCGGACTGGACCGTGACGTCGCAGAGGGATCGTCTCACCGACAAGGATAGAAAGACGGCCAGCCTTCCCGCTGCGCGGCCGGACCACGGCGTCACGGCGCGCCTGGTCATCAGCTGCCTCGAAGACCGGCTGGTCGGTGGACTGATCTTGGCGATCGAAACGTCGGCTGTGTTCACGCGCGGCCGCATGGGCCTGCGGTTCCGGGTCGACGAGCAGGAGCCTGAGGCCCGCTTCATGCCGGTGAACGCCCACGGTACCGGAATGGAGCAATGGGCCGACCCTGACGACCTCCGCGGCGCGCGCCGGCTCCGCGTCGAGCTGCAGCCTGCGCGGTCGCCGAATCTGTTCTATGATTTCGATCTCACGGGGGTCGACAAGGCGCTGGCCGCCGTTCCCTGTACCCGGACCAGGTCCTAGCTTGAGCCGGACATTCGCAGGGAAGCCCGTCCATGCGTTTCGGGCATTGGCCGGTGTCTGACGCCGGGAAAGTTATTTAAACGGAAATTGAAACGGTCTGCGGCCCGCCGCAGGGCCTTCCCAGGCCGGATGCGCCGTCAAGAGCGCCTTTGGGCAGCCGGGCGGCCTCATCCGACCGAAAACCGCCCCTGTTGGGGGGCTGGAAGACGAGAAGGACCCTAGAGCATGGCTTTGGACCTGGATGCCCTTAAGTTTGCGGTGGACGATGCGCGCCGACGACATGCGGCGGTCGTCGAGCTGATCATGGTTTCCGATCGCCAGGCGATGGGGCTGCTTCAGCTCTACGTCGCATTGGCCGGAGCTGCAGGTTCCGCCGCTGCGACCATCCTGTATTCGGCATCTGCCACCTTCCCGCCCTTCGTAGGCTGGGCGCTAGTCGGCTTTGCCTGCCCTCTCGCGATCGGATCGTTCTTCTGCCTGAAGGTGATGATCGGCGCAGACATCGGACTGCCTGGTCGGAAACCCGACTTCTGGCTATGGGCGCACGAGGAAGGGGTGACCAGCGAAGAGGTGTATGTCACCTATCTCAAAGAACTCGGCCCGAAGGAGAAGCAAAATACAAATCTCAACTACCGGCTGGGCAACTGGCTTCAGTGGGCAAAGTACTGTGCCGCGGCCGCACCTTTGTTGCTGGGTGCAGTCGCGGCGGCAGGCTGGTGGACCCGGTAGTTTACTTCGTCCGGTAAGGTGGAACGCCGGTTTTGCGATTGTCCGTGTCCGGCGGCGGCTGCCTCGGCTGCGGCGGTGGTTGGACGGGTTTCCGATCGTCATCTGCCATGGCAAATCTCCTCAAGGTGCAAGACTTGGGTCGACGAACGTAGTTGCGAGCACAAGAATCTGCAACGTCACAGAGCGCCCGTGCACAGGGTATATTGAAATGAGGCAGTCAAAGCTGATCCGCATCGTTAGACACGAAGTGATCCCGAAGTGCGGAAGTTTCGAAGTGCGGTTCGCCAACGGCCGGCCTAGTCAGTACTTCTACTGGGACGATATTCCGGCCCGCCGGCTGCGCGAGGATGTGCTCACGCAAGAAGAAGCCCTCGGCAAGGCGAGGGCTTTGGCAAGGCTCGAGAGCGGGATCGAGTGAGCCCGATCAGGCCGCCGGTGGCTCCGGACTCTGACCGACGTAGTTGAAGCCGTCGGCGAGTTTGCCCTGAGCGGCGACATAGGCGCGTACGGATTCGGTCGTAAAGCCGTCGTCCCCGGGCTGCTCCGGCCGGCCGTCGTCGAAGAACCATGTCGCGGCTGGGTTCGAATTGGGCTCCACCTGAGGGGTGCCCTTTAGCAGGAGTTGAAAGACGGCCACTATCGGTCTCCCTCTCTACTGATAGACGATGCTGACGATTACATCGCCGGCGGCAACAGCGGCAGTGTCACTGTCTGCCGAACCTCCGGTGAGGCCATAGCCTAGGCCGAGCACTGCCTTAAACCCAGCCCACGCACCCACAAGATCGAGCAACGAGACGACCTGACCCGCTGGTATGGCGACAACTAGCACCGGGACGTCGGTGCCGATCACAGGGGCCGTCGCCTTGTTGTAGAACTTGATGTACTTCACCGATGCAGACACATTGGTGACCAGACCGCCCCATAGGATGGTGTTTCCGGTCTTTACCAGGGTCGCATTCGTACTGGCGGCCGAAACAAGCTTGTGACCAGACTGCACGTTCTGTGCGTTCGTAACGGACACCGAGGCCGAACTGACGACGTTGACGGGGACGCCTTTGCTCGCGATCTGGTCGCCCTCGCCAGTCGATATCTGAACCCGCTGCTCATAGTTGTTGACCACGAGCACGCGCTGTACGGAAACCGTCGTAGCGGACCCCGGCGCGGTCGGGTTCTTGAAGCGCATCACCAGCTTATAGAGCTTCTTGTCATTTGGACACTGCGACGACACTCGGCAGCCGCCGGAGGCCTTCGCGGATATGCTGTCCACGGTCGCGGTAGATGCGGTGATATCGCGGGAATCGATCTCGATCAGACATTCCTGCGCTGTGGACCAAGACGCTCCAGCTACGCCGCCCTGCGACTGGGCAACAGTATTGCTGCTGTCTCCGATCGCCTGCGCCGCATAGAACGTGGTCGTGGTCGACGCGCCGAACTCGACACCACCGCGATTTGTAAATTCGCTGGATCCATTGCCGTCGGCCGCGAAGTTCGGATTGAGCAGTGGGATAAGGGTTGTAGGATCTACCTCGACCAGTCCGACAAAGATCGAGTTCGCCGTCAGCGCCTGCGACTTGGCGATCACGACAAGGATATCCTCCTTGCCGATGAACGTGTCCCGCGAGAGATACCAGCGCTCGGCGCCGAGCGTGGTGCCCATGTTGACGGTCAATGCCGAGCTGGCGACGGAGTCCGACATGCCCGTGATGCCCGAGCCGATCTTGGCCTGGCTGGTTTTCGCCACCGGCACATCCTGCAGCGAAGCAACGACCGTGTTCGCGACGATCGCGGGCAGCCCGCCGTCGATCACGTCCCATAGCTGAAGATTGATGGTACTGCCGCCGAAGTCGTCGACGAAGAGCGTGTCCAGCGAGGTCGTTGCCGTCGCCCGGTCGCTCATTCGATATCTGTCCACCATCGCACGCCTCCAGATGTGAGGCGTCATCAGTAGGACATCCGATCCGATCGTCTCACCCTGACACGTGTCAGGGTTATGGATCGCGCCGTGCTGCCGTCATGTGAGGGCATGTCGGGCAAAAACACAAGCACAGCTTTTCAGGTTCACGGCACCGGCGTTGAAATCGCTTTCAACGCAGCCGGCGCCGCTGCACCCGAATGGATCATGCTGCTGCCGATCGGCCACGGCGGCCTCGTTGCGACCGTCGATGGCCGCGGCCCTTATCGCGTCACCGATGCGAAGAAGCTCGCTACGGACGCGCTGGCGCTGCATGCCGGCCGCATCCCGATCGATGAGAACCATGCCACCGATCTCGCGGCGCCCGAAGGCCGGCCCGCGCCGGCGCGCGGCTGGGCGACGCAGCTCGAAGTCCGCGCCGACGGCATCTATGGGCGCGTGGAGTGGTCGGAGCCCGGCGCCGCGCTGCTCGCCGAGCGCGCCTACCGCTTCATCTCGCCCGTGCTGATCCACGACAAGAGCGGCGCTGTCCTCGACATGCCGCGCGCATCGCTGACCAACACACCGAACCTGCGCGGCATGGCCGCGCTCAATTCGCAACAGGAGAACGACCCGATGGATCTGCTCGCCCAGCTTCGCAAGCTGCTCGGCATGGCCGACGATGCCGACGCCGAGTCCGTGATGGCCAAGGTCAAGTCGATGTGCGGCACCGACACGTCGATGAACGCGATCGCCACGGCGGCGGGCCTCAAGGCCGGCGCGTCCGGCGAGCAGATCGTGCAGGCGATCACCGCGCTGTCGACGGCCGCCGATCGAGAGGCCGCGACCACCATCGCGGCGCTGCAGAGCGAGGTTCGCGATCTCGGCACCAGGCTCGCCGCTGTGACCACGACCGCAGCACGCGAGCGCGCCACCGCCTTCGTCGACGGCGCAATCCGTGAAGGTCGCGTCGGCGTCAAGCCGATGCGCGAGCACTACATCTCGCGTCATGCCGCGAGCGCCGAGGGCGCCGCCGATGTCGAGAAGGAAATCGGCGCGCTGCCGAAGCTCGGCCCGTCCGGTACGACCGGCGATCCTCCGCCCGTGGTCAAGGACGGCAAAGTGGCGCTGAACGCGGAGCAGAAGAACATCGCCGCGCTGCTCGGCATCAGCGAGGACGCCTACGCCAAGACGCTGGCGTCAGAAGCCGCCGAGTCCTGATCACCGAGTCCTGATCGTCAACCTTCCAGCCCGCATCCCTAGCCGGAGACTCACATGGCCGCTCTCACCGCCGACCGCGCAACGCCTCGCAAGGAAAAGCCGCTTCACAGCTACGACGTGGCGGCATCGACGAAGATCTGGGCCGGCGCGCTCGTCGTGCTTGCGTCCGGCTACGCCAAGGGCGGCGTCGTCGCCACCGGCCTGGTCGCGGTCGGCCGCGCCGAGAAGGCCGTCGACAATTCGTCCGGCGCCAACGGCGACCAGCAGGTGACGGTGCAGTCAGGCGTCTTCCGCTGGAACAACTCGACCTCGACCGACACGATCGCTCGCACCGAGATCGGGTCGGATTGCTACATCGTCGACGACAACACGGTCGCCAAGACGAACGGCTCGTCGACGCGCTCGGTCGCCGGCAAGGTCGTGGACGTCGACAGCCTCGGCGTCTGGGTTGCCACCGGTCCAGGCAACATCCTCTGACATCATCGTTCGTCATTAGGGGCGTGGTTTCACCGCCCTTCGAAAGGTAGTTCTCCATGCTCATCAATCGTCAGAACCTCGACGGTCTGCGCGTCGGCTTCAAGACCACGTTCCAGCAGCAGCTCGGTCAGACCGCGACTTTGTATCAGCGCATCGCGACCGTCGTGCCGTCGAGCGCCAGCGCCGAGACCTATGGCTGGCTCGGCAAGGTGCCGAGCGTGCGCGAATGGCTCGGCGAGCGCGTCGTGCAGAACCTGTCGGAGTCGTCCTACGCGATCAAGAACCGGACCTTCGAGCTGACCGTCGGCGTCGACCGTGAGCATATCGAGGACGACATCCTCGGCATGTACACGCCGATCTTCCAGTCGTTCGGCGAGAGCGTCGCGGCCTGGCCGGACCAGCTGGTGTGGCCGATGCTGCTCGCGGGCTTCTCGACCAACTGCTACGACGGCCAGTACTTCTTCGACACCGACCACCCGGTGATCGCGGCCGACGGCGTCACCGTCAACCAGGTTGCCAACACCGACGGCGGCTCCGGCACGCCGTGGTTCCTGCTCGACGTCTCCCGCGTCATCAAGCCGGTCATCTGGCAGCTGCGCAAGAAGGGCGACTTCATCGCGCTCGATCGTCCCGACGATCCCAACGTCTTCAACAAAAAGGAATTCCTGTACGGCTGGGACGGCCGCGGCAACGGCGGCTACGGTCTTTGGCAGTATGCGTGGGGCTCCAAGCAGACGCTCAACAAGGCGAACTACGCCAACGCCCGCCAGTCGATGATGGCAATGAGGGGGGATCACGGCCGGCCGCTCGGCGTGCTGCAGCAGGGCAAGCCGCTGCTCGTCGTGCCGTCGTCGCTCGAAGGCGCCGCGCTCGCGCTGATCAACGCGCAGAAGGATGCCTCCGGCGCCGACAACATCTACTACAACACGGCGGAAGTGCTTGTCTGCACCTGGCTCGGCTGAGGTGAGCCATGAGCAGGAAAGCGAAACCCGCTGATGTGAAGCCGCCGGCGCCGAGCGCGCCCGCCGCCACGGCCAACCAGAACGCCGCGGAGAATGCCGGCGACGTGGCTGCGACTGTGACCACCGACCAGGCCGGCGCCGGCAAGACCGAGACGGTACCGCCGACGATCCAGCTTCCTCCGGGTGAGGCCGCCGCGACCTTCGCGGTCGCTCCGCCTGGTTGGTCGATCGAGGTCACGACCCGCAAGGGCAGGACGCAGCCGCGCTATCGCGCCGGCCGCGCCTTCGGCCCGGAGCCGGTGAGGATTGAGGTCGACGATCTCACGAGCGAGCAGCTGCAGGCGCTGCACGACGATCCGGAGCTCGTGGTGGGGCCGCCGAAGGATGGCAGCGAGGAGACTGGCGCATGAGCTATTCATTCGCCGTCTGGGCGGCATCCAAAGCCGAAGCAAAGACGGCTGTTGCCGAGAAGGTCGACCAGGTGGTCGCAACGCAGGCGGTTCACGCGCGCGACAGGATCGCCATCCTGGCCAACGCCTCGGCGGTCATCGATCTGCTGGGTGATGTCGTTCCGGATGGCCACGAGGTTTACGTCAGCTGCAACGGATCTCTCGGCTGGATCGACGCCGGCAGCGTTGCGGACGTTCCGCTCCGAACGGCATCCGTCTCGGCAGTCGCCAGCTACCACCGGCCCTTGGCGTAGAGCCGGAAGTCCATTTCGAATTCGCCTGCCGGCCCGATGAGGGTCCTGACACCGGCAAGCGGATCAGCCCTGGCCGCGGATCGCCCCGCGGCCAGGGTACCCTTTTCCTGAAGCGCTCATGAGGACGGCGAACCTATGGCGACCAGCATCATCATCGTTGAGCTGACGGCGGATCTCGCCGCGCTTGGCAAGTGAGGGCGAAATGGGCGAATTGTGGACCCTGATCGAGACCATCCAGGCGGAAGCGCCGTACCTCGCCATCGGCTTCGCATGCGGGGCCGTTACGACGTGCGCGGCGATCTGGCTGGCGCGGCGGTGAGGCGCACATGAGCTACGCCGCACAGTCGGACCTGGTCGCACGCTACGGCAGCGAGATGCTGATCGAGCTGACCGACCGCGCCGATCCGCCGGCGGGTACGATCGATGCGTCGGTGGTGACGCAAGCGCTCACAGATGCCGATGCGGTGATCAACGGCTACCTGCTCGGCCGCTACACGCTGCCGCTCGCGACGACGCCGCCGCTGCTGAAGGATCTCGCGGTTCCGATCGCGGTCTACAAGCTGCATCGCGACACCGTGTCCGAGAAGGTCCGCCTCGACTATCAGGACGCCTTGAAGATGCTTTCACAGATCGCAGCCGGCGCCGTCAGGCTGACCGTCGCCGGCATCGAGCCTGCTGCATCGGGCGCGAGCGGCGTGCGCACGACCGACCGCGCCAGGCCGCTCACGCCGGAGAACCTGAAAGGCTTCATCTGATGACCGGCGCATTGCTGAGGCTCGAGGTCCAGGGGGGCGCGGCGGTCGAGAACACGATCGCCGGCGCGATCTCGCGGCTGTCGAACCCGCAGCCGATGTTTGAGGACATCGGGCTTGCGCTGGTGACGTCGACCCATCACCGCTTCGACCGCTCCAAGGCGCCGGACGGCTCGCCCTGGCCGCCGAGCCTGCGCGTGGTCCAGCGCGGCGGCAAGACCCTGATCCTGTCCTCGCGGCTGTACCGTTCGATCACGTTTCAGGCCAGCTCCACCCAGGTCGAGGTCGGTACCAACGTCATCTACGCGGCGATCCATCAGTTCGGCGGCACGATCGACCAGGACGCGCGCGAAGCCGTGCTGCACTTCAAGACCAACAAGCGCACCGGCATCTCGCGGTTCGCCAAGCCGTCGAAGGCCGACCGGGCCCGGAAGGCCACGATCGGCGCGCGGACCGTCCACATGCCGGCGCGGCCGTTCCTCGGCCTCGACCAGGATGATCCTCGCACGATCACGACGATCGTCGAGACGTTCGTCTCCGGTGGAGGGCAGCTGCAATGACGACGCTCGTCGACGACGTCTCCGCGCGGATCGATGCGAGCGTGCCGGCACTTGCCGGCCGCATCGAAGGCGTGGCGGATCTCGCGGCACTGATCGCCGCCGGCGCGCTGCCACAGAGGGAGGTCGCCGCCTTCGTGGTGCCGCTCGGTTTCGACGATCGCGGCGGCGAGTCGGTGACCTCGGCACATACGCAGGTGCTGGAAGAGTCCGTCGCCGTAATCCTGTGCATCAAGGCGCTTGGCGATGCCAAGGCGCGTCGGGCGCTGCCGACGATCGAGCAGTTGAGCGGCGCCGTCATCGCGGCCGTCGCCGGCTGGGCGCCTGGCGACGTCGCTGGCGTGTTTCGCGTCACGCGCGGCCGGCTGCTCTCCGCTGAGAAGGGCCTCGTGATCTACCAGATCGACTTCGCGCTGCTGGACCAACTGAGGATCGTTTCATGAGCGACGACACCGAACGACAGCCGCTCCCGCAGCCGCCGGGCGGCGGCAGCTGGATCCGGCAGGCCGACGGCTCGCTGGTGCCGAACCTGCCGGTGCCCGACGACGCCGAGCCGGCGCCGAAGGCCGGCAAGTCCGACAAGAAGGGGAAGTAAGCGATGCCGATCTTTTTCCGCAAGCAGGTCCTGCTCGCCAAGATCGAGGCCACCTACGGCGTCGATCCGACGCTGACCGGAGCGCTCAACGCGATCCTCGCGAAGAACATCTCGATCTCGCCGATGGACGGCAGCGACTCATCGCGCGACCTGGTCACGCCATACTTCGGCAACCAGCCGTCGATCCCGGCCGAGCTGCATGTGTCCCTCAGCTTCGAGACGGAGCTTGCGGGCTCCGGCACGGCCGGGACTGCGCCGGCCTGGGGTCCGCTGATGCGCGGCTGCGGCTGCGCCGAGGTGATCGTGGCATCCACCTCGGTGACCTACAACCCGATCACCGACAACCCGGAGTCGGTGTACTTCAAGTTCTGGATGGGCGGCACGCTGCACGCGATCAAGGGCGCGCGCGGCTCGGCGAAGATCACCGTCAACGCCCAGGGCATCCCGACCATCGCCTGGAACTTCATGGGGCTGTGGGTGGCGCCGAGCGAGGTGGCTGCGGCCGTGCCGACGCTCACGGCATTCAAGAAGCCGCTCATGGTCAGCCAGGCCAACACGCCCACCTTCAACGTCAACTCCGTCGCGATGGTGATGCGCAATTTCACTTTCGACATGAACAACCAGGTCGAGCCGCGGATGCTCGTCGGCTCGGAAGCCGTCGTCATCGTGGACCATCGCGAGCAGCTCGACTTCACCGTCGAGGCAGTGCCGGTGTCGACGCTCAATCCCTACAGCCTCGCCAACGCGCAGACCACGGTCCCGGTATCTCTCGTGCACGGCACGGTCGCGGGGAACATCTGCACGTTGTCTTGCCCGACCTCCGAGTTCAAACGGCCGACCGGCTACCAGGCCAACCAGGGAGTCGCCGAGTGGCCGCTCTCGATGCTGGCGCTGCCGAACAACGGAAACGACCAGTTCTCGCTCGCGCTCACCTAACAACTGCCGCTCGATCGAGTGGCGGTGTCACCAAAGGCCGATCATCTGTCAGGAGGATTTGAAGCCATGTTCAAGATCTCGACCGGACGAACGTTCACCCACGACGTCAAGGTCCTCATGCCGTCCGACGTCGGCCATACCGAGGAGACGTTGCGAACGAAATTCGTCTATCTCGACGTCGACGAGATCAACAAGTTCGACCTCACCACCATGGACGGCACGAGCAAATTCCTCGACGCGGTGGTTGTGCGCTTCAATGACCTGACCGACGACGACGGCCAGTCGATCCAGTGCAACGACGAGATCCGTGAGCAGCTTCTGCGCAGCCCGAACGTCCGGCTCGCGCTGTCGAAGCACTATCTGCACGCGGTCACGAGGGCACCCGAGGGAAACTGAAATGGGCTGCCCGGCGCTGGGTCGGCGGCGCTCCGGCAGCCGCTTCGCAGGATCAAGAGCTGATCGAACAAGGCCAGCGCTCCGGCATGGACGCGGAGTCGCTGGATCATCTGCGCCGGGCGCTGATGGCGGACGATGCGGAGGCCACAGCAGCCCAGGAGTTCGACGGGCTGTGGCCAGAGAACGTGCCGGTGGTCGAGGCCTTCCTGGCCGTTGCCTCGCAGTGGAGGGTCGTGCCGCGGTCCGCCGGCGGGATGATCACGCCGGTCGGCGGCCACATCGCGCCGACCGTGCCGCTCGTGGTCGGGCTGGACTACGCGGGCGTACGGGCTGGGCTCGATGCGGAAGGAATTGCCGTCACGCCAACTCTCTGGCGTGGCCTGCGCGCGATGGAAGCCGCGGCTTGCGCCGCATTCAACGAGGTTAGCTAGCTGATGCGCGTCTCCCTGGTCATTGCAGGCGATGCCTCCGGCGCCAAGCAGGCGGCGCAGGAGACGAAGGCTGCGTTAACGGATCTCGGCGCCAAGACCGTCTCGACCTCGAAGGGCATCCAGGACTCGATCTCAAAGGCCACGGGCTCGCTCGGTAACCTCGGTGGCGCCGCGAACGGCGCCGGTGCCGCGAACGACAATCTGACCAAGCGCATGGGCCTGGCGCGGCACGAGATGATCAACCTGTCGCGCCAGGCGCAGGACATTGCCGTCTCGCTCGCTTCCGGCCAGTCGCCCTTCACGGTGTTGATGCAGCAAGGCACCCAGGTCGCGGACATCTTCTCGACCTCGAAAGGAACGCTCGGCGGCTTTGCGCAGCAGGTGCTCGGCCTGTTGACGCCGGCGCGGCTGCTCGGCGGCGTCGTCGGACTCGGCGCGGCTGCGTTCGCGGGCCTGGCAATGAGCGGCGTGAAGAGCAGCCTGGCGCTCGACGATCTCTCCCGCTCGACGGACACCACGCTCGCCAAGCTGCATGGTTTGCAGCAGGCCGCAGCATTCAAGGGCATCGACACCAAGTCTTTCGCGGAGGGAATGACGGGGTTCGCCGACCAGGTCGACCAGGCCAATAAGAATTTCGGCTCGCTCAACGGCCTGATGATCGCGAACGGCAAGAGCGCCAAGGATCTGCAAGGCTATCTCGGGTCGGTCGCGGATCTCGTGGCGCGTGCCACGAGCGACGTGCAGAAGCAGAAGATCCTGCGCGAGGCCGGGCTGCCGAACGATATGGCCTGGGTCCGCTTTATGGAGCAAGGTAGCCGCGGCATTCAGGCGGCGATCGACGCCTCGGTGCAGTTCAACACCTCGGCCGAGGCCAACCTGATCAAGAAGGCCCGCGACTTCGACGAAGCCTGGAACACGGCGACGACGAAGATGGTCAACTACATGAAGGCCGGCGTGATCGAGGTGATCGGCGCGCTGTCCAGCATCAAGGTGCCGGATTGGCTCGGCAAGATCGGCGCCGGCGCGGCCACCGCGGTATCGAGCGTGCCCGGCCTTGGCGGGCTCGCGGCGGCGGCGCGGCTCGCCGCGGGCGCCGCCAGCAGCAGCTCCGACTCCCCGGACTTTGCCGGCCGCTTCGGTTCGTTCCAGAAGGCGGCCAACGACAACGCGCTGTCGACCGCATACAGCGCCAAGGCGGCGCAGCTGCGCGGAGAGACCGCGCCGAAGACGAGCCAGGAGCTGCTCGTTGCCAACCAACAGGCGCAGCAGCGCATCGGCCTGCTGGGCCAGCTTGCGACAGTCGAGGACCAGGTCCGATCGAAGCAGCTCGAGCTCGATGCGGCCGCGCTGCAGGGCGTTGGCGTGTCGCGCCAGCAGCGCGATGCGATCCTCAACGTCGTGCGGGCGCAGGCGGAGATGGCGCGGGTCAGCCAGCAAGCGTCGATCGGCATCTTCGACCAGGCGAAGGCGCAGCAGGCGGCCAATGATCAGCTGAGGGCGTGGATCGACCAGAAACTGGTCGATCCCACCAACACACAGCAAATGACGGCCGCGCAGACCGCGCTCGGCAAGGCGATGCGGGACGTCGCCGATTCGGCGAAGGTCGCGGGCTCGGCGCTGCCGGGGCTTCAACAGGCTTTGAACGAGATCGGCAACGCCAACAAGCAGGTCGACTCCTTCCTGCTTGAGACGCGCAGCACGTTCAGCGGCGCCTGGGTCGAGATCGGCCAGGGCATCCGCAACGGCGCCTCGGCGATGGATGCGTTCGGCAAGGCCGGGCTGAACGCGCTCGGCAAGATCGCGGACAAGCTGATGAGCATGGCGGCCGACCAGCTGTGGTCCGCGGCGCTGGGCGGCGGCTCGGGGGGCGGCCTGCTGTCGCTGCTCGGCCTTGGCGGCAGCGGCGGCGCCGCGACGGGCTCGCTCGCGATCGGTGACTACATCATGCCGACGGTCGGCTTCGACGCCGGCGGCTACACCGGGCCCGGCGGCAAGTACGACCCTGCCGGCATCGTTCATCGCGACGAATTCGTCTTCAACAAGGAAGCCGTGGCGCGTGTTGGCTTGCCGACCTTGAGGCGGCTGCAGCGAGGCTTTGCCGACGGCGGCTTCACCGGCGATGGCGTGACGCAGTCGGGCGGTCAGATGGCGCCGATGAGCTTCACCTATGCGCCACAGATCGATGCGCGCGGCGCCGATGCGGCGGCCGTCGCGCGGCTTTCGGCGGCGCAGGAGTCCGACCGCAAGAACCTGAAGAAGTACGTGCAGGCGATCTTCGTCGACATGAAGCTCAACACGCCGGGGCTGTTCAGATGAGCACGATCTTCACATATCCGCCGGAGTGGTACCAGTTCTCACGGATTTCGTTCAAGCTGCTCCCGGCGTCGCAGACTTCGCCGCGGCCTTGGGCCGGTGGCAACTCCGCCTATGGTCCGCACGCGCAATTGTTCATGCCGAAGTTCACCGTTGGCACCGTGCACGACCCGCGGGTGTGGCGCGAGATGGACGCGTTCTTTTCGCGCCTCGGCGGCCAGTCCGGGCTGATGCGAATCGGCGACTTCTCGCGGCGACAGCCGGCCTACAATCTCGACGTCGCCACATCGAAGGCGAAGTTCTCGGACGGGTCAGGCTTCTCGGACGGCAGCGGATTCGTCAGCGGCCTGCTGCCGCCCACGGCCTATCTGACTCAGGACGGGGCGCGCGGCGACGACTCGATCGTGATCGGCGGCCTGCCGGCATCGACCGCGCGTGTACTCAATCGCGGCGACCTGGTCGAGATCCGGCCAGCCGGCATCGCTGCCGACTTCCCGCACCTGTATCAGGTCATGGTTCCCAGCGGGACGGACGCGAGCGGCGCCGCCGGCGTCGAGATCCGGCCGCGGCTGCGCCGTGGCGTTGCGGCCGGCGACATGGTGGTCCTCACCGATCCCACGTCGGTCTTCCATCTCGTCGACGACAACCAGGGCGAGATGGGCATCACGTCGCCGATGCGGTCCGACTTCGGCTTCTCGCTGGTCGAAGCGATCGAGAGGACGGCATGATGGCGCGGCTTCTCTCAGAAGGAATGGCGCAGGCGTTGCGGGATCGCAAGCCGCTGGTTCTGCTGGCCGAGATCGAGCATCCCGACGGCACCGCGCGCATGTGGACCGGCGTCGGGCCGCTGTTCTGGAACGGCTACGTTTGGACCGGGACCTCGCAGCTCGGCACCATCACGCCGATCAAGAACACCAGCGACCTCATCATCCAGGAGATCAAGTTCACGCTCGTCGGCGCCGATCCCGAGGTGGTCGCGACGCTGAACGACAACGTTCGCAACCGGAGCGGCAACGTGTGGCTTGGTTGCCTCGAAGACAACGGCACGGTCGTGCCAGACGCCTTCCAGGTGGTCGACGCCACGCTCGACTATCAGTCGTTCTCGGCCAGCGAAGACGGCACCGTCGCGGTCACGATCGCGGCCCGCACCGGCTTCTACACGCTCGATCGAGCACTCGACGAAGCCTGGACCAGCGAAGAACACAGGCTGGAGTATCCGGACGATTCCGGCTTCGACCTGATCTCCGGCCTGCAAAACCAGACGCTGCAATGGACCCAGAGCTGATGGCGCGGGAACGGCTGGAAACCTCGGTGTTGGCGGCGATGGCTCGGGACGAGCCGATGGCCTGGGGCGTCGACGACTGTGCACTGTGGTGCGCCAACATCCTCCGCGAGGCGCTCGGCTACGACGCCGCCGCCAGCTATCGCGGGCGTTACAAGACGCGGCGCGGCGCGCTGCGCGTGCTCGGCCGCGGCGGGCTGGAAGCGGCGATCGAGCGCGCCGCAGCGTTGCACGGCTGGCAGCCCGTCGTTCGAGGCGCCGAGCGAACCGGAGACATCGGCATCATCGTCAACGAGGGCATCACCTCCACCGTGATCTGCCGGGCTCCCGGATGGTTCGTCGGCCGCAACGAACATGGTTGGAGCGCCGTCAAGGCCGAGGCCGTGAAGTCGATGTGGAGCGTGGCATGATCCCGGCTCACGTTGCCGCCTGGGCGATCGAGCGGCTCGATCGAGAACCACGGCTGGCGGCCATGGCGGCCCGCGAGGTCGTGCGCCAGACGCGCGGTCCCGGCGAGCGCGTGATAAAGGCCGAACCGATCACGATCGGCACAGCGATCCTGTCAGTGATCGGCATCACGAGCACCTCTGCGGTCGTCGCCGGTGCCGTCGGAGCCGCAGTCTTGATCGGCGCATCGATCGCCGTCAACTACGCGATCTCGGCGCTGACCCAGAAGCCCCGCGGCACCGGCGCGATCGATAGCGGTGCCGGCATCTCGTCGGTCGAGTCCTTTGGTGGCGCGTTGACGCCGCAGGCCATGCAGGTGGTCGAGCGGCAGCCGATCCCGCGCAAGCGCATCATCTTCGGCACGGCGCTGGTGTCTGGGCCGTTGTTCTTCGAGGCGGTGAAACCTCCTTACCTGTACCAGGGGCTCCTGCTGTGCGCGAAGAGGATCACGCGCTTCCGCTCGATGCAGGTCGGGGCGCAGCAGCTCGTCTTCTCCGAGCTCAAGCCGAACGCCATCCTGGCGCCGATCGGCCGCGCCGGGCAGCCCGACTATCCGACCCGCCTGCGCGCGTCGCTGCGTCTCGGCGACGTCGACCAGGCGATCGACCCGTTGCTGGCGCAGGACTTCACCAGCCTGGACTCCGGATTCCGCCAGCGAGGAACCGCGACCGCAGTGGTGCGCTACGACTACGGCGCCGACATCGATGAATACACCGCGCTGTGGGGCCAGGTGGCGCGGCCCAACCCGATCTTTCTGGTCGACGGCGTGGCCGTGCCGGACCCGCGCAATCCCGCGCATATCCTGCAGTACAACCCATCCGATCCGGACGAGACCGCGGCGGCGGAAGCGAGCTGGAGCTACAGCAACACGGCAGCGCTCGTTCAGACCTACTACCTCATTCAGCGCTTCGGCGGCCGAATCCTGCCGTCGCGTATCGACTGGGACAAGGTGGCGCGCGCGGCCGATTGGGACGAAGGTGCGATCGTCTGCGCCGACGGCACCTCGATCAAGCGCCACACCATCGATGGCGTCATCACGCTCAACCAAAGCCCCGCGACCGTGCTGTCGAGCATGATCAGCGCCAACCGCGGATTCGTGCTGTCGAGCGCCGGCCGCGTCTGGCCGTCATCGTCCTATCCGCGCGATCCTGTGGCCACCGTCTATGACGGCATTCTTACCGGCGGTGTCGACTATCGCGCGGCCAAGCCGAAGCGCGACTTGGTGAACCGGTTGAAGGTGCGTTTTGTGGCAGCCGACCGCGAGTATCAGCAGGTCGACGGCCCGGTGCTGGTGCGCTCGGACCTTCGCACCGCAGACGGCGAGCTGCTCGACGCAACGCTTGACCTGCCGTTCACGATGGACCACCGCCGCGCGCAGCGGCTGCAGAAGGCGTTCCTGGGCAATGCAAGACTCGGCCGGCAGCTCACCGTCACCTGCGACGTGGTGCTGCTTGCCGATTGCTCTGACGATCCGATCGGCAATCCGATCCGCTTCGACAGCGTGCTGTTCGCGAAGGCGAACGGGATCTATCTCTGCCTCGACTGGAGCTTCACCGACAACTTCTCATCCGTGATGCTGTCGCTGGTCGAATACGATCCGTCGATCGAGACCGACTACACCGCAGCCACCGACGAGCAGCCGTTCGTGCTGACAGACCTGGACCTGAGTTGAGCCGATGACAGTCAATCACGCCGCGGTCGCGGCGCTCCCGACCTCAGGAGACACCAACAAGGGCGCGTTGCGCAACCTGCTGGTCGCGCGGATGGCCTATGTGCTCGCCGACGTCGAGGACTCGCGGGACCTGGTCGCGGTCGATCCGTCGACGGGTGCAACCATCATCGATCTCGTGCTGTTCGGCCGCTACTTCCACCTCGACGCGACGGACACCACGACGGCGCACGATGGGACCAGCTGTCTCGTGAGTTCGGATGGATTGCGATACAAGCTGGCGGCCGGTACCGACGTCTTCGCCTATTCGGTGCTCGACAACACGCTGTCGGCTCCGCCGGGATCTCCGACGCGCGGCGATGCGTATCTGGTTGCAGCCGGCGCGAGCGGGGCCTGGGCCGGGAAGAGCAACCAGATCACGGTCTACACCAGGCGCGGCTGGGAGTTCATCAACTTCGGCATCGGCCGCTTCATCTACGTGAGGTCGATCGACACGTACTATCACAAGAACGCCGGCGGCTCGTGGGTGGTCGGGCTCGGCAACCAGACGTTTGCAGCCAACTCCGTCCCGCTGTCCGCCGCGATCAATTTCGGCCGGCGCATGATCGTCGAAAACCAGACGACCACAGTGCCGCCGGCGAGCCCAAGCGTCGGCACCGCCTACATCATTGCTCCGTCGGCAACCGGTGCATGGGCCGGGGCCGACGGCAAGCTGGCGATCTGCGAGATCGCCGGCACCTTCACGCTGTACACGCCAGGACCGGGATGGCTCGCCTTCGACAAGGCGCAAGGTGTCGAGTTCCGCTTCGACGGCACGAGCTGGGTGTCGACCTCCAACCCCGTCAAACGTATCAACTCCGCCACAGATCCAGTCTACAACGTCACGAGCGCCGACAACGGCCTGACACTCAGCTTCTATGGCGGCGCGTTTGCCGTGGTCCTGTTCCCGTCGGCGACGGCGCTCCCGGTCGGCTTCAAATGCACGATCCACAACGAGGAGACTGGCTCAGTCGGCAAGGGTGTCGGAGGCACAAATGTCGGCAGCTTCACGCTGTATCCGACCCAGAGCTATGACGTCGAGCGGATCGCGACGACGGTCACCCTCATGGGCGGTCTGCGGCCGTGGATGAGGAACGGCGTACAGCTCTACGTTCATGCTACCAACGGCAGCGACGACCCACTCGTTGCCGACGGCCTCGCAGATTCCGCGCGGGCCTTCAAAACTGAGGCCGCCGCCTGGCAGGCACTGAACAAGAACTTCCTGCACTGTGGTGGCCAATCGACCGTCACATTGACGGGAGACTTCCCGGCCCATCACGAATTCCACGGCCAGCCACCGGGCTGCCAAGCGTTCTACTGGGTCGGCGCTGCGCCCGGAGCCTTCACCAAGACCTATACGTCGGGAGGGTCGTGCTGGACCATCGGTGACGGCTGCTGCATGTTGTTTGGCAACGTGACGTTCTTCGGCGGCGGCGCCAATGTCAAAGCGATTCAGCAGCATCAGAAGTCGATCGTCGATCAGCTTGGCGGCGTCGTCTTCGACAACTTCGGTTCCGGTACTGGTGCACATTACTCAAGCGACGGCTCCGGTTGGACGTACAATCAGAATGCGAGCTACACGATCGCAAACGGTGGCAACGCCGGAAGTCACATCGCCGCTCTCGGCTCTGGTGTCGTCAATGTCGTGGGGGGCATTACGGTCTCGATCAACGGGCCGACCTCCGCAGTGTTCGGGAGTTTCTACAACGCTTCGGGCCCGGTCCTAATCAACCTTGGTGGTGCCATCACGTATGGGACGACCGGGAGCGGGACGAAACAGTGGACCGTCGCACCGGGGGCCTATTTAAGCCGCAACGGCAATACGATCCCGGGCAACCTTCCGGGGACACCAGCTGCGGGTTCAGCGCCAGGTGCAGGATCAGGATGGGTGAGCTAGATGCCGATCTACAAGATCTCCAAAGACGATCGTTGCAAGCTCTTCAACCTCTCACCTGATCTGTACGACCAGGCGCAGCGGCTGATCGCCGAACGCGACAACGAAATCGAGAGCGCATTGGCCGAGCAGCGCCGGCTGGACGCGGCTGGAGTTCCTCAACAAGAGTGGCCGCAGGTGCCTTCCTTTCTGTCGTGGTACGACGCCTGTCGAGCTATCGACCCGAATGTCAACTTCGGCCGATGGCACTTCTTCGTCGACTGCGCCAGCGGTGACCAGGGTGGGCACCTGACGATCGCGCTGCCGGAGATTTCCGCCACAATGCTGCAGCGAGAGCTCGGCATCGAACTTGAGTACGTGCACAAGGTTCACCACCGTCCGCAGGACCATCCCGAATGAGTGCGAACCCCATCGATAGTGTCGCGGGACTGGCCTCGGCGGCAGACGTGTCGAAGTCCGATTTCCGAACCTGGGCGAAAGGCCGCGTCTCCCAGGTGTTCGCCGACGCGACCGAAATTCGCAACACCACCCTTGCTGGCCAGTCGGCCATCTGTCTGAAGACGACCGGCAAGGACTACTATCTCGACGGCACCGACACGACTACGGCCGACGACGGGCTCACCTGCATCATCTCCAACGACGGCAAGCGGTTCAAGCTGGCGTCTGGTCAGTTCGTTCTCGATACGGACGCGGCACTCGGTGCCAACAGCGACGCCCGCGTTGCCTCGCAGAAAGCGGTGAAGTCGTACGTCGATCAGATCGTCGGCGCAGCCGACGCGATGGTCTTTAAAGGGGTCATCAACTGCTCGGCAAGCCCGAATTATCCGGCCGCCGATCGCGGCTGGACCTACAAGGTGTCGGCCGCCGGCAAGATCGGCGGAGCATCGGGGACCAACGTTGAGGTCGGAGACACGCTGTTCTGCATCACCGATGGCACGGCCTCGGGCACGCAAGCTGGCGTGGGAGCGAGCTGGAATATCATCCAGGCCAATATGGATGGTGGCGTGACAGGGCCAGCAACCGCGGTGGGCGACAACGTAGCCGCATTCAATGGCACGAGCGGCAAGATCGTGAAGGACAGCGGTAAGCCGCTTGCCGCGCTGCCCTCGGCTGTCGGCCAGCTGCCGGGGACGACCACGAACGACAACGCATCAGCGGGCAACGTCGGGGAGTTCCTCTCGTCGTCGGGGACCGGCGTCGCCTTGACGCCAGGCGGCAGCGTCAACATCGCGTCCCGTTCGTTGCCGCCTGGCGACTGGGACGTCGAGGGCATCATTGCATTCGGAAACAGCGGAGCCACCACCTATACGGCCGTGCTGGCGTCGGTGAGCACGACGAGCGCGACGCGTGGCTCGCTGGAGGCTGGCGGCAACGTCAACATCGCCGGCGCGACTCACAACCTCATTGCACCACGAACGCGGCTATCGCTTGCGTCGACGACGACGGTCTACCTGGTGGCATTCAGCCAGTCATCGGGCGGCTCGCCGACCGGCGCTGGAACCATATCGGCACGTCGTGTGCGTTAGCTCAATGGAGCCGACGATGCCCGGTCATCCGCAAGCGGCAGGAACTCAGGCGGCCGGCGAGCTGTCGACGACCGTGAATCGGTCATCATCTCGTCCAGCCAATAGCCGACGCGGCGCGACACGCGTACGGCGCTCACGTCTACTACTGGAGTTAGGAGAACTGACGAACCCAGGCAGACGAGCAGAACGACGGGCAGGCCGATCGCAGCAGCGGTCGCGTTGCCGGCCGTCGCGAGTTCCACGATCAGCCAGGCGCCAAGGCTACAGAGGATCGGGACATGGATCAGGTAGAGCGTGAAGCTGATTCTGCCGAGGCTTTTCGCCACCGGCGACGCCAGGATCTGTTGAGCAGAAGAGGACGTCAGCACACCCCCGAGCAAAAGCGTCGCGCCAATGGAGTGCCAGATCCGGGTATTGTCGAAGCTGAATTTCGGCAGCGGGTAGACCAGCTCAAGCTTCCCACCGGTGACGTCCGGGAGAGTGCAAAGATAGAGGCCGAAAAGGCAGAGTGCCGCAGGCAACCAAGGCATCCGTCCAAGGCGGTGAACTTCGACTTCATACTCTCGCAGGAGGGCACCGACCGCAAAGAGAGGAAGATAGTCGAACAGGTGCACAGCTATAAGGCAGCCATACAGCGCGGTGCGCCATCTCCTTGTTGCTGGGATGGCGTTGATCAGAAGGATGTAGAACGATCCAACCATCTCCGGATGCATGGTCCACAGGTTCGAATTGTAGGCGTTGGATCCTGTGGCAAATGTGCCAACGAGCGCCTCGTATGTCATCGCTGTGAACGAAGCATCGAACTGGTACCACGCGCCGGCCCACTCTCCGAAGATGCGGGCCGACTCGGCATTGCGGAAGAGACCGAATCGAAGCAGGCAATAAGCAAAAGTCGAGGTGATCAGGATCGGGATGGCGAGCCGAAGATACCGGCGCACAACCTGAGCCGGAAAGCTAATCGTCGCTCCGCGAGCGAAGTCGGCCAACACGAAACCGCTGAGCAGAAAGAAGATGCAAACCGCGGAGTTGCCGTTCGCCACAAGGCCCACGACCTTGAGGAGCATAGCCGGAATGGCTGCCACGCCGTCGCCCGACGAATAGCTGGAGATCGGTTGGCTGAACATCATCCAGGAATGACCGATCAGGACCACCAGGGCGGCAACGCCGCGCAGACCGTCCAGATACTCGACGCGACGAGTGTCCCCAAGCCGTTTCACATTCATAGCCGCCCCCCGACTGCCCACCCTTGCCCGACCGTATCCATGTGGAACAAAGGTGGCAACCGCTGGGGGATGACCACCTTAGAGGGATTTAAAGCGGGACGCGTCAAAGCCTGGTTCCGGGTGGTTCCCGGAGCTTCTTTTTGGGGGGTGACATTTGAAGTTGCGCGGGGTGACATTTGAAATTGCGCGCTACACGACGCTGAGGTCAAGTCGGCGGACGATGACGCTGACGACGGGGGCAAGAACGCCGGTCCCCGGGGAGATCACGTATAAGCCGTAAGCCCATTGCGCAGGGAAGGCCGGCGTGTCGCGGCCAATCCTGTGGTGACTGCCGCCTGCTTTTCTTTCTGCAGGCGGGCCATGGGTGCGGCCTGCACCCGGCCTTCCCTGTGCCCTCTCTGGTTTCGAGGGCCTTCAACTGGCAAAGCTCGGGCAGATGCTGCCGCGAGAACGATGAGACTTGTCATGCGTGAACGCCCCTCCTCCCGCCTCCTCATCGTCGATCCCGACGACCGGCTCCTGCTGTTCAAGTTCGTGCATCTGGCGGGCGCGCTGAAAGGGCAGCAGTTCTGGGCGACGCCGGGCGGCGGGGTCGATCCCGGCGAGAGCTACGCGGCCGCGGCCTGCCGCGAGATGTTCGAGGAGACCGGCATCCGCATCAGCGATCCCGGCCCCGAGATCGCGCAGCGTTCGGTGACCTTCACCCTGGTCGACGGCGAGGAGGTCAGCTCGGACGAGCGCTACTTCCTCGTCAGGGTCGCGCATCCGGATCTAAGTTCGGTGAACTGGACCGAGCTGGAGCGCGCCGCCATTGCCGCGCAGCATTGGTGGCGGCGGGCCGAACTTACGGCCACGGGGGAGACGGTCTACCCCGAGGACATCGTGGAGATGCTGGCCCGTGCGGGCGTGTGGTGAGGCGCTGCGCGGCTTACAGCCGTCCGCCCGCCAGCGCCGCGGCGCGGGGACGACCGACATCCTCGAGCACGTCAGGCATCGGCGAGACCGGAAACACCGCGTTGATCTGGCCGGTGCCCGACGACGGGAAGAAGGGCGTGACCACCTCGACGCCGCGGTCGTAATGATTCCAGCCGAGGGCGCCGAGCAGCATTGCGGTGTCGTGCATGAAGCCCTCGCCATGGCCCTTGCTGGCGTATTCCGGCAGCATGTCGCAGAAATCCGGCCACTCGCCCTGCTCCCACATCTGGATCACCTCGTGGTCGAGACGCTCCAGGAACGGGCTGAACATCTTGTCGCGATACTCGTCCGCGGTGCCGTTCTGCGCGAAACGGTGGCTGAGCGAGCCCGAGGCGAAGAACGCGACCGTGCCGTCGTAATGCTCCTCGACCGCGCGGCGGAACGCCCAGCCGAGCCTGGCGCTGTCGGCGAGATAATGCGAGGTGCACAGCGCCGACACCGACACGACCTTGAAGTGGCGATCAGCGTTCATGTAGCGCATCGGAACGAGCGTGCCGTATTCCAGGGCCAGCGAGGTCGCATCATGCGCCATGGTCGCGACGCCATGCGCGTTAGCGCCCTTGGCCAGGATGTGGCCAAGCTCCGGATTGCCGTCGTACTCGTAGGTCATGTTGGCGATGAAGTGCGGCAGCTCGTTCGAGGTGTAGAGCCCCTGGAAATGCGGCGCGCAGTTGATGTGGTAGCCGGCATTGACCAGCCAATGGGTGTCGAACACCACGATGGTGTCGACGCCGGCCTCGCGGCAGCGCCGCCCGATCTCGAGATGTCCGTCGATCGCCGACTGGCGCTTGCCCTTGGCCGGGCCATCCAGCTCGCTGAGATACATCGACGGCACATGCGTGATCTTGGCCGCCAGTGCGAGCTTGCCCATTGCTTCGTCTCCCATCCCATGCTTGTCCGGCCCGTATCGCCGGCCGCTTGCTTGCGATGCAGATTAGCCCCGCGGCCGCTCGAAAAAAAGGGCCGCGGATGCGGCCCTTCAGCGGGAATCGAATTCATCCGCCGTCCCATGGCCGGGAACGGCTGTTCGCGGTCAGGCCGCCTTGATGTCGATGGTCTTGGCCGCCTTCTGCGCCTCCGGCTTCTTCGGCAGGGTCACCTTGAGCACACCCTGCTTGAACACCGCCTCGATCTTGTCGGTGTCGACGCCGTCGGGGATCTGGAACGAGCGCTCGAAGGCGCCGAAGCTGCGCTCGCGGACATAATAGTCCTTCTTCTTCTCTTCCTTGTCCTCCTGCTTCTCGCCCTTGATCGACAGCACGCCGCCCGCGACCTTCACCTCGACGTTCTTCTCGTCGAGCCCCGGCAGTTCCGCCGAGACCTCGTAGGCATTGTCGTGCTCGGCGACATCGACCGCCGGCGCGACCGCGAAGGACCTCGTGCGCGCCAGGCCCGGCAGTTGATCGAACAGCGACGGCGTGCGCCAAAGTCCGCCGTGGAAGTCCTCGAACACGCGATCGATCTCGCGCCTGAGATTGTCGAACGGCCGCCATCCTTGCAACGACGGCGCGTTCGCAGTCTCGGTGTTCACAGGCAGCTTGGTGGGTTCAGCCATGATGTCATCCTCCTGCTTCACGCGAGGATCGGCTCTTCAGCGGCACATGCGCGACCGGCACGCTCGATGAGACCGGCAGGCATCCGCTCCCTCGCGCTCGACGGGAAGACCATACCGGGCTCGCCCGTGTTCCCTCTTGATCGCGATCAAATTCGCTTGCCGGAGGCGGCGTCACGCCGCGCCATGCTGACGCGCCTGCAAGCACGAACGGGCATGCGGCCGACCATCGATCCTGGCGCCGCCGCCGAACTAACATGGCTTATGCCGAGCCGTGGACATGGTGAACCGAGAGTTAATTCCACCAGCTCGCGCAACGCTTGAGGACAGGATGCAGAAACCTTTGTGCCACAAGGCGTTATGCCAGGTTTGGGAACCGGCGTCAGAGCGCTCGGCCACGCGCCTCGCCGCCACGAAAAAGCACCGGCCCGATCGCAAGTGTGGCCCGCTTAACAAATTCTCCAGTCACTGCGGAGAAGGTGTCGGCTCAAACAATTTCACCACAGGTTTCATGACCGTGACATCCTTTGGACGTGTGATCTCGGTGCGCGGCTCCCAGGCTCGCGTCGGCATTCTGTCGACGCAGCAGATGACCGTCTCCGACATCCGCGCCACTGTCGGCCGCTTCATCAGCATCCGCTGCCCCAACGCCACGATCATTGCCATCATCACCGAGGTCACCAGCGAAGACCTCTCGCAGGCCAACGAGTACGTCGCCACGGCCTCGGTCGACCTGCTCGGCGAGATCCTTGGGCCCGCCGACAAGCCGAAGTTCCAGCGCGGCGTCACCCACTATCCGACCATCGGCGACGCCGTCGACATGATCACCAGCCAGGAGCTGCGTACGATCTACACGCCGACCGCCGGCGATCACATCGACATCGGCGCCCTGCAGCAGGACCCGTCCGTGCGCGCCTGCGTCAATGTCGAGGAAATGCTGTCGAAGCACTTCGCGGTGCTCGGTTCGACCGGCGTCGGTAAGTCGACCGGCGTGTCGCTGCTGCTCAACGAGATCCTCAAAGCCCGCCCGAACCTGCGCATCTTCCTGCTCGACGTCCACAACGAATATGGCCGCTGCTTCGGCGAGCGCGCGCTGGTGCTCAACCCGCGCAATCTGAAGCTGCCGTTCTGGCTGTTCAATTTCGAGGAGATCGTCGACGTCCTGTTCGGCGGCCGCCCCGGCGTGCCGGAGGAGCTCGACATTCTCGCCGAGGTGATCCCGCTGGCGAAGGGCATCTACACCCAGTACCAGAACACGGACCGCATCGGCCTCAAGCGCATCGATCCGAAGACGATCGGCTACACCGTCGATACGCCGGTGCCGTATCGCCTCGTCGACCTGATCAATCTGATCGACGAGCGCATGGGCAAGCTCGAGAACCGTTCCTCGCGCATCATCTATCACAAGCTGATCTCGCGCATCGAGACCGTGCGCAACGACCCGCGCTACGCCTTCATGTTCGACAATGCCAATGTCGGCGGCGACACCATGGCCGAGGTCATCAGCCATCTGTTCCGCCTGCCAGCCAACGGCCGGCCGATGACGGTGATGCAGCTCGCCGGCTTTCCGGCCGAGGTGGTCGATTCCGTCGTCTCGGTGGTCTGCCGCATGGCGTTCGACTTCGGCCTGTGGAGCGACGGCGTCTCGCCGCTGCTGTTCGTCTGCGAGGAGGCGCACCGCTACGCCTCGGCCGACCGCTCGATCGGCTTCGGGCCGACCCGCAAGGCGATCTCGCGCATCGCCAAGGAAGGCCGCAAATATGGTGTCTATCTCGGCCTGATCACGCAGCGTCCCGCCGAGCTCGACGCCACCATCATCTCCCAGTGCAACACGCTGTTCACGATGCGTCTCGCCAACGAGCGCGACCAGTCGCTGCTGCGCTCGGCGGTGTCGGACGCCGCCGCCAACCTGCTGTCCTTCGTTCCCTCGCTCGGCACCCGCGAGGTGCTGGCCTTCGGTGAAGGCGTCGCGCTGCCGACCCGGCTGCGCTTCAAGGAGGTGCCGCCGCATCAGATGCCGCGCAGCGAGGCGACGATTGCCACGGTGCGCTCGGTCAACGCCGGGCACGACATGCATTTCGTCAGCGCGGTGCTGGAGCGCTGGCGCGGCGCGACCTCGAGCCGCGACGCGTCGAATGGCGACGGCGGCATCAGCGCGAGCAGCGATCGCGGCAGCCTGCCGAACTCGCTGGATGCCCCGATGCTGCAGCCCTCGATGGGCCTCGATCCCGACCGGTTCTCGCTGTTGAAGAAGCCGCTGCGCTGAGGAACCGGTAAAATCCAATCTGGCGCGGGTTCCAGTCGGCGCCAGCGAAACAAAAGGAAGATCAAGCCGCCTGTTTCTCGGCCAAATAGATTGCAACCTATCAATTTTATTCCTATCTAAATTGCATGTCACTTCCCCAGAGTACCATCCAATCGGAAATCGGCCTCCTGATCGCCCGCGTCGCGCGGTTGTGGCGGCGCGAGGCCGACCAGGCCCTGGCCAACCACGGCCTGTCCCAAGCCACCGCGCACCCGCTGCGGGCGTTGGCGCGGCACGGCACAGGCGAGACCGGCGGCATCCGCCAGGGAGCGCTGGCCGAGGAGGTCGGCATCGAGGGCCCCTCGCTGGTCCGGCTGATCGACCTGCTGCAAACCGAAAAGCTGGTCGAGCGCCGGGAAGACCGCACCGACCGCCGCGCCAAGACGCTGCATCTGACCGCCAAGGGCGCGGCCAAGGCCACGGAGATCGAGGCGGTCCTGGGGCGGGTGCGGAGCGTTCTGCTCGCGGACATCGCGCCCGAGGACCTCGCAGTCACCTACGACGTTTTGCATCGCATCGAGCAGCGCATGACGCGCCTGACCGACGCCGTCCCCTCCAGGCCTGGCCCCTGATGCGAACCATGCCCACCTTCCCCCTCCGCGGCGCCGACCTGGCCTTCTCGGTGAAGACGTTCGCCGCCGCCGTGCTGGCGCTGCTGATCGCGCTGTGGATCGACCTGCCGCGGCCCTATTGGGCGATGGCCACCGTCTACATCACCTCGCAGCCGCTCGCCGGCGCCACCGCCTCCAAGGCTCTCTACCGGGTGCTGGGGACGCTCGCGGGCGCGGCAGCGGCCGTTGCGATCGTGCCGAGCTTCGTCAACTCGCCCGAACTGCTCAGTCTCGTCATCGCGCTGTGGACCGGCGCCTGCCTCTACGTCTCGCTGCTCGACCGCACCCCGCGCGGCTACCTGTTCATGCTGGCTGGCTACACGCTGGCCTTGATCGGCTTTCCGGCGGTGACAGATCCCGGCAGCATCTTCGATGTCGCGGTCTCGCGCGCCCAGGAGATCACGCTCGGCATCATCTGCGCGACACTGGTCTCCACCATCGTGCTTCCGCGCAGCGTCGCGCCTGTGGTGGCCGCCAAGGTCGAGCGCTGGCTCAGCGATGCGCGCGGCCTCAGCCGTGACGTCCTGCTCGGTGGCGGCGGCAGCGACGCCGATCGTGCCCACCGCCTCCGGCTCGCCGCCGAAGCGCTGGAGATCGATGCGCTCGCCACCCACCTCGCCTTCGATCGGCAGGCCGACCATCATGCGGTCGAAGGGCTCCGCGCCTTGCGGCTGCACATGCAGTTGCTGCTGCCGCTGCTCGGCTCGATCCACGACCGCCTCGCAGCGCTCGACGGCCATGTCGGAGGCGAGCTCCGCGCTCTCCTGCGACACCTCGCCGACTGGGTGATCGCGGCAGACGACCGCGAACCGGCCGACCGCCTGCGCACCGACATCGACGCGCTTCGCCCGTCGCTTCAAGGCAACTCCTCGTGGCACCAGATCATGACCACGAGCCTGCTGATCCGGCTGCGCGAGCTCGTCGATATCGCCGAGGATTGCCGGGCGCTGAATGCGGCCATTGCGGCCGGCACTGACACGTCCAGGGTGCCGCTCGCCTTCCGCACCGAGCAGGGCATCGCGCCGGCGCGGCATCGCGATCCTGCGCTGGCGCTATGGTCGGCGGCCGGCGTCGTGATCGCGATTCTGGTCTGCTGCGCGTTCTGGATCGCGACCGGCTGGGCCGATGGGGCCTCGGCGCCCATGATGGCGGCGGTCGCCTGCTCCTTCTTCGCCACGCAGGACGATCCCGCGCCGAGCATCGTCCGCTTCGCGGCCTGGTCGCTGGTCGCGATCGCCGTCGACGCGGTCTATCTCTTCGCGATCATTCCGGCGATCTCCGACGTCGAGCTGCTGATTGCCGCGCTGGCGCCGGCTTTCCTGCTGTTCGGGGTTCTGATCGCACGTCCCCAGACCACGCCGATCGGCATGGCGCTGGGCGCCAACGGCGCGACCTTGCTGGCGCTGCAATCGACCTACAGCGCCGATTTCCAGAGCTACGCCAATTCGTCGATCGCCTTCATGGTCGGGATGGTCGCGGCCGTCGTGCTGACGCGGCTGGTTCGCTCGGTGCGCGCCGAATGGATTGCGCAGCGATTGCTGCGCACGAGCTGGGACACGCTCGCTTTGACCGCCGAGCGGCGCGGCCACCACGATCGCGGCGCCTTCGTCGGCCTCATGCTCGACCGCCTGGGACTGCTCGCGCAACGTTTTGCTGCGATTCCGGAGGACGACCGCCGCGAGCTCGACAATCTGAGCCATCTCCGGGTCGGCCTCAACATCATCGATCTCCGCCGCGCACGCCATGGACTGACGGAGACTGCGCTCGGCGCCATCGAGACGATGCTCGACCGTCTCGCCGCCGCGTGCCGCGGCCGGGGCATCGGGACCGGCGCGATGCCTGCCCATCTCTTGTCCGCGATCGACGTGGCCTTGCTGAAGACGCTGGACGAGCCGGTGGCGGCAGCGAAGGAAGATGCGCTGATCGGGCTGGTCGGCATCCGCACTGGCCTTTTTCCAGACGCGCCAGCCTATCGTGCCGACAGTGCCGCTCGACGGAGCCTCGTCGCATGAAGCACGACATCGACATCGCCGGCGTGCTGGTGCCCTCGCTGCTGCTCTGGCTGATCATCGCCTATGGCTGCATCGCCGTGCTGCGCGTCCTGCTGCGCCGGCTCGGCGTCTACCGCCTAGTGTGGCACCCCGCGCTGTTCGACTTCGCGCTGTACGTCTGCGCGCTCAGCGGCATCGTCTATCTCGCTTCGGAGTTCCTGTCGTGAAAGGCATCTTTCCTCTGCTTGGCCGCGTCGCGGTGACGGCCGCCGCCGTCGCCGCGGTGATCCTGGTCGGCACTTATCTGTGGGGCTACTACATGAAGGCGCCGTGGACGCGCGACGGCCGCGTGCGCGCCGACATCGTCCAGATCGCGCCTGACGTCTCCGGCTTCGTCACCGAGGTGCTGGTGCGCGACAATCAGCCGGTGCATCAGGGGGACGTGATCTTCCGCATCGATCGCGCCCGCTTCAAGCTCGCGCTGCAGCAGGCCGACGCGGTCGTGGCCGGCCGGCTCGCGACGCTCAACCAGGCGAATGCCGACCTCGACCGCTACCGTTCGCTGACAACCGAGGCCGTGTCACAGCAGAAGCAGGAGCAGGTGCTCGCCACCCAGCAGCAGGCGCAGGCGTCCTATGACCAGGCTCTGGCCGACCAGGCCGTCGCCAAGCTCAATCTGGAGCGCAGCGAGGTGCATGCGCCGGTCAGCGGCGTCATCACCAACATGGACCTGCGGCCCGGAACCTATGTCGGCGCCGGGAAAGGCGTGATGGCGCTGGTCGACAGCGACACGCTGCATGTCGAGGGCTATTTCGAGGAGACCAAGCTGCCGCGCATCCGTGTCGGCGCACCCGTCCGCATCCGCCTGATGGGCGCCGGCGAGGTGCTGACCGGCAAGGTCGAGAGCATCGCCGCGGGCATCGAGGACCGCGACCGCGCCGAGGGCGCGAGCCTGCTCGCCAACATCAATCCGACCTTCAACTGGGTGCGACTGGCGCAGCGCATCCCCGTGCGCATCGCGCTCGACGACATTTCGCGGCGGAGCGAGCTGGTCGCCGGACGCTCCGCCACCGTGGAGGTCCTGAACTGAGCCTGAGCCGTTGCGCCCCCTCCGCGATCGACTAAGGTTCGCACCCCAACGCCACGCCGGACCCATCGCCCATGACCCAGCCCGCCATCAGCCGCTTCCCCGTCCCCGCGATCGACGCGCTGCCGGAGGACATCCGCACCCGCCTGTTAGGGGTGCAGGAGAAGAGCGGCTTCGTGCCCAACGTGTTCCTCACCCTGGCGCACCGGCCCGACGAGTTCCGCGCCTTCTTCGCCTATCACGACGCGCTCATGGACAAGGACGGCGGCCTGACCAAGGCCGAGCGCGAGATGATCGTGGTGGCGACGTCGAGCGCCAACCAGTGCCAGTATTGCGTGATCGCGCACGGCGCGATCCTGCGCATCCGCGCCAAGAATCCCCTGATCGCCGACCAGATCGCGATCAACTACCGCAAGGCGGATATCACTCCGCGCCAGCGCGCGATGCTCGATTTCGCGATGAAGGTCGCGCTTCAGGCGCAGACCGTCGGCGATGCCGACTTCAAGGCGCTTGCGGAGCAGGGCTTCAGCGACGACGACATCTGGGACATCGCCGCGATCGCGGCCTTCTTCGCGCTGTCGAACCGGCTGGCCAACGTCACGGGCATGCGCCCCAATGACGAGTTCTACCTGATGGGGAGGCTGCCGAAGGCGAAGTGATCGATCAGTCGTCCGCGGCCGGGCCGCACCAGCCCGGCAGGTAGACCGCGTCATGGCTCTTGGCGAACGCCAGCGCGTGCTCCATGGCCGCCTCGAAGCGCTCCTCGACGGTCTTGCGCTTGACCTTGCGGCGCAGGAAATCCGCCCACAGGAACTCGCTGAACGGCGTGGTGTCCTTGGCAAAGCCGCCGGCGCGGCGCAACTCGCCGGCGAGGCTGCGGTACGGATCGTCCTTCAGGTCCGCCACGCTCTTCGGCAAGTCCTTGAATGGCCGCCGCTCGCCCTTGGCGTCATAGGGATAGACCCAGCGCTTGTTGTCCATCACGTTCCAGAAGCCGTCGGGATCGACCATCGAGAGGTCGCCGATCACGGTGACGAGCACGTCCTTGACGCCCTCGTCGTGCAGCGCGCGGGTCAGATGATGATGGTCGACGACGTAGTGCCGCCTGTCCGGCCCGAGCACGACCGGGATCATGTGCTTGCCGAGCAGCTCGGCCCTCTTCTTGGCCTTGTGCGCGCGCCAGCGCTCCCGCTTCTCCATCACCTCGCGCATGCCGACCGTCATCTGCGTCGGCCGCAGCGACAGGATTGGAATGGGATGCAGCAGCGGCTCTCTCATATTCGCCATGCGTCAGCTCCGATGAACGACCGGCAATATGCCACGTCCGCCCTGGCCTTGCAGCGCCTCCTGCGAAGCAATTCCCGACTGGTTCCAGGGATCGCATCTACAGAGTGAGAGGCTTTGCTGATGCAGCTCAATCGTGGCAAAGTTTCTTTGTGAGAGGTTGTGCCCGCGTGCTAAGAAACAGCATCGGAGTCGAGGCATGAAGTCCCAGCGCCCCATTGCAGCGGAGGAAGAGCATCGCGTGGTGCCGTTCCGGCCCCGCAATGGCCCGGCGCGGCGCGTCGCCGAGGGCGGCAGTCCGCCCATGAATCCCCCCGTGCCGCTGCGGCGGCCCGAACCGGCTGCCCTCGACCTGTCCCGCTACGAGCGGCCCCGCGAGGAGCCGGACGATTTCCGCCATCGCATCCTGGCCAATATCGCCGCTATCGCCTTCACCATCGCGCTGACCGCGATCGGAATCTGGCTGGCGATGAGCATCGCCGATCTGCGCAAGACCCAGGACTGCCTGCTCACCGGACGGCGCGACTGCGCCCGGATCATCACCGAGACCTACACGCCCTGACGGGCGCCTCCGACCTCCCGACAGGGCATCACAATCCCGCCACAACCCGCGCGCCCGGCTCCATTGAACTCACCGCGGCGCTCCGATATACGGGCACACGACTCCTGGGCGACGGGGGTAAAAGGGCTCGCATCAGACGCCCCCGGGGCGGTGTCCCCTCGTTGCCCTTCTCCGGATTAGCTCCAAAATATCAAAGGCTTAGTGATGTCCTCAACATTCGATCAGGTCGCCACGATCATCGCTGAAACCTGCGACATCCCGCGCGACACGATCACGCCGGATAGCCACGCCATCGACGATCTGGGCATCGACAGCCTCGATTTCCTCGACATCGCCTTCGCGATCGACAAGGCCTTCGGCATCAAGCTGCCGCTCGAGAAGTGGACGCAGGAAGTCAACGACGGCAAGGCCAGCACCGAGCAGTATTTCGTGCTCAAGAACCTGTGCGCCCGCATCGACGAGCTGGTCGCCGCCAAGGGCGCCTGAGCGCCCGCCATGCAGATCGAATACTTCCTGCTGATCGACCGCATTCTCGACCTCAAGCTGGACGAGAAGACCATCACCGTCGAAGCCAAGGTTCCCACCGAGAGCACGATCTTCGAAGGGCATTTTCCGGGCTATCCGATCATGCCCGGCGTTCTGCTGATCGAGTCGATGGCGCAGACCTCCGGCTGGCTGTTGCTCGCGCTGATGAAGTTCGAGCGGATGCCGTTCCTTGCCGCGGTGAAGGAAGCCAAGATGCGCGGCTTCGTGCAGCCGGGCGAGGTGCTGACCGTCGAGGCCAACGTGCTGCATGAGGGCTCCGGCTACGCCATCACCGAGGCGCGCGTGAAGGTCGGCGGCAAGCTGCGCTCGAACGCGACCATCACGTTCAGCCACGTCCCCTTCCCCAATCCGGAGCTGCGCGGACACATGGACGCCGTCGCCGAGCGCGTCGGTTTTCCGCAACAGATCCTGCAGCGATGAGTGAGACGCCTTCCGTGACATCAGCCCCCGTCGAAGTCTGGATCACCGGCATCGGCCTTGCGACCTCGCTCGGCGAGGGCCTCGATGCGAACTGGGAGGCTCTCAACGCCGGCCAGATCAATGTCGATGAGAAGGGCTTCGCGCCCTACATCGTGCATCCCTGGGCGAAAGTGAATCTCGAGGCGCAGATTCCCAAGAAGGAACAGCGCCAGATGGAGGCGTGGCAGCGCATCGGCACCTACGCCGCCGGGCTCGCGCTGGATTCGGCTGGCCTCAAGGGCAACAAGGACATCCTGTCCCGGATGGACATGATCGTCGCCGCCGGCGGCGGCGAGCGCGACATCTCGGTCGACACCGCAATTCTCAACGCCGAGGCGGAAGGCAACTGCACGCCGGGCTTCCTCAACGACCGGCTGATGAGCGATCTGCGCCCGACGCTGTTCCTGGCGCAGCTCTCCAACCTGCTCGCCGGCAATATCGCGATCTCGCACGGCGTCTGCGGGACGTCGCGCACCTTCATGGGCGAGGAAGTCGCTGGTGTCGACGCGTTCAAGATCGCGCTGGCCCGCATCGCGGGCGGCCAGAGCGACATCGCGCTGGTTGGCGGCTCGCATAATGGCGAGCGCAAGGACCTGCTCGTGCTCTACGAGTTCGGCGACTACAATCTCAAGAACGAGTTCAAGCCGGTGTGGGCGCGCCAGGAGCATCCGGGTTTCGCGCTCGGCTCGGCCGGCGCCTTCCTGGTGCTCGAGTCCAAGCCGCATGCCGAAGCCCGTGGCGCCAAGCCGCTGGCGCGGCTGAGCAAGGTCGTCGCCGACCGCGCCCGCCGCAAGGAAGCTGGCGCCGTGACCGGCACGCTCGACCGTCTCTGGTCGGCGCTCGACGTGCACGACGCGCCCGGCGCGATCATCACCGGCGCCACCGGCGCCGAGCCCGTGACGTCTGAGGAGCGTGCGTTCCTCGATCATCACAAGGCCTTCGCCGTGCGATCGAGCGGCACCCGCTTCGGCCATACGATGGAGGCGCATTTCGCGCTCGATCTGGCGCTCGCCGCTTTGTCGATCTCGCGCGGCGCGCTGTTCGCGCCCGGCGACACGTCCGGCGTCGAGAGCGAGATGAAGGAGGCTCCGACCCAGATCGTGGTGGTCGGCGCCGGCCATTACCGCGGCGAAGGCATGGCCTTGGTCGAAGCTGTCAAGTGAACGCGGCGCGCGGCTGACGACGCGACGGGGGACATCATGAGTGTACGCGACAAGTTTGGACGCCCCGTCGTGGTCGTGACGGGCATGGGCATCGTCACCTCGCTGGGTGCGGGCAAGTCCGACAATTGGACCAAGCTGGTGGCCGGCGAGTCCGGCATCCGCACCATCACCCGCTTTCCCATCGACGGGCTGAAGACGACGATGGCCGGCACGGTCGACTTCGTGCCGGTGGCGCCGTTCACCTCGACCGGCCTGTCCGAGCGGCTCGGCCACATGGCCGTCGAGGAAGCGATCGCGCAGGCCGGCATCGGCTCGAAGGGCGACTTCCCGGGCCCGCTGTTTCTCGCCGTCGCGCCGGTCGAAATCGAGTGGCCTCAGCGCCTCGAGCTCGCGCATGAGGTCGGCGGCACGCAGTTCACCTATGACGACCTCCTGAAGGTCTGCGGCGGCGGCAAGTTCGTCAACTATCACCACCGCTTCCTGTTCGGCTCGGTGGCGGATTCGCTGTCGGACACGTTCGGCACCAAGGGCTCGCCGATCTCGCTGTCGACCGCCTGCGCCTCCGGCGCCACCGCGATCCAGCTCGGCGTCGAGGCCATCCGCCGCGGCGAGACCGACGTGGCGCTGTGCGCGGCCACCGAAGGCTCGGTCAATCCGGAAGGCCTGGTGCGCTTCTCGCTGCTGTCGGCGCTGTCGACGCAGAACGATCCGCCGCAGGCCGCCTCCAAGCCGTTCTCCAAGAACCGCGACGGCTTCGTCATGGCCGAAGGCGCCGGTGCGCTGGTGCTGGAGAGCTACGATGCGGCCGTGGCGCGTGGCGCCAAGATCCTCGGCGTCGTCGCCGGCTGCGGCGAGCTCACCGACTCGTTCCACCGCACCCGCTCGTCGCCGGACGGCAAGCCGATCATCGGCTGCATCCGCAAGGCGCTGGCCGACGCCGGCATGGCGCCGGAGCAGATCGACCACATCAACGCCCACGGCACCGCGACGCCCGAGAACGACAAGATGGAATATGTCGGCGTCTCCGCCGTGTTCGGCGAGCACACCGGCAAGATCCCGGTGTCGTCCAACAAGTCGATGGTGGGTCACACCATTTCGGCCGCCGGCGCCGTCGAGGCGATCATCTCGCTGCTCACGCTCGAGCATCAACTGATCCCGCCGACCATCAACTACGACATCCCGGACCCCGCGATCCTGTTCGACGTCGTCGGCAACAAGGCCCGCGAGGCGCGGGTCACCGCCGTGATGTCGAACTCGTTCGGCTTCGGCGGCCAGAACGCCTCGCTGATTTTGACCCGCGAACCGGCCTGATCCGCCTGTCGCATCGATGAGTCTCATTCCCCTCCGGACCAAGCTCGTCATCCGCCAGAAGGTGAAGTCGCTCGGGTCCTCGGCCGTCGGCGCGCTGACGGTCGGCATGCTCAAGACCACGCGCTATTTCGATCCGCAGAAGACGGCCGACCGCTTCGCACGCATCGCGCAGTGGATCGGCCCGAAGCTTCGCGAGCAGCGCATCGGCCGCGACAATCTCACCAAGGCCTTCCCCGAGAAATCGCCCGAGGAGATCGAGCGGATTCTCGCTGGCGTCTGGGACAATCTCGGCCGCGTCGGCGCCGAGTTCGCGCATCTCGACAAGATCTGGGACTACGACGAGGAGCATCCCGAGCGCAGCCGCATCGAGCTGACGCCGCGCACCCACGAGCTGTTTCATCAGCTCCGCCTCGACGGCAAGCCGGCGCTGATCTTTGCGAGCCACCTCGCCAATTGGGAAATGCCGGCGCTCGCCGCCGTCGCCCACAAGCTCGACACCGCGATCCTCTATCGCCGCCCGAACATCGCCGCCGCCGATCGCATCATTCAGGAAATGCGCCAGGTGAAGATGGGCACGCTGATCCCCGCCGGCCGCGACGCGCCGCTGCGGCTGGGCCAGGCGCTGAAGAACGGGCAGCACGTCGCGATGCTGGTCGATCAGTACCTGACCGGCGGCGTCGAGGTGACGTTCTTCGGCCGCAAGACCCGCGCCAACCCGATGCTGGCCCGCCTGTTGCGCCAGGTCGAATGTCCCGTGCATGGCGTGCGCATTATCCGCCTGCCGAGCAATCGCTTTCAAGCCGAGCTGTCGGAGGAAGTGAAGCCGGTGCGCGATGCGAATGGGCAGATCGACATTCAGGGCATGACACAGGCCGTGACCAACGTCGTCGAGAGCTGGGTGCGCGAATATCCGGAGCAATGGCTCTGGCTGCACCGCCGCTGGCGGTAAGCCCCCTCGCAGTGAAATTCCACCGCAAGGAAGAAGATCGGTAGTACGATCTTCCGTCAACAAGCCATCTGAAGAAAACTCTTACCTCATGAAGCGACGCTCGCTACCTTGGCGCCGTATCCGACACGCTGTTCGGAATCTCCAGGGAGGATAAGCGCTGATGTTTTCGCACATCATGATCGGCACCAACGACCTCGACAAGGCCAAGGCCTTCTACGACAAGCTGCTGGGGACGCTCGGCGTCCGCCCCGCGAAGGTCGACGGCCACCGGATTTTCTACATCACCCCGACCGGCGTCTTCTCGGTCTCCAAGCCGATCAATGGTCAGCCGGCGACGCCGGCCAACGGCGGCACCATCGGCTATGCCTGCAGTTCGTCCGAGCAAGTCGATGCCTGGCACGCAGCGGGCCTGGAAGCCGGCGGCACCACCTGCGAGGATCCGCCCGGCGTCCGTCAAGGATCGACTGGCAAGCTGTATCTCGCTTACTTGCGCGATCTCGACGGCAACAAGCTGTGTGCGATGCACCGGCTGGCGTAATCTCGCCGGCGTCATTGCGAGGAGCAACGCGACGAAGCAATCCAGAGTCGGGGTCTCCGCCCTGGATTGCTTCGCTTCGCTTCGCTCGCAATGACGATAGTGACGACTACCGTCCCGTCTTCACCTTGGTCCAGAGCCGATTGATGATCCGCTGCGTGGCCGGCTCGCGGGCAGTGATGACGAACAGCTTCTTCAAGGTCGCCTCGTCCGGATAGATGTTCTTGTCGCCGAGGATCTTCGGGTCGATCAGCTTCTGGCTGGCCAGATTGCCGTTGGCGTAGGACAGGAAATCCGAGTTCTTGGCGGCGACCTCCGGCCGGTAGAGATAGTTGATCAGCGCATAGGCTTCGGGCACGTGCTGGGCGTCGGCGGGGATCGCAAAATTGTCGAAGAACATCTGCGCGCCCTCTCTCGGGATCGCGTAGCCGATCTCGATGCCGTTCTTCGCTTCCTCGGCGCGGCTCCTGGCCTGCATGATGTCGCCGGACCAGCCGACGACCAGGCAGATCTCGCCGGTGGCGAGCGCGCTTAAGTATTCCGACGAATGAAACTTCCGCACGGAGGACGCGACCTTGCCGACCACCTCGGCCGCCTTTTCCAGATCCGCCTGCTTGGTCGAGTTCGGGTCGAAACCGAGGTAGTTCAGGGCCGCCGGAAAGATGTCGTCGGCAGAGTCCAGCATGTGGACGCCGCAATCCTTGAACTTGGCGAGGTTCTCCGGCTTGAACACCATGTCCCAGCTGTCGATCCGCGCGCCAGGTCCTAGGATCTTCTCGATCGTCTTGACGTTGTAGCCGATGCCGGTCGTGCCCCACATGTAGTTGGCGGCGAACTGGTTGCCGGGATCGTAGACGGCCAGACGCTCGGTGACGACCGGCCAGGCATTGGCGAGGTTCGGCAGCTTCGACTTGTCGAGCGGCTGGAAGATCTTGGCCTTGATCTGGCGCTGCAGGAAATACGCGGTGGGAACGACCACGTCGTAGCCGGACTTGCCGGCGAGCAGCCGCGTCTCCAGGGTCTCGTTGGCATCGAACGTGTCGTAGACGACCTTGATCCCGGTCTCTTTGGTGAAGGCGTCGAGGACCCCCGGCGCCATGTAGTTCGACCAGTTGTAGAAGTTGACGACGCGCTCTTCGGCGCGGCTGGCCGCAACCGAAAACGTCAGCGCGGCCAGAGCCAACACGATACGAATGCGGCCGCGCATCATGTCTTTCGTCTCCTAGCGGCGGTGAATGGCGTCGGACAGGCGCTCCAGCGCCGTGTCGAGCGTGGCATCCTTCTTGGCGAAGCAGAACCGGACGACGGAGGTGACCGCATCCTTCTCGTAGAACGCCGACACAGGAATCGCCGCCACCTTGTAGTCGTGAACGATACGTCGGCAGAATTGCTCGTCGGTTTCGTTGAGGCCGAGCGGCGACAGGTCGACCGTGAGGAAGTACGTGCCTTGCGCCTTCAGCACGGGAAAGCCGAGGCTCTCGAGCCCGGCCGTGAGCCGGTCGCGGCTGCGCGACAGCTCGGCGCGCATGTTGACGAAGTAGTCGTCGGACTTGCCGAGGCCGTAGGCCACCGCCATCTGCAGGTTCGGCGCGGTCGTGAAGGTCAGGAACTGATGCACCTTGGCGGCGACGCGCAGCAGCTGCGGCGCGGCGCAGACGAAGCCGATCTTCCACCCCGTGAGCGAGAAGATCTTGCCTGCCGAGCCGACCTTGATGGTGCGGTCGCGCATGCCGGGAATGGTGATCAGCGGGATGTGCTCGCGGCCGTCGAACACCACGTGCTCCCAGACCTCGTCGCAGATCGCGACCGCATCGAACTCCTGGCAGAAGCGCGCCAGCAGCTCGAGATCCTCGCGCGGATAGACCACCGCCGCCGGGTTGAGCGGGTTGTTGAACAGCACTGCCTTGGTCTTCGGCGAGAATGCGGAGCGCAGCATCTCCTCCGACAGCCGCCAATGCGGCGGCTCCAGCCGCAGCAGCTTCGGGATGCCGCCGGCCTGGCGGATGATCGGCAGATAGGAGTCGTACACCGGCTGGAAGCAGATGACTTCATCACCCGGCTCCACCACCGACAGGATCGCCGAGGTCAGCGCCTCGGTCCCGCCCGAGGTGACCATGACCTCGCTCATCGGGTCGAGATCGAGCTTGTGCCAGTGCTTGTAGTGCGCGGCGATGGCCTGGCGCAGCTCCGGCAGGCCCATCATCGACGGGTACTGGTTGTAGCCGTTCAGGACGGCGTCCGCGGCGGCGCGGCGGATGTCCTCCGGGCCCGGATCGTCGGGAAAGCCCTGCCCCAGATTGATGGCGTCGTTGTCGCGCGCGAGCTGCGACATCTGCTCGAAAATGGTGACCGGCAGGTCGGCGAAGACCTTGTTCTGCGAGACCATGATCGCGCGTCAGCCGCCGGTCTTGCTTGGCAGACCGGCCGCCTTCCAGCCCAGCATCCCGCCCTGAAGGTGCTTGTCATAGGGCAGCCCGGCCGCCTGCGCGGCGAGCGAGGCTGTCACCGAGCGCTTGCCCGAGCGGCAGGCGAACACGACGTCCTTGCCTTGGGGGTCCGGGATGAGCTTCGGGTCGAAGGCCGACAGGGGAACGACGACACCGTCGGGATAGGCTTCCGCAGCAACTTCGTTCGGCTCGCGCACGTCGACCAGAAGAATTCGCCCTTCGGCGATCCCCTTGGCCACGTCCTGCGGGGTCAAATCGTGCACAACAGCCACGCCCATCCTCCAAGCCTTCGAGGGAGCCGCACACGGCTCCGAACAGGCGCCAAACTCACCCCAGACGCCGCGAAAATCAAGCGGTTCGGCAGCCGTCCCGCGCACGCGCCAGCCGCCGAGCCGGGAGCGATCCGGTCAGATCGTGACCTGTCAGATCGTGACCTGGGTGCCGACCTCGACCACGCGCCCGCTCGGGATCTGGAAATAGTCCGTCGCGTCGTTGGCGGAACGGCTCATCGAGATGAACAGGTGATCCTGCCAGCGCGGCATGCCGGAATGCGCCGCCGGCTTCAGCGCGCGGCGCGACAGGAAGAACGAGGTCGACATGATGTCGAACTGCCAGCCGAGCTTGCGCGCGATCGCCAGCGCCCGCGGCACGTTCGGCGACTCCATGAAGCCGAAGCGCAGGGTGACCTTGGAGAAGGTCGGGCTGATCTGCTCCAGGCGGACCCGCTCCGAGGGATCGATGCGCGGCGTCGGCGCGGTCTCGATCGTCAGGATCACGTTTTTCTCGTGCAGCACCTTGTAGTGCTTCAGGCTGTGCATCAGCGCGGTCGGCGCGCTCAGCGGATCGGAGGTCAGGAACACGGCAGTACCGGGCACGCGCTGCGGCGGGCGCTTCTCGAGCATCGCGACCAGGTCGGCGAGCGGGAATTCCAGCTTGCGCGACTTGTCGAACAGCAGCCGGCTGCCGCGACGCCACGTGTACATCAAGGTCATCACGAAACCGCCGAGCGCCAGCGGCACCCAGCCGCCTTCGAACACCTTCAGAAGGTTCGCCGACAGGAACGTCAGATCCAGGAACAGGAATGGCGCGATCAGCGCGGCCGCCGCGAACGGCGACCATTTCCAGACCTTCCAGATCACGACGAAGCCCATCATCGCCGTCACCACCATGGTGCCGGTGACCGAGATGCCGTAGGCGGAGGCCAGCGCG
Source organism: Bradyrhizobium sp. HKCCYLR20261 (assembly GCF_051168435.1). Taxonomy (NCBI): domain Bacteria; kingdom Pseudomonadati; phylum Pseudomonadota; class Alphaproteobacteria; order Hyphomicrobiales; family Nitrobacteraceae; genus Bradyrhizobium; species Bradyrhizobium sp. HKCCYLR20261. The sequence continues at coordinate 425,301 of NZ_JBNPUZ010000003.1, forward strand.
CTCGACGATTTGAACAGCAGCACCAGCAACACCACCGACAGCAGCAGCAGCTTGTTGATGCGGGGGATGTAAATCTGGCCGGAATGCGCCTCCGAGGTGTGGCGGATCTCGAAGCGCGGCAGCAGGCCGAGCTGGATCGCCTGCCGGGTCAGCGAATAGGCGCCGGTGATCACGGCCTGGCTGGCGATGACGGTCGCCACCGTCGCGAGCGCCACCATCGGGATCAGGGCCCAGTCCGGGAACATCAGGAAGAACGGATTCTCGATCGCCTTGGAATCGGCGATCACCAGCGCGCCCTGCCCCAGATAGTTCAGCGCCAGCGACGGCAGCACGATAAACAGCCAGGCCGTCTGGATCGGCCGCTTGCCGAAATGGCCGAGGTCGGCATAGAGCGCCTCGGCGCCGGTGACAGCCAGGAAGACTGCGCCGAGCGTGATGAAGCCGATGACGCCGTGATGCAGCATGAAGGTCACGGCGTTGAGCGGGTTGATCGCCCAGAGCACTTCGGGATGGCGCATGATCGGCGGCAAGGCGGCGATGCCGATGATCAGGAACCAGGCCAGCATGATGGGGCCGAAGAACGCCGCCACCTTGGCGGTGCCGCGCACCTGGACGGCGAACAGCGCGACCAGGATGACGATGGTCAGCGGCACGACGTAAGGATCGAACGCCGCGGTGACGAGCTTGATGCCTTCGATGGCCGACAGCACGGACAGCGCCGGCGTGATGACGGCGTCGCCATAGAACAATGCGCCGCTGATGATGCCGAGCAGCACGATGACACTGGCGCCGCGCGCGACGCCGCGCTGGGCCAACGCCATCAGCGCCAGCGTACCGCCCTCGCCATTGTTGTCCGCCCGCAACAGAATGACCACGTATTTGAGCGTCACCACCACCACGAGCGCCCACAGGATCAGCGAGATCACGCCCATGACGGCGTGCGGCGCTGGATCGCCGCTGCTGCTGGCTGCCGCAACGGCCTCGCGGAGCGCGTAGAGCGGGCTGGTTCCAATATCGCCATAGACGACGCCGATGCTGCCAAGCGTGAGTGCGCTGAAGCTGGCGGTCGAATGGGTCTCGCCATGACCGTTGGTCGCCGGCGTTTCCGCGGGCGTAGCTGCGGCTTCAACTGTCATGGGTAGCCCCCTCGAGGACTTGTTAATGCTTCACTGCACAACTGGCAGAGCGCGCGGCTTATAGCGACAAGCTTTGACAGCGGACCGGACGAGATTGCGGATCAGCCATGCAATCCAGCATACATTGTCCGAAGTCCATGCGCCAACAGCTCAGATCGTTACCTGAGTACCAACCTCCACGACCCGTCCCGTCGGAATCTGGAAGTAGTCCGTGGCATCGTTGGCGGAGCGGCTCAATCCGATGAACAGGTGATCCTGCCACGCCGGCATGCCGGATTGCGATGACGGCTTCAGCGAACGGCGCGAGACGAAGAACGACGTCGACATGATGTCGAACTGCCAGCCGAGCTTGCGCGCCACCGCGAGCGCGCGCGGCACGTTCGGCGACTCCATGAAGCCGAAGCGCAGCCGCACCTTGGAGAACTTCTCGCTGATCTTCTCCATGCGCACCCGCTCCGACACGTCGACTCGCGGCGTCTGGGCGGTCTCGATGGTCAGGATCACGTTGTGCTCATGCAGCACCTTGTTGTGCTTGAGGTTGTGCAGCAAGGCGGTCGGCACGGAGGTCGGGTCGCTGGTGAGGAACACCGCCGTGCCCTTGACGATGTGCGGCGGCCGCTTCTCCAGGCTCGCAACGAGGTCGTCGAGCGGGACCTCGATCTTGCGGGTTTTCTGGATCAGGATCGCCGAGCCGCGCCGCCAGGTCCAGATCGTCACCGCCATCACGACTCCGAACAGCAACGGCACCCAGGCGCCTTCAAAGAGCTTGAGCAGGTTCGCGGCGAAGAAGCTGGTGTCGACCACGACGAAGGGGACGATGATCGCGGCCGCAACGGCGGCGCGCAGGTTCCACAGCTTCCAGATCACGACGAAGCCCATGATGCCGTCGGCCACCATGGTGGTGGAGACCGCGATGCCATAGGCGGAGGCGAGATTGCTGGACGTCCTGAACAGCAGCACCAGCAGCATCACGCCGATCAGCAGCAGCCGGTTGACGCGCGGCAGATAGATCTGCCCGGCGTGGCTCTCGGAGGTGTAACGCACTTCGAAGCGGGGCAGCAGGCCGAGCTGGACCGCCTGGCTCACCAGCGAATAGGCGCCAGTGATGACGGCCTGGCTCGCGATGACCGTCGCGGCGGTGGCGAGCACCACCAGCGGCAGCAGCAGGATCTCGGGCACCATGCGATAGAAGGAGTTCTCGATCGCGCTGGGATCCGACAGCACCAGCGCGCCCTGCCCGAAATAATTGATCAGCAGGGCCGGCAAGACGAAGAACAACCAGGCCGACTGGATCGGCTTGCGGCCGAAATGACCGAGATCGGCATACAGCGCTTCGCCACCGGTGACGGCGAGAAAGACCGCCCCCAGCGTGACCAGGCCGACGGTGCCATGCGAAAGCAGGAACTGCACCGCGTAGTAGGGATTGATCGCGGCGAGCACGGACGGGTCATCGCTGATGTGGACGAGACCCATCACCGCAAGGCACGTGAACCACGTGACCATGACGGGACCGAAGGCGGAGGCCACCCGCGCCGTCCCCTTGCTCTGCACCGCGAACAGCACGACCAGGATCATGACGGTGAGCGGCACGACATAGTGCTCGAGCGCCGGCGCCGCGAGCTTGAGGCCTTCCACCGCTGACAGCACCGAGATCGCAGGCGTGATCATCGAATCGCCGATGAACATCGAGGCGCCCACGACGCCGAGCGACAGCAGGAACAGGCTGCGCCTGCCAAGCGCGCGCTGGCCGAGCGCCATCAGCGACAGCGTTCCGCCCTCGCCATTGTTGTCCGCCCGCAACAGCAGCAGCACATATTTCGCGGTCACAACGATGAAGAGGGACCAGAGGATCAGGGAGAGCACGCCGAGCACGATCATGCGCGACACCGGCTGCCCGTGAGCAGCGCCATGTGCCGCCTCGCGGAACGCGTAGAGCGGCGAGGTGCCGATGTCACCGAAGACGACGCCGATGCTGCCCAGCGTCAGCCCCCAGAACCCCGACGTGCTCGCGGTTTCCTGTCCTTCGGTCGGTGTCGTGGTGGCCGTCATGTCGCTTGGAACGCATCTTTCCCGTTTGGCCCGGCGCGTGTGGACGCAGACCGACCGCAGGTCAAGTCTCTACCGTAGCAGACCTTCGTTCCAGGGCCGCACGCGAAGCGACCGCTACACAGATGTCTTTTGACGCAGCGCGGCCTGTTGATCGGCAGGACAAGGTTGCCGGAGCCAATGTCGGGTCCGCTGGCGGCGAATCAAGGGCGCGCCGGCCGGCTGTCTGTCCCGGCTGCCCGGCCGGGCGCGGTGCGGCTACGGCTTGAGGTCCGGCGGCAATGGCGGATCTTCCCGCATCAAGGTGATCGTGACCCGACGATTGGCGGCCAGCGAGGGGTCGTCAGGGAACAGCGGCTGGGTGTCCGACTTGCCGGACACCGCATAGATGTGGCTCGGCGGCAGCCCTTCCCGCTCGAGGATCTGGCGGACGGCATTGGCACGATCGGCCGACAGGTCGAAGCCGCCGTAATCGCTGCGGGACGGGACGAAGCCGGCAGCAGTATGTCCGGTAATCTGCACACGCAGCGGCGTTGCCTTGAGCGGCGCCGCCAGCTTCTCGATCAGGCGCCGGGTGCGATCATACGGCACCTTGGAGCCGTCGGCGAACATCGAGCGGCCATCCTGGTCGACGATCTCGAGGTTCAGACCCTGCTTGGTCTCCTCGAACATGATGTGCTTGGAGATTTCGGTCATCTCCGGCATGTCCTGCAGCGCCTGGCGCAGCGAGGCGGAGGCCAGCGCGAACTGCCGGTCGGTCTTGAGCCTGGCGCCGTTGGTATGCTGGCGCTCCTCCTGCTCGGGGCTCGGATCGCGCGCGGTTTCTTCCGGCGAGATATGGGCGGCGTTCTTCAGCTTCGGGCGCGTCGGCAAGCCGTCGGATTCAACGATGCCCGAGTAGCGCGACTCGGTCTGCATGCCGAAGGCGTCGCGCATCGAACCGGCGACGACTTTCAGCTTGTTGTTGTCCATGGTCGAGAACGCGACCAGCATGACGAAGAAGGCGAGCAGCAGCCCCATCAGGTCGGCGAAGGTCACGAACCAGCCGTGACCGCCACCATGCGCATCGCCTCGTTTCTTCTTGGCCATCGTTCACCCCGCCCCGGAACACCCCCTGCCCGCCGATCAGGCCGGCACGGGCTCGCCTTCGGCATGGCGATGCTTCTCCGGCAGATAGGCCAGCAGCATTTCGCGCACGAGCGCCGGGCTCTTGGAGTCGCGGATCATCAGGATGCCGTCGATGATCAGCGTGCGGTTGGTCTCTTCGTCGAGCAGCTTGCCGTGCAGCTTGTCGGCGATCGGCAGACAGATCAGGTTGGCGACCAGCGCGCCGTACAGCGTCGCGAGCAGCGCGGTCGCCATGAACGGGCCGAGCTTCGAGGGGTCGGTCATGTTGGCGAACATCTGCACCATGCCGATGAGCGTGCCGATCATGCCGAAGGCCGGGGCGCAGTCGCCGACGGCGCGATAGATCTTGCTGCCCTCGTCGAGATGCATCAGGAAATTGTCGCGGTCACGCTCGAGATTGTCGCGGATAAATTCGAGGTCGTAGCCGTCGGCCACGTAGCGGATGCCTTTGGCGAGGAATGGCTCGTCGGTCTCGACCTTTTCCAGGCCGACCGGGCCCTGCTTGCGGGCGATCTCGGCGATGCGGGCGAGCTCGTCGACGAGCTCGCGGGCCGACAGCCGGCTCATCGTGAACACGAACTTCATGCCGAGCGGGACGCCATGGGCGATCGCACCGAGCGGAAAGCGGATCATGGTGGCGGCGGTGGAGCCGCCGAAGATGATGATCGCAGCGTGATCGCTGACGAACATGCCGAAATCGCCGCCCAGCAGCATCATCACGGCGATGACGATCACGCCGACCACGAGCCCTGCGCCCGTCATGATATCCATGAGCTTACTCCACCCGCATACGCGAACAACCGGCCATCCTGGACGGGCGCGCGGCCCTGCCCCACGCGCAATTTAGATTAGATGCGCGCCATTAAGGACGGGTTACCGAATTTGGTAGGCATAATGAGAGGTAAACAGACGAAGAGAAGCGATGCGCATCTCTACGCGCGCTGCACTCAGGCCGCGGCCGCGCCCGACTTGAGCAGATTCGCCTCGGCGAACAGGACCGCCTGTTCGAACGATTTCTCCATCTTATGCACCATCTCCAGCATCTGCGCCGGCTCCATCGTCGCCGAGCCCGCTTCGAGCTCGCGCGACAGCCGCGACAGCGCCGAGAAGCCGAACGTCGCCGACGAACTCTTGATGGAATGCGCCTCGCGCCTGAGCTCCTGGCGATCCTCGAACTTGGAGGCCAGCTTGCCGAACTTGCTGGAGGTGTCGTCCAGGAAGGTCCTGAGCACCTCGAGCGCGTCTTCCTCACCTAGCTCGGAGATCAGGATCTGGTAGACGGTTTCATCGAATTGCACCAGGTCGGTCATGCGACAAGCCTTTCCTTGTTCGTGGCAGCGGCCGCGCGGAGCAGAGCGGCGTTCAGTCGATCCCGCGTGACCGGCTTGGTCACGAAGTCGTTCATGCCGGCATCGGTGCAAGCCAGGTGATCCTGGCTGGTGGCGTTGGCCGTCAGAGCGATGATGTAGATGTCCTGGGCGGGCGGCGGCAGCGAGCGGATCATCCGCGTCGCGGTGAGGCCGTCCATCTCCGGCATCATCATGTCCATCAGGATGAGATCGTAGGTCTGCTTCTGCACCGCCGCGATGGCCTGGGTGCCGTTCTCGACGATGTCGTAGGCGTGGCCGAGCTTGTCCAGCAGCTTCTTGATCACGAACTGATTGGTCAGATTGTCCTCGGCCACGAGGACCTTCAGCGGCTCGGCGCCGGCCGGCCGCTCCTCGGAGATGGTCGCCGCGCTAGCCGGCGCGATCGTCGCCTCGGGAGCGCTCACATGCTCGACATCGGGGTGCGGCTGCGGCTGCACCTCGATGGAGAAGGTGAAGGTACTGCCCTCGCCCACCTTGCTCTGCACCTTGATGTCGCCGCCCATGCAGGTGACCAGGCGCTTGCAGATCGCGAGCCCAAGGCCCGTGCCGCCGAACCGGCGCGAGATGGAATTGTCGACCTGCGAGAACTGCTTGAACAGGCGGCCGACGGCCTCCGCAGGGATGCCGACGCCGGTATCCGCCACCGAAAACACCAACGTGAGATTTTGGCCGGTCAGGCCCTCGGCCCGCACGTCGACATGCACGCTGCCGGCCTCGGTGAATTTGAGCGCATTGCCGACGAGGTTGAACAGCACCTGACGCAGTCGCGCGGGATCGCCGACCACATAGTTCGGCACGTCGGGCGCGATCGAGGTGGTGAGCTGCAGGCCCTTCTCCTTGGCCCGCGACACCAGCAGTTCGGCGGTGGCGGTCACCGAACGATGCAGATCGAACTCGATGTGCTCGATCTCCAGGCGATCGGCATCGAGCTTGGAAAAATCGAGGACGTCATTGAGGAGTTGCAGCAGATAGTCCGCCGATTCACGCAATGTCATGGCGATCTTGCGCTGCTCCGGCGCCAGATCGGCAGACAGCAGCAGATCGGCCAGGCCGATGACGCCGTTCATAGGCGTGCGAATTTCGTGGCTCATCATCGCCAGAAATTCCGACCGCGCCCGCGTGCCCGCCTCGGCCGCGTCGCGCGAGGCGGCAAGACCTGCCTGATAGCGCGCGATGAGGATCGTGACGATCCCGATGATCACCGTCAACAGCGCCCCGACCAGGAAATCACGATCGCGATCGCGCTTGAACGCGGCGAAGACCTCCTCGGTGGCCTGACCGACGACGACGACCAGCGGGTGACCCTTCACCCGCTGAAACGAATAGATCCTGGCGATGCCGTCGACCTGGCTGCGCGCCGTGTAGGAGCCGCTGCTCTTGTTCTGAATGGCCGACATGATCGGGCTGCCGGCAAGAGAGGTGCCTACGCCGCTCGAGGCGGCCGAGGCCCGCGCGCGGATGATGCCATCCAGACCCGCAAGCGTCACATTGCCCTGCTTGCCGAGATCGACCGAATTGTAGAAGCTCGAGAGATAGGCGGGATCGAGCGATACGACGACGACGCCTCCGAACGAGTTGTCCGGCATGATGATCCGGCGCGTCAGCTGGATCGACCATTTATTCGAGACGCGTCCGAAGATCGGCTTGCTGATGAACAGGACGTCGTCCTTGCCGTCAGCATGGACGCGGAAGTGTTCGCGGTCATGCAGGTCGAGACCGCGCATCTTCGGATCGATGTTGCTGGACAGCATGATGCCGTCCTTGCCGATCACGACCACCTGGAACGAGAAGTCGGACAGGAACTGACTGTGCTTCGCCCACAGCGACATGTCGAAATTCTGCGGGTCCTTGGCGTAGGTATCCCGCACATAGAGCAGCGTTTGATCCGCGGCGCGGATCGAGCGGATGATCTGCTCCTCGAACGCGCGCGCGAGATTGGCGCCGTTCTTCAAGGCCGACTGCTCGGTGCGTGAATACTCTTCGGAAACCGTGTAGAAGATGCCGGCCCAGACCACCGCGATCGCCGACAGGCCGATGACGGCGCTGCCGAAATGTCCAACCAGCCGCACGATCCTGTCGACGGTCTGGTCGAGCCACTCGAACAACGGCATCGATTTGGAGATCAGCCTGCGCATGTCTTTCGCCCTCGAGCGACATGCCTATCCGTCCAGGCTCGCCATCAGGTAAAGCTTGATGGATAAAATCTTCTGAACGCGCCGTCATCGCTTAACTCTCGGCCCTTCCGGCCCGTTTGCAGGTAATAGGCGACCACGATCGATCAATACCTCGATGGGCAAGGCTCGCCCCCCGTAGTCATCCGGACAAGCTCGGATACGATCCTGCGGCCGAAGGCGGCGATCGTTCGTGATGATCGAAGCCCGCACCGAGTCCACGCGAACCAGCGATCCGCCGACCGTCCGGCAAGCCCGGTCTTATTTCAGCTTGATCTTGGGGATGGTCGATTGGCTCAGCCGTTCCATCGACGGCAGGCGATAGACCTCCAGGACGGTGTCCTGATCCCGCTGATAGAGCAGTAGCATCTTGTCATCCGCAACCTGCTCGACAGCATCCAGGCGACCGACGCCGTCCAGCAGCTTGCGGTAGTTGGCCCCGCTGATGTCGCTGACGGCCACCGAGACGGCATCCTTCTCGGTCAGCCGTCCATCGCCATTGGTATCCTTCTCGACGACGGTGTAGACCATCCCGACCGCTTCGCGCTGGTCTGCGCCGAGCCGTAGCTTGTTGAGCATCAGCTGGGTAGAAACGATCAGTTGGGCCCCGGTGTCGAACAGCCATCGCGGCTGGTTGATCGCCGGATCCAGGAACAGATAGTTCACGACGTTCCTGTCGCTTGTCTTGTCGTAATAGGAGGCCGCGCCATAGGTCTGGCTCCGGTACAGCGGAATGCGGACATAGCGCGTGCCGTCGACGACGATCGCGCGGCCCAGGAGGAGATCCTCGGAGATCCGGTCCTGGCCACTGACATTCACGACATTGGTGACGCGGCGCTCGCGCGTCTCGTCCTTGAAGATCCGCAGCGCCGCATAGGCGCCGACCGCGATGAGCAAAATGGCGGCCACAGCGATTGCCAGCGCATTGAAGCGCCAGACATACCTGAAGAACACCCGGCCGCCCCGGCCCGCGATCCGTTCCATCGCCCATCACCTCGAAGACCAGCCCTCACGCCCGCGCGTGAGGGCTCATGTTTGCGCCGCGCGCCTCAATGAATCTCTGCCGAGCGCTTGAGCGCGGCCTTGAGCTTCTCCAGCGAGAAATCGGCAGACCGCGCGATCTCCAGGATCGGCGTCTCGCGCCGGGCACACAGTTCGGCCGCCTCTGGCAGGCTGGCGGCGATGTCGTGGGGGATCACGATCGCGCCGTGGCGGTCGGAGTGGATCAGGTCATCCGAACGCACCGTCATGCCGGCGACACGGACCTCGCCGCCAAAGCTCTCGGCATGCACCCAGGCATGCGACGGGCCGATCGAGCCGGCCAGCGCCTGGAAGCCCGGTGCCCATTGCGGGATGTCGCGGATCGAGCCGTCCGTGATCACGCCGAGGCAGCCGAGCGCCTTGTGCACGTTGCTCTGCACCTCGCCCCAAAAGGCGCCATAGCCGATATCGGGGCCGTCGATGTCCTGGATCACCACGATACGCGGACCGTGACCGGTGCCGACATATTCGTAATAGTCGGTACGCCGCCGTGCCTGCTCTTCGGCCGGCAGGCCGGACTTGACCACGGAGCGGATCGTCGCGGTCCGCGCATAGCCGACCATGGGCGGCAGATCGGGAAACGGACAGACCAGCGGCTTGGTGGTGTAGCCGATCAGGCGGCGATCAGGCGCCACGATCTCCATGGCGTTGCAGATGGTCGGCGTGTCATAGCGCGCGAGCGCCTCGAGAACGGATGGAGCGACCGGCGCGGCGGAATTGGTCAAGGCGTTGTCTCCGGATGTGAGGGACGGATCTCACGTCCGTCCTTGCACCCGGTATAACTGACGCGCCCCGAGCCGGCAAAGCGCGGGGCCATGTGCTGAGGTCAATGCAGCCGCTCAGGCGGATGCTGCTCCTGCTCGGCAGAAGGTGGCGGCGGCGCAAAGGCGGGGCTCGACGTAGCAGCGGCCTGAGGCGCCGCCGAGGCGCCAAGCGCCGCGGCATGCCGCGCGGCCTGCTGGCGATACAGCCGCCAGCCGAACGGCAGGCTCAGGATGTAGAGGATCGAGCCCGCCGACAGGATGTGCCAGGGATAGACCACCAGCAGCGCCACGAAGAACACCACCGAGGCGAACACCGGCAGCACCAGCTCGGGCGAGACGCGCATTCGCGTGGTCTTGCCGGAGAACACCGGCAGCCGTGACACCATCAGGAAGGCGATCAGCAGCGTGTAGAAGGCCGTCACCAGGGCGGGCGGCTTGGGCAGATCGAGGAAGGCGAGATAGACCGGCAGCAGCACCGTGATGGCGCCGAGCGGCGCCGGCACGCCGGTAAAGAAGTTCGCAGCGAAGGGCGGCTTGTTGGGATCGTCGATGCTGGCATTGAAGCGCGCCAGCCGCAGGCCGCCGCTGATGGCGTACATCATGGCCGCGATCCAGCCGCCGTCGCGCAGCTCGTGCAACTGCCAGAAGTACAGGATCAGGCCCGGCGCAACGCCGAAATTGACGAAATCGGCGAGGCTGTCGAGCTCCGCGCCGAACTTCGACTGCCCCTTGATCATGCGGGCGATGCGGCCGTCGATGCCGTCGAGGAAGGCGGCAAACACGATCGCACCGACCGCGAGCTCCATCCGGCCCTCGGTCGACAGCCGGATCGCGGTCAGGCCGGCACAGATCGCCAGCAGCGTGATCATGTTCGGGACCAGCAACCGCACCGGGATCGGCCGGAAACGCCGGCGGCGCAGTTCGGGAGAGTTCGGATCGAAGCTCATGATCACACCAGGGATGGTTTTGCCGGAACCTTGTGCCTGAACTTGGCTCAAGGCCTCCTTAATGGGTCGTCATCGGGCGAGGACGGTTCACTGGCTTCGGAACGTCAGGCCCGGCACCGGAACGTCGAAATCGGCCAGGATGGTTTCACCGGCGATGGCCGTCTGTCCTTCCGAGACCAGAACCTCGGTGCCATCGGGGAAATAGACGTCGAGCCGCGACCCGAAGCGGATCAGCCCGAAGCGCTCGCCTGCGCCGATCGTCTGCCCTTCCCGCACGAACGACACGATCCGGCGCGCCACGAGGCCGGCGATCTGGACCACGCCGATCCGGCCATGCGGCGTCGAGATCGCGAGCGAGTTGCGCTCATTGTCCTCGCTCGCCTTGTCGAGCTCGGCATTGATGAAGGCCCCCGGGCGATAAGCGATCTTCTCGATCCGCCCGGCCACCGGAGCCCGGTTCACATGGACGTTGAACACGCTCATGAAGATCGAGACCCGCAACAGCGGGCGGTCGCCGAGGCCGAGCTCCGCCGGCGGCAGCGCGCGGGTGATCATCGAGATCTTCCCGTCGGCCGGCGCCACCACCAGCCCTTCCCGCTGTGGCGTCACGCGGATGGGGTCGCGGAAGAACAGCGCGCACCAGACGGTGAGCAGCGTGCCGATCCAGCCGAGCGGGGTGAAGATCCAGAACAGGATCAGGCTGACGAGGGCAAATCCGCCGATGAAGGGGTAACCCTCGGGATGGATCGGCGGGATCTGGGCACGGATGGAATTGCTGATCGACATGGCCTGCTTCGTTGAGATGATGTCCCTCTGACCTCAGAGCGGACCGCCGCCTTGACTAGGTCGCCGGACGGCGAAGGTCAAAATGAATCCTTAACGAGTCCTTGCGTTCGGATCACGGCAACCGCCGAGAATTCACTCGGCCGCACTGGCAACGGACCCGGGCAGTTCGGGTCCGCTCATGTCGGGCTCGCCCCGCGCCGGCGGATTGCGGTTGGGCGCGGCGGCGTCGTCGCCGATCTTGGCCAGCTTTTCGCGCGCCTCCTCGGCCTCGCGCTGCCGGTTCCACATGCTGGCATACAGCCCGCCTCTGGCCAACAGCTCGCCGTGGGTGCCGCGCTCGGCGATCCGGCCGCGGTCGAGCACAATGATCTCATCGGCCGCGACGATGGTCGAGAGCCGGTGCGCGATGACGAGGGAGGTGCGGTTGCGCGACACGCGGTCGAGCGCATCCTGGATCTCCTGCTCGGTATGGCTGTCGAGCGCCGAGGTTGCCTCATCGAGCACCAGGATCGGCGGCCCCTTGAGGATGGTGCGGGCGATGGCCACGCGCTGCTTCTCGCCGCCGGACAGCTTGAGACCGCGCTCGCCGACCTGGGTTTCGTAGCCCTTCGGCGCCATCTTGATCAGCCCGTCGATCTGGGCGAGGCGCGCCGCTTCCTCGACGGCGGCATCGTCCGCGTCCCAGCGCCCGTAGCGGATGTTGTAGCGGATGGTGTCGTTGAACAGCACGGTATCCTGCGGGACCATGCCGATCTGCGCGCGCAGCGAGACTTGGCTGACCGCGCGGATGTCCTGCCCGTCGATCAGGATGCGGCCGCCGGAGACGTCGTAAAGCCGGAACAGCAGCCGGGAAATCGTCGACTTGCCGGCACCGGAAGGGCCGACGATGGCGACCGTCTTGCCGGCCGGCACCTCGAAGCTCAGCCCCTGCAGGATCGGCCGATCCGGCTCATAGGCGAAACGGACGTCCTCGAAGCGCACCGCGCCCGAGCTCACGACCAGCGGCCTGGCGCCCGGCGCGTCTTTCACCTCGGCATCCCGGGTGAGCACGCCGAACATCTTCTCGATGTCGATGATCGCCTGCTTGATCTCGCGATACACCATGCCCATGAAATTCAAGGGCTGGTAGAGCTGGATCATCATGCTGTTGATCATGACGAAATCGCCGACCGTGTTGCGGCCCTCGCGGACGCCATGGGCGCACATCAGCATCGCGACCGTCAGCCCGATCGTGAAGATCACCGCCTGCCCGGCATTGAGCACCGCGAGCGAGGTATAGGTCTTCACGCTGGCACGCTCGTAACGCTCCATCGAGCGGTCGTAACGTTCGGCCTCGCGCGCCTCGGCGCCGAAATATTTCACGGTCTCATAGTTGAGCAGCGAGTCGATCGCCTTGGTATTGGCCTCGGTATCGGAATCGTTCATCCGCCGACGGATCTCGATCCGCCACTCGGTCGCGATATAGGTGTAGTACAGATAGGCAGCGACCATCGTCAGCGTAACCAGCACGTAGCGCCAGTCGAACTGCCACAGCAGCACCGCGGTCAGCAGCGACACCTCGACGATGGTCGGGATGAGCTGCAGGATCACCATGCGAACGATGGTCTCGATCGCATTGCGCCCGCGTTCGAGCACGCGGGTCAGGCCGCCGGTCTTGCGCTCCAAATGAAAGCGCAGTGACAATTCGTGCATGTGGACGAAGGTGATGGTCGCGAGCTTGCGCACCGCATGCATGGCGACGCGGGCAAAGATGCCGTCGCGCCATTGCGTCAGCACTGCCATCAGCACGCGCATGCCGCCATAGCTCGCGGTCATCACGATTGGCGAGGCCACCAGCCAGAACGCCCAATTGTCGGGTTGGACCGGTGCGGTGTTGGCGCCCGTCAGCGCGTCGGTGGCCCATTTGAAGGTGAAGGGCAGCACCAGGGTCGCGACCTTGGCGGCGAGCAGCAGCACCACCGACCACAGCACGCGCATCTTCAGATCGGCGCGATCACTCGGCCAGATGAAGGGCCACAGGTGCCGCAGCGTGCCGGCCAACGTTCCCTGCTCCAGGGAGGCGGGAGACTCGGCGGCGCCGTGATGAGGAGACGAATCGGGAGGCATCAAGCGATCTGGAACAGCGGCGGTGTTGGCCTGTTATGAGGCGGGGCAGCCCGCTCCATATAGAGTGTTCGACCGCCAGATGCACCCGTGCGTCGACGGAATCCGTTGCGGCGGCGCAGTAATTGCATAACTTGATTCAGATCGGTTGGATTGCCCGTAAATCCCCGCGAACCACCCGGTCCGCCCTCGTCTTGACGCCTTTCAGCTGCAGTGTCACATCCATCATATGACTGAAATCCGCACCGTCTGTGTCTATTGCGGCTCCGGCCCGGGCACCAATCCCAGCTTCATCGAATCGGCGAAAACCCTCGGCAAGGCGCTCGCCGAGAACGGCGTCAGGCTCGTCTATGGCGGCGGCTCCATCGGCATGATGGGCGCAGTCGCCAAGGCAGTGCTCGACCATGGCGGCGACGTCACGGGCATCATTCCGGACTTCCTGGTGAAGAAGGAGGTCATGATGCCGCTCAAGGACCTCATCGTCACGCCCGACATGCATGAGCGCAAGCGGCTGATGTTCGAGCACTCGGACGCGTTCGTCGCGCTGCCCGGCGGCATCGGCACGCTCGAGGAACTGGTCGAGCAGCTCACCTGGAAGCAGCTCGGGCGCCACGCCAAGCCTGTCCTGATGGCCAATATCGACGGCTTCTGGGAGCCGCTGTTTTCGTTGCTCGCCCACATGCGCGAGACCGAGTTCATTCGGCCGGGCTTCCAGATCGAACTGCTCAAGGCCGACCGCGCCGAGGACATCCTGCCGCGCCTACGCGAAGCGGCCGCCCGCGTCGCCAAGGAAGAGACCGAGATGGTACCGGAGATCGCCAAGCGGCTCTGAGCTCCTATTCGCTCGGAAATGTGACGGCCTCGATCCGGTTGCCATCGGGATCGAGCACGAAGGCGGCATAGTAGCGCACGCGATCATGCGGCCGCAGCCCCGGCGCGCCATCGGAGATACCGCCTACGTCAACGGCTGCCGCGTGGAACGCATCGACCTCCGCGGTGGTTCTGGCGCGGAAGCAGAGATGCGAGCCGGTGTCGTGAGGCACCCGGGACATGCTGGCGCGCCAATTGATCCAGAGCTCCGGATAGGTTTTGCCGAAGCCGATGGTCTTGGGCCGCTCGACCAGGCGGCTCATGCCGAGCGGCGCCAACGTGCGCTCGTAGAAGCGCGCGCTGCGGGCGAGGTCGCTGACGCCGACGGAGACGTGGTCGATCATGCGTTGGCTCCCCGCTCTCTCCATTCGTCATTGCGAGGAGCGAAGCGACGAAGCAATCCAGGGTCGCGCATGCCGCCCTGGATTGCTTCGCTTCGCTCGCAATAACGATGCATCACCTCATCCCGCCGCGCCTGACTTCACCAGCTTGTAGAACACCGAATCCATCAGCGCCTGGAACGAGGCGTCGATGATGTTGGGCGACACGCCGACCGTGGTCCAGCGCTCGCCGGTCTCGTCCTCGCTCTCGATCAGCACGCGCGTCACCGCCTCTGTGCCGCCATTGAGGATGCGGACGCGGTAGTCGATCAGCTTGAGGCCGTCGATGAAGCCCTGGTACTTGCCGAGATCCTTGCGCAAGGCGACGTCGAGCGCGTTCACCGGACCATTGCCTTCGGCGGCCGAGATCAGCCGTTCGCCGGCCACGTCGACCTTGACGACGGCGAGCGCCACCGTGACTCGCTCGCCGAGCGCGTTGTAGCGCTGCTCGACATTGACGTCGAACTGCTCGACCCGGAAATACTCCGGCACCGAGCCCAGGGTGCGCCGCGCCAGCAACTCGAACGAGGCGTTCGCGGACTCATAGGCATAGCCCATGGCCTCGCGCTCCTTCAGCTCCTCGACGAGCCGCGTCAGCTTCGGATCGCTCTTGCTGAACGGGATGCCGCCGCGCTCCAGCGCCGCGATCACGTTGGAGCGGCCGGCCTGGTCTGACACCAGCACTTTGCGATGATTGCCGACACTCTCGGGCAGCACATGCTCGTAGGTGTGCGGATCTTTCAGCACGGCCGAGGCATGGATGCCGGTCTTGGTCACGAAGGCGCTCTCGCCGACATAGGGCGCATGCCGGTTCGGCGCGCGGTTCAGCATGTCGTCGAGCGTACGCGACACCTTCATCAGCCCGCCGAGCTGCTGGTCGGAGACGCCGATTTCGAAGCGATCGGAAAACTCGGTCTTCAGCTTCAACGTCGGGATCAGCGAGCACAGATTGGCGTTACCGCAGCGCTCGCCGAGGCCGTTCAAAGTGCCCTGGATCTGGCGAACGCCGGCCCGCACCGCCGCGAGCGAATTCGCCACCGCCTGCTCGGTGTCGTTATGGGCGTGAATGCCGAGGTGATCGCCGGGCACGTGCTTGATCACCTCGCCGACGATCGCCTCGATCTCGTGCGGCATCGTGCCGCCATTGGTGTCGCACAGCACAACCCAGCGCGCGCCGGCCTCATAGGCGGCACGCGCGCAAGCCAGCGCGAACTCCGCGTTTTCCTTGAAGCCGTCGAAGAAATGCTCGCAGTCGAGCATCACCTCGCGCCCCGCGGCCTTGGCCGCCGTGACGCTGTCGCGGATAGAGGCGAGGTTCTCCTCGTTGGTGGTCTCCAGCGCCACGCGCACCTGATAGGCCGAGGATTTGGCGACGAAGCAGATCGCATCCGCCTTCGCATCCAGCAGCGCGGCGACACCGGGATCATTGGAGACCGAGCGCCCCGCGCGCCGGGTCATGCCGAAGGCGGTGAAGCGGGCGTGGCCCAGCTTCGGCCGCGCGGCGAAGAATTCCGTGTCGAGCGGATTGGCGCCGGGATAGCCGCCCTCGACATAGTCGATGCCGAGATCGTCGAGCAGGCGCGCGATGACCTGCTTGTCAGCGAGCGTGAAGTCGACGCCGTTGGTCTGCGCGCCGTCACGCAGGGTCGTGTCGAACAAATAGAGGCGTTCTCTGCTCATGCCTGCGCCTCTGCCCCGAGCGTCTTCTTCATCGTGGTGTTGGCGAGCCACTCGCCATTGATCGAGACGCTGTTGCGCTGCTGCGCGACGTAGCCGCGCTTGCGGAAGAAATCGACCGCGGTGTCGCTGGCATCGACGGAAAGGCCTGTCGTGCCGCGCGCCCCCGCCAGCTTCTCCAGCGCGTCGCACAGCATGGCGCCGACGCCCTGCCCGACCGCGCTCGGATGCACGTAGAGCATATCGATATGGTCATTGCCCTTGAGCGCAGCGAAGCCGACCGGCGAGCCCTGCAAGGTCGCGATCAGAGTCAGCTCCGACGCCAGCTTCTTGCCGAAGCTCGCCTCGTTCTCGGCGGCGGCGGCCCAGGCCTCCTGCTGCTCCTCGCTGTAGTCGTCCGAGGTCAGCTCCTGGATGCTGGCGACGAAGATCGCGGCGAGCAGCGGCGTGTCGGTGGGGAGAAACGGCCGCAGCGCGGCCTTCGGAATTGCCTGTCCCATGTCCGTCACCACATGCCGTAGAGCTTCGTGACCAGCGCCACTGCGCCGGCGATCAGCACCAGCTTCAGTCCGATGTAGTACAGCCAGTGTCTGGGGAATGGCGTGTCGGGCCTGCTCATCGCGCGATCTCCCAGGTCGTCACCGGCTTGCCGTCGGCGCTTTTGCCATCCTTCAGCACCACGCCCATCGCGGCGAGTTCGTCACGGATGCGGTCGGATTCCTTGAAGTCCTTGCGCCCACGCGCCGCAGCGCGCTCGGCAATCAGCCCTTCAACTTTGGCGGCATCGACGCCCTTGGCCTGCTGCTTGCGGGCTTCCCACTGCGCAGCCGTGTCGGACAGGAAACCGGCAAAGCGCAGTGAGCCCGAGAACGCCGCGCGTTCGGCCTCGCCTCCGGCCGCAGCGCGCCCGCGCAACGCATGCAGTTCGGCGATCATCAGCGGCGTGTTGAGATCGTCCAGCAGGGCAGCGATCACCGCGGGGTCCGGCTGCTCGCCCGGTGCGTCGGCCGCTACGCGGTACCAGTCGTCGAGCGTCTTGGCGCTCTCCTCGAGGTTCTTGAGCGTCCAGTCGGCCGGCGAGCGGTAGTGCATCTTGAGCATGTTGAGGCGCAGCACCTCGCCGGGCCAATCCGCGAGCAGGTCACGGATGGTCACGAAGTTGCCGAGACTCTTCGACATCTTGGCGCCCTCGACCTGCACGAATTCGTTGTGCAGCCAGTAGTTCGCCATGACAGACGTGCCGTGGGCGCAGCGCGACTGCGCGATCTCGTTCTCATGATGCGGGAAGATCAGGTCGAGCCCGCCGCCATGGATGTCAAAGACCTCGCCGAGATAGGCGGCGCTCATCGCCGAGCACTCGATGTGCCATCCGGGGCGGCCGCGGCCCCACGGGCTATCCCAGCCCGGCTCGTCGGCCGAGGACTGCTTCCACAGCACGAAGTCGGCCGGGTTCTTCTTGTGCGCGTCAACCGCGACACGCGCGCCGGCGAGCTGCTCGTCGAGCTTGCGGCCCGACAGCGCGCCGTAATCCGGCATCGACGACGTGTCGAACAGCACCTCGCCGCCGGCCTCATAGGCGTGGCCGCGCGCGATCAGTTGCCGGATCAGCGTCACCATGTCCGCCTTGCCGTCGGGGCGCGGCAGCACGAATTCGGTGGCGCGCGGCTCGAAGGTCGGCGGCAGGCTGCCGAGCGCCGCCGCGTCGCTGTGGAACTGGTTCGCGGTCACCTCGGTGACCTTGCGGATCGCCTCGTTCAGCGGCAGCCCGGGAAAGTCGCGCGCGGCGCGCGCATTGATCTTGTCATCGACGTCCGTGATGTTGCGGACGTAGGTGACGTGATCCTTGCCGTAGATGTGCCGCAGCAGCCGGAACAGCACGTCGAAGACGATGACCGGGCGCGCATTGCCGATATGGGCAAAGTCATAGACCGTCGGTCCGCAGACATACATGCGGACATTGTCGGGATCGAGCGGCACGAAGGGGCGCTTCTCCCGCGACGCGGTGTCGTACAAACGCAATTCCATGGTCCGTCCCCGAATGCCCTTGCTCGCGTCTCGCCAAGGCGAGACGTCACGGATGCCCCCTACGCCAGCCGACGGTCCGCAGGCGGACCAGCCACGGCAAATTCACGCCTCCGACCTGCCGGCCGGGCGTCCTGATCATCTCTGTTGAGAAAAGACGGCCTCAGCCAGCGAATCGCTAGCGAATAATCTCGCGGCAAATGCAGCAGATGGCGAGGAAACCGTTCATGGGTTTCACCATGATGCAGCGGGATGTTGCCGTCAAGAGCCGCAAAACGGCCGCTTTCGCCGCCCAAATCCACGCGCCCTGCCTCATGGTTAATCATTGTTAACCTTTTTGGCCTAACCATGGGTTGTCTCCTCCATCGACCGGTGCACCATGCGATTCTCTTCGGCGCTGCTCGCCTGCTCTGTCCTCCTTGCCGTCGCGAGCACCGCTCGCGCGGAGAGCCGCATCTTCATCATCGCCAACGAGTCCGACGGCTATGGCGTCGACCAGTGCCTGGCCAAGGGCGACCGATGCGGCGCCTCGGCGGCGCGCTCCTACTGCCAATCACGCGATTTTGCGCAGGCCTCCTCCTACCGTCGTGTCGACCCCGAGGAAATCACCGGATCGGTGCCGAAAGCGGCTGGAAATTGCGCCCGCGGCGCCTGCAGCGACTATGTCGCGATCACCTGCCAGCGCTGAGGCCCGCGGGAACAGCCGCTTCCGCCTTCCGCCCGCCCCGGAATCGACGTGACGCTGCCCGACAAAGCGGCTATGGGAAGCCCGCCGCTGCCGCGATTTTTCCGAATTCTGTGCTAGCTCCGCGGCAGCACCCATGGACCGGAATACCGCATCTTGATCGCATCCCTGTCTCCGCGCCTGCTGGCCTTCACTGCGCTGCTCGGACTGTCCCTGACCGGCTCGCACGCCCTGGCGCAATCCAGTTCCGATTCTTATGCGCAGATGCCGCCCGGACCGCCTGGTGCACAGGCCGGCGTGAACCCGATCTGCCCCCGGCTCGAGGCGCAGCTCGCCTCGATCGAGCGCGGCGGCGGTGGCGGCGATCCCGGACGCGAGGACCAGATCCGGCGCTATCAGGACGCGGCCGCCAAGCAGCAGGCCGAACTCGATCGCGTCAGCACGCAGGCCAAGCGGATGGGCTGCGACAGCCCCGGCTTCTTCTCGATCTTCAACGGCCGCGCGGCCGAGTGCCAGCCGGTCAACAACCAGCTGCAGCAGATGCGCGCCAATCTCGACCAGATCACCGGCAGCCTGGAGCGGCTGCGCGGCGGCGGTTTCGGCGGTGAGCGCGACAACCAGCGCCGCTCGGTGCTGGCCGCGCTCGGCCAGAACAATTGCGGCCCGCAGTATCAGCAATATGCGAATCGCGGCGGCGGAGGTGGCGGCGGCAACTTCCTGACCAATCTGTTCGGCGGCGGCGGCGAGACCAACCCGGCCGCCTCGCTGCCGCCCCCCAGCGCCGATCTCGCCGCACCGCAGGGCACCTACCGGACCGTCTGCGTGCGCACCTGCGACGGCGCCTATTTCCCGATCTCGTTCGCCACCGTTCCCGGCCGCTTCGCCGATGACGAGCGCGCCTGCAAGGCGCAATGCCCCGCCGCCGAGGCGACCTTGTTCACCTATCGCAATCCCGGCGAGGACATGAACCAGGCGGTCTCGGTCAATGGCCAGTCGTACACTGCCCTGCCGAACGCGTTCAAATATCGCACCGAGTTCAACCCGACCTGCTCCTGCAAGGCGCCGGGTCAGACCTGGGCCGACGCACTGAAGTCGATCGACGAGCGAGCCTCGGCGGCCGAACAGGGCGACATCATCGTCACCGAGGAGAGCGCCAAGCGGATGCAGCAGCGCCAGAGCGGCAAGCCGCCGGCCACCGCTGCCAAGAAGGGCGCCGCTCCTGCCGAGACCGCGGCGCAGACCACGACCGCCGACACCACGACCGGCGCGGGCGGCGACAAGCAGATCCGCACGGTCGGACCGACCTTCATCCCGGCGCGTTGAGCAGTCTCGCCGGGTCATCTGCATCATCCTTCCATCCCGGCGCGGGCGATGAGATCGGGCGAGATCACCTCGCCTGATCGCCCTAGCGCATCCGCGGGTGTCCAGCGATTTCGCAGCGCGGCCAGACGAACCATCTGCGCCGGGGTGATGCCGCCGAGCGCAGCGACGATGCCGCCTCGGCCGGCGATCTCGCCGCTGGCATCAACGGCAAGCGCGCCCGCATGATTCGCCAGCGCCGTCAGCAACGTGCTGCGAACCCGCGCCAGCAGATCACGATGGGCGTCGTCCGGCAGCGGGCCGGGCAGGATCTTTTCGACACCCTCGATGGCCGCCGCAATCGGCACGATCTCGGCGGGGACGCCGAGCCGTGCCGCGGATGCCATCGCCTCGTCCGGCAGCCGCGTGTCCGGCCCGGACAGCAGCACGGCGCGAACCTTGTCGGCGCCGAGGGCATCGACAGCCAGGCCCAGTGACAGCGCGGGCTCGATGCCTGCCGCCAGGCCGAATACCACGCCGTTCAAGCCTGCCTTGCCGACGCGGTCGCGCAGGCGGAGCATGTGAGCGGCGTAGTCCGCCTCGTCGCCCTCGGTCAGCTTGGCGATCGGCCCGCTGCACTGCCAGCCGTCATCTCCCCTGTGCCATGTCAGCGTGGTCACATCCTCGACGAAGCCCGGCAACTGCGCCGCGATCGAGAGATCGGCGTTGAGCGCAAAGGATGCGCCGTCGAACACCTCGCCGTCGTGACCGCCGGTCTGATTGAGCCAGAGCAGCGGCAGGTCGCTTTCGGTGACGCGCGCTACGGCCGCCGACAGCCGACGGTCGCCATCGCCGCGGATGTAACGCGCGGCGGCCGCGACCACGATCAGTTCGGCGCCGGTCTCGGCCAGCGTCTCGACGACGTTCTCGTCTGCAGTCTGCTCGGGCCAGATGTCTTCGCCGATCGCGACGCCGATGCGCATGCCGCGCACGCTGACCGGGCCGGCCGCGGGGCCGCGCGTGAACAGGCGCTGCTGATCACCCGGCAGGTTGGTCTTGAAGCGCGTCGCGGCGATGCGCCCGCCGTCGAGCAGTGCGACGGCGTTGGAGAGCTTGCCGTTCTCGTCCCACGGCGTGCCGATCAGCACCGCCGGCCCGCCATCGGCGGTCTCGCGCGCCAGCGTCTCGATCGCGGCGCGGCTGTCGGCCCGCACACTCGGCATCGCGTCTCGTGTGAGACCACCCGCAATGAACAGCTCAGGCAGCACCACGAGATCGGCGCCATCCGCCGCCGCCCTCGCTCGCGCCTCCCGGGCCTTCGCGACGTTACCCGCGATGTCCCCCACCGTGGGATTGAGCTGGGCCAGCGTGATCCGGAAGATATCAGCGGCCATCGCTCACCCCGTTCACAACCATCCGAGCCGCTCGGCGATCGCGAACAGCCAGAAGCCGCCGGACATCAGCAGCGCGACGCCGACCGCAGCCGAGCCGAGATCCTTGACCTGGCCGATCTTCGGATCATGGTCGGTGGTGAGGCGGTCGGCGAGCTTCTCGATCGCGGTGTTCAAGAGCTCGACCACGAGCACCAGCAGCACGGCGCAGACCAGTTCGACGCTGCGCATCGGCGTCGCGCCGATCACATAGGCGAGCGGCAGCGACAGGATCAGCGCGATCACCTCCTCGCGCACCGCCTGCTCGGAGCGGAGCGCGAAGGCGAGGCCATTGCGCGAGTTGAGCGTCGCGCGCCAGAAGCGCAGCATCAGAAGCCCGCGACCGCCGGCATCGGGGTGGATTTCCCGCCGCGCTGCTGCTTCAGCAGCTCGGCGATCAGGAACGCCATGTCGATCGACTGCTCGGCGTTCAGCCGGGGATCGCACACCGTGTGATAGCGGTCGTTGAGATCCTCGTCCGAGATCGCGCGCGCGCCGCCGATGCATTCGGTAACGTCCTTGCCGGTCATCTCCAGATGGATGCCGCCGGCATGGGTGCCCTCGGCCGCATGCACCGCGAAGAACGCCCGCACTTCCGAGATGATGCGGTCGAACGGCCGGGTCTTGTAGCCCGAATTCGAGGTGATGGTGTTGCCGTGCATCGGATCGCACGACCACACCACCTTGCGCCCTTCCCGCAGCACCGCGCGGATCAGACCCGGCAGGTGATCGCCGACCTTGTCGGCGCCGAAGCGGTTGATCAGTGTCAGCCGTCCCGGCTCGTTGTCGGGATTGAGGATGTCGATCAACTTGATCAGCTCGTCCGGCTTCAGCGACGGCCCGCATTTCAGGCCGATCGGGTTCTTGATGCCGCGGAAATATTCGACATGGCCATGTTCGAGCTGGCGGGTGCGGTCGCCGATCCAGATGAAATGGCCTGACGTGGCGTACCAGTCGCCCGTCGTCGAATCGACGCGGGTGAAGGCCTGCTCGTAGCCGAGCAGCAGCGCCTCGTGGCTGGTGTAGAAGTCGGTGGCGCGCAGCTCGGGATGGCTCTCGAGATCGAGGCCGCAGGCGCGCATGAAGTTGAGCGCCTCCGAGATGCGGTCGGCCAGCTCCTTGTAGCGCCGCGACTGCGGGCTATCCTTGACGAAGCCGAGCATCCACTGGTGCACGCTGCCGAGATTGGCGAAGCCGCCGGTGGCAAACGCGCGCAACAGGTTCAACGTCGCCGCCGACTGCCGGTAGGCGTCGAGCTGGCGCTGCGGGTTGGGGATGCGCGCCTCGGGCGTGAAGGCGGTGTCGTTGACGATGTCGCCGCGATAGCTCGGCAGCTCCACGCCGTTGACCTTCTCGGTCGGCGACGAGCGCGGCTTGGCGAACTGGCCGGCGATGCGGCCGACCTTCACCACCGGCACCGCGCCGGCATAGGTCATGACCACGGCCATCTGCAGCAGCACGCGGAAGAAGTCGCGGATGTTGTTGGCGCCATGCTCGGCGAAGCTCTCGGCGCAGTCGCCGCCCTGCAGCAGGAACGCCTCGCCGGCCGCGACCCGCGCCAGCGATTTCTTCAGGTTGCGCGCCTCGCCGGCGAACACCAGCGGCGGGAAGGTCGACAGCTGCGCCTCGACCTCGGCCAGCGCCTTCTGGTCGGGATAATCAGGCACCTGCTGCACCGGCTTGGACCGCCAGCTCTCCGGGCTCCAGCGCTCCGTCATGGCTCTCTACTCCCTCTCGGCAACCGCACGCCTGTTCCCCCGCCGCGGCGCGCGCCTTATACACAGCCTGCCCGGCAACTGCCATCCGGAATTTAGGTTGTCCGACCAAGCCGTTGCGGCTGCGAGGGATTTCAGGCCTGGCTTGAGACTCCAGATCGAGCTCCCTGCTCTGCCTTCGGTTGCTGCGCTCGGCGCCTCCACACCCACCGCCGTCATCCCGGCGAACGCCGGGATCCATAGCCACCGTCCCATGTCGTGACACGAGGATGGACTTGCGCCAACCAGCGGCTGGTCTGGGACGACAGCGGAGTGTGACGCAAAAGACGGGATCGGCCGACGCGCGTTCTCGATCCCGCGACACGAATGCCCGAGGTCTCATGGAGCGGCTCACCCTCCAACATCGGAGGGCGCAGGGAATGCCGGACGATGGCCTCGCCCATGGCCCGCCTGCGGAAAAAAGTGCAGGCGGCAGGTACCACAGGTTCAGCCGATCATTCCGGCATTCCCTGCGCGACGGTCTTAACGCTTATACGCAGTCTGCCTGGTGCGCCGGGCTTGTTGGCCACCATTGCCCGCGCGGCGCGCAAGCGCCGTCACGAACGTAGCACCAGCATCGGGGTGCCAGCACGCTGCGACTTCACGTCCGCGCCGAGCCGTTCGTCCGCGCACCCTCTCGGACACGCTGCGGCTCAAACGCGGCCATCGCTCCCCGCCTCGCGTGTCGTGACGATCGCGCGCAACGCCCCTTCCGAGTGAGGCGGGATGCATGCAGTAGAGCACAGATTCCGATATTCGTAAAGTGATATTTTTGAATATCCGAACATTGAGCCCTGCGATCAATTTGGCCGCGGTCGCGCGCTGGTCACCTCTCCGGGCATCAATCAGACCACCAGCAGCAGCCCCGACAGCAGCAGAATCCCCAAAATGATCTTCCTGAACAGCGCATCGTTGACCTTGCGGAAGGCGAACACGCCGAGGGCCGTTCCCGCGAGCAGCGCCGGGATGCTCAGGGCGAGGTCGATGACCACCTTGGACGACAGGTCCTGACGCGCCAGCATCATCGTGAGCGAGGCGATCTGCATGACGGCGATGAAGGGCTGAACGAGGCCGCGCTGTTCGGTCTTCGGCAGGCCATGCATCTCGCACCAGATCGTCGGCAAGGCGCCGGGCATCGCTGTGAGGCCGCCGATCAGGCCGCCACCGAAGCCGATGATGGCGGTGCGGCTTCGGCTCATCGGCTGAAGACTGCCCAGCGCCGGCTTGCACAGCATGGTGCCGGCGTAGATCGCGATGGTGAGGCCGAAGATCTGCTGGAACACACGTGTCTCTGCATTGTGCAGCAGCCACAGCGCCAGGGGCACGCCGAGCAGCCCGCCGATGATCAGGACGACGCTCTCCTTCCAGCGGATGCTGGCGCGCAGCGCCCAGAGGTTCGTTGCCTGCACGCCGACGCTGCACGCCATCATCAGCGGCACGGCTTCCAGGGGCTGCAGCATGTGCAGGAGGATGGCGCCGGCGACCGCTGAAAATGCGAACCCTGCAAGACCGGACACGAAGGCGCCGAAGAAAACGGCGGCGCTGAGCAGCAAGAATGATCCGAGCCCGGGCATGACAATTCTCCGGCTGATGAAAATGGAAATGAGTGATCGTCAATCAGTGGTCTGGACCGTCGTAACCGGACTTGCCTCCACGCGGTCGGGCGTGTCCGCCTTTCGCAGAATCGCGATCGCGACGATGTGCAGGATCAGGAAGAATGCGAGAACGACGGCGCCGAGGCATTCCTTCGAAACAAATGGCTTCGAGGTGAATGGCTTCGACGTGACTGGCTGCGATGTGATGGGCGCGAGCCGCGGCGGAACCTGATGGGCATGCATGTCCGGTGTCTCCAGCAAGGTATCGGATTGCTAGCAGCCCAGCGTCCCCTCAGCGTCCCCCGATAGGAGTATGGCGCGGCATTCAATAGGAGCGCCGCCCGACGCCTCGGCCAGCCTCCGCTGCCTCGTTCCGTGTACGACGCAAGTGCGGGTCACGCCCGTGATCGCGCTCACGCGGACGAATGGCCGCCGCCGCACGCTGCGTGACGTCGATCTTCGATGCGGGGCCGTGACAACCTGGGCTGGCACGCGTCCGCACGACACGTGCCACGCAGAACATCCATCGATCCGTCATCACGGCGACACGCGGCAGATGCTATCGCGCCGCCGCTTTCGGACACGATCGAGGGGATCGACAATGAGACTTCACCACATCGCCGGCGCGATCGCAGCCGGCTGCGCCGCTCTGCTGGCCGGCCCGCTGCATGCGGACAGCGGCACCTTCAACACCCTGACCTATAACGTCGCGGAAACGCCGACCGCCTACAACGGCGGCAGCGACGCGCATTCGCGCGTGATCAGCTGCTATCTGCGCCAGTTCGGCATCGTCAACGTGCAGGAGGATTTTCTCTGGCACGCCGCGCTCTACGACACCTGCGACAACCATCCCTATCGCACGCCGACCTCGGGCACGGCCGGAATCGGCGACGGCCTCAACACGCTCAGCACCTATTCGTTCGATGATCTCGACCGCGTGACCTGGACCAAGCGCGCGGATTCCGACGCGCTGACCCCGAAGGGCTTCTCGCTGGTCCGCACGCGGCTGGCCGAGGGCGTCTATCTCGACTTCTACAACCTGCACGCCCAGTCCGGCACGTCCTCCACCGATCTCGCCTATAGCGAGTCCGACGTGGCGCAGATCCTGAGCTATATCGAGGCGAATTCCGCCGGCAATGCCGTCATGGTGATGGGCGACACCAACACGCGCTACACGCGCGCCGGCCAGAACATGTGGGAGTTCCTGCATCACGGTTTCAGCGACGCCTGGGTCGAGACCGTGCGCGGCGGCAGCGTGCCGCCGATCGGCGATCCGCTGGTCTGCGGCGATACGCAGACGGCCCGGCCGGACTGCGAGATCGTCGACAAGGTGCTGTGGCGCAATAACGGCTTTTTGAACCTGCAGGCGTCTGGCTATGTCGACCGCCAGGATGCGCTGGACTCGAACGGCGCGCAGCTCTCCGATCACCACCCCGTCGAGGTCGACTGGAGCTGGGCCACCGCATCGAACCGCAAGCTCAGCGACCAGTTCGGCGGCCCGCACGGCACGAGCTACAACGACGTCTCCGCGCTGCCGGCCAATCCCGTGGTCAGCAAGCTGACCATCCGCACCGGCAACCGGGTCGACGCCGTCGAGCTGACGCTTTCGAACGGCTTTGTCTACAGCCATGGCGGCAGCGGCGGCACGGCTCAGAGCCTGACGCTCGGCGGCGGCGAATATCTCACCTCGGTCAATCTGTGCAGCGACCAGTATCAGGGGCACACGCGCATCTTCCGGATCGCGTTCGGCACCAGCGCGGGCCGTACCCTGTCGGGCGGCACGTCGACGTCGAGCTGCACCAGCTACACCGCCCCGAGCGGCTGGCAGATCACCGGCTTCCACGGCCGCTCCGGCGACGGCATCGACAAGCTCGGCGTCGTCTACGCGCCGGTCTCCACGAGCGCGGCACCATCGCGCCAGCCGGTCCGCATCGTCAACCGCACGTCGGCGCTGTGCATGGATGTCAGCGGCGGCACCATGGCCGACGGCACGGCCGTGATCCAGTGGAACTGCACCGGCACCGCCAACCAGACCTGGAGCTACGACGAGACGACCGGCATGATCCGCAGCATGCAGGACCCGCACTACTGCCTGGACAACAACGGCACCTATGGCGACGGCGCGCAGCTGATCATCTGGACCTGCACCGGCAACAACAACCAGCGCTTCCGCTATGACGCTGCGGCCGGCACGATCGCGCTGCGCAGCTATCCGGTCGAAGTGATGAGCCAGAACGGCACCTCCCTCGGCAATCAGCTGCTGACCGCGACCGCCTCGGCCGCCCGCTCGCAGCAATGGACGTTGACGCCCTGATCCGCGGTCCACGACAGGTGATCCGGACGGCGCCGCCGTCCGGATCACGCACAGCGCCGAGGGGCTGATCATCGCGCTGGCGCCGGATCGGCAGCGCTGCCCTTGCCAATTCATAACCATGAGGTTATGGATATACCCATAACCATCGAGTTATGGATTGAATGCCCCGCTCTCCCGACCTGCTGTTCCGCACGCTTGCCGATCCGACCCGGCGCGCGATCTTCGAGGGGCTGTGCCGCCACGGCGAGCAGACCGTCGGCGCGCTGACCGCCAAGGCCGGCGTGTCGCAGCCGGCGGTGTCAAAGCATCTCGGCCTGCTCAAGCAGGCAGGCCTGGTACGCGAGCGTCACGAAGGCCGCCTGACGCATTATCGCGCCCAGCCGAAGGCGCTCGCACCCCTGCTCGACTGGACCAGCCGCATGGCCGCATTCTGGGAGAGTCGCTTCGACGACCTCGACAATCTGCTCAACAGGATGGACCAATGACAGACATTGCGCCGGAGACCCGCACCGTCGTCGTCGAACGCGAGTTCGCGCATCCGCCGGAAAAGCTCTGGCGCGCGCTGACGCAGCCGCATCTGATCGCGGAGTGGCTGATGGCCAATGACTTCCTGCCGTCGGTCGACCATCGCTTCAAGCTGAAGGCGGACTGGGGCGTCGTCGACTGCCAGGTGCTGACGATCGAGCCGAACAGGACGCTGTCCTACAGCTGGGCCGCACTCGGCCTCGACAGCGTCGTGACCTGGACGCTGACGCCGACCGCGACAGGAACCCATCTGCGCATGGAGCAGACCGGCTTCGCCGCCGACCAGACCCGCGCCTATCAGGGCGCACGCTACGGCTGGCCGAAATTCTTCGACGGATTGGAGCAGACGTTGGCGCGGCTCGACTGAGCTGGGCCTCTGCTACGCTCGGTTGTCATTCCGGGGCGGCGCGCAAAGCGCGGCGAGCCCGGAATCCATCGGGCCGCGAGAACTGCCGCGCAATGGATTCCGGCTCGTGCTTCGCACGCCCCGGAATGACGGCGGAGAGATTTCCGCACTTTCATCGGCATTGTCACAATGGGGAGGAGCCAATGAACTGGTCCAATACGATCCGACAAGTCCACCGATGGGTCTCGATCGCCTTCACGGTCGGTGTCATCATCAACATCGCGGCGATGACGCAGACGCAGCAGCCCGCCGCGTGGGTCGGTCTGCTGGCGTTGCTCCCGCTGATCGTGCTGCTCGCCACGGGGCTCTACATGTTCGCGTTGCCGTACCTCGCAAGACGGCGCAGCGCACAGCATGTGAGTTGAGGTGACGCTCGAGCTCCAGACTTCTTCGTCATTGCGAGCGCAGCGAAGCAATCCGGGGCCAAGCCAAGGACTCTGGATTGCTTCGCTGCGCTCGCAATGACGGCGGGTTGGTGGACGGTCCCTACCTGCATTCTACACTCTGAGCGCGCGAGGCCGCCTACTCCAGCCCGTTCGACGACACCCAGCCGACGACGCCGTTCCACACTGCGCGGCATGACGCGAACCGGCTGACACCGTCGCCGGGCATCACGCAGCCGCCGACCATCGCGGTCTCGCCGGCGGGGATGCGGGTGAGGATCTCCGACTTCTGCCCGGGCTCCCGGCGCAGGTTGAGATAGCCCTGCGAGACGTTGCGCTTGACCGTGCGCGGCACGAGATGCGGGTTGGGAAGGATCGCCTGCGCACGCTCGATCGGCGTTTCAGCCGGACGTGCCGCGGTCTGACTTGTCTTCAGCTCCTCGATCCGCGCCCGCGCCATCGAGCCATAGGGCGTGCCGCCGAACTGCCGCACGAAATCCTCGAGCACCGCGATGCTGGTGGTGTTCTGCGTCACCGCCCAGGCGCGCTCGGCGGGATCGGGGGATGCCGCGGAGGCCAGCGGCGCTGTCGAAGCGGGCGCGACCGGCTGGCCGGCGAAGAAGAAGTCGCCGTCGACCGGCGAGCTCGACACCCAGGGCTGCTGGGTGCCGCCGGTGGCGCGCTTCACCTCCAGGCCGACCTGGTTGAAGGTCTTGAAGATGTCGAGGCCAGGCCGCTTGATCGTGTCGGCGAGCGCCTTCGTGAACGGGCTGTTGCCGTCGCGGCCGTCGAGCGCGACGTTGCCGGGCTGGGTCGCGAACGAGATCAGCGTGCCCTCCGGCGCGCGCATCTGCGCCAGGCCGCTGCCGCCGTCGCGCAAGCCGCGGCCGCCGAACGGATTGTTGCGGCAGGCGTCGAGGATCACGAGGTTCAGCTTGGTGCCAGCGCTCTCCATCTGGCGCAACACGACGTTGACGTCGAGCATCTGGAAATCGACATCGGCCTCGCGCGCCGGGTTGGCGTCGACCGGCACCAGATAGTTGGCGCCGCGCACCTGCACGCCGTGGCCGGCATAATAGACCAGCGCGACGTCGGCGCCGCGCGCCTTGGCGCCGAACTCCTGTACCGCGCGGCGCATCGTGGCCTCGTCGAGATCGAGCCGCGCACTGCCGCCGACCAACGTGAAACCAAGGCCCTGAAGAGTCTCGGCCATCAGCGCCGCATCATGCTTGGGATTCTCGAGGCGGCTGACGCTGCGATAGGCCGAGTTGCCGATGACGAGCGCGATGCGGGCATCGGCGAGCGCCGGGCTGAAAAAGCCGAGCAGGCTCCATCCGGCCAGCGCCAGCATCATCCATCGCCGCATCGACTCTCCCCGTCCTTGCTTGACGGCGGAAGTCTATACGCGGCCGGACGAAGCGGAAAGGCGCAGCGCCCTACTCCGCCGCCTGCCGGACGTGGCGCTCGGTCACCGTGCGCATCGTCACCAGTTCCTCCGCCGCAGACGGATGCAGCGCGACGGTGGCGTCGAAATCGGCCTTGGTGGCCTTCATCTTGATGGCAATGGCGACGGCCTGGGTGATCTCGGCGGCCATGTCGCCGACGATATGGCAGCCGAGCACGCGGTCGCTGGTGCCGTCGACCACGAGCTTCATCAGCACGCGGGTGTCGCGGCCGGACATAGTCGCCTTGATCGGGCGGAACGTGGTCTTGTAGATGTCGACGCGATCGTACATCTCGCGCGCCTGGGTCTCGGTGAGACCCACCGTGCCGACCTCGGGCTGGCAGAACACGGCGGTCGGAATGTCGGCGTGATCGACGCGCACGCTCTTGCCGCCGAACACGTTGTCGGCAAAGGCATGACCCTCGCGGATCGCGACCGGCGTCAGGTTGAAGCGATGGGTGACGTCGCCGACGGCGTAGATGCTCGGCACCGAGCTCTGCGAGAACGCGTCGACCGCGATGCCGCCATTGCGCGGATTGATGGCGACGCCGGCCTTCTCCAGGCCGAGATTGGCGACCGCCGGATGACGGCCGATCGCGAACATCACCTTGTCGGAGGCGATGCTGGAGCCGTTCGACAGATGGGTCGTGTAGTCTTTGCCGTGCTTGTCGACACTCTTGATCGTGCAGCCGGTCAGGATGGTGATGCCTTCCTTCTCCATCTCCGAGCGGACGTGCTTGCGCACGTCCTCGTCGAAGCCGCGCAGGATGTTGTCGCCGCGATAGACGACGGTGACGTCGGAGCCGAAATTGGCGAAGATGCAGGCAAATTCCAGCGCGATATAGCCGCCGCCCTGGATCACGATGCGGCGCGGCAGCTCCTCCAGGTGAAACGCCTCGTTGGAGGAGATGACGTGCTCGATGCCGGGAATCGGGGTGCCGTGATTGGGCGCGCCGCCGGTCGCGATCAGGATGTATTTGGCGGTGACCTTCTCGCCTGTGCCGAGGCGCACGGTATGGGCGTCCTCCAGCACGGCGCGGGTTTTGACGATCCTGGCGCCGGACTTCTCGACGTTGGTGGCGTAGGCCGCCTCCAGACGCGCGATCTCCTTGTCCTTGTTGGCGATCAGCGTCTTCCAGTCGAACGTCGCGGTCGGGATCGTCCAGCCGAAGCCTTCGGCATCAGCGATCTCCTGGCGGACATGCGAGCCGATGACGAACAACTTCTTGGGCACGCAGCCGCGGATCACGCAGGTGCCGCCCATGCGGTATTCCTCGGCGACCATCACGCGGGCGCCATAGCCCGCCGCGATGCGGGCGGCGCGCACGCCCCCCGAGCCGCCACCGATCACGAACAGGTCGACGTCGAATTCAGCCATCTCTCCCCCGACCTGTCCTTGCAACCCGCCTCAGATCGGCTTGTTGCGCTTGCGCATCTCGGCGCGGAACTGCGCGGTGACCGTGTCGGAGAACTCCGCCGCCCACCCGTTCATCGCCTGCATGCTCATCTGGATCGCCTTCGGCTCGGCCGCAAGCAGCTTCTGGCCGATGGCAGACTTGTAGAAAGTGACGAGGTTGGCGATCTCCTGGTCGGAGAACTCGTTGCAGTAGATCTGCGCCATCTTCTCGCCGATCTCCTTCTCCTTGCCGGCATAGGTCTGCGCGACGGAGACGGCGACCTCGTCGAGGTCCTTCTGGTAGTTGAGGTTGGACTGCAGCAGCGCCTGCTTGGTCTGCTGCACGATGCCCGGGACGGCATTGGCGTACATCGCAGCCGCGTTCTTCATCGACAGAATCTCGCGCGCACCGGCCATGCAGGCGGGCGAGGCCGGCTTCAGCGCCGGCGCCTGGCCCTGCGCGGCAGCGGGGCTCGCCGAAGCCAGGGCCAGCACGATTCCGGCGGCCGGCAAGATTCTGAACACGCTCTTCATTCCAAGTCTCCTGTGAGATTGCGGCCCAAAGCGCAGATCGTGCTGCGCTCAAGGCCGCTGGATAACGCGAATACCCTGTGCGCCTGCCAGGATCGCCGTGCTGCCGAGGCCAATGAACAGCCCGTGCTCGACCACTCCCGGAATTGCGCTCAAAAGACCCGCCAGGCGCGGGGGATCCTCGATCTCCCCAAGGCGGACATCGACAATCCAGTGGCCGCCATCGGTGACGAAAACGTGGCCATCTGCGGACTTACGCAAGCCCATCGCTCCGGAGACACCGGCCTTGGCGAACGCCTTGCCGATCTCGCGCTGCGTCGCGGCGAGCCCGAACGGGATCACCTCGATCGGCAGCGGAAAGCGGCCGAGCTTTCCGACCCATTTGCTCTCGTCGGCGATCACGATCATGCGATCCGAGGCGCTGGCGACGATCTTCTCGCGCAGCAGCGCGCCGCCGCCGCCCTTGATCAGGTCGAGCGCCGGGTTGATCTCGTCGGCACCGTCGATGGTGAGGTCGAGATGGTCGATCTCGTCGAGCGTGGTCAGCGGCACACCGCAGGCCTGCGCCTGCGCCCGTGTCGCCTCCGAGGTCGGCACGCCCACGACCTTGAGGCCGGCGCGGACCTTCTCAGCCAGCAGATCGACGAAATGCTTGGCCGTCGAGCCGGTGCCGAGGCCGAGCTTCATCCCGCTCTCGACCTCTTCCAGCGCCCGCGCCGCCGCCTGCCGCTTCAATGCTTCCATGTCGACCAAGGAACCGTCCTCACCCCCAGGCCCCTAGGGGCCGAAAACCGGCGCATATCTAGCGGTGTTTTGACGCGGGGCCTAGCTCTGACCGGTCACGAAATCGGACAAAAAGCCGTGGCGAGCCCCTTGCGGGGGCGCGGGCCTGCCGGTAGCCAATACCGATGGCCATCTCCAGCACCATCGTCTTCGATCTCGACGGCACCCTGGTCGACACGGCGCCGGATCTCATCAACGCGCTCAACCACATCCTCAAGCGCGAGGGGCTGCGGCCACTGCCGCTGGCCTCGGCGCGCAAGATGATCGGGCATGGCGCCCGCAAGCTGCTTGAGCGCGGGCTGGAGGCGGAAGGCCGCTTTGCCAGCCCGGCCGAGATGGAGCAGCTCACGGTCGATTTCATCGATTTCTACGCCGAGAACATCGCGGTCGAATCGCGCCCCTTCGAGGGGCTGGAGGCGGCGCTCGACGAGCTCGCCGGACGCGGCTGCCAGTTCGCGGTGTGCACCAACAAGCTGGAATGGCTGTCGAAGCGGCTGCTCGACCAGCTCGGCCTGTCCTCGCGCTTTGCCGCGATCTGTGGCGCCGACACCTTCGGCGTGGCCAAGCCGGATCCGGCGATCCTGCGCCAGACCATCGCGCAGGCCGGCGGCGAGATCGGAGCCGCGATCATGGTTGGCGATGCCGGCACCGATGTCGGCGCCGCCCGCCGCGCCGGCGTTCCCGTCATCGGCTGCACCTTCGGCTATACCGACGTGCCGATCGCGGAGCTCAATCCGGACCACCTGATCGATCACATGCGCGAGCTGCCGGCCGCGGTGCTGGCGCTCGGCCCCGCCCTCAAGAATGCCTGACAGCGCTGTGATCCACTCGCGGGATTGCGGCCTAACCCCCTGCCCGATCGCCTGAATCCTCAACGAACGAAACCCGAAGGTTCTGTTGAGAATGGGGTTGACCGCAGTTGCGCCGCTGTCCTGACACTCCTATGGTCGCGCTGGGATTGCGGCCGATGGCCGCAGGGGTTGTGGGGCGGACATCATGATTCGGCGGGTCATCGCGATTGCGCTTACGGGAGCCGGTCTGGCCGGCTGCTCGTCCTTCTCCATGGACAGCTTCAAGATGTCGGCGCCGGAGGTGCCCGTGCAGCTCGAATCGGTGCCGCCGGGCGCCGACGCCAAGACCTCGCTCGGACCGGGCTGCCGGACGCCCTGCACCGTGTCGGTGCCCGCGCCGGACGCCGGCTTCAGCGTCACCTTCACGATGGACAAGTATCAGCCGGCGACCGTTCCGGTGCAGGTCATCCGCAACTCCGGCGATTTCAACAGCTCGCCCCCGGTCGTGATGGACCCGAGCCCTGTGGTCGCCGAGCTGCAGCCGATGCCGGGCGCGCCGCCGAAGGCGGTGAAGCACATGCGCCCGAAAAAGCCGAAGCCGCAGAAATCGGCCGCTTCTGCCGCCGCGCCGGCGCCCGCGACCACCGGTTCCGCCTTCCCGGCCCCACCGCCGCGGCAATAATCGGATCGCAACGGCCATCGCCTCTCGCAGCAGCGAAGCTGCGATGCAGCATCGGCGCCTCGTCAGGTCACCATTCCTCGGTATGAGTGCTCGGCGATTGTGAGCCGCGCCGATCGTGATTAGATTGCTTTGAACCGGCAGCCGGCCGCGTCTCGCGCGGCCACTGTCTGGCGCAGCCGCTCATGGCACCGCCGCCATGACCGTCGTGACAAGGCCTTCCATGACCGCTGAGACGTTGAGTGAAACAGCCCTGACGCGCCCGATGACCGACCCGTTCGGCCGTCGCATCAGCTATCTGCGCGTCTCGGTGACCGACCGCTGCGACCTCCGCTGCTTCTATTGCATGGCGGAGGACATGACGTTCCTGCCCAAGGCCGACCTGCTGACCCTGGAGGAGCTCGACCGGCTGTGCTCGGCCTTCATCCACAAGGGCGTGAAGAAGCTCCGGCTCACCGGCGGCGAGCCGCTGGTCCGCCGCAACGTCATGGGCCTGGTGCGCTCGCTGTCGCGGCACCTGAAGAGCGGCGCGCTCAATGAGCTGACGATGACGACCAATGCGACGCAACTCGCGAAATATGCCTCCGAGCTCGCCGATTGCGGCGTCCGCCGCATCAACGTCTCGCTCGACACGCTCGACGCCGACAAGTTCCGCACCATCACCCGCTGGGGCGATCTGGATCGCGTGCTCGCCGGCATCGACGCGGCGCAGGCCGCCGGCATCGCGGTGAAGATCAACGCGGTCGCGCTCAAGAACATGAACGAGGACGAGATCCCGTCGCTGATCGACTGGGCGCATGGCAAGGGCATGGCGCTAACGCTCATCGAGGTGATGCCGATGGGCGAGATCGGCGAAGGCCGCATCGACCAGTATCTGCCGCTGTCGCTGCTGCGCAGCCGTCTGGCGCAGAAATACACGATGACCGATCTCGACGAGACCACCGGCGGCCCCGCTCGCTACGTCCGCGTCGCCGAGACCGGCGGCACGATCGGCTTCATCACTCCGATGACGCATAATTTCTGCGAGAGCTGCAACCGCGTGCGCGTCACCTGCACCGGCACCTTGCACACCTGCCTCGGCCACGAGGATGCTTCCGATCTGCGCAAGCCGTTGCGAGCCTCGGCCAGCGACGAGCAGCTCAGCGACGCGATCGACCGCGCCATCGGCCTGAAGCCGAAGGGCCACGACTTCATCATCGACCGCCGCCACAACCGCCCGAGCGTCAGCCGGCACATGAGCGTCACCGGCGGCTGATCCTCTGCCGACGCACTGGACGTTACGCTCAGTGTGCAGCGGATGGCCTTGCTGATCGATCAGAGACTAGGGCGCAAGACGTCCAGCCCTCAGCGGCCGCGAAAATAAAGCTGCACTTCGGCGAGGGCCTGTTCCGGGGTATCGAAGGAAAAGCCGGCAAAACTCTTCATCGGGCTCCAATGCGGCCCCTCCGGCGCGATCTCGCAGCGGCCGCTGAAATCACGAATGATCCGGCCGATGACCTGATCCTGCTCGACCCATTTCAGCCACCGGATGTGACCGTGAACGTTGTCCGGATCGAGTCGAATGGTCGCCATGCCCTGCCCCGATCAGTTCGCGAACTCATCGACAATGACCTGACGAGGGCAACGTTCCTACGGCGCCGGGAACCATTGGCTGTTCGCTGACTTCACCCCATTGCTGTCAGCCCCATGCACCGGAGAACGAGCCATTCTAGCCCGTAGCGAGCCAGCGCGTCACGATAACCGAACTCTGCTCGATCGCGCGCAGCGGTTCGCTGGCCTGATGTTCGATGCCGCCGCCGAGACGGACGAGCACGCCTTCATCGGTGATCACCTGTGGACGGCGTTTCGCCGGTCCGGCCTCGCGATGTCGCCCTTCCCCCGGGATCTCGGCGGCGACGACCTCTGCGGGCCCGAGCGCAGCGGCGAGCTGTGCACGGTCCTGCGCCTGCTCGGATCTGCGGATCTGTCGATCGCCCGGCTGTTCGAAGGTCACGTCAATGCGGTGTCCCTGGTCACTCGCTACGGCGAGCGGGATCAGCTGCGCGCGCTGGCCGCGCGCATCGCCGCCGGTGGCCTCTCGGCCGTGTGGGGCGCCAATGATGCCAGGGGTCTGCACGTCGCCGGCGAAGGTGGCGGCACCTTGCAGGGCCGGAAGGTCCTGTCGTCCGGCGCGGGCTTCGTTACCGATCCCCTCGTGACCGCGACGGCGCCGGACGGTCAGGTTCTCTGCCTGTTGCGCCTGACCATGGACGAGCCGATCGATCTGTCGGGCTGGCAGGCGCAGGGCATGCGGTCGACGGCCACCGGCGCGATCGATTTCTCCGGGACTGTCGTGACGTCAGAGAACATGATCGGCGAGCCCGGCGACTTCATGCGCCAGCCGTTCTTCTCGGGCGGCGCATGGCGGTTCTGCGCAGCCCATTGCGGCGCGACCGAACGTCTCGTCGATCTGTTCAAGACCCATCTCCTGACGACGAAACGCGGCGAAGATCCGTATCAGCTGCAGCGCCTCGCGCAGGCGATGGCAGCCGCCAAGACCGCGCGCTATTTCGTCGAGGACGCCGCGCAGCGGCTCGCCTCGGATGAGATGCCTGGCGAACAGGTCGTGGGCTTCGCCAATCTCACGCGAATGGTCACCGAGCGCTGCGCGCTCGACGTCATGGAGACCGTGCAGCGTGGCGTCGGCCTTTCGTCGTTCGTTCGCCCGCATCCGATCGAGCGCGTGTCGCGCGACCTCGCGACCTATCTGCGCCAACCCGTGCCCGACCTCGCGATGAGCGACGGTGCGAGAGCATTCCTGAGCTCGTCTCAGTCCGTCGGAGGTTTCTGACGTGCGCGCCGATCGATTTCTCGACGCGCTGAGCACCAGTCCGGTTGTCACGGTGGATGAGCTCGTCCACGGACGCCCGCTGGTGGTGCTCTCGCCCCATCCGGACGACGAGTCGCTTGGCGCGGGAGGCCTGATTGCGGAATCCCGTGCTGCAGGACATGAGGTCAATGTCATCGTCGTGACCGACGGCTCGGGCTCGCATCCCCGTTCCAGGCAGTATCCGCGACAGAAACTGGTCGCGCTGAGATACGCCGAGGTGCATGCAGCCGGCCGGGTTCTCGGGGTGCAGCCGGACCATGTCACGTTCCTCGGACTGCCGGATACGAGGGCGCCGATGTCGGGCCCGGACTTCGATGCGGCCGTTGAAACGACGCTGAAGGTGGTCCGACGGTCCGGAGCCGGCGCCCTGTTCGTCACATGGGAGGGCGATCCGCATTGCGATCACCAGGCGTCCGCGGCGCTGGCGAAGGCCGTTCGCCGAGCGAGCCCCGGCCTGAAGCTCTGGGCGTATCCGGTCTGGGGATGGCACCTCGCGGCTGATGTCGAGACGCAGCAGCCGCCGCTGAGCGCGGTCCGGATCGACATCTCATCGCAGCGTGGTCGCAAGCGGGCGGCGATCGATGCCCACGCGTCGCAGATGACAGACCTCATCAGCGACGATCCGGATGGCTTCCGTTTCGACGACGCGTCCCTGGCGCCGTTCCTCGGACCCTATGAGTATTTCATCGAGGTGCCGTCGTGACCAGAAAAGCTGCAACCCTTCCCCCGGACTATTTCGAAGCCAAATATAAGGCTGACATCGACCCCTGGCGGTTTCGAAGCAGCCGCTACGAGCAGGACAAGTATCAGGCCACGATCGCCTCTCTCACCCGGGCGCCCTACGCGCAGGCGCTCGAAGTCGGCTGCTCGATCGGCGTATTGACACAACTTCTCAGCGCGCATTGTGCTCAGCTGCTCGCCATCGACGCATCCGCCACGGCGCTCGAGGTCGCAAGGTCGGTCAGCGGGTCGAACGTCAGCTTTCGCGTCGCGACCATTCCGGCCGACTTTCCCAAGGGGCCATTCGACCTGATCGTGCTGTCGGAGGTTCTGTACTATTTCGCCAAGCCCGACCTGCAGCGCGTCACGCAGGAATGTATCGCGGAGATCGCGCCTGGCGGCGAGATCGTGCTGTGCCACTGGCTCGGCGAGACGAACTATCCGCTCACGGGGATCGAGGCCAGCGAGCTGTTTGCCGATGGCATCAAGCCGGCACTGCCGGTTCGCACGATCCTTCACGATGAGACATATCGCCTGGAGCGCTTCTCGGCGGCCTGACCGGCGGTCTCAGATGCCGCACGATCATCCTGGCGATGGCGATCTGGCGCGGCAGGTCAGACGGGCGCAGCGGTGCGCCGCGCTTCAATGCCTGGCTCATGCCGCACACCGCATCCCAGGCGTCTTCGAACGAGCAAGTGGCCAAACCGTCGAAGGCGCGGATGATCTCACGCGACGGTCCCAGAGCGGCAGGCCAGCGGCGCGCGGCCGGCCCTCGGCTCCAGCGATCGCGCAACATCCCCTTGCAGAGCGCGCGTCGCGTGGCCTGCAGCGCGGGCTCGAGATCATCGTCGCAGGGCGCATCGGGATGTCCGTGGCGATGGCGCATCGTGTCGGCAGCGCCGCCGCTCGCCCGCCCTTCGAACCGGCAGGAGGTGGCCACGCACACGTCCATGGCGTGGCGCACCTTCAGCCCGGCACGGTCGAGCGCCGCCGTCAGCGCGACGTCCTCCCCGACCGGGCGCGGCGGCAGACCGCCGATCGCTGCATAGGCGGCGGCTGTCACCGCCAGGCTGGCCCCAGACGAGACCCGATGGGTCGGCCAGGGATCGTGCGGCCGCGGGTCGCAGCGCGCGTTGATTTCGGCGATGTAGCGCAGATAGGCATCTTCGAGCCGGCCGCGTACCACGAACTGATCACCAAGAGCGACATACTCGCTCGGGATCGCATCGATGTAGCCGGCGACGCAGTCGACACCTTCGTCGAAGGCGCGAAGCGTGGCGGCAAACCATGTCGGCGACACCCGGCTGTCGGCATCGGTGGTCATGATGAGGCCGTGCAGCAGAGCCGCCTCGGCAAGCCGGATTGCAGCCAGGTCCATCGCGCGCTTGCGCGCCCACCCGGCATTTCGCTGCCCCTCGGGCAGATCCTCTTCGACCACCACGACCGGGTGCGGGATCGAACGCGCCGCCTGCCGGGCGATTGCGGCGGTGTCGTCGGTGCAGCTGTTGGCGAAGACGAGGATCTCCAGGCTGCCCCGTGCGATCGGGGCTCCCTCTTCGTCCCGCTGCATGGCCAGGGCCGCAAGACAGCCGGCGATTTCGGATGCTTCGTTCTGGGCAGGGATGGCGACGACCGAGAGCCGCGTTTGCGAAAGAAGAGATAGTTTCATCGGTAATCCGCAATCGCCTTTGATGCCGCGCCCCCTCCTCAATCACCAGGGGACTGCTGGGTTCCGCGAGCGTCGCGCTGCCATCGGCCGCACCGTCGGGCAGAACGTCCTCCGTCATTGTGGTAAGCAGGCGAATCCGTTGCCGGCAGGACAGCGGCGATCATGACCTCCGTCGGTCCGACGAACGCCTGCCGGACCCCGCTTTCAAGACGAGATGAGACCCGCGTGATTCCCTGGAAGCTGATCGACACCGCAGACGTGCCCGGCGGCGGCGAGCCGCTGCGGTTGATGCAGCGTGGCAAGGAGTTCAGCATCAAGCTGGGCCAGAACGAGCTGATGAGCAGTCGCCTCTACGGCTCGGAGGAAGCGCTGGCGACCCTGAGCTGCGCCCGCCTCAAGGACCGCCCCGCCCCGACTCTGCTGATCGGCGGCCTCGGCATGGGCTTCACCCTGCGCGCGGCCCTGAAGGTGCTGGGGCCGCAGGCGCGCGTCACCGTCGCCGAGCTGGTGCCGGCCGTAATCGCCTGGGCGCGCGGGCCGATGGCCGAACTCTCCGGCGACAGCCTGGCCGATCCGCGCGTCGAGATCCGCGAGGGCGACG
Source organism: Bradyrhizobium sp. HKCCYLR20261 (assembly GCF_051168435.1). Lineage (NCBI taxonomy): Bacteria > Pseudomonadati > Pseudomonadota > Alphaproteobacteria > Hyphomicrobiales > Nitrobacteraceae > Bradyrhizobium > Bradyrhizobium sp. HKCCYLR20261. The sequence continues at coordinate 465,616 of NZ_JBNPUZ010000003.1, forward strand.
TGGTGCGGCTGATCACGGCCGCGCGCGGCAGCTATGATGCGATCCTGCTCGACGTTGACAACGGCCCGCAGGGACTGACCCGGGAGTCCAACGACGCACTGTATGATCCCTCGGGCCTGCGCGCCGCCTTCACCGCGCTACGCCCCGGCGGCCTGCTGGCCGTGTGGTCCTCCCACCCCGACGACCGCTTCGCGCCGCGGCTGCGCAAGGCCGGCTTCGCCGCCGAGGAGATCAAGATCCGCGCCACCGGCCGCGGTGGCGGGGGCGCGCGTCACGTGATCTGGATCGCGACGCGGCCGGCCTGACCGGCCGGCATCTCGGTCCGGCATGCAGGCTCTTCCCGGAGAACCCCGACCACTGAACCGTCCCGCAACATCTGCCGCTACTTCCGACTGATCGGCCGCTATCTCAGATTGCTTTCTCCATCCCACGCACTACCCTCTCCGCTTTCAATCATGAATTTCGAGCGGGGGCGTATTCATGGCGAGTCCGAAGATCATCATCCTGTCGGATGGCACCGGCAACGCCGCCTCGAGCGTGTGGCGCACCAATGTCTGGCGCATGTTTCAGGCGCTGGACCTGCAAGGCAACACCCAGGCCGCCAAATATGACGACGGCGTCGGCACCTCCTCCTTCGTCCCGCTGGCGATCCTCGGCGGCGTCTTCGGCTTCGGCCTCAAGCGCAATATCCTGGACACCTACAAGTTCATCTGCCGCAACTACGATCACGGCAACGGCTCGAAGATCTATCTGTTCGGCTTCAGCCGCGGCGCCTTCACGGTCCGTGTTCTCGCGGCGTTGATTCTCGATCAGGGGCTGGTCGTGGCCGGCACCGAAGCGGAATTGCATGACGGCGCGGCCAAGGCGTACCGGGCCTATCGGGCCAAGGGATATCATTCGGTGTGGCGGATCGAGGTGCCGTTCCGCGCCTTGCGCGACCATGTGCTCACGCCGCTGATGGACCGCATCCGCGGCAGGAAGCCGTACGCTCGCATCGCGCGCAAGGACATTCCGTCGATCGAATTCATCGGCGTCTGGGACACCGTCGCGGCCTATGGACTTCCCATCGACGAGATGACGCGGGGCATCTCCAGCTGGGTCTGGCCGCTCGAGCTTCCGAACCGCGTTCTCAACCCGCGCGTCAACTGCGCGCGCCATGCACTCGCGCTGGACGATGAGAGAACCACGTTCCATCCGGTGCTCTGGACCGAAGAGGGAGAGACCAAGCCGGACGATCCCAAGACGATCGACGACGAACGGCTGGTGCAGGTCTGGTTCGTCGGCATGCACGCCAATGTCGGCGGCGGCTATCCGGACGATTCGGTCTCCTATGTGCCGCTGACCTGGCTCGTGGACGAGGCGGTCAAGCGCGGCCTGATCTTCAAATCCGCGCCGGTGGCCGATCCGGATTCGATCAAGTCGATCGTCACCTCGCAGGACAAGGACGGGCGCCTCTACGATTCGCGCGCCGGGCTCGGCTCGTACTATCGCTATGGCCCGCGCAAGGTGTCGGATCTGTGCAACGATCCGGCGGTGGGCGTCCACGTCGGCGTGGCCAAGATTCACGAGAGCGTTTTCGACCGCATCGACAGCGGCTGCAATGCCTACGCTCCCATCGGGCTGCCCGCCAACTACCTCATCGTGCGGCGAAGCGGCGCGCTGACGCCGCTCGGTCCGACGAGCTTCGAGACGCCGGACGGAGCAGCCGCACGCTTCGCGGCCCAGGAGAAGCTGTGGAATTTCGTCTGGATGCGGCGGCTGCTCTACTTCGCGACCCTGGCCGCCTCCCTCCACCTCGCGGCATTCTGGCTGTTTCACGACCTCAATCGCGCACACGAATACGAGTCCCCCATCCGGATGGTCTCCGAAGCGGTCCGCCTGGTCGAATCGTTCCTGCCGCAATCGCTGCATTGGTGGACGGACTGGTACGCGGCCAATCCCGAATGGTTCGCCGGCGGCATCATCGCCGTGGCGCTGCTGATGCTCCTCGGCTCGATGCTCAGCGCCCGCATCAGCGACGCCATGCGCGTGATCTGGCGCGAACGTGCCTCACCGCCGGTTCTGTCCGGCCCCCTGCACCGCGCCATCTATGCCTTTCGAAACCACCCCGCCTATCTGTTCGTCATCAAGACCGGCAAACGGCACGTCCTGCCCGTCTTCCTTGCGCTGTTGACCGTATGGTTCGCCGCCACGCTGACGAGCCACTTCCTGTTCAACGCCGCAGACTCCACGGGCGCCTTCTGCCATGGCACACCGCGGCAGGAGCTCGTTGCCGTCGACAAAGGCATTCCGCAGGATGCCAAGGAGTTCTCGACGAACGCCATCTGCGCTCCCACCGGATTGAGTGTCCGCTCCGGCTTCAGGTACGAGATCATCGTCACGATGAGCGAGCCATGGGACGATGCCGGGCATCCGGTCACGCCGGCCGGATATCGCACATCCACAGTTCAGGGTTCTGCACGCTTGAAGTTCTATGCCGCCATCCTGCTGCGCCGCGTTCTCTTCCGCCCCTGGTATCGCCTGATCGCCCGGATCGGAGAGACCGGCGTCGACGAGTATTTTCTCGATCCCATTCCGGTCCCCAGCACGACGCCGCAAGCCTACAAGGCGACGTTCAAGGCCAGTCGAGGCGGCGAACTGTTCCTCTATGTCAACGACGCGGTGATCGGCCTGCCCTGGGTGTACGACGCCTTCTATCCGAACAACGCCGGCAAGGCGAAGGTGACCGTGAAGCTGCTGTAGCGCTGCTGGGCCAGCCGAAACCGTTCTCTTCTCCTGCGCCATTGGACGAGACCTGCCGACATGACCGTCGATCTCTTGAAGGACACCAAGACCTATCCGCGGATGACGCGCTGGTTCAATCCGCTGCTGCTGATCAAGCTGCTCAACAACGTCGTCACGTCGGCGATGTTCGGGCAGTATGCCGACCGGCGGCTGATGGTCGCCGCGCTGGACACGGTGACGTCAGACGAGCACATGACGCGCGCGACGGCGTTCGCCCGGAGCCAAAGCCCTGCGACGAAGGGGCCGGTCTGGATCGACTTCGTCGCCGATCTCGGCGACGGTTTTGACAGCACCTATGCGGTCGCCTGCCTGCTCGCCCGCGAGACGCTGGAGCTCGACGGCCAAGTGCTGCCACGCGGCGAGATGCTGATCATGGGCGGCGACGAAGTCTACCCGCTCGCTAATGCGCAGACCTACAGGAATCAGTTGCGACGGCCGTATCAATGGGCCTCTCCCGATCACGACAAGACGGATGATGGCGGAGTGCCGCTGTTCGCGATTCCCGGCAACCATGATTGGTATGACGGGCTGGTACAGTTCCTCGCCTATTTCACCCGGCCGGCGCCGACCCATTTCGGCTCGTGGCGGACGCAGCAGAAGCGCAGCTATTTCGCGATCCAGCTCACCGAAAGCTGGTGGCTGTGGGGAATGGATATCCAGCTCGCCGAGAACATGGACCAGCCGCAGGCGGACTATTTCAAGCTCGTCGCCCAGTCGGACCAGCTCAAGCCGGGGTCGAAGATCATCCTCTGCACCGCGGAGCCCGGCTGGCTCTATACCGACACCAACATGAGATCGTGGGAGATCGTCGACTACGTCCTCGGCATTGCGAAGAAGGCGGACAAGGCCCTGACGATCCCCTTGCTGCTGTCCGGGGACACCCATCACTACAGCCGCTACCAGGCCGAGGACGGCACGCAGTTCGTGACCTCGGGCGGCGGTGGCGCCTTCCTGCACCCGACCCACCAATTGGAGAAGACCGTCAGCGTGCGCTGGACCGGCACCAAGCTGCCGCTGACGCTCGCCGACAAGGAGGGCGGCAGGGAGCCCGCGGCCTACCCTTCGATGCCGATCAGCCGCGAATTGCTCTGGCGCAATCTGTGGTTCGCGGTCACGAACTGGGATTTCTCGATCTTCATGGGGCTGGTGTATTTCGTCGTCGGCGTCCTGGTCGGCCTGCGCAACGAGCCCGACATTGCCATCCTCGTGGCGGTGGCGTTCGGCGCCGGCATCATCGGCTATACCACCCGGCAGGAGCACGTCTCGCTCACCGATATCTTCAACAAATGGCGACGCCGTCACATCGGGACGGAGTTCGACGACATCGATCGCGAAAACGTGCCGATCCAGTTCAAGAAGGCGCTGGTCGTCATCGGCACCAGCGTGATTCACACGGCCGCCCATGTCTGCACGGCGCTCGGCGCCGCCACCGTCTTCAGCCAGATGAACGGCGACCCCTTCCCCGCCGGTCATCCCTGGTACAGCGTCTGGACCTGGCTCGGCCGGCTCGCGTTGGAGATGGGCGCGGTCGGCTTCGTGCTCGGCAGCACCTATTTCGGCCTCAACATGCTGATCACCTGCCGCTGGCTGCGCATGAACCGCAACGACGCCTTCAGCGCGCTGCGCATCGGCCACTATAACAATTTCCTGCGGCTGCGCATCGAAGGCGACGATGTCCAGGTCCACGCCATCGGCCTCGACCGCGTGCCTGACCGCCACGAGTGGCGGGAGAACCTGCAATTCCGGGAAGGCCAGCCGCAGCAGCCCCGCTTCGCCCCCGCGACACCGTTGGCGCCGCACCTCATCGAGACGTTCGTCGTCTCCGGCAAAGCGGGTCCAGCCGCACGTCCGACCTAACGATTGGCGTCCGATGGCGATCGCGACGACCCCCGCCGCGCCGGCTTGCGATCCTCGGCGCAGCCGAAGCCGCACTCCTTGGTCCTGGAGAAGCCCGGTGCATCCTTGACGTCGGCGTAGAAGATCCAGCCCGTCATGCCGTTGGCGCATCTGAGCTGGAGCCACTCGTGGTCGTCGTCCTCCGGGCGGGCGGCCGGCTCGCCAGCGACCTCCGTCGACGCGTCGAAGATGTCCTGATAGCCCTGATAGACCTCGGTGCCGATGCGCATCAGGAAGAAGCCTTCCGCTCCCGGACCGACCGCAGACCACCGGTCGCCGGCCTTCAACGTAACCTTGACCTCCTCGCCCTTCGGCCATCTCGGCAGCGCGGACGAGTAATCGCGTGTGAGCTGATACGTCCTGATCCGGCTGAACGTCACGAAGCGCAAGCGGTCCGCTTTGACCCGTTTGGTATTCCAGGGATGATAGGTCGCGCCTCTCCTGAGCAGGCAGGAAACTGATTTCGGCGCGCCGATCTCGGGCTCCGTTCGGACGGCGAGCGTGATGTCCTTGTCCACGGTGAACCCGTCCGGCCATTCGCGGCCCCAAAAGTCGTTCTTGAACCACACAGCCGGATCGTAGGTGGCCGGACCAGCGCGACCGGTCTGCGCCAGATCCGGCGGCGTCGCCGGCGCGACCGCCGGCCGCTCGACACCTTGCGCGCTGGCGAGGCATCCGCCGAGGGCGGCGGCCAGACCGAATGTCGGCACAGATGCCAGCAGCCTGGCGACCTTGTTCATCATGACTCCTCACCTCCGCGCCCTCATCGCTCAACACTTACGATGCGTCCTCCGACTGGTCGAGGCCGCCGGCGTTGCCCTAACAATGGCGCGCCGCCTCCCGCGAAGGCCGTCCCAGGTTTCATCGTCATCGACGGCACACATCGTCCTCATCACCTGACGCGCGCTGGCGTCCATCGCGGCGGACAGTGCATCGCATCAACACGCAGCTTCTCCGGCTAGCCGGAACTGCCGCCGCGCGAGCGAGTTGCTCAGCCGCTGAGAGGACACCGTGATGGCATTGGCATCGCGTCGTCCTGACTTCGAGCATGCATCTATCAGATAGACGGAGGCGACAATGAAAGCATCCCTTCTTCTTGCTGGCGCTGTGATCGTCGGATCCATCGCTCCGGCGCTTGCTGACGAGTACTACGTGGTGCAGGGACCGAGCCATCGCTGCACCATCACCACCACCCGCCCCGCGGATCGCGAGGTGGTCACGCAGATCGGCCCGATGGCGTTTACGAGCCGCGTGGAGGCCGAGGATCGGATCAGGCAGACCAAGGTCTGCGAGGATGCGGGGACCGTCGGAAGCACCGGCACCAGCACCACCACGATCATCCGCGAGAAGTAGCCGGTGCCAGACGTTCAGGCGGGACGCCGCCAAGGCCCGGGGGCCGTGCTCATCGCAATGGGCACGGCCCTTCGCTTGACCGCTCCAGTGAGGTCGCGATCCCCGCGCGACGGCGCGGCCGCCATTGTTCCTCCTGCCATCCGCTCGCAGCAACGGACGTTGCGTTCCACCCCTGTCTTGAGTACCCCATCGTTTCGTCGGGATCAGGACAACATGCCCTCACAATCCATCACGCTCGCCATCGGCAGCCTCGTTGTCGGGACGATCGTCCTGGGCCTCAAATATCTGGCCTACTGGATCACCGGCTCGGTCGCGCTCTATTCCGATGCGGTGGAGAGCATCGTGAACGTCGTGACGGCGGCGGTCGCGCTGCTGGCGGTGCGGATCTCCGCCAAGCCCGCCGACGCCAACCATCCGTTCGGTCACCACAAGGTCGAATATTTCAGCGCGGTCATCGAAGGCGTCATGATCGTCGTCGCGGCGCTGCTCATCATCCACGAGGCCTACGGCAATTTCCTCAACCCGCGGCCGTTCTCGGCGCCGCTCGAAGGCCTCGTCGTGAACGGAGGGGCGAGCGCGCTCAATGCCGTCTGGTGCTGGATGCTGATCAGCCGCGGCAAGCGGCTGCGGTCGCCGGCGCTGGTCGCGGACGGACGGCATCTGCTGACGGATGTCATTTCCTCCGGCGGCGTCGTGATCGGCCTGGGCCTCGCGGTGATACTGCAGCTGCCCGTGCTCGATCCGGCGCTGGCGCTGCTGGTCGCCGTCAACATCCTGTGGTCGGGCTGGCAGGTGCTGAAGGAATCGACCAGCGGGCTGATGGACGAGGCCGTGCCGGAGGCGACGCTGGCGCGCATCCGCCAGATCATCGGCCAGCATGCCGGCGGCGCGCTCGAGGCTCATGACGTGCGGACACGCCATGCCGGCAAGCTGACCTTCATCGAGTTTCATCTCGTCGTGCCCGGCGAGATGTCCGTCCGTCAGGCACACGACATCTGCGACCGGATCGAAGCCGCGCTACGCGAGGACGACGAGCATAGCTGGATCACCATCCACGTCGAGCCGGAGGACAAGGCCAAGCATTCCGGCGTGGTCGTACTGTAGCCCGGCCGAGCACGAGACGTACGGCGATCCAATATGGCTGGAACCCGATACCGGGCACGCTCCGGCATGCCCACGGGAGGAAGCGTTGCGGGCCGCACGATGGGCGGATGCTGAGAAGCATCGCCGCGGGACGAGTGTCGAACCCGGACCCGCATCGCCGCGGCTATACGCCCCTTTTAATCCTGGACGGCGTACTGCTTCGAAAGGTGATCCCCGATCTGCACCAGCATGGCCACACATTCCGGGTAGCCGGGCTTGCTGATCGTGGCCCTGTCCGCGCTGGCGCGAAACTCCCAGGAGTTCCCGTCGCGCACAATGAAGATCTCAATTCCCTCGGGGCAATCCACGTGAGCCTTCAGCTCAGCGCGCGCCATCGCAATCAGCTCGGCTTCGGACTTGCCCGGCTTGCTCATCTCGTGGATTTCCCAGCTAGTTCTTCGGCGAATCGAAGTTGAGCGGTGGCAGGTCGATCTGCGGCACCTCGATCTTGACCTTGTCGATATCCACCTTGCTCGGTCCATCCAACAGCCCTGTCACCGTGATCGGAAATGCAATCACGAGAGCGACCATGACCATCTGCAGGCCGATCCACGGCATGGCTCCCCAATAGATGTCGGAGCTCTTGACCTCCTTGGGGGCGACGCCGCGCAGATAGAACAGGGCAAAGCCGAAGGGTGGATGCAGGAAGGAGGTCTGCATGTTCACGCACAACATGACGCCGAACCAGATCAGCGCAGCATCCGCTCCGACCACCGGCGCCAGGATCTTCTGGGCGATGGGCGCAATCATCGGCAGGATGATGAAGGCGATCTCGAAGAAATCGAGGAAGAAGGCCAGGAAGAAAATGAAAATATTGATGAAGATGAGGAAGCCCCAGACGCCGCCCGGGAGCGAAGTCAGCAGATGCTCGAGCCAGACACCGCCATTGCAGCCGAGGAACACGACCGAGAAGCAGGTCGAACCAATCAGAATGAACGTGACCATGCACGTGATACGCATCGTGGTCTCGTAACCCTGCCTGATCAAGCCGCGAAGATCCGTGATCTTGGCCGCCTCGACACAGACCCACGCCAAAGCGAGGTAGGCGATCGCGAAGCTCAGCCGGAAAACCAGATTCTCGGCGACGAAGATCGCGACGATGGTACCGATCCCTCCGGCAACCACTCCAATGATGAGGATGTTGCGCCCGTAGGAGCTGAAATCCTTGTGGTGAATGACCGCAAGGACAATCGCGCCAACCGCACCCATGGCGCCTGCTTCGGTCGGGGTCGCAAGGCCGAGCATCATGGTGCCGAGCACCACGAAGATCAGAACGGCCGAAGGAATGATGCCGAGCAGACATTTGCGCCAAAGCGGCCAGCCGGTGAGCGTCCGCGCCTCTTTCGGAACGGGCGGGACATGTTCGGGCTTGATCAGGCCGAGAACGAATGTGTAGCCGGCGAACAGCACGATCTGGAAGATCGAGGGCCCCCAGGCGCCGAGATACATGTCACCGACGGACTTGCCGAGCTGGTCGGCAAGGACGATCAGCACCAGAGAGGGCGGCACCAGCTGGGTGATGGTGCCCGACGCCGCCAGGACACCGGTGATGTAGCGCATGTTGTAGCCGTAGCGAATCATCACCGGCATCGAGATCAACGCCATGGCGATGACTTGCGCCGCGACAGTGCCCGTGATCGCTCCCAGGATGAATCCGACGATGATCACGGAATAGCCGAGTCCGCCACGGATCGGACCGAACAGCTGTCCCATCGAGTCCAGCATGTCCTCGGCGAGCCCGCAGCGTTCGAGGATCGAGCCCATGAACGTGAAAAACGGGATCGCCAGCAGCAGCTCATTCCCCAGCACGTTGCCGTAGACGCGCTCCGGAATGGCCTGCAGAAAGCTTAGCCCGAAGAAGCCTTCGTGGATCGCCAGGAAGCCAAATGACAAGCCGACAGCAGCGAGTGTGAAAGCGACCGGAAAGCCGATCAGCATGGCGACAACCAGGCCGCCGAACATCAGCGGCGGCATCATCTCGATGGTGATCATTGGGTCGGCCGCTCGTATTTTGCGTCGATGGTAAGCTCGCCCTTCAGTGCGGCGATACGCTTGATCACTTCAGAGACACCCTGGAGAGCGAGCAGGAAAAAGCCGGCGGGGAGCACCGCCTTGATCGGCCAGCGCAGCAGCCCTCCCGCGTTTCCCGAATACTCGCCGATGATGTAGGAGTTGTAGAACACCGGCCATGACAAATAGGCCAACAGCAGACAGACTGGGATCAGAAAGCACAGCGTGCCGACCAGATCGAGCCAGAGCTGCCCACGCTCAGAGAGCATCAAATAGAAGATCTCGACGCGCACATGCTCGTTGCGCTTGAACGTATAGGCGGCGCCGAGCATCACGATGATGGCAAACATATACCACTGCGCTTCGAGCCAGCCATTCGAGCTGTAGCTGAAGGCGTACCGGATCATCGCGTTCACCGCGCTCACGATGCAGGCCGCGAGCACCAGCAAGTTGCAGACGTAGCCGATCTTCTCGTTCAGCCAATCGATCGCGGCGCTGACCGCCAGCAATGCGCGCATGCCTCCCCCTATCGTATTCTCGGCGATGGCCGGCGCGCGACACGAAGCTCACGCCGACCTCACCACGCTGCCCAGTGCTGCGGCGGCGTATCCAGCTCGTCTTGACGACATCAGCGGGTGTCGCTGCCTTTGCAGGCCGCAAGCGTGGAAGGACGTTGCATGGCAAAGCGCTGGAACCGCGTCAACCCAAAAGTGGACATGTTGTCGCAGCCATCGCTGAGCAGCGCAGGAATCGTCCGACAGGTTGCCGATTCCGCCACACCTTCCACAATGAAGGCGGGCTACCTGCATCAATCTACTCGGCTAAGTAGAACACGCGCAGGCGCCATATCGACCGACACCGCCGCGCGCGGAATCTATGCCCCTCACTCCGCCGACGCCTAATGCGGTCTACTCGTCGGGCAAATCGCGGAACGGAATCTCCCACCCGTGAGACGTCGCGGAGCCGCGCAGGACGCGGTCGCAGCGAATCTGAGCCGCGCCAAAAAACTAATTTCGTCAGCTTGTCCAATCGACTGTCTGTTTCCGCCGCCATCCGCGGCGAAATTTCTGTTTCGCTTTATCGGAATTTGTGATTGACTGTCGCCATCCTGTATCCGCCGAGGGGCGCTTCGCGACCGTCACGAGACGTTGGATGTGGGATGCGGTGGGCGCGTCGGATCGCAGCGTGATCGTTCATGCGGACGAACGGGCTGATGCGCCGGTGAAGTCGTATGGTCCTGGCCTCCCGATGCTGAGGTCAAGTGGACGGTAATGATGATCCGTCCGTGACGGGGGCAAACAAGCCGGTCCCCGGGGAGAGTACGTATAAGCCGTCAAACCATCGCGCGGGGAATGCCGGGATGTCTCGGCTGAACCTGTGGTACCTGCCGCCTGCATTTTTTTCGCAGGCGGGCCATGGGTGCGGCCAGCGCCCGGCATTCCCCGTGCCCTCTTCGGGAAAAAGGGCACGCTCATCGGCAAAACTCGGACGCTGACAGCGCCGCGAGGCCAGCGTTGCATGGTCAGCAGAAATGAACGATAGGACAATCTGGACGTGCGAACGGAACGCCAAAGCTGGTGGAAGGCAGCCAAGCTGCTCGGGGACCGTCCGAAGCAGCTGCGCTGCGACATTCGGATGCTATCTACGCCTTACAAGTCATTGGTTCCGCAGTCAATTCCTCTACTTTCCGATTGACGGTACCACCACGCGCTGGAATGGTGATCCGGCTTGGCGCTTGCCGGGGATAGGCCGCTGTGCCGCATGCCGCGCAGCCAAGAGCGGGCCATGCGGGACGTCGCAAGACATTGGGGGAGGATTGCGTTGCAAGCGTTGCTGAAATTGAGCCGCGGGATCGATGCGTTCACGAGCTGGACCGGCAAGCGGCTGGCGTGGCTGATCCTGCTGGCGGTGATCATCTCGACCGTCAACGCCATTGTCCGCAAGACACTCGATACCTCGTCCAACTCATGGCTCGAGCTGCAATGGGTGCTGTTCGCGGCGGTTTTCCTGCTGTGCTCGCCCTGGACCCTGCTCGACAACGAGCACATCCGCATCGACATCGTGAACGCCATGTTGCCGAAATGGCTGCGTGACACCATCGACGTCGTCGGTCACGTGCTGTTCCTGATCCCGCTCTGCATCGTGATGATCATCACCAGCGTGCCGTTCTTCCTGCGCTCGGTCGAGATCAACGAGCAGTCCAGCAATGCCGGCGGCCTACCGCAATGGCCGGCGAAATCGCTGATCATGATCGGGTTCGTCTTCCTGCTCGTGCAGGCCATCTCCGAGCTGATCAAGCGCATCGCGGTGATGCGCGGACTCATCCCAGATCCCCACGCTTCGAAGTCCCACGGGATCGAGGCCGAGGTCGAGCACCTGGTCGAAGCGATCGAAAAGAAATAAACGGCGGGCTGGGGGGATACTTCAATGACTGCGTTTCTGATCGCCAATATGGCGCCGATCATGTTCGGCTCGCTGGTCGTCATGCTGCTGCTCGGCTATCCGGCGGCATTCTCGCTCGGCGCCGTCGGGCTGTTCTATGCCCTCGTCGGCATCGAGCTCGGTGAATTCCGGCCGGACTTTCTGCAGGCGCTCCCCGAACGCGTCTACGGCGTGATGAACAACGACACGCTGCTGGCGATTCCGTTCTTCACCTTCATGGGCCTGATCCTGGAACGATCCGGCATGGCGGAGGACCTGCTCGACACCATCGGGCAGCTGTTCGGCACCATCCGAGGCGGCCTCGCTTATGCGGTCATCTTCGTCGGCGCGCTGCTCGCCGCCACCACCGGTGTCGTCGCGGCCTCCGTGATCTCGATGGGCCTGATCTCGCTGCCGATCATGCTGCGCTACGGCTATGACCGCCGCCTCGCCTCGGGCGTCATCGCCGCCTCCGGCACGCTGGCGCAGATCATCCCGCCGTCGCTGGTCCTGATCGTGATGGCCGACCAGCTCGGCAAGTCGGTCGGCGACATGTATGAGGGCGCCTTTATTCCCGGCCTGGTACTGTCGGCGCTCTACGCCGGCTACGCCTTCCTGGTCAGCATGATCTTCCCGAAGGCCGCGCCGGGCCTGCCGCCCGAGGCGATCGGCTTCCGCGAGGATTCCGGCAGCCGCGGCCTCGGCTCGCTCGGCGTGCTGTTCCTGGCGTCCTGCGTGTTCGGCTGGTACGTGATGCGCGGCTCCACGTATCACGGCGCCGATTTCGTCGTGCTCTGCATGTTCTCCGGCATCGTGTTCGCCTTCGCGGTCGCGGTGGTGAACTGGGTGCTGGAGCGCACCACAGGATACCGCTTCCTGTCGCGCATGGCGCAGCAGACCACCTTCGTGATGGTGCCGCCGCTGTTCCTGATCTTCCTGGTGCTCGGCACGATCTTCATCGGCCTGGCAACGCCGACCGAAGGCGGTGCGATGGGCGCGGCCGGCGCGATCATCCTCGGCGCGATCAAGCGGCGGCTGAGCTTCGACCTGGTCCGCCAGGCGGTCGAGTCCACCGCCAAGCTGTCGGCCTTCGTGGTCTTCATCCTGGTCGGCGCGCGCGTGTTCTCGCTGACTTTCTACGGCGTCAACGGCCATGTCTGGGTCGAGCACCTCCTGACCTCCCTGCCCGGCGGCCAGATCGGCTTCCTGATCTTCGTCAACGCCTTCGTGTTCGTGCTGGCGTTCTTCCTCGACTTCTTCGAGCTGGCCTTCATCATCATCCCGCTGCTCGGACCCGCGGCCGAGAAGCTCGGCATCGACCTGATCTGGTTCGGCGTCATCCTCGGCGTCAACATGCAGACCTCGTTCATGCATCCGCCGTTCGGCTTCGCGCTGTTCTACCTGCGCTCGGTGGCACCGAAGGACTCCTATCTCGACCGCGTCACCGGCAAGCGGATGGAGCCGGTCACGACGGGCCAGATCTACTGGGGCGCGGTGCCGTTCGTGGTGATCCAGCTGATCATGGTGATGCTGGTGATCATCTTCCCCTCGATGGTCATGCACTACAAGGGCACCGCCTCGACCGTCGATCCGAACTCGATCAAGATCGACATCCCGCAGATCGACGCCCCGCCGCTCGACTTCGGGCCGCCGAAATTCGACACCGATCCGCCGAAGCAGTGATGCGGCGCTCGCGCGAGACAACGAAAAACCCCGGCGCAACGCGCCGGGGTTTTGTTTTGCGTCCGATCGCCCCGAAGGACGGACGGGTCAGCTCAGCGGATTGCGCGCCATGAAGGCGTCGTAGCCGATCTCCGCGACCTGGAACCAGGAGTAGCCATTGCCGGCGAAAGCCGACAGCGATTCGTAGGTCTTCTTGAAATCGGGGTTGCTGGCCGCGACCTCGCCGTGCAGCTCGCGCGCCGCCTTCAGGCAGGCCTGCATGATCTCGGGCGAGAAGGCATGCAGCTTGGCGCCGGCGGCGAGCAGACGGCGGAGCGCCGCCGGATTGCTCTGGTCGTACTTCGCCATCATCCAGTTGTTGGCGTAGTGACCGGCCTGCTCCAGGATCTTCTGGTAGTGCTTGGGCAGCGCATTCCAGCGATCCTGGTTGACGAAGGAGAGCAGCATCGGCCCGCCCTCCCACCAGCCCGGATAGTAGTAGTGCGGCGCGACCTTGACGAAGCCGAGCTTCTCGTCGTCATACGGGCCGACCCACTCGGCCGCATCGATCGTGCCCTTCTCCAGCGCCGGGTAGATGTCGCCACCGGCGATCTGCTGCGGCACCGCGCCGAGCTTCTGCAGCACGCGTCCGGCGAAGCCGCCGACGCGGAATTTGAGGCCCTTGAGATCGTTGACGCCAGTGAGCTCCTTGCGAAACCAGCCGCCCATCTGGCAGCCGGTATTACCGGCGAGCAGAGAGACCACATTGTACTTGGCGTAGAACTCGTTGAGGATCTCGCGACCGCCGCCGAGCATGTACCAGGCCTGGTTGATGCGCATGTTCGGGCCGAACGGCACCGACGAGCCGAAAGTGAAGGTCGGATCCTTGCCGAAATAGTAGTACGAGGCGGTATGGCCGATCTCCACGGTGCCGTTCTGCACCGCGTCGAGCACCTGCAGGCCGGGGACGATCTCGCCGGCCGCGAACGGCTGGATCTGGAATTTGTTGTCGGTGGCCTCACCGACGATCTTGGCCATCATCTCGGCGCCGCCATACAGCGTGTCGAGCGATTTCGGCCAGCTCGTCGGCATGCGCCATTTCAGCTCCGGCATAGACTGCGCAATGGCCGGCGCCGCGATCGCCGCCGCACCGGCCGCGCCGAGCCCGGTGACCTTGATGAAGTCTCTCCGCTTCATGATTTTCCCTCCCTAGGGTGATGTTTGTTCGTTCTCCGAGCCGCCTTCTTTGTGAGGCTTCAGTTCCAGTGTGGATCAAAGTGCGTCAGAGTGCCATTGCGAAACGTTGTCGCAACGCAATGCAAAAAGCCCGGCCTCTTGCGAGGCCGGGCTTGATGTCGATCCGCCGATCTGACGTTTGCGATCAGCCGCGGGTGCGCGAGCGGATCATGAAGCTGTCGTAGGTGTATTCGGCCACCTGCCACCACAGATATTCATCCGAGCGGTAGGCCTGCATCGCGTCGATCACCTTCTTGAAGTCGGCGTTCTTGGCCGAGATCTCGCCCCACAGCTCATTGGTCGCCTTGAGGCAGGCCTCGAGCACTTCGTTGGTGAACGGACGAAGCTGGGTGCCGCCAGCAACGAGGCGCTTCAGTGCCGCCGGGTTCACCTGATCGTAGCGCGCGGCCATCCAGGTGTTGGCGTTGACCGTCGCGTTGGTGAGGATCGACTGGTAGTGCTTCGGCAACTCGTTCCACTTGTCGAGATTGGCGAAGGCGTGAACGGTCGGACCGCCTTCCCAGAAGCCCGGGTAGTAGTAGTACTTCGCCACCTTCTGGAAGCCGAGCTTCTCGTCGTCATACGGACCGACCCACTCGGCGGCGTCGATGGTGCCCTTTTCCAGCGACGGATAGATGTCGCCGCCCGCGAGCTGCTGCGGCACGACGCCGAGCTTCTGCAGCACCTGGCCGGCGATGCCGCCGATGCGGAATTTCAAACCCGACAGATCGGCGACGGTCTTGATCTCCTTGCGGAACCAGCCGCCCATCTGGGTGCCGGTGTTGCCGCAGGGGAAGCCGATGACGTTGGACTTCTTGTAGAACTCGTTGGCGAGTTCGTTGCCGCCGCCCTGGTAGAGCCAGGAGTTCTGCTGCCGGGCATTGAGACCGAACGGCACCGAGGCGAAGATCGCGAAGGTCGGGTCCTTGCCGACGTAGTAGTAAGACACCGTGTGGCACATCTCGACGGTGTTCTTGGAGGTCGCGTCGAGCGCCTGCAGGCCGGGCACCAGCTCACCGGCCTGGAAGACCTGGATCTGGAACTTGTTGTCGGTCATCTCGGCGACCTGCTTCGCCATGTACTCGGCGCCGCCATAGATCGTGTCGAGCGACTTCGGGAAGCTCGAGGTCAACCGCCACTTGATCTCAGGCATCGACTGCGCAATCGCAGGCGAGGCCACCGCGGCCGACGCCGCGGCACCCGCAGCCGAAACCTTCAGAAAATCACGACGCTTCATATTAAGGCATCTCCTTGTTGGGGGCGTTTCCCGTTGAAAACTTTATCCGCCGACGCGATTGGCCGCGTCAGGTCGAAGGCGATCCGCGGCGGGCTTAGCACGGAACCGGTTAAGCGAAAACGCGACGTTGGGATGACGAACAGCCGAATGGTCGCACGCAAATTGCTGCAGCGCATCAAGCCGCAGCGATGGCGCCCTTGAGCTGATCGCGGACGGCGGACGCGATGGTCCGGTAGATCGCGGCGTGAGGTCCGTTCGGCTCGCTCTCGACGACCGGATTGCCGGCATCCGAGGTCGAGCGGATGTCCATGTGCAGCGGGATCTCGCCGAGGAACGGCACGCCGAGACGCTCGGCCTCGTGGCGCGCGCCGCCATGGCCGAAGATATCGGAACGCGTGCCGCATTGCGGGCACTGGAAGTAGCTCATGTTCTCGATGATGCCGAGCACGGGGACATTCACCTTGCGGAACATCGCAAGCCCGCGGCGCGCGTCGATCAGCGACAGGTCCTGGGGCGTCGAGACGATCACGGCGCCCTTCAACGGCACGTTCTGCGCCAGCGTGAGCTGGGCATCGCCGGTGCCGGGCGGCATGTCGACGACGAGGACGTCGAGCGTGCCCCAGGCGACGTCGCGCAGCATCTGGTTGATCGCCGACATCACCATCGGCCCGCGCCAGACCAGCGCGGAGTCCTCCTCGACCAGGAAGCCGATCGACATGATCGACAGGCCGAAGCGCGACAGCGGGATCATCTTCTTCTCGGGCGTGAGCTGCGGCTTCTCCTGCAGGCCCGTCAGGCGCGGCACCGAGGGACCGTAGATGTCGGCATCGAGCAGCCCGACCTTGAGGCCGAGATCGCGCAAGCCCAGCGCCAGATTGATCGCGGTGGTCGACTTGCCGACGCCGCCCTTGCCCGAGGCCACGGCGATGACGGCCGCGATGCCGGGAATCGGCGCCTGCCGGGACATCGGCGAATCGGAAGGATGCTGGTGCTGATGCGGACGATGCGCCGAGACCGGCTGCACGCCGCCCTGCCGCGGCGCGGGGGCCGGCGCTGCGCCGGCCTTGCGCTCGGCGGTCAGCGCGATCATCGCCATGGTCACGCCGGGAATGGCGCGCACGGCGGCCTCGGCCTGCGCACGGGTGGTCTCCCAGGCGCGGGCTTCGCTGGCCTCGACATTGATTGAGAAGAACACCTTGCCGTCATTGGCGGTGATCGGCGACAGCACGCCGGAATCGGGCAGCGCCACGCCGCGCGGCGAGCGGACCCGCTTGAGTGCCTCGACAACCTGCTCTTGCGTCACGCTCACGGCGCGTCTCCTGAATAAGTTCAGAACGCGCCACATCATCGCGTCCTATCGTCTTGGCCGGACGCGATCTTCCGCACGAGCGAAAGGGATCGCTCCAGCCTTCTGTTGCGCTGCTTCATAAGCCCGGCCGGCTCAAAACGCCACCATGGTTCCGATATCCGCAGCGGTCTCGTCAGGCGCATCTTCGGCCTGCTCTTTCGCTGCCTCGTAATTGAGCTCGATCATCACGCCGTTAGGGTCGCGGACGAAGATCTGCCACAGCTCGCCGCCCGGCACCTGCCGCGCCTCGAACGGCATGCCCTTGGCCGCGAGCCGGGCCTTCATCCCCGCGAAGCCGCGGCTGACGAAGGCGACGTGATGGACGACGCCGGAGTCCGGCTTCTGGGCCTCCGATGTCGGCGAGATATCGACGAGATGCACCACGGGGCGGCCCTCGCTGTACATCCAGGCGCCGGGAAAGGCGAAGTTCGGCCGGGCGCCGTTCTCCAGCCCGAGCACGTCTTCATAGAAGCGCACCGTCTCCTGGAGGTTGCGGGTCCGGATGTTGAAATGATCGAGCACGCCGACGCTGACGCCCATGCGAGACACTCCCTGGCTGGTTGATATCTTCGGATTTCGTTGCCCGATGACGGCTTTGCAAGCCGTCATGATGATGCCTCTTTAGCACGGCCGCGCGCTTTCGCATCCGTCACGAAGCCGTTGCCCCTGCCCGACAAGCCGTTATGGTGCGGCGTCCAGCAGGCCGCCGCGATCCGCGCCGGATGCTGATGTGTTCCTTCCAAGAACAGCCCGGCCCGTTCAAGGCCGTCGGCAGAACCCCAAGGTCAAGGTAGCTCACATGGCTAAAGTCGCTTTCATCGGTCTCGGCGTCATGGGTTTCCCCATGGCGGGACATCTCGTGAAGAAGGGTGGTCACGAGGTCACGGTCTACAACCGCACCGCGGCCAAGGCGAAGGAATGGGCCGACAAGTTCGGCGGCAAGACCGCCGCGACGCCGAAGCAGGCCGCCGAGGGCCAGGATTTCGTGATGTGCTGCGTCGGCAACGACAACGACCTGCGCTCGGTCACCATCGGCCCGGATGGCGCCTTCGCTGGCATGACCAAGGGCGCGACCTTCGTCGACCACACCACCGCGTCGGCTGAAGTGGCACGTGAACTCGACGCCGCAGCCACCAAGGCCGGCTTCAAATTCATCGACGCACCAGTCTCCGGCGGTCAGGCGGGCGCTGAGAACGGTGTGCTGACCGTGATGTGCGGCGGCACGGCCGACGCCTATGCCGGCGCCGAGCCGGTCATCGCCGCCTATGCCCGCATGTGCAAGCTGCTGGGACCGGCCGGCTCCGGCCAGCTGACCAAGATGGTCAACCAGATCTGCATCGCCGGCCTCGTGCAGGGCCTGTCCGAAGGCATCCATTTCGCCAAGAAGTCGGGCCTCGATGTTCCCGCCGTGATCGAGACCATCTCCAAGGGCGCCGCCCAGTCCTGGCAGATGGAGAACCGCTACAAGACCATGAACGACGGCAAATATGACTTTGGTTTTGCGGTGGAATGGATGCGCAAGGACCTGTCGATCTGCCTGTCCGAAGCCCGCCGCAACGGCGCCCATCTGCCGGTGACCGCGCTGGTCGATCAGTTCTACTCCGAGGTCGAGAAGCTCGGCGGCAAGCGCTGGGACACGTCGAGCCTGCTGGCCCGGCTGGAGAAGTAAACCGTCGTCGCGACGGCCCTCCCTGTCGCCGCCGCTTCGGGCGGCGGCAGGATCATCGCTGCCCGCCACGATCTCCGGCATCGCCGATCCCGCGCGCGACCTGTCCGCGCGCTTCCCGCCAGTGTCGCGTGATTGCACGCCCCACAACGCGCTGATACCTGTTCCAATCGCTAGCCGTTCGCATGTGTTGCCAGATCGAGACACGCCGCAGCAGAATGCCAAATATGTAATGTTATAACATTACATATTGGCGGAGTTGGGCTAACGCTTGGACTGTCATCGTGAACGCAAGGGGACGCGGCGTCCGGCACGATCGGGAGCCGCGATGGGAATCGACATGAGCGTGCGGAGTTTGTGGGGATCAGTATCGTTGGCGGCACTGGTGGCGGCGGGCTGCTCCGCGACCACTAGCGCCGGCGCGCAGCAGGCGTTCGAGCCGGGTCGCAGGGCAGCGGCCGACACGGTGCTGCCGGACGTCACCGTTGACGCTCCCCGACAGCGGCCGACCGCCGGCCGGACCCCGTCGCCAGCGAGGAACACCGCTCCAGCGGTACGCCGGGCGGCATCCCGGCGCGTCACGGCGCCGTCGCAGGCTACCCAACCGACCGTCCCCTCCTCCGCCACGGCGGTGGCGACGCCGCTCAACGGCAATGCACCGGCCGCCGCCGGCAGCCGCCTCGGTCTCACCGCGCGCGAGGTGCCGGCGACCGTCGAAGTGGTTGGCGCCGAGACGCTGCGCGAGCAGGGCTACCACACGACGGTGGACGCGGTGAAAGGCGCGACCGGCGTCAGCGCGGGCGATGCGCCGAATGATGTCGGCTTCGCGATGCGCGGCTTCCAGGGCAACCAGATCAGCGTCCTCTACAACGGCATCAATATCGGACCGACCGGCTTCACCGCGCTGACGATGGAGACGTACAACCTCGACCGCGTCGAGTTCCTCAAGGGCCCCTCCTCGCTGATCTCGGGCCAGGGCGCGGTCGGCGGCACCATCAACTTCGTAACCAAGGCGCCGCACACGGGCCCGGTGCATAACGAGGCGTTCGTCGGCTTCGACCAGCGCGGCACGTTCCGCAGCGGCTTCGGCTCCGGCGGCAGCACGACCGTCCCGGGGCTCGACTATCGTTTCGACATCAGCCGGACCAGGGAAGTCGGCTTCATCGACGACACCGAGTTCAAGAACGTCCACGTTTCCGGCCAGCTGAACTATCGCCTGTCGGACAGCTTCAGGACGTTCGTCGCCGCCGAGTTCAAGGACTACAAGGCCAAGCCCTATGAGGGCACGCCGCTGGTGCCGGCGGCCGACAGCGGCACCAATGCGACCGCCGGCATCGTCTCGGGCAGCAAGATATCCGCCTACAACAGCAGCAATCTCGACGCCGTGACGATCGACCGCCGCACGCTGTCGACCAATTATAATGTGGTCGACGGCCACAAGACGATCAAGGAGTCGTGGGTCCGCAGCGGCTTCGAGTGGGACCTGAACAATGCCGTCACCTTGCGGAGCCAGATCTACAACTACAATGCGAGCCGCGACTGGTACAATAACGAGATCTCGGCCTACAACTCGCTCACCAAACAAGTCGATCGGGAACGTTTCTTCGTCCACCACAATCACAACATCGTCGGCAACATCACTGACGTCACCTGGAACGGCAGCATCTTCGGTCTTGACAACCGCCTGGTCGGCTCGGTCGAGAGCTCCCATACCGACTTTACGCGCCCCGGCGCGGCAAACTTTCCCGGCGAGCCCGTTCCGCTGGTCGGCTTCGACCGCGGCTTTTATGGCGACTTGAGAACGCAGTTGCAGACGGCCACGATCGACAGCGTCGCGCTCAATCTCGAGGACCGGCTCAAGCTGACGAACACCTTCGCCCTGGTCGGCGGCCTGCGCTACAACCCGCTCACGCTCGATCGCAACTGGATCAGGAACGGCGCCGAGCGGCCCGGCTTCCCCTATTCGAAGAGCTGGCAGCCGGTCACGGGCCGCATCGGCTATACCTGGGAGGCGCTGCCGGGCACCATCTTCTACAGCCAATACGCGACGGCGAGCGATATTTCGGCCGACAGCATCTTTCTCTTGAGCCCGACGCAGAACCTGACCATGTCGGACTCGCGCAGCTACGAGACCGGCGTCAAGCAGCTCGCCTGGAACGGCCGCGCCGAATGGACCTTCTCGGCGTTCGACATCGAGCGCAACAATGTCTACAGCGCGCAGGCCGGCCAGCAGCTCAACTTGGCCGGCAAGGTCAAGTCGCAGGGCGTCGAGTTCTCAGCCGCGGTGCGGCCGACGCCGGAGAGCAGATTGTGGGGCAATGTCGCCTACGTCCGCGCCCGCTATGCCGACTATGACCTGGCTGACGGCAGCGCTTCGTTCTCCGGCAACACGCCGCCAAACATCCCCGCCGTGATCGTCAACGGCGGCGGCTCCTACCGCTTCCTCAATCCCGGCTGGTGGCCGGTCGAGCTCGGCTTCTCGGTGCGCCATGTCGGCGATCGCTGGAGCACCGATGCCAACACCGTGAAGCTGCTGGCCTACACCACGGCCGACCTGTTCGCCTTCGTCGACCTGCCGAAGGTGCCGCTGTTCGCCACCGCGACCAGCACCCGCCTCGCCTTCCGCGTCCGCAACGTCACCGACAAGCGCTACGCCGCCTGGAGCGATCCGTTCTATCCCGACCAGATCTTCCTGGGCGCGCCCCGCACCTACGAGGTCGAAGCCTCGTTCAAGTTCTAGCGCATGATCCGGGCGCTGATCCTCACGCATCGCTGGCTCAGCATTCCGCTCGGCCCGCTGTTCGTGCTGTGGTTCGCGACCGGCATCGTGATGCATTTCGTGCCGTTTCCGGCGCAGACGGAGAGCGAGCGGTTCGCCGGACTGGCGCCGCTCGATCTCGCGGCACCGCTGCGCAGCCCGGCAGAGGCGCTCGCTGCAAGCGGGATCGGCCAGCCCAACCGCATCCGGCTGGCGCAACGGCCGGACGGCCCTATCTATGTGATCTCCGCCGCCGGCCGCAGCATGGCCGTTCATGCCGACACGCTTGCGGCGGCCGATGTCACCTCGCCCGATCTCGCGCTGTCCGTTGCCAGCGCGGCCGCGCAACGCCGAGGGCTCGACACCACGAGCGCCGCGGTCGTCGCACGCGATGGCTACGATCAATGGACGGTGCCGAACCGGTTCGATCCGCACCGCCCGCTCTACCGGGTCGCGCTCAACGATGCCGAGGGCACCGAGCTCTACGTCTCCTCCCGGACCGGCGAGGTGATGCTCGACACGACGCGCTACGAACGCGGCTGGAACTACGTCGGCAGCGTCGTGCACTGGATCTATCCGACCGTGCTGCGCAAGGACTGGGCGGCGTGGAACGTCACCGTCTGGTGGCTCTCGCTGGCGGGCGTGATGGCCGCCCTGACCGGCGCCCTGCTCGGCCCGATCAGGCTGAAGCTGCGCCGGGCGCGGCTGTCGTCGCGTTACCGTGGCTGGCACCAGTGGCATCACTGGACGGGCCTCGTCTGCATGCAGTTCGTCTTGACCTGGATCGTCAGCGGCTGGCTGTCGATGGACCACGGCCGGCTGTTCACGACCGGTCGTCTGACCGACTCGGAACAGGCCGTCCTGGTCGGCACGCCGGACTGGCAGAGCCTCATGCCGGACACGCTGTCGGCGGTGCACGGTGATGTCCGCGAGGTCGACTGGTTCGCCTTCGGCGGCCGCCTGCATCAGCGCATCCGGCGCGCTGCCACGCAGCAGCAGATCGCGGTGATCGAGGGCCACTCGCCGCAGATCGTCGGCCGATTTCTACAGCCGGCCGAGGTGAATGAAGCGACGGCACGACTGGGCGCCGGTTGCGCGCGGTCCGCCGAGATCGAGGCCAGCGACGACTATCCGTTCACATCGAATGTGCCGGGGGCGCCGGTGTATCGCGCGGTGTGCGGCGACATTTGGTATCACATCGATGCCGCGTCCGGCGCCGTGCTCGAGAAGCTCGATCCCTCCCGACGCGCCTACCGCTGGCTCTACCAGGCGCTGCATACGTTGAACTTTCCGACGTTGCTCGCGCACAGGACGCTGCGCACTGTCCTCATCGTCGGTCTGTGCGCGGCAGGCTTTGCCTTCAGCATCACCGGCATCGTGATCGGCTGGCGACGGCTGCGTGTGCGTGGCGCCGTTGCTCGCCGCAATGGTTAATTTTAACGCCGGGTTAACGCAAATTTTTCGTTGTCTATAATCCGTCTTAAGGATTTCGAGCCAGTTATAGAGGATGCAGAAAGCAGCCCGTGCGGCCCCGGGCAGGATTTGTGTTGTTGATGAGTACACCCGCTGAAAAGCCCGAAGTCGTCGAGCTTCCGGCCGATCCGCCGGCGCTTGCACCGGCGGCCCAGCGCCGGGCCGCGCAGCAGCGGGTGCGCGAGGCGCGCGACCGGCTGACGTCGACCTCGGGCACGCGGCCCGCCTTCGATCGCGAGCTGCTGCGGCAATACGCGCAGACCCGCATCTCCGCGTCCTACATCGTCATTCTGCTGGTGGTCGCCACCGGCCTGATGCTGAGCGTCTGGCTGCATACGATCGCTGCCGGCGCCTGGACGCTCGGCGTGCTCTGCATCCACGCCGCCATCGTCCGCAACTGCAACAACTTCCTCGCCGACCAGCCGTCGCTGGCGGCGACGCGGCGCTGGCGCACGCGCTTCGTGCTGCTCGACCTGCTCTATGGCGTGTGCTGGATGGCGATCCTCATCCACCCCGCGCTTGCCGAGGTGTCGGGCACGCTGATGATGTTCCTGATGCTGCTGGTGATCGCCGTCTCCAGCATGCTCGCCGCCAACCTGCCGATCGCAGCCGTTGCGGTCACCGCGCCGGTGACGGTCGCGATCACGCTCAGCCTCGCGCTGTCAGGCACATTCGACAACTATCTCCTGGCCGGATTTGCTGTCGCGGCCGAAGGCTATTTCGTGCTGCTGGCGCACCAGCTGCACGCGACGACGCTCGCGACGCTCGAGGCGCGCGCCGAGAAGGACGCGCTGATCGGCGAGCTCGAACAGGCCAAGGCGATCTCCGACGAGGCACGCTACCGCGCCGAGGCCGCCAACGTCGCCAAGTCGCGCTTCCTCGCGCAGATGAGCCACGAGCTGCGCACGCCGCTGAACGCCATCCTCGGCTTCTCCGAGGTGATGAAGAGCGAGATCTTCGGCGCGCATGCGGTGCCGGTCTACAAGGAATATTCCGCCGACATTCACAACTCCGGCGTCCACCTGCTCAACCTGATCAACGAGATCCTCGATCTCTCGCGCATCGAGGCCGGCCGCTACGAGCTGAACGAGGAAGCCGTCGCGCTGGTGCACGTCATCGCCGACTGCCATCACCTGCTCAAGCTGCGCGCCTCCAGCCGTGGCCTCACCATCCACGAGGTGTTCGAGCAGAAGATGCCGCGGCTGTGGGCGGACGAGCGCGCCATCCGCCAAGTCGTTCTCAATCTGCTGTCCAACGCCATCAAGTTCACCCCGCAGGGCGGCGAGATCTGGCTGAAGGCCGGCTGGACGGCGTCGGGCGGGCAATATCTCAGCGTCAGGGACACCGGCTCAGGCATCCCCGAAAACGAGATTCCGATCGTGCTTGCCTCGTTCGGCCAGGGCTCGAACTCGATCAAATCGGCCGAACAGGGCGCGGGCCTCGGCCTGCCGATCGCCAAGAACCTGATCGAGATGCATGGCGGCACGTTCACGCTGAAATCCAAGGTCCGCATCGGCACCGAGGTGATCGTCACCTTCCCGCCGGAGCGGGTGATGTCCGCGCTGGCGCCGCTGTCCGACGAGGCGCCGCCGCTGCAACCTGACCCTGCCACCGCGCCCGCCCAGGAGAAGCGGCGACTGCTGCGCAAACCGATCATGAATGCCGGAACGGGACTGTGAGATGATGGCACTTGCAAAGCCGGACCAAACCCTCTTTGACTGGCGGAATGAGCCAGGACACCCCCTGCATCGCCGTCTGCATGATCGACCCGAAGACCAAGCTGTGCTTCGGCTGCGGCCGCACGCTGCCGGAGATCGCGCGATGGGGCAGCATGTCTCGCGACGAGAGGCTGGCGGTGATGGACGGGCTTGCCTCGCGCATGCACGACGCCGGCCTGCCTGCGATGGCCCGCAAGCGCGGCTGAGCGCCTCAGCCTCCGTCGGAGGCCGGGCATGAACAAGGTCGCATTGGTCCTCGTCACCATGGTGGTCACCGCGAGCGCCGTGATCGTCTACAAGGATCCCGAGCAGGCCGCGCTGGCCAGCGACACCGTCTCGGAGATGCTGCGCAGCCGGGCCTTGAGGGCAAAGGCGAGCCCTCCGACCAACGCCGTCGAGATCGAGCGGACCAGGGGCGGCGAGTTCGCGCTGCGCGCCAAGATCAATGGCGTCACCGCGCCGATGGTGGTCGACACCGGCGCGACCTCGGTGGTGCTGACCTGGGAGACCGCCAAGGCCGCCGGACTGCCGCTCGAATTGCTGAACTACGACGTCGACGTCGAGACCGCGGGCGGCCACACCAAGGCGGCCCGGCTGACGCTCGATCGGCTCGCGATCGGCAAGCTCGTGGAGCGCTCCGTTCCCGCGCTGGTCGTGCCGCACGGCCAGATGAAGACCAACCTGCTCGGCATGAGCTTTCTCGACCGGCTCGAGCGCTTCGAGGTCCGCTCCGACCGGCTGATGCTGCACGGCTATCCCGATCGCAGCTGAGAGTGCGTCCGCAACGGCCACCGGCTTGCGGCGAGAGCGACTGTCGGCCTAGAGTCGCATCCCATGGCCGACACCCTGCCCCGCTATCCGATCCAGCTTTCGCTGCACGAAAACCCGTTCGGCCCTGCGCCCGCGGCTGTCGACGCCATCCGGGCCGATCTCGCCGGCCTGGCGCGCTACACCGGCCGCGAGGTCGACGATCTCACGGCCGCGATCGCCGCGCGCGACAACATCCCGGCGGATCAGATCGTGCTCGGCGAGAACCTCAACGTGCTCGGCCTGTATCTGTCCGCACAGGACGGTCCCGGCGGCAGCTTCGTCTATTCCGAGCCGGGCTACACCGCGCTGGTCGACGCGGTGGCGCCGGCCGGCGGACGCGTGGTCGGCGTGCCGCTGAACGCGCGGCTCGAGAACGACCTGCCGGCGATCGCCGCCGCCGTCGATGGCACCACGCGCGCCGTCTATCTCGTCAACCCGCATAATCCGTCGGGCACCGTCAGCGACGCCGCAGACTTCATCGCAGCCGTTCGCGCCTTGTCGACGCGCACGCTCGTGATCGTCGACGAGGCCTATCTCGAATTCCTGCCGGACTTCGCCGCGCGCACCGTCGCGCCGCTGCTGCGCGAGGGCGCCAATGTCGCCGTGTTCAGGACATTCTCGAAGATCTACGGACTGGCGAGCCTCGCCATCGGCGCCACGCTGGCGCCGAAGCCGCTGGCTGCAGGCCTGAAGCAGATGGGCATCGGCGCCTTCTTCGGCCTGAGCCGGTTGAGCCTCGTCGCCGCCATGGCCAGCCTGGATGATCGCAACTACGTGGACAATGTCCGGGCCCAGGTCGCAGCGGAGCGCGAGGCGTGGCACGCGCTGCTGCGCGGGCACGGCCGCCGCTTCAGCGCCTCGCAGGCCAACTTCGTGTTCTTCGATTGCGGCCGTCCACATGCCGAAGCTGCCGCGGCTCTCGCCGCTCGCGGCATCATCATCGGCCGCGCCCAGCCGCATTTCGACACCTGGCTGCGTATCTCGATCGGCCTGCCTGAGGAGAATGCGGTGGCGCGGCAGGCCGTGGCGGAGCTGCTGTCCGCCGACCTTTGACTCAAGCGAGCGCGGCGGCCGGCGTGCGCTCCTCGACCATCGCCACCGCCTCGCGCAGCACCTCGATGCCGGCCTCGGGCTTGACGCCGCGCTCGGCGAGATGACGGCGGAAGCCGCGGGCGCCAGGCACCGCGTGATAGGCACCAACGAGATGCCGCGTGATCGCGTGCAGCCGCGTGCCCTGCCCGAGCTGACGCGCGATATAGGGTTCGAGCGCGGCGAGCGCCTCCTTCATCGACGCATGCGGCGCGGCCTCGCCAAACAGCACGGGATCGACATCGAGCAGCCGCCACGGCTCCTGATAGGCCGCGCGCCCGAGCATCACGCCGTCGACATGCGCAAGATGCCGTTGCGCGGCCTCGATGCTGGTGATGCCTCCATTGATGATCACCGGCACCTGCGGCAGCCGCGCCTTCAACCGGTACACCCGGTCGTAGTCGAGCGGCGGGATGTCGCGGTTCTCCTTCGGCGACAGGCCGTTCAGCCAGGCCTTGCGCGCATGCACGACCAGGGCGTCGGCGCCGGCGTCCACCACGGCATCGGCGAGCGCATCGAGCGCGATCTCCGGATCCTGATCGTCGATGCCGATCCGGCACTTCACGGTGACGGGGATCGTCACCGCGCGCTTCATCGCCGCAACGCAGGCCGCGACCAGCGCAGGCTCGGCCATCAAGCACGCGCCGAAGCGACCGTCCTTCACCCGGTCCGACGGACAGCCGACATTGAGATTGATTTCGTCATAGCCGAAGTCCTCGCCGATCCTCGCCGAGGTGGCGAGATCCGCCGGATCGGAGCCGCCAAGCTGCAGCGCCACCGGATGCTCGCTGGCGTCGAAGCCGAGCAGACGCTTGCGGTCGCCGTGAATGACGGCGCCCGTCGTGACCATCTCGGTATAGAGCAGCGCCCGGCGCGTCAGCAGCCGATGGAACACCCGGCAATGCCGATCCGTCCAATCCATCATAGGCGCCACGGAAAATCTATGTGATTGATATCGCTTCATTTTTTAGCATATTCAATTCGTTGGGCCGCCTTGTGTGCACCCTATTCTACGCCACGGCGCGATGCTTTTTCCGGCTTTTCGCCGCCTCAGCGCACACGGAGCGCACACACGTGCAACATTCACCGGACTGAAGTCCGGCTCGTGGAGAGCCCAAGTCCGACGAAAGGGAAAATATGTCAACGGGACGTTTCTCCGCCGAGCGGGCGCCGACGAACGGGTCATCGATATCGCGCGGCGGATGACCGCCAAGACCGACCTCGCCGAGGAACCACCGATGACCGGCGGCATGATGAACCTGCGCACGCTGGTGGAGAAGACCCCGGACGCCGATCTGCCGCGCCAGATGATCGGTTTTGCGGCCCAGCGCCAGCTACTCCCAACGCCATTCAGCAGCTCATTGTTTCGCGATGGACTTCGTCACACCAACATCTTCCCGAACTGAGATAGAGAAATTCCCGATTCGAACAGCGTGTTCTGTCCTGACATGTAGTCGCGACTTCAGGCTTCACGCGCGAGTCCTGGCAGACGATCCTTCCTTCAATCATCATCTTTCCAAAACCCACCCCGGTCTCCGGCTCCCCAAGTGGCCGGGGCCTTTTCTGATTTCGGACCGCGCCAATCGGCTTCGGCGAGAATCGCCGGCGCGTTCATTCTCACCTGGAGCTCACACCCGCTGCTGGTGAGATTTATCCCGATCAACAGGCGATGCACTTCCCGACGGTGCCACGTCGTTTTCCCAGGCCATCTTCGACGATCCCGTATCACGCCAAGTCTTCAGGCTTTCTAATTTTTATTATTCGCGTGAAGCTTCCCACCAAACTTTACGATCAGTCTTGCTTCGTGCCCGGCTACAAATAGCTGCGCGAACAGGACATTCTCGAACGTCCGTCTGTTTCTTTGCCACGTCATTCATCATCAGAGACATCTCATCGACGGATCGGCAACGCGCCTCGAACGCCATACATCGCAATCATCTCTCGAATTTTTGCCACATAGGTCGATGAACTAACTGATCGACGAGACGTCGCAACAATGCGCCGTCATCAGACCGACTGGCGCTCTGACGAACGCCGCGACGTATTTCGGCCGAGAGCCGGAATACATGAAACCGCGAATGCTGCAGTCACGCACGTTCGACAACGGAACCAAAGGAGGCAGCGCATTTGGGACATGCACACCCACCGGACGAGCTGCGGGGCGCGCGCACTCTCTCCAAGCGTACGCTCGGCTATCAGGCTACGGCGCAGAAGCACCGCTGCGATTGGACGGTAAGACGACGGTGACCACGACCGGTGGGTAACGACCCCACACGACCGAGCGCTTTTCGCAACGGCCGGATCATGTCGGCCCGACATGACGCCTCTGAACGGGAAAGATCTGATGACAACGACCGACGCAGCCTCTCGGAATGCTCCGCGCATCGATCTCGCAGTCGACAGCGAGCTTTCGGCAACCGGCACCGTTCCGCTCTCTCCGTCGTCTCCCTCCGGCGAGACTGCCCCGGTCTACGCAACGCTGCCAGCGCCGGTCATCTCGAAACAGCCGCCCTCCGACGGCTCGAGCGCGGTCACGACGGCGGTCTCGACCGCCACGTCATCCACAGAGCCGCCTCCCACCGATGACCTGTTCGACGATCAATGGCATCTCGGCCTTCTCGGTGACATTCAGAAGATCTGGGAAGAATTCACGGGCAGCGGTGTCCACGTCGGCATCTACGACGACGGTATCGAGACGCAACATCCGGACCTTCAATCGAACTACGACGCCAGCCTGGAAGTCGTCGTCGGCGGCGAGCATCTCGACGCCAGCCTCCCTGTCACGCTGGGATACGGCGGTGCGCATGGCACGGCGGTCGCAGGATTGATCGCCGCTGCACGCGACGGCTTCGGCGCGGTCGGCGTGGCCTATGGCAGCAGCATCACCGGTGTCCCGATCTTCGGCGGAGCCGCCGACATCAACAGCAATTTCACGGGGTTCATCGAGGCACTTGGCCATGCCGGGCAATTCGACATCATCTCCAACAGCTGGGGCGCGCAGCCGATCTTCTACCAGGCGGCCAGCGCCTCGAACGCGCAGATCGTTGCGGGCTGGATGGCGGCGGTCGAGTCCGGCCGCGGCGGACTAGGAACGATCATTACCAAGGCGGCCGGCAACGACGATCTCAACGCCAACGGCGACGCCGCGGACACATCACGCGCGACGATCGTGGTTGGCGCCTATGATGCGACTGGCGACGCCGCCTGGTACTCCAATTTCGGCGCCAATCTGCTCGTCTCGGCGCCGTCGAGCGGCGATCGCCGCGGCTTCCTCGACCCGCCCGGCGTACACATCGATCCCGGCCTCGTCACGACCGACCTGCAAGGCGAGCTCGGATACAACATGAGCGGCGATGTCATCGTGCCGTCCGACTACACGAACCAGTTCGGCGGCACCTCCGGAGCAACGCCCATCGTCTCCGGCGTTGTCGCCCTGATGCTGGATGCCAACGCCGATCTCGGCTGGCGCGACGTGCAGACCATCCTCGCCTACTCGGCGCGGGAGATCGGAAGCGGTATCGGCGGCAATCGCACGGCGTCCGAGGATAACAGCTGGTTCTACAACAATGCCGGCAATTGGAACGGCGGCGGCCTGCACTTTTCGGCCGACTACGGCTTTGGCGCCATCGACGCCTACAACGCCGTGCGCATGGCCGAGGTGTGGGGCTTGTTTGCGGCGCCACAGGTCAGCGCCAACGAAACGTCGTTCTCGTCGACGTTCTCCACGGGCGCGGTGATCAACGACCTGACCAACACCGACATCACATTCGACTTCTCGGGCAATGAATTCGACGTCGAGTTCGTCAACATCGACCTCGACATTGCCCACAGTTCGGCGACGGCTTCGGTCGTGATCGACATCTTCGGCGGTGTCGAGGGTATCGGAACGAAGTATCTCGCAGACCTCAGCATCTCGCTGATATCTCCCGACGGGACGGTCGTCGAGCTCGCCGACTTCAACCGGGACTTCCTGTTCGACAACGCGACCGGTGGGGTGCATCTCGCACTCGGCGCAAACGCCTTCCGGGGAGAGGATGCCAACGGCGTCTGGACCTTGCGCATCACGGACGCCTGGTTCGGCAACGATCCGGGCCTTCTCAGCGCGGCCACGGTCACATTGCACGGCCGCGACGGCGCTTCCGGCGGCAACGATCTCGACAGCGACGTCTATCACTATACCAACGAGATCCTGACCACATTGGCCAAGGACGGCTCCCGCCAGACGTTGAGCGACGATGGGGGCAGCGCAGACTGGCTCGACATGGCCGCGATGTCCGGCAATCTCGTCATCTCGCTTGCGGAAGGCGCCACCTCGACCGTGAATGGAGCCGCATTCCTGACGCTGGCGGGTGGCACCGAGATCGAGAACGCCGTCACCGGAGATGGCAACGACGATATCGCGGGCAACGCCCTCGACAACCGGCTGTACGGCATGCGCGGCGGCGATACGCTGAGCGGCGGCGAAGGCAGCGACACCCTCTCGGGCGGTGCCGGCAATGA
Source organism: Bradyrhizobium sp. HKCCYLR20261 (assembly GCF_051168435.1). Classification (NCBI taxonomy): domain Bacteria; kingdom Pseudomonadati; phylum Pseudomonadota; class Alphaproteobacteria; order Hyphomicrobiales; family Nitrobacteraceae; genus Bradyrhizobium; species Bradyrhizobium sp. HKCCYLR20261. Next base: position 496,720 of record NZ_JBNPUZ010000003.1, read on the forward strand.
TATTCTCGAGGGTGACGAGGGCGCCGACCACTTCCTGTTCGACCGCGCCCTGAACGCTGCGACCAATCTCGACATCATTCTCGATTTCGCCCATCACGTCGATACGATCTGGCTGGACTCGTCGATCTTCGCAGGGCTCGATCTCGGAACGCTCGATGCCGATGTCTTCTATGTCATCGGCCAGGGCGCGGAGACGGCTGCCGACCGCATCATCTACGACGCGGCAACCGGCGCCCTGTTCTTCGATGCCGACGGCAGTGGCAGCAGCGCTGCCGTGCAGTTCGCGCTGCTCGCCCAGACACCGGCGGACCTGTCGTTCGACGACATCGTCGTCGTCTCGTCCACTCCGCAACCCATCGTCAGCGCCGGCGATCGAACCGCCGATACAACAGCAACGGTCACCACCTCCGAGGCTGACCGCCAGGGCGCCGGGACCATCACCGGCACTGCCGCGAGCGAGACGCTCAGGGGCGATTTTGGAGACAATGAGATCTACGGTCTGGGCGGGGAAGACATCATCTTCACCGGCAGCGGCAACAATTTCGTCGACGGCGGCGCAGGTCTCGATACCATCATCGCCGGCGACGGCAACGATACGCTGATCGGCGGCGGCGCCTATCCGCTGCTGGGAGACTCCATCTTCGGCGGCGGCGGCAACGACCTGATCATCGGCAGCGACGATCAGACCAACGACGAAACCTGGAAATATCTCGGCGCCCACGGCGACACCCTGAATGGCGGATCCGGCAACGACAAGCTCTATGGCTTGAGCGGCGACGACCTCCTGGTCGGCGGTGACGGGAACGACCTCATCGTCGGCGGCTCCGGCAGCGATCAGCTCATCGGCGGCGACGGCAACGACCGGTTGCTGCCGGGCACCGGCGACGTCGACTACGTCTCCGGCGGAGAGGGCATCGATACGCTGGTGCTCGCCGGCGCGCGATCCGAATACCGCCTCTATATGCTCGACGCGGTCAACCCTGGGTTCAACAATCAGACAGTCTATTTCGAGAGAGTCGTCGATGGCGTTGTCGAGCGCACCGGCATCAAGTTCGACGATGTCGAGAAGATCGAGTTTGCGGACCGGACGACGGAACTTCCGAACCCGCTCGTCGACGTCATCCAGAACGCGTTCTTCCAGCCAAGCTACGATCCGATCGTGCGGCAATATGACGGCTACGAGATCGGCGCCGTCATCGATTGGGCGCAGGACGTCACCATTGCCGACCTCGGAACCGAGCACGGCGGGCGTGACATGCTGCAGACCGTCGGCATCGAGCACACCTATGGTTCAGTCGACATCGAGAGCGATGCGCTGACGCTGCTGAAGCTGACCTGGCTCGGATCCTACGCGCAGATTGACAACTATCTCAGCCAGGAGATGACGGAAACCGTGACGGTCCACGCTGCGGAGGGCGCGCGCGATCTCACATTGATGTCGTTCGGCCTGAACATGGGCGCCGACGCCAAGATCATCGACGACACGGCAACGAGCATCTATCTGATATCGGACTCGGTCGGCTCCGGCCTGCTGGCGGACAAATGGAACGGCGCCGCCGTCAACGACTTCAACCTGTCATTTGCGTCCGCGACATCGTTCACCTTTCAGAATGTCGCCGGAGGCGCCATCAAATGGTACATTCCGAACGTCACGACGATTGCCGCTCCGTTCGCAGGCTTCAGTCCGGTCGAGCACTTCTCCTATTACGGCCAGTCCGGAATTCTCACCATCGAGACGCCGCTGGACGATGCCATACTCGCCACCGCAGGGGGCAATGCCAACTACTCGTTCTCGGGCGGTTTCGGGAGCGAGTTGATCCGCTTCGGGAATCTCGGCGACGTCAACCTGTCGAATGACGGCACGCAAGGTGACGAGGCCGCCACGAATGCCGGCCGCGGGCTGCGCGGCAGCATCGATCTCGGCGCGGGCGACGATGAAGCCCGTATTCTGGGAAGTGGCGCGTTCCAGAATGGCGGCATGCTCGATGGCGGCGTCTCCACATTCACGCAGCCGGACTCCACGACGGTCGAGACCGAAGTGGCAGGTGACACGCTGCGCATGACCTTTGCAGTGGCCGCGGCCATTGGCGACATCAGTGACCGCATCCAGAATTTCGAGATCCTCCAGCTCGATGCGACGTCGCTGACCAACCAGGTCGTCGACGTTGCCGACTTCGACAGTCTCGCCAAGCTGCGATTCATCGGCGGTGCGTGCGCCGATGTCGACAACTCGGTCGTCGGCCTCGTCAACAACGCGGACGTGACCATTCGCTCCGTCTCCGATCCAGCGCAAAACGTCGACGGCCTCGGAGGCTATGTCTTCACGAGCTATGGGAATGCGTTCGGGACGCTCAACCTCGATCTCGCTGGCGACGCAGGGAACGATTCGATCACGCTCCGCTTCATCGGACTGGCGACGGATGGGGTGGACTATGGCACGATCCATGTGGCCGATGCCGAAACCGTCGCCATCACGACGGATTCGCGCGACGCTTCCTATCACGACGCGCCGTTCGATCCGAACATCGACCAGCCGCCTCTGTCCCAGCAGCCGACGGATGCGTTCGCGCAGGTGCTCGATCTGGACGCCACGACGACGCTGACGATCGCGGGAAACACCGGCTGGGATCTGACGGTCGACGGCACGGATATTGGCAAGTTGCGGACGCTCGACGCCTCGGGCGTCACCGGTGAAGGTGCCATCGGCGCCGTGAAGGCCATGGCACAGACCAGCGAGGCCGTCACTTTCACCGGCGGCATGGGCAATGACGCGCTCACAGGCAATGCCGGCGACGATACGCTCGCGGGTGGCGCCGGTGGGAACGACGTTCTCGATGGCGGCGCGGGGACGGACACGGCAGTGTTCGCCGGCAAGATCTCCGACTATACCATCAGCGTCGACGGCAACGTCGTGAGTGTCGCAAACCGCCATGACGGCAGCATCGACACCGTCACCGACGTCGAGCGGTTCCAGTTCGACGACGGAACGCTGACCGGCGAGGACATCGGGCTCCCCGCCGCCAACCAGGCGCCCAGCAGCGTCTCCCTCGCGAACCCATTGACGTCGATCGCCGAAGACACGGCAACCGACGTAAGGATCAAGGTCGCCGACATCGCGGTCACCGATGACGGCAAGGGCACGAACGCGATCGGCCTTGCCGGCGACGACAGCGGCTCGTTCGAGATCGACGGCAACGCGCTGTATCTCAAGGCCGGGACGGTGCTCGACTTCGAAGGCGGAAAGACGCAGTTCGACGTCGTCATCACCGTTGACGACGCCGCGGTCGGAGCCACGCCGGACGCCAGCGTCGCCTTGACCATCGCGGTCACCAACGTGAACGAGGCGCCGACCGGGATCGCGCTCGCGAGCAACCCGGTCGCGGAGAACGCGGCGGCAGGCACGGTGGTCGGCGTCCTGTCGGCAACCGATCCTGACAGCGGCGACGTCATCAGCTACGCGCTGACCGATGATGCCGGAGGACGCTTCGCGATCGTCGACGGCAAGCTCGTGCTGGCCCGGGGTGACGCGCTTGATTTCGAGACGGACGCATCGCACGAGATCACGGTGAAGGTGACCGATGCGGGCGGACTCAGCATCGACAGGACGATTGCGATCGACGTCGCCGACGTCAACGAGAAGGCCTCGATCTCGCTGACGCCGGTGCTCGCGTCGATTGCGGAAAACACGGCCGTCACCACCCCGCTCAAGGTGGCCGACATCGTCCTGAACGATCCCGACACGGCGAGCACCTTCCGGCAGAACACGCTGTCCCTGTCCGGCAGCCAAGCCGCCATGTTCGAGATCCTCACCATTGCAGGCGTCGCCGGGCTCTATCTGAAGGCCGGCGTTCAGCTCGATTACGAGCAGATGCAGCGCGTCGATGTGACGGTCGTCGTCGACGACGCGTCGCTGCCCGGCCGGCATGAGGATTCGGCGTCCTACACGCTCGCCATCGCCGATGTGGACGAGACGCCCGTCATCCACGGCACCTCCTGCAATGACAGGCTCATTGGCACCGACGGCAACGATCTGTTCGACGGCGGTGGCGGGCGCGACACCTTCATCGGCCGTGGTGGGGACGACACCTATCTTGTCGACAGCTGGAACGATAAGGTCATTGAACGCTGTCACGACGGCACCGACACGGTGAAAAGCGCGGCCATCAGCTATACGCTTGCGCACAATGTCGAGAACCTCGTGCTGCTCGACGGCGCCAAAACCGGCACCGGCAACTCCGAGGCCAACGAGATCACCGGCAATGCCGGCGACAACTATCTCTCCGGCCGCGCGGGCAATGACGTCATCGAGGGCGGTGCCGGCGATGACCATATGGACGGCGGCTCCGGCCTCGATACCGTCTCCTACGAGCATGCGACATCGGCCGTCACGGTCAGCCTTGCGCTGACAGAAGCGCAGGATACCGGCGAAGCTACCGGCGTCGATACGCTTCGAGGCTTCGAGAACCTGAAGGGGTCGGCCTTCGACGATCATCTCGAGGGCGATCGCAAGGCCAACGTCATCGATGGTGGCGCTGGCAATGATTTCATCGACGGCGGGGCAGGCAATGACGTCCTCACGGGAGGCGATGGCGCCGATGCCTTCGTGTTCAGCTCGAAGCTGTCATCGGACTGTCAGTGGAACGCCTGGAGTCACGATGGCGGCTGGAGCCATCGCGGAGCGGAGAACCGCGACACGATCACGGATTTCTCCGTTGCCGACGACACGATCTGGCTCGACCGCAACATCTTCACGGCGCTTCACGGCAAGGAGGGCGAGACCCTATCGGCCTGCGAATTCCGCATCGGGTCGAAGGCGCTCGATGCCGACGACCACATCATCTACAACGCGGAGACCGGCGTGCTGATCTATGACGCGAACGGCAGCAAGGCCGGTGGCGCGGTCGAGATCGCAATCCTCTCCAAGGGGCTCGCCATGACCAACGAGGATTTCCTCCTTGTGTAGCTGAAGGGCGCGGAAGCACATCCGATCAAGGACTCCGCCGATCGCCCTCCTGCGCGACGAGGGACGTGGCAAAACTCATGGAAGAGGAGAGATCGCAATGTTGTTCGGCAAAAGGAGCAGCGGCGACGACGCGGCCGCCCGTCCCACCAGCGCGGAGCGGATCAATGGAGCCTCCGTGACCGAGCCTGCATCCGCGGCCGCGCACGAAGGCAAGCCACCGCCCGTCCATGCGGCGTTGCCCCCCGAGGAGATCAGGAAGCGGATGATCGCGTCCAAACAGATGGCTGCGGCCTTCGGCGAGATCGTCACGCTTCTCATGCGCTCTCCGCGAGACAAGCATCAATCGCTGGCTGACCTCGAATGGCTGGTGGTGCCGGCGATCGTGCGCGGGCAGTACGCGCTCGCCGATGCCCAGTCGAAGGATACGGGGGCCACCGCTCCCGTCGCAGCCGTCCTGTGGGCGCTCGTCTCCGAGGAGGTCGATCAGCGCCTGTCAGATCTTTCGACACCGCTGCGCCTGAAACCGGACGAATGGCGATCGGGGAACGTTCCCTGGATCATCCACGCAGCCGGAGACGCGAAGGTGCTCGCCGGCCTGATCCAGAGGCTACCCAAAGCCGCGTTCGAGGGCCGCCAGCCCAAGATGCGGATGCGCGGAACTGACGGCAAGCTGTCCGTTGGCCATCTCGAGGTGAAGCAGACGGCGGCAGGCGCAGCGGAGCCGCCCCCGGCGCGGAAAATGGTCGATGCATGACGGTCGTGCGGCAGGCATGTTCGGCGGGCCGCTGCAACAGGCGCTTGCCCGCTGCAGCCCGATCTTTGCCGGCGTTGCGCTGTTCTCGGGCGCGATCAATCTGCTCGCACTGACCGGCTCGCTCTACATGCTCCAGGTCTATGACCGCGTTCTGCCGTCGCGGAGCGTGCCGACCCTCGTGGGACTGTCGCTGCTGATGGCCGGGCTCTATCTGGGCAACGGCTACCTCGACTTCATCCGCGGACGCGTGATGAGCAGGGTCGGCGTCAGGATTGACGACGCGCTGAGAGAGCGGGTGTTTGCCGTCGTCCAGCTGCTGCCGCTGAGATCACGGCCGTCCGGCGACGGACTGCAGCCGGTGCGCGACCTCGATCAGATCCGTTCGTATCTCTCCGGTCTCGGGCCGACCGCGCTGTTCGATCTTCCCTGGATCCCGATCTATCTCGCCGTGATCTTCCTGCTTCATCCCCTCCTCGGCCTGTTCAGTGTCGCGGGCGGGCTCGTCCTGGTGGCGCTGACCTTCGTCACGGAGATGAGGAGCAAGGGACCGTTGAAGGCCGCCGCACATTCGGCCTCGCGCCGACTCGCCTTCGGCGAGGCCGCGCGGCGCAACTCGGAGGTCGTGCGGGCGATGGGCCTCGGGCAGCGTCTTTCGCACCGCTGGAACGAGTTGAATGCCGTCCATATCGCCGATCAGCTGCAAGCGTCCGACGCAATCGGCGGCATCTCGTCCGTCTCGAAAGTGTTCAGGCTGCTCCTGCAATCCGGGATGCTGGGCCTCGGAGCCTATCTGGTCATCATCGGCGGCCTCTCCGCCGGCTCGATCATCGCGGCCTCCATCATCATGTCTCGATCGCTGGCCCCGATCGAGACATCGATCGCGCATTGGCGCGGGTTCGTGTCCGCGCGCCAGAGCTACCGGCGGCTATCGGAGCTCTTCATGGCGCTGCCATCCGAGCCGATCGCGAGCCTCCAATTGACGGCGCCCAGATCCTCGCTGACCGTCGAAAATCTCTCGGTCGCACCGCCCGGCGCGGCCAGGCCCGTTCTCCTCAACGTGGGCTTTGCGCTCAGCGCCGGCGAGGCGCTTGGGATCATCGGACCGAGCGCCTCGGGGAAGTCGAGCCTCGCGCGGGCCTTGGTCGGAGTCTGGCAGCCGCTGAGATCGAGCGGCAGCGGTGTCGGCGGCTGCGTGCGCCTCGACGGGGCGGCGCTCGACCAGTGGGCGCCTGCGCAGCTCGGACGGCACATCGGATATCTGCCTCAGTCGATCGAGCTCTTCGAAGGGACCGTGGCGGAGAACATCTGTCGTTTCGATGAGGCCGCAACGAGCGAACGGATCATTGCAGCCGCACGCGCCGCCGGCGTCCATGAACTCATCGTGCATCTTCCGGCGGGCTACGAGACCGAGGTCGGCGAAGGCGGCTGTGCACTATCGGCCGGCCAGCGTCAGAGAGTAGCCCTGGCGCGGGCGCTCTACGGCGACCCATTCCTCATCGTTCTCGACGAGCCCAACGCGAATCTCGACCACGCAGGGGATGTCGCGCTCACGCATGCCATACGCTCGGTGCGTGAGCGCGGCGGCATCGTCGTCGTGATCGCCCACCGGCCCTCGGCTCTCGCGGGGATCGACAAGGTGCTGGCCCTGATCGACGGGCGTGTCCAGGCCTTCGGTGCCAAGGAGGAGATCCTGCGGCGGATGCTGCAGCCTGCGTCGCCTGCTGCTCAACGCACGGCGGCCGCCGGAGCCGCCAATCTCAAGGTCGTCAACGACGTCACAGCGGAGGCCGCTTCATGAAGCCGCGCGAACGGCTCACGATCAGCGCCAACGGCCGGGTGCAAGGCTACATGCTGTCGGGCCTTGCCGCCCTGTTCCTGCTCTTCGGCGGGATCGGCGTGTGGGCGGCAAGCACCGACATCGCCGGCGCAGTGATCGCCTCGGGCCTCGTCGTGGTCGATAGCAGCGTGAAGAAGGTTCAGCATCCGACCGGCGGCGTCGTCGGCGACATCAAGGTGCGGGACGGCGCGAAGGTGAAGGAGGGAGAGCTCCTTCTTCGCCTCGATGAGACGGTGACGCGTGCAAACCTCGAGACGGTCACCAAGCAGCTCGACGAACTCATGGTGCGCGAAGCACGATTGAAGGCGGAGCGGGATGGCCTCGCCGAGGTCAGGCTGGCTGCGGCATTGGAGGCGCGCAAAGGTGAGCCTGCCATTGCCGAGCTGAGCAGTGCGGAACGAAGCCTGTTCGCGAGTCGTCGCGACTCGCGCGAAGGCCAGAAATCCCAGCTCAGGGAACGCGTGATCCAGCTCAATGAGGAGTTTCGGGGAGTCACGGGCCAGATCACCGCGAAGGCCAAGGAAATCGCGCTGATCGGCAAGGAGCTCGAAAGCCTGGCCGGCCTCGAAGTGCAGAAGCTCGTGACCAGCGCAAAGATGCTCGCGCTTCGGCGCGACGCCGCGCGTCTCGAGGGGGAATACGCGCAGTTGAAGGCCTCGGCCGCGCAGACAAAGGGCAAGGTGGCCGAGATCGAGCTGCAAATTCTGCGGATCGACCAGGATTTCAAGTCACAGGTGCTCCAGGAGCTGACCGAGAACCAGTCCAGGCAGGCCGGCCTCGTCGAGCGCCGCATCGCCGCCGAGGATCAGTTGAAGCGGATCGACATCCGCGCGCCTCAATCCGGCATCGTCCATCAGCTCAGTGTGCACACGGTCGGAGGGGTCATCAATGCCGGCGAGCCGGTGATGCTGATCGTGCCGGAAGGCGACAAGCTCGTCATCGAGGCCAAGGTCGCGCCGCACGACATCGATCAGGTTCTGCAAAGCCAGCAGGCCTTGGTCCGCTTCGCCGCCTTCAACCAGCGCCGAACGCCGGAGCTCGAAGGCCTCGTGCATTCGGTGGCGGCCGACCTCAGCAAGGACGAGCGGTCGGGCGAGCCGTACTTCACGGTGCGCGTCGAGATTCCCGAGTTCGAACTCGCCCGCCTCGACGGCAAGAAACTCGTCCCGGGCATGCCCGCGGAGATTCACATCCGCACCGGTGACCGCACGGCGCTGTCCTACCTCATCAAGCCGCTCGAGGACCAGCTTTCCAAGGCATTCCGAGAGAGATGATCCAGGCTGCCGCTGCGTGTCGCGCGCCGTCTGGGAGTTTCTGGTGCGGCAACGGCTGCATCACCATCTCCTCGCCTGTGTTGGTGCTGAACCAGGCCGACCGCCACGTTCACGTGGTGTTTGCACTCCGAGTTGCCTTGTGGCCCATGCCGGCACTGCCGAAAGTCCCGATCGAGGATTGCTTGCGCATCGACCTCACGTCTCCTCTCTTCTGATCCGGCTTGCCGCGGCATGGCATCGGCCTCGTCCGCCCCTGGGAAAGCCGACACGTTCCCGCTCAACGCCGAGCCGCTTGGAAACACGACGTTGGCGATCGCTGCGTCACGGCGATTTTCAGCAATATTCGAGCGGCTTCAAGTCATCCGGTGGCGCCATGTGCACACCCTCTCTATCGTGGCGCGACGCATTCTTCCGGCGTCTCGGCCCCATCGCGCACCCGCGTGGCAAACGCCGCCCGACTGGAGGTCAGCTTTTGGAAGCTCAGGTCCCGAAAGGGGAAAGATGTCAACGGGCCATTTCTTCGCCTGATGACGCAAAGGAATGGACGGTCAATGTAGCGCGGCGGGCCGGCCTATTCGGCCACATTCACCGCTTCGACCGGCTGCGAGGCGTAGTAGGCCGCGGCCTCGTCGATCTCCTCGGAGGTCATCGCCCGCGCGATGTTGCGCATCTGGGCGCTGATGTCGTTGCGGCGCTGACCGGACGCGAAGGCCTCGAGCTGGGCTTTCAGATAGACCGCCGACTGCCCTTCGAGCCACGGGCTGCCGGTCTTGTTGTCGAGGCTGCCGTGGCATGCACCGCAGGGTGCGATGCCGCGGGTCGGCGCGCCATAGACCACGATGCGCGTCGGCTGGCGCTGCGGCTCCGGGTGATAGGCCGGCAATCGCGGCAGATAGGCATAGTAGGCTGCGAGATCGACGATGTCCTGGTCGGACAGATGGGCCGCGAATGGCGACATCACCGCATTCACCCGCGCGCCGGAGCGGAAGTCCTCGAGCTGCTTGTAGATCACCGCGCCATATTGGCCCGCCAGATTGGGGAAATCAGCGCGGCTGATCCCGGTCGGGCCGTGGCACATGGCGCAACGCTGCGCCAGGGTTGCGCCGCGGCCGATCGATTGCGGGCTTGGCTTGGCCAGCGTCGCCGCGGTCAGCACCACCTTGGAGGTCGGCGCGGCCGGCTTGGCCGAGCCGGCCACTGTGTCCCGCGGCAGTCCGGCGGCGCGGCAGATCACGTCCCACAGGCCGGCGAATTCGAACTCGCGCTGCGCATAAGGCAGCACGATGAAGCCGACCAGCACCGTCAGCACCAGCAGCCCCAGCGTCAGCCCGACGCTGATCCCGACATGGCGATCGCGCAGCGACAGCACCTCACGCTCCGTCATCGCTGCGCTCCCACATAGACCGCAGGCACGGCCGTATCCGACCGCACCGCCAGGTTGAGGATCGGGACGCCATAATTGGTGATGGTCAGAACGATCATCAGCGCGATCCACAGCCCGTGGCTGTTGAGCACCACCGGAAGCCGCGTCGGCGGATGCAGAGCCCGGCTGAAGCGATAGGCGCCGGCATCCTGTTTCGGCGTCATCTGGCCCCGTGCGAGGATCACCAGGAACAATGCGCCGGAGACCAGGATGATGAGGGCCCCGACCACCGAGATGATCACCGACAGCGCTTCGGGCGCCAGCGCGGGGTGGCTGAAGTCGAAATAGGCCATGCGGCGGGGCATGCCGAGGATCCCGACATAGTGCCAGGGGAACGTCGTCACCACCATGCCGACGGTCCAAAGCCAGAGCTGAAGCCGCATCAGCCCGACATCGGCCAGCGCGCGCCCCGTCAGATGCGGCCAGAGATCATAGGCGATCGCGAAATACATGATGACGATGGCGCCGCCGAAGATGAGATGGAAGTGGCCGGTGATCCACTGCGTGTTGTGGATGGAAGCATCGAGCTGGTAGCTCATATTGATGATGCCGCCGGCGCCCCCGAAACCGAGCATGACGAAGGAAAAGGCGACCGCCAGCATCACCGGATTGTCCCAGGGCAGCGCCCTCACCCAGCCGAACAGGCCGCGGCCGCCGCGCAGCCGCGCCGCGATCTCGACCGAGGCGCAGATCGTAAACACCGTGAGAAGAGTCGGCAGCGCCACCAGCGCGGTGAAGGCGGAATGGATGAACTTGAATCCCGCGCCCACCATCGGATCCGCGAACACGTGATGGACGCCGATCGGCATCGCGACCACCAGGAACAGGATGAAGGATATCCGTGCCATGGTGTCGCTGTAGAGCAGTCCGCCGATGGCGCGCGGCACGATGGTGTAATAGGCGATGTAGCTCGGGATCAGCCAGAAATAGACGATCGCATGCAGCGTCCAGGAGAAGAAGACGCGCGAGAGCCCGGCGTCGATCGTCGACTTGAAGCCGAGCGCCACCGGAATGATCTGCAGCAGCAGCTCGAGCGCGGCTCCGACGGCCGTCCAGGCCCAGAGCGAAGCGCCGGCGACATTGGCGAACATCGCCAGCGGCACCGGCGCGCCCGGATTGGCCTTCTTCCAGACCCGCAGGTTGATCGCCATCAGCGCGACCCAGATCCAGGAGCCGACCACGATCAGCACGAGGCCGATGTAGTAAAGCGGACTGCCGATCAGCGGCGGATAGAAGGTGTAGAGCACCGAGGCGCGGCCGAGCGAGACCGGAACCATCGCCATGACCGCTCCCGCGACCACAAGGCCGAATCCCACCCACGCCCAGCGCGCGCCGACCAGGCGCTGCGACAGCGCTGATTCACTGATCGCATAGCCGAAGCCCATCGCCACCAGCGTCGGAAACACATAGGCCATGACGGTGCCATGCGCGGTCAGCGAGCGGTAGTACCATTCCGGGTTGGACAGCCAGATATGCAGCGGACTGCGGATGAACATCTGCCAGGCGCCGAGCAGCAGCGCCAGCGAGAACACCCCGAATGCCAGCCAGAAATGCGCGAGGATGAGCTTCCTATTCGCCAACACAGCTGAACCTCCCGCCACCCTTCGCACGCTCGGCAAATGCCGTCTTGTCGATCACCCTCACCTTGCCCCACATGCCCTCATGGCCGAAGCTGCAGAATTCCTGGCACGGCATCAGGTAGTCGCCGGTCCTGGTAAAGCGCATGGGCTGCTCCGAGATGTAGCCGGGCACGAGCATGGTATTGACGTTAGTGCCCTGGACCAGGATGCCGTGCACGACATCGGCGCTGGTGGCGCGCAACGTGATCGGCGTGTCCGTAGGCACCAGGATGCAGGCCGGCGTAAAAGAGTATTGCTGGCCGATCGCGCGCACGGTCACCGCGCCATCGGCGCCGAGCTCTGTGCCGAGATTGGACTCGACGAACTCGCCGGCGAGATGCAGCCGCGCAGGATCGATGGTCTGGACCTGGGCCTGCGGCATGGTCGCCCGATGCAGGCCGGCGCCGGCGGCGAGCCCCGTCATCACGACGATGATGACGACCGAGATCATCGCCCAATTGCGCTCGGTGCGCGCAGCGATCGCAGCCACGTCGCCCCTTTCCTCGACGCTCATTGCAGGGCTCCCCGGGGTAGAAAGACGAACAGATAAAACGCAAGCCAGAGCGCGACGACGATTGCGGTCGCGATGCCGGCGATGGTCAGCGCGCCATGCGGCCCCCTGGCAACGACGAGCGCGACCGCCTTCTCATCTGGGCCGTCTCGCTCGGAAGAGTCGGTGTTCAGCATGGTGCCTCTCAGTCGAGCGGTGCGGAGCGCAGCTCGTTGGCCTCGCGAGCGCTCACGGGCGTGCCGCGATTGCCCCAGGAGGTGCGGATATAGCTCACGACCGCCGCGATCTCGTTGTCGGACAAAAGGCCTGCGAAGGGCGGCATGCCGTACGGCCTGGGATTGCCCTTTGTCCCCGGCGGATAGCCGCCATTGAGCACCATACGGATCGGATTGACCGCGGATGCCATGTTGATCGACTGGTTGTTGGCCAGCGGCGGCCAGTGCGGCGGCCTGCCCTCGCCGTTCGTGCCGTGGCAGCTGGCGCAGCGCGCGTCGTAAACGGTCTTGCCGAGGCTGATCAGCAGGCTGCTCTCGGTTCCCGGCAGGCTCGACACCGGCGGCGCCTTCGGCGACGGCTCGGCGATGCCCTTCAGATAGACCGCCATCGCGCGTGCATCGTCGTCGCTGAGATATTGCAGGCTGTTGTGCACGACCTCGGCCATGGGGCCGAACACGACGCCGCGGTTGGAGACGCCGGTCTGGAGCAGATCGGTGATATCCTTGATGCTCCAATCCCCGAGCCCCGCCTCGCGGTTGGACGTCAGCGACGGCGCGTACCAGTTCTGCATCGGGATCAGGCCGCCCTTGAACGCGTCCGATTGCGAGCTGCCGCCGAGCGCATTGATCGGCGAATGGCACATGCCGCAATGGCCGAGTCCCTCGACGAGATAGGCGCCGCGATTCCACTCGGCCGATTTGGACGGATCGTTCTTGAACTCGCCCTCGCGGAAGAACAGCGTGCGCCAGCCCAGGATCAGTTCGCGATTGTCGTAGGGAAAGCGCAGTTCGTGATTGCGGTTCTTCTGGTTCACGGCCGGGATCGACCTGAGATAGGCGAAGATCGCATCACTGTCGGCGCGGGTCACCTTGGTGTAGGAGGCGAACGGCATCGCCGGATACAGCAGGCCGCCATCGGGAAAGCGCCCGGTATGCATGGTCTTGTAGAAGTCGTCGGCGCTCCACCGGCCGATCCCCGTCGCCGGATCCGGCGTGATGTTGGAGGTGTAGAGCGCGCCGAACGGGGTTTTCATGGCACGGCCGCCAGCGAAAGGCCGTCCCTCCGGGGCGGTGTGGCAGGCGATGCAGTCCCCGGCCCGCGCCAGATATTCGCCGCGCGCGATGATGTCGCTGCCGGCCGCATCGCTGCCGGGTTGCGCATGCAGGATCGGCGTCGCAACCAGAAGACCCGCGACGATGGAGAGCAGACGGAGCGTCCCTTGCATGACCCTGCCCCTCAATTCGGCGCGCTGCCGCAGGCGAACGGCAGGGCGTAGCTGCCCTTCGGCGCGGGCGCTGCGTTCTCCGATGCCGGGAGGGTCGCGAGATAGGCCGCGACCGCCGTCACGTCGGTCTCGGTCAGCTTTGCCGCCACCCGCTGCATGCAGTCCGGCGACTTCGCCGTCCGCGTGCCGTAGCGCCAGGCGCCGAGCTGGGCGCTGACATAGTTGGGCCGCAAGCCGAGCAGCCCCGGAATGCCCGGCTCCATGCCGGTCAGATCCGGACCGTGACAGCTCGCACAGGCCGGGACTTGCGCGGCCGCATCGCCGCCGGTCACCAGCGCCTCGCCGCGGCTGAGGATCTCCGCGCTCACGGCGGTCGGGGCGGGTTGCGGCAGCGGCGGACGCTGGCTAGCAAAATAATCCGCCATGTCCTGCAGATAATCGTTCGGCAGAAACTCCAGCAAATAGTTCATCGGCGGATACTTCCGGCGGCCGCTGCGGAAGGCGAGCAACTGGTTGTGGAGATAGCCCGCCGGCTTGCCGGCGAGGCGCGGGAAATAGACGTCGTTGGTGCCCTCGCCCCGGTTGCCATGACAGGGCGTGCAGGCCTCGACGCGCGCCGCCATCGTGTCGGGCGGTTGAGCCGCCGTCTGCGCGGTGGCGGACGGCAAAAGCCCCCCCAGCAACACAGCCATGGCGGCCGTCAGCCAGCTCAGCGCAAGGAACGCCGTCGACGATTGCCTTCTGCGGCGCGCCGCCGGGCCAGCCGAGTTGTGATGCTTCTCGTCAGACATCTGATCAACGCTCTCTGTGCCGGTGCTGTCGGGAGAGACACCCGTCCGCAGCGCGGTGGCGAACTGCGCACTACACGTGCTGTGCTCGCCACGTCTTGCACGCCCTCGCCGTGATTTGACTGATCTTGCTCAGCGGCCGCCCTGGACGGCGGGGCTCGCGCCAAGTTCGTCCGGTCGCGTCGCCGGAAACACCACCCTGCGGCACGCAACGCTCAGCTCCGGCTTCTTCCTCCTGAGGCAGGCCTCGATGGCGGTCGGGTCAGGAATAAAATAACTGCACAGGCGGAAGACATCGGGGGCGCAGGCCTCCCGTTCCTCCGCCGTTCCCTGCGCACTCAGCGGCGTTGCCCATCCGATCAGCACGCCGCAGATCGCCACGAAGGCGGCCGCACAGGTCCATGTCGCGCGCCGGCCCGGGCCGGCCGACACACCTTTGCGCGGGGCAATACGCCGTTCGATTGTCAGTGCATCCGTCATGTCTCGATCACCTTCCGGGCCGATCATCGTTTCACACCGGCCGCCACCGGCGGCTCGAGCAGAACCTGCTTCAGATCACTGCCGGCAACACACACGATCACGAATTGCAGGCGGCCCTGCTCCACCATCAGGCCGGCGCTGATCGCCCGTCCATTCGTGCTTCGTTCAGCCACCACGATCGCGTCCGGCAGGTC
Organism: Bradyrhizobium sp. HKCCYLR20261; assembly: GCF_051168435.1. Taxonomy (NCBI): domain Bacteria; kingdom Pseudomonadati; phylum Pseudomonadota; class Alphaproteobacteria; order Hyphomicrobiales; family Nitrobacteraceae; genus Bradyrhizobium; species Bradyrhizobium sp. HKCCYLR20261. Next base: position 512,004 of record NZ_JBNPUZ010000003.1, read on the forward strand.
CTGCCGCACCGCGCGCAGCCGGACGAGCAGCTCGCGATCGTGCGTCTCCAGATCGGGGATCGCGGACAGCACCTCGGTCTTGATCGTGGCGCCGGTCCGGGCATCGATGGTGGTCTCCCACAGGCGGTTTCCCCTCACCATCCGCACCTGATAGATCGGCACGCCGGTCTCGCCGTCGAAACTCGCGTCGACCGCGCGGGAGCCGCTATGACGCTCGCGCGCGATCCCGAGCGCATCGCGCAGCGAGATCGATGCCGTTTTGAACCGGCGGATTTCGGCTTCGGTCGCCTCCTGCTCGGAGGGCTCCGCGCGCGGCGCAGGCTCGCCGGCCGCGGCTGTGGGATGGTCACGCCCGACATCGGCCCTCGCCGCAGGCGGCAACAACAGGCTTATCACCGCAAGGCTTGAGATCAGCAGTCTGCGCGAGCCGGCGGTGGCTCGGCTTCTGACGCTCTGGTGGGTGGGTGCAATGTATCTTTGAGGTCCGGGTGGCATTTGAACGGCTCGTCTTCAATCTTCGTCGTGTTGGCAATCTGGGTGATGAGGAATGGTCGTGACTGGGCCATGCGCGACGAGAGGCGACCTCCGGAAGGCTCGGTCCCTCGAAGGTGCCCTGTTGCGCAGTGGTTACGCGACGAATGGAGGCGTGATGACTAGGATGGCAGTCGCTTGCGTGCGTGCTCTCGCGAATACGCACCCGGCGTATGTCCGGTGTAGTGCTTGAAGCGGCGCGTGAAATGGCTCTGATCGGCAAAACCGACCGTCTGCGCCACCTCGGCGAGCGACATCTCGGCGCGCCGGATCAGGTCCTTGGCTCGCTCGATCCGCGTCCGTTCGAGGTAAGCGATGGGCGACAGGCCGAAATGCTTCTTGAAGATGCGGCTGAGATGGAAGCGGCTGATGCCCGAGGCATCGGCGAGCTCAGCCAGGGTGATCTTGATATCGAGCGGCTGCCGCATGAACTCCAGAGCGCGGCGGATCGCCGCCACGTTGCTCGCCGCGGAGCGCCCCTCCCGGTCCATCGAAGTGCCGAAGCTTCGGAGAAGATGCGTCGACAGCACTGTCGCGACCGACTCCATCAGAAGATCCTGCGCCGGATGTGCCGGTCGCAGAAGCTCGGCAGACATGATCGCCCCGAGGCGATCTACGACACAGTCCTGCGCGCGGAAGACATTGGCCAGTTCGGGCCGCGCATAGACGCCGCTCCTGCCCAATTCTTCGGCAACCTCCCTGAGGCGTTCGAGCGACAGACCGATGCGCAAATGAGCCGGCAAGCGGCCGCGAAACGTCGTTTCATGACCCGCGGGCACAATCGACAGGTCTCCAGGCCTGCACGCGCTTTCGAAGCGTTGGCCGAGACGCTGCTGAAGGACGTAGGACGAATGCTCCCGCGCGACCAGGACGACATGATGATCACGCGGCGGCATCGGCTCAGTACCGCCGGCGTGAAACGCACCGTATTCGTCCAGCCAGATTCCGTCCCAGCACCGCCCTTCGCTCGTCGCCACGCGGGGGCGGTCACCAAGCTCGCGCCGCACCAGATTGATGCCGCTGCCCCCATCATCCTCGCGTCGATAATCCATGAGCATTTTCGCGGACTTCCAAGGTTCGTCGAATTCGTTGATCTCCGCGCGATTATCTCTGGCTGACTTTTGTTGTGAAGGCTCGTAGCGGACAGTTGGCATACCCGACCGGTCAGATCCGCCTCGACCAGAGATGAGTTTTCTCCTGACACGGCCAACTCAGTCTGCCCCGCTCGACGATCCCCACGCAAACGGCGGGCCAAGCGTTAGGATAGGACTTTTCCCATCAGGGGACCCGCGATCGTACAGCTCTCGTCAACTAATTTCCGACGATGCAACTAACGAGTCGTCCCAACATGATCGGCCGGCGCTCCCAGCGTGGCTGATGGCGATCTCGGTCGTCAGCCACTGTCGTAATTGGTGGCGAGCCGTCCTGCATCTGCCCAAAACAACAGCTTCCGTCGATCCCGATTGTCACATGTTACCATCTTGATTGTCGCCCGGCACGCCACTAAGAACAATTCGGGCCGCGGGGGCTTTGCCGGCTCCTTGGCAAATTCTGCCCAGGGGACAGCGCGTCGTCGCGCGGGCAATCGATTCAGTTGGAGAGGCCAATATCATTGCAGCAGCCGGGCACGTCTTCGCGTCGAAACGGATCAATAGGACCGGGCGCGATGGAAGCGCCGGCCGTCGGGCTCCATGAGCGGCTATACACTCCTACCAAGCTGGCCTCCGTCTACGACGCGTTGGTGAAAGAAGGTCACTCACCGTCGGACGCCTTGAAGGGTATCGGCCTCAGACCAGAAGACGTTCATTCGCCGGACACGCGGATCTCGCTGAGTCAGCTGATGACCGCCTACCGGAACGCCATCAGGTTGTCGGCCGACCCGCATATTGCCTATCGTATCGGCGAGACCATCCACATATCGGCCTATGGCATGTATGGCTATGCCATCCTCTGCAGCCCGGACTTCCGGACGGCCGTGGATGTGACGATCCGCTACCACGTGCTCGCGACGCCGCTCGCCTCGGTCGGGCTGACGGAGAAGGATGGCCTGGCCACCTGGATCTTCGAACCCAACGCCCATATGGTCGATGACTCCCCGCTTTATCGCTTCGTGATGGAGAAGCAGATGGGAGTCCACATCTCGGTGATGCGGGACATCATGGGCCCGGCTTTTGTTCCGGAAGCAATCCATCTGACATACGCCAAGGCGACTGATTTCGGGATCAACCCGGGTGACGTCGGCTGCGAGGTGCGCTTTTCGCAGACCGCCAACCGGATGATCTTCAAGAGCGAATGGCTGGACTCCAAGGCGGTACTCGGCAACCGGACGACGTTCTCGCACATGGTCGACATGTGCAACAATTTGCTCGCCGATCTCACGGTACGCGCAGGCGTGGCCGGCCAGATCCGCGAGATCCTGCTGCGCGACATCGCCAATCCTCCCTCGTTCGAGGCCGTTGCGCGTCGGCTCGGAACGAATGAGCGGTCGCTGCGCCGCGCGCTCGAGAAACAAGGACTGTCGTTCCGGGCTCTCCGGGACGAACTGAGAGGCCGCTTGGCGCTCGAATATCTGCGCGGCACCGCCCTCACCAACGACGACATCGCGGTGGCCTTGGGGTTCAGCGATGCCGCGGCATTCCGGCGCGCCTTCCAGCGCTGGACCAACAAGACGCCGAGCGAGATCAGGAACGAGCAACCAAGGGCGAAGTGATCGGCGCGCGCCGGCCGTGCCACCATCGGACGCGATCGGCTACCACAGCGGTTGCCCGCAAGCCAATTCGGCCTGAAACCTTGCTGCAACCGTGGATCGATGCGCAAGGACGATTCGCGCGAATGTCGGGAGGTCGGCGTCATCGTTCGATCCACACCGTCATTCCGGGCTCCAGGTCGGCCCTGTCGCTTGAAGGATCGACGCGCAGCCTGAGGGTGTTTCGGTCATGATCGCCGACGACCCTGCGGGCCTGCCATGTCGCGAACGCGCCAAGCCGGCGGATTTCGGTGACGGATCCGGTGACGATCTCACGGCTTCCTGCACGGCCGACCCTGACACCGCGCCCGACCGCAAGTCCTTCGAGATGATCCTCGCGCACGTTGAAGGACAGCCATGTCCTGCCGCTCGCTTCGAGCGTCAGAACGGGTTGCCCCGCTCGCACGTTCTCGCCCACTTCCGCAACGACGACGCTGACGATGCCGTCCGCCGGCGCGCGCAGCACGGTCTTGTCCAGCTTGCGCGCGAGCACCTCCACCGCCGCCGACGCGGCCTGGACCTGAGCCTCCGCAATCGCGCGCTCCTGGGGCGTCGGCCCTGCCACCGCCGCATCATACAGAGCCTGGGCTTGAGCGACATCCATCGAGGCGGTGTCGGCGTCGTGTTGCGCCTGGTCGAGCGCCTGCAGCGATTCGACGTTCTGGCGTGTCAGCGAGCTCGTTCGCGCCAATTGCAGCTGCATGAAGTCGAGGCGAGCACTGGCCTTGGATATTCCGCTTCGCAGCGAATCGACCTGCTCGCGCCGCACGCCGGCAAGGACATGGTCCCGGTTCGCAATCGCCGCCGCCAGCGCGGCACGGGCCTGGTCGAGCTGGGCCGTGAGCTCCACCGCGGACAATGTGGCCAGCACATCGCCGGCATGAACGCGCATGCCTTTGCGGACCTCCATCGCGGCCAACTGGCCGCCGACTTCCGGGGCGAGTCCAATCTCGGTGGCGCGAACGACGCCCACGATGGCCGGCACCGGCTCGTCAGCCGCCGTCTCGTAGATCACGAGGCCCGCGGCGACGACGACGACAAGAGACGCGGCGACGATGGACTTGACCTTCATGATGCCAGCCTCTTCCTGGTCAGGCCCGCGAGGCTCGCGGCAAGGCCGAAATACACGACCGCAAGGCACCACAAGCCGAGCCAACTGGATGCGACGTCCCACAGGCTCGCACCAAGCTGATTGATGCGGACCAGCCCGTCGATCGCGAAATCAGCCGGAAAGATCCGACCGAAGGCGAGTGCGATGTCGGGTATCGCCTCTCGCGGCCATGCGAAGCCGGTCATGAAGAATAGCGGCAAGCTCGTCGCCAACAGCAGCAGTGTGGCATTCTCCGGCCGCGTGAGCAGCGTGCCGATCGCCTGCCCCAGAAAGCTGGTCGCGAGCAGGAACAGCGACGCGAGGGCGAACAGCTGGGGGAGCTGCCCCAGGGTCGAGAAGCCATAGACGCGCGGGAGCACGATCAGATAGAGCGCAAGCGCGGGCAGGCAAAGGGTCAGGTGCGCACAGCCACGGCCCGCCACCCCGGCCAACACATTGCCGCCACCGCGCAACGCCTCGCGCGTCAGCATCGCGACACCGATCAGAAGGGTCTGCTGCAGAATGAGAATGAAGACGGCGGGAACGATATAGCTGGCATAGCCGCCAACCGGATTGAAGATCGGCTGCAACAGGACGTCCGCAGGGCTGGTCGCGGCGAGCTTCGCCTTGACGAGACTGCCTTCGGACCGGCCGCCCTTGGACACGAGCTCGGAGGTCAAGCTGCCGATAGCCGTCGCCACACCGCTCGCGGTCGACCGGAAGATGAAGAGATAGGTGGCATCCGCATAGACGGGAATGTGGACGTTGAGCCCTTTGAGGAGATCGCGCTCCGTGCCCGACGGCACCTCGACGGCCGCGAAGGCCAGTCCGCGGTCGATGAATTCGCGAGCCTCGGCCAGGGTTCGGGGTCGTGCGACCACCCGCAATGCGCCGCTCGCGTCCAGCATCTCGGCCAGCCGGCGGCTGATGTCGCTCATGTCGTTGTCGACGACGGCGATCGGCAGCTTGCGCAGGATCTGATTGAGATAGGGCTGCGGGTAATAGAGGCCATAGATGATCGGCGCGAGGATGATGATGGTGAAGGCGCTGCGGTTGCCGAGCACGCGGCGCCACTCCGCCAGAAAGGCACCGCCGACGCCGGCCGTGCGCATCTCGTCCATGGTTGGCTCGCCGGGAACGTCCCGATCGCCCGGAAGGCTCCGGCTCACGCGCCGCATGAGCAGAACAGCGAGCGTGGCGTAGAGCGCTGTCAGGCCAGCGAGCATGGCAAACGAGGCCGCGGACTCCGCCACCGGGAGACCGCGCGCCGCCTGGCCCAACAGCACCGACATGTACCAGCGCAATGGCAGAACCACGCTCAGGCCCTGCGCAAACATGTTCATGCCGCTGATCGGGAAACCGACGCCGGCGTAGCCGAAGGCGGGCGAGACCAGCAGTCCCGTCAGGCCCAGGCCTGTCGCCAGGTCACGCGCCAGCAATTGCAGAAGCGCACCGAGCGAGAGATAGGAGACGATCAGAAGGACTCCCGAGGCCACCATCATCGGCAGATCGCCCTTGAAGGGAATCTCCAGCACGCCCTCCAGCAAGAGCGGCACTGCGAACATCATCACCGCGAACAGGCCGAGCAGCGGCGCCAGCTTTCCCGCCAGGGCCACGAGCGGATTTCCGCCCGCGCATACGATCCATTCCCGCGCATTTCGCTGGCGGAATTCGGAGCCGACCGAATAGCCGGCGGCCACGGCGACGATGACGTGGACGACCATCGGCAGCAATGTTCGCAGCAGGAACTGAGCGTAGTTCTTCTGCGGATTGACCAGCGTGATGGTCTCGCTGACCATCGTCCCCATGGAGGCCGGCGATGGCGCAGTGCGGCCCGCGGGAGCGGCCGCGACGGCCGCCGCCGACAAGCTGTCGCTGATTCCTGCGGAAGCGATGCCCGCCGCCGTCAGGAATTGCTGGTCGTAGAAGCCGACCACCTGCGGCCGCCGCTGAGCCTTCAGGTCGCGTTCGAAATTGGGAGGGATATACACTGCGGAGATCGACTTGCCGGATCTGAGATCCTCCACCGCGTCCGACAGCGACGCAGAGCGGCCGACGATGCGCAGACTTGGCGATGCCGCAATGTATTCCGTGAGTGCATCCGAGGCATCCGACCTGTCTTCATCGACGACGGTGACGCCGAGCCCGCGGATGACGGACTGGCTGAACACGGTCGTGAGAACCAGGAACGCAAACAGCGGGACGCCGAAGATCAGGATCAGGGCGACGCGATCATGAACGAGCCATCGGCACTCGCGCCGGGCGACGCACAGGAAGCCGGAAGCGGATGACGTGCCCATCAGCGCGACCGCCAATCCAGATAGGCGCTCATGCCCGGCCGCAGCTCGGGGACCGGCTGCACCGGATAGGCGCGGACCGAGAACGTGCGCAGATCGAAGTCACCCGTGGCCCGCGTCGCGCGCCAGCTCACATACTCTCCCTTCGACGCGATCAGCTTGACGGCCACCGTGACCTTGCGGTCCCCGAGCGCGGGAATCCGCACGTCGAACCGGTCGCCGACCTTCACCTCCTTCAAGAGGTCTTCACGGAGATCGAAGTGGATCCAGAGATCGTCGAGATTGATCAGCGACATCAGCGGCACGCCGGGGGCAACATATTCGCCGGGCTCGACGTTGCGCTGATAGACCTGGGAGGCGATCGGCGCCTGGACGACGAGTTGATCGATGATCGACTGAACCGTCCTGATATCCGCTTCTGCCTTCTCCACGTTCGCCTTGGCGATGTTGCGCTCCTCCTTGGTATAGCCATTGACGGCCTGGTCGTAGGCGGACTGGGCCTGATCCACGGCTCGCTCGCTCTCATGAAGAGAGTCGGTTGCCTGGTCGAGACGGGCCTGTGGCGCATTGCCCTGCTCGGTCAGGGTCCGGACGCGATCGAACGTCTTCTGCGCGAGAACCAGGTTGGCCTGCGCCCGCGACAACTCGGCCTTCCGCGCCGCCACGGTTTCCGGCCGCGTCCCCGCCGTGACATTGGCGAGCTGGGCGTCCGCGACCGCCTTGCCCGCCTTCATCTGATCGCGCTTGGCGACCGTCTCCGGATTGTCGATGCTGACCAGAACGGCTCCGGCGGCGACGTTCTCACCGCGCGCGACCGGCACGTCCTTCACCCGGCCGTCGACGCGCGCCGCGATATCGAAACGCGTGGCGTCGACCTCGCCCTGAACGAGCAGCGGCTGCGGCTTCAACAGGTAGAACACGGAAAGGCCTGCCACGGCCGCCGCGATCAGCACCACGATGGCAAAGGGGACCGCCGTCGCGCCGCCGCGTAGCGCGCGGTTTCCGGGAGCGGAGGGCTGCCGCGCTTCCACGCTGGCCGTGTTTTCCATGTACGACTCTGTCATCGGGACGATCGCTCGGTCCGCGCCTTCGCAACTGAAAGGGTGAGCGCTTCCGGCGAGCCGGCGTGGCGTACGGAGCGATCGGGTCGGTGAGATGTTTTTCTACAAGCGCAGGATAGGCCGCCTCGCTGCTTGCGATATTGCGCGTCATTGCGCTGAGTTGAACGAAATTGCTCGGCGACAGGTTCGTACACCCGAACTCGGCGACATTCTCGAGCAGGACACCATCGGGATCGGGCTGCCGATCCCAGCGCTCCTCCACGGCCCTGCTCGCGGACTCCCGCGGCGAATCCCGTCGGCCGGGTCGCCGGCGCGCCACGGCTAAACGATGATGCGATCGAGGTCGCTGGCGATACGGCTGGCTGGAAAGATCGCCTTGGCTTCGCCGAGAATCTCTTCGTCGCCATAGCGGCCGGAAATGTGGTTCAGCACGAGCTGGCCGACATTGGCGCGCGCGGCAAGCATGGCAGCCTCGGCCGCCGTGAGGTGTCCATAGTCGCGCGCCGTGGCGGTGTCGCGCGCAAGGAAGGTCGCCTCGATCACCAGCAAATCCGCGTCGCGGACGTGCTCATCTAGTCCATCGGTCGTTTCGGTATCGCCGACGATGACGAGCTTCTTGCCGCCGGCCGGCGGACCAAGGACATCCTCAGGCCGGATGGTACGGCCGTCATCCAGTGTGACCGTCTGTCCCTCCGCCAAATTCTTTCGGATCGGCCCGTCAGGAACGGCAAGGGCGGTCAGACGGTCGGACCGCAAATGGCGGCGCGGCGGTCTCGTGAACGCAAATCCGAAACTGTCGGTGTCGCGATGCCGGACCGGGAAGCAGTCGATCGCGAACTCGCCCGTGTCGAGAACCTCTCCGTGCGCGAGCGGAACGAACTGCAGCGAAATCGGCGCACGGCCGTCGCCCCAAAATCCGGCGAGCATCCGGATCACGACGTCGAGCGTACCGGCGCTCGCATGAACATGCATGATGTCGTCACTCCTGCGCAGCCGCAGGGTGGAGAACAGCCCGGGAAGGCCGAGGATGTGGTCGAAATGACCGTGCGTGAGCAGGATGCGGTCCAGCCGCCGGAAACCTGCGCCGCTGCGCAGCAGCTGGCGTTGAGTCCCCTCGCCGCAATCGACGAGCAGGCGCTGCCCGCCGGCCTGAATCAGGAGACCCGGATGGTTGCGGTCCTCAGAAGGGACGCTGGCTGAGGTTCCAAGGAATGTCAGCTCGAACATGCGGTGTCAGGCCTGATCAGGATGCAGCACGTCAGCCAGCGTTCTCGTGTCAATCACCCGGTCCTCCTCGGTCTCGCGCGCGTTGTCGCTGCCGAACCGCGCCCGTGTCAAACAGGCATTGTTTACGATGTCCCCTGATCGGCAGACTTTGTCGCCAAGCTCTGATAAATGACGATCATGCCAAGCTCCGGTCCGGACCCGGATGCCGCGCCGACGGTCATCCGCAAAATCATCCACATCGACATGGATGCATTCTATGCGTCGGTCGAGCAGCGCGACAATCCCGAGCTGCGCGGCAAGCCCGTTGCCGTCGGCGGCTCGCGCGAACGTGGCGTGGTGGCGGCCGCGAGCTATGAGGCGCGCAAGTTCGGCGTGCGCTCGGCGATGCCCTCCGTGACCGCCAAGCGGCTGTGCCCGGACCTGATCTTCGTCAGGCCGCGCTTCGAGGTCTACAAGGCGATCAGCCAGCAGATCCGCGCCATCTTCGCCGAGCACACGCCGGTGATCGAGCCGCTGTCGCTCGACGAGGCCTATCTCGACGTCACCGACAATCTGCAGGGCATTCCGCTGGCGCGCGACATCGCGTTGCAGATCCGCGCGAGGATCAAGGCGGAAACGGACCTCAATGCCTCGGCCGGCATCTCTTACAACAAGTTCCTGGCGAAGCTCGCGTCCGACCACCGCAAGCCCAATGGGCAATACGTGATCTCCCCGGAGATGGGGGCGGCTTTCGTGGCGGACCTGCCGGTCGGCAAGTTTCACGGCATCGGCCCAGCCACCGCAGCGAAGTTCAATGGGCTCGGCATCCATACCGGCCTCGACATCCGCAACCAGACCCTGCCCTTCCTGCAACAGCATTTCGGCAAGGCCGGCGGCTATTACTACTGGATCTCGCGCGGGGTCGATCATCGCCCTGTCAGGGCCAATCGCATCCGCAAATCGGTCGGCGCCGAAAACACTTTTGCCGTTGACCTGACCGCATTCGAGCCGATGGCCGCTGAACTGCAGCCGCTGATCGACAAGGTCTGGCGCTACTGTGAAGCGACCGGCAACAGAGGCCGCACGGTCACGCTGAAGATCAAGTTTGCCGACTTCGAGATCATCACGCGCAGCAGGTCGGCCATCACGGCGGTCTCCAGTCGCGGCGAACTCGAACGTTTGTCCCTGGCGCTGCTGCAAGGCGAGATGCCCCTGCCTAAGCCGGTTCGGCTCCTCGGAATCTCCTTGTCATCGCTGCAGGAGACCAGCGACAGCGTCGAGACGCAGCTGGCGATGCCGATCTGATCCGGGTGACGAGATCCGTCCCGCGTTGCCTACGCCAGGCTCAACGCTTTCTGCCGCTCTGCCGAGACATCGCCGCATCCGGCTCCGACCCGGTCTGCAAGGCGCGCGCGCCGTTCCACTTGCCCTTCGCGACGAGGTTGAGCAGCACCGTGCGGCAGAGCGCGTGCACGCTCGACACGGCGTGGCTGAGCGGCCGGTCGACGGGATGCGCCAGATGCACCGAGCGCTTGATCTCAGGCTGCGTGATCGGCCACGCCAGCAGGCGTTCGTTCTGCACGTCGCGGGCAATCGAATTATAGGGCAGCACCGAATAGCCGATGCCCTCCTCCACGAGGCCTTTGATATTCGCGTACGAGTCGACCTCGATCACCGGATCGAGCGACAGGCCGCGCGCGGACGCCTCGCGCTCCAGCAGCATGCGCAGGCCGTGGTCGGCGCTCGGCAGGATCAGCGGCAGCTGCGTCACATCGGCATAGGCCACGGCGCCCGAGGCGGGCGGCTTGACGCCTGACGGCGGCCTCATCGGACCGAGCAGCCAGAGCTCCTCGGTGATCACCTCCGACGAGTTGAGCGCGCTGTCGCTGACCGGCTGATACAGCACGGCGAGATCGATGCGGCCCTCGCGGATCCACTCGGTGACGAAGCCGCTCATCGCCTCTGCGACGCACAGCTTGATCTTGGGAAAGCGCTTGCGCACCTCGATGATCAGCGGCACCGACAGGATCTGGCTGATCGTCCCGGGCAGCCCGAGCCGCACCTCGCCGGACGGCTCCGCCTCCTGGCCCTTGATCTCGTGCCGCGCGATCGAGAGCTGGTCGATGACGATACGCGCATGGCGGATCAGGATCTCGCCGGCTTCGGTCGCGACGACGCCCTGCGGACTGCGAAACAGCAGCGCCGAGCCGAGCTCCGCCTCCATGTTGCGGACATGCAGGCTGAGCGCCGGCTGCGCAACGTTCAGGGTCTCGGCCGCCTTGGAAAAGGAGCCCTGCTCGACGATCGCAATGAAATAGCGAAGCTGCCGCAGGTCCATTTCCGTCCCAACATTCCTGTATGTCTGCCATAACTTTTCGCTATGTCCAGCATACACACGATCAAGGAACGCTATAGATCAGCGGCATCAGGAGGCTGTCAAGCGAGCCCGTCGCGCAGCCGGATTGCAAGCCACGCGTGGGCTCGCTCGCAGAGGCGGCGTTGCTCTAGTCCTGCGGCTTGGGCGCGAATTCGCGGCGCAAACGTTCGCCATGCGCATCGAGCGCCGGGATTGGTCCGAACGCGGGCACCTGCCCGTCCGCGACGGCGCCGGGAGCCATCAGCACCACGGGCCCTGTCGGCGTATCGATCTCGATATAGCGGTTCTGCGGATGCTCGGCGAAGTCGGCCAAAGTGGAAACTCGTCCGAACGCGAGCCGGGCATCGTTGAGTAATTTGATTGCGCGATCGAGATCCATGCTCAGCAGAATCGGCCCGATCTCGGCATCGAGCGCCGCGCGGTTCTTCACGCGCTCACCATTGTTCAGGAAGCGCGGATCGGTGGCGAGGCTTGGCCGCTTGAGCACGTCGCGGCACAGGATCACCCATTCCCGCTCGTTCTGGATCGCGATCAGGATCGAGCGGCCGCCGCCGCAGGCATAGCTGCCATAGGGCGCGATCGTCGGATGATGCAGCCCGACCCGGCCGATCGGCACGCCGCCATAGGCATATTGCAGATACGGCACGTTCATCCAGTCGGCCATCGCGTGAAACAGCGACACCGTGATGTGGCGGCCGCGGCCGGTGCGCTCGCGCGCATACAGCGCCTGGAAGATCGCCTGCGTCGCGGTCATCCCGGCATTGATGTCGCAGACGGAGACGCCGACGCGCGCCGCGCCATATTCATTGCCGGTGATGTTGGCGAGCCCGCTCTCGCCCTGCACCAGCAGGTCATAGGCCTTGGCGTCGCGCAGCGGACCTTCGTCGCCATAGCCGGAGATGGCGCAAGTAATCAGCCGCTCATGCCTGGCCCGCAGCGCCTGCATCGAGAAGCCGAGCCGGTCGATCGCGCCCGGTGCGAGGTTCTGGATGAAGACGTCGGCCTGCGCCAGCATCGCTGCCAGCACCGCCTTGTCGCCGTCATCGGCGAGGTTCAGCGCAATCGATTCCTTGCCGCGATTGAGCCAGACGAAATAGGCGCTCTCGCCATGGACGAAATGATCGTACTCCCGGGAGAAATCGCCCTCGGGACGCTCGATCTTGATGACGCGGGCGCCGGCGTCGGCCAGCTTGCAGGAGGCGTAGGCTGCCGCCACCGCCTGCTCGATCGACACAACCAGCAGTCCCTCGAAGTCGGCAGCCATCGTCCCTCATCGCTTCCGGTTGCGGCGCGCTAACGCATCACGAACGGGTTCGGCACATCCTTGCCATAAGACATCCAGACACATTTCGTTTCCAGATATTCCATGATCGCCTCCTGTCCGCTCTCCCGGCCGATGCCAGAGGCCTTGAAGCCGCCGAACGGCGCCATGTAGCTGACGGCGCGATAGGTGTTGGTCCAGACCGTGCCGGCGCGCAGCCGCTTGGCCGCGGTGAAGGCTCGGCGCTGATCATTGGTCCAGACACCGGCGGCGAGGCCGTAAGCCGTGTCGTTGGCGATCGCAAAGGCCTCGTCATCCTCGCGGAACTTGATCACCGAGAGCACCGGGCCGAACACTTCCTCCTGCGCGATCCGCATCGCATTGTGGACGCCGGCGAACACCGTCGGCTCGACGAACCAGCCTTGGCCGCATTCCGGACGGCTGGCCGGCTTGCCGCCCATGACGCATTCGGCGCCCTCCTCGCGCGCCATCGCGATGCAGGACAGCACGCGCTGATATTGCGGCTGCGTGGTCACTGGTCCCACCTGGGTGTCCATGTTCATCGGATCGCCCATCCGCGCGGTCTGCGCGAGCGCGACGAACTTCTCCAGGAAGGCGTCGTGGATGCTCTCATGCACCAGGAGGCGCGAGCCGGCGATGCAGGTCTGGCCCGTGGCGGCGAAGATGCCGGACACCACGCCCTTCACGGCATTGTCGAGATCGGCGTCAGGGAAGACGAGCTGCGCCGACTTGCCGCCGAGCTCCAGGGTGGTGCGCTTGAAGGTCTGCGCCGCGTTGCGCAGCACGTGGCGGCCGGAATTCTCGCCGCCGGTGAAGGCGATCTTGTCGACGCCCTTGTGGCTGGTCAGCGGCTCGCCGACATCGGCGCCGAAACCGGTGACGACGTTGAGCACGCCCTGCGGAAAGCCCGCCTCCTCCACCAGCCGCATCAGCTCGAGCGTCGAGGCGGAGGTGAACTCCGACGGCTTGATGACGATGGTACAGCCGGCCGCGAGCGCCGGCGCGAGCTTCCAGGTCGCCAGCAGCAGCGGCGAATTCCACGGCGTGATCGCCGCGACGACGCCGACCGGCTCATGGCGCGTGTAGGTGAACATGTCGGGCTTGTCGATCGGCACGACCGCGCCTTCGATCTTGTCGGCGAGCCCGCCGAAGTATTGAAACCATTGCGGGATGTAGCCGACCTGGCCGCGCATCTCCGCATAGAGCTTGCCGTTGTCCTGCACCTCGACGGCGGCGAGCTGATCGGCGTCGCGCGCGATCAGGTCGCCGAACCTGCGCAGCAGCTGGCCGCGCTGCGACGGATGCATGGTGGCCCACTCGCCCTGCTCCAGCGCCCGGCGCGCCGCGGCGACAGCCAGATCGACATCACGCGCATCGCATTTGGGGATCAGGGCCCAAGGCTGGGCCAGGTACGGATCGAAGCTCTCGAAATAATCGCCGGACGCCGGCTGATGCCATTGGCCGTCGATGAAACATTGATAGCGCCGCATGGGCTCAATCCTGCTCATGTGAAAATCTCTCAGTTGAATTCCACGACCTGGCGGATCGCGCTGCCGTCGGCGAGGCGATCGAAGCCGGCGTTGATGTCGTCGAGCTTGATGCGATGGGTCAGCAATTTGTCGACCGGCAGGCGGCCGCGATGATAGAGGCCGAGGAAGCGCGGGATGTCGCGCGACGGCACGCCGGAGCCGAGATAGCTGCCCTTGAGCGTGCGCTCCTCGGCGACCAAGGAGACGGCCGGCAGCGACAGCACCGCCTTGGGGTTCGGCAGGCCGGCGGTCACCGTGGTGCCGCCGCGACGGGTGATCGCGTAGCTCATCTCCAGCGCCTTGACGGAACCGGCGAACTCCAGCGCGGCATCGACACCGCCCTTGGTCGCTTCCTTGACCTTCGCGACCAGATCGGGATCGGCGCCATGGAAGGTGTGGGTCGCGCCGAGCTCCCGCGCGAGCGCGAGCTTCGGCTCGAACATGTCGATCGCGATCACGCTCTCCGCGCCGATCGCGACCGCGCCCATCACGGCAGCGAGCCCGACGCCTCCGAGCCCGATGATCGCCGCCTTGCCGCCCGGTCCGACATCGCCGCCGTTGAAGACCGCGCCGGTGCCGGTCAGCACCGCGCAGCCCATCAGGGCTGCGATGTGCAGCGGCACCTCCTTCTGCACTTTCACGAGCGAGCGGCGCGACATCGTGGCGTATTCGGCGAAGCACGACACGCCGCAATGATGATGCACCCTCTCCTCGGCGCGGTGCAGCCGGAAGCCGCCGCTGAGCAGATCGCCCTTGCCGTTGTGCTCGGCGCCCGGCTCGCACAGCGCCGGCCGCCCTTGCGCACATGGCGCGCAATGGCCGCAGCTCGGCACGAACACGCAGACGACGTGATCGCCGCGCACGAGATCATCGACGCTGGCGCCGACCTCCTCGACCACGCCCGACGCCTCGTGGCCAAGCACCATCGGCAGCGGGCGCGGCCGGTCGCCATTGATCACCGAGAGATCGGAGTGGCACAGGCCGGCGGCGGCGATGCGCACCAGCACCTCGCCGGGACCTGGACCATCGAGCTCGACCTCCTGAATGCGGAGGGGACGCGAGGCGGCATAGGGTCCGGCGAGGCCCATGTCCTCGAGAACGGCGGCCCTGATCTTCATGATGTCATTCCCTTGAACTCTGCGGCCTGTCGCTCAGTGGACGGCCGCGTACATGATCTTCTCCTCGGTCGCCTCGTCGGCCGAGAACTCCTCGACGACGCGGCCCTGGCGCGACACCAGGATGCGGTCGGCGAGGTTGAGGATTTCCGGCAGGTAGGACGAGATCACGACCACCGCGAGCCCGGCATCCGCCAGCTCGTTGATGACGTGGTGCAACTCGGCGATCGCGCCGACGTCGACGCCGCGCGTCGGCTCGTCGAAAATGACGAGCTTCGGCTCCTGCACCAGCGAGCGCGCGATGACGACCTTCTGCTGATTGCCGCCGGACAGCTCGACCACGCGCGCCGCATTGCTGATCGCGCGCACATTGAGCCGCTTGGTCCAAGTCGCGGCCAGTTCCATCATCTCGGCGTAGGAGATCACGACGCTCTTGTTGAGATCGGCGGCCAGGAGATTGAGATAGATGTTCTCGGCGATCGACTTGGTCTCGAAGAATCCTTCGATCTTGCGGTCCTCGGTGACGTAGACGATGCCGTCGCGCACCGCCTGGCGCGGCACTCGGTAGCGGACCGAGCGCCCGTCCAGCTTGACCTCGCCGCCATGGAAGAAGTCGCGCTTGACCACGCCGGAGATGATCTTGGCGGTCTCGGTGCGCCCCGATCCGATCAGGCCGAAGATGCCGGTGATCTGGCCGGCATAGACCGAGAACGAGTTGTTGCGGACCATGCGGCCCATCGACAGGTTCTGCACGCTCAGCATCTTGCGGCCATACGGCCGCGTGGCGTGATCGTCCCCCGCCTTGCCGTAGAGCTCGTCGGACAGCGTGCGGCCGACCATCGCGGTGATGATCTTGTCGCGGTCGAAATTCTTCGCGTCGTCGGTCACGACATGCTGGCCGTCGCGCATGATGGTGATGCGATCGGAGATCGACAGCGCCTCCTCCAGCGCGTGCGAGATGAAGATGATCGAAACGCCATCGCGCTTCAGCCGCTTCACCAGCGCGAAGAAGTGGTGCTTCTCCTCCGGCGTCAAGGTCGCCGTGGGCTCGTCGAAGATGATGACGCGGGCCTTGTGGTGCACGGCGCGCGCGATCTCGACCATCTGCTTCTGCGCCGCGCCGAGCTGCGACACATACATCGTCGGATCGACGCCGAAATTCAGCGACTGCAGAAATTGCTGGGCGGCGATGTAGATGCCGCGCAGCCGGTTCAGGAACTTCTCATTGCCGAGATAGATGTTCTGCGCCACCGTGAGCGACGGCACCAGGCTGGTCTCCTGGAACACCATCGCGATGCCGCTGCGCAGCGCCTCCGCCGGCGTCTTGAACGAGACCTTCGCACCGTTGACGATCAGCTCGCCGCTGGTGACCTCGTAGACGCCGGCCATGATCTTGGTCAGCGTCGACTTGCCGGCGCCGTTCTCGCCGAGCAGCGCATGGACCTCGCCCGGCCGCAGGTCGAACGAGATGCTGCGCAGCGCCGGAATGCCGTGGAATTCCTTGGTGACGTTCTTCAGTTCGACGACCGGCTGCATCACTTCCCCTCCCGGCCCACGCGATCGATCGCGATGATCTCGTCGCCGCCCTTCGCGGTCAGCCAGAGACGTCCATCCAACTCCACCGCCGACGTGATGCCGTGACGTTTGCCGCCGGCACGGCTGTGCAGGCTTTGCAGCGGCACGAAATTGGCGTCGAGCTCGATGACGAGCCCGTAGGACAAGGTCGGAGCCCACGGCTTGAGGATACCCATCTGCTTCAGCGCGCCGCCCTGCATCGGCTCGTGGAACGAGACGCCGCTGCGCAGCGCCGGCGCGATCCAATAGGCCGGCGGCACCTCGGCCAGCATGGCGCGGCGGTAAGCGTCCTCGCGCAGCACGAACTCGATCAGCGGGCTGCGCGGCGCGAATACCGTGAGCCAATAGCCGCCGCGCGCCGACGGCGCGACGCGGCCGGGATAACCGGGCAGATCGTCGAGCACGACCGCGAGCTCGCGGCCATCGGCAGCGCGGCGCACCAGCCGGACATCCCAGGCCTCGCTGACGATCAGCGACCGATCGGCCGCGACCACGACGCCATTGGGATAGCCGAGCCCGGCAGCGAGCCGCTTTGCCTCGCGCTTCACCAGATCGAGCTTCCATACCTCGCCGGCGCGGCGATGCTCCATCAGGTCGCGCTGCCACGTATCGAGGCCGGTCTCGACCGAGCCGACGCAGACAATGAGGCTGGTCTCGTCGGCGAACGTCATCGACGTGATGCACGCCGTCGGCCAGCCGCTTCTCCGGCCAGCATTGGTGACGGAGCCATCGCGCGCCAGGATCGAGATGCCCTTGCCCTCGCAGGCCACCGCGATCTGTCCGCGCGGCGACACGGCCAAGGCCGAGATCACGCCATCCAGCGTCGCGACCGCTTCGGGCTCGGCACCAGCGGCTGCGCGAAACAGCCTGACGCCGCTCGACCAGAACACCGCGCCATCGCACGCGACCAGATTGTCCGGCGCGGCGCTTGCGATGCCGCGCGGCGCATCGTCCAGACGATTGTTCGGCTTCAGCGCGCCGTCCAGCGGCGGTACGGTGACCGCGGCGCGGCCGCGTCCGAGGAAGCGCTCCAGCCAGCTTCCGACCAAGGCGTTCATGCCCGCCCCCAATAGCTGCGCATCACGCTCCAGTTCGGATCGGCGTCATCGAGCTTGATGCGGCCGATGCGGTTGTTGGTGATGCCGCCGAGATAGAGATAGCCGCGGTGCTCGCGCATCGAGGTGATCATCGGGTGGTTCTTGGCGCCCTGGTCCCACAGCGACTCCAGCACCTCGCCCTTGTCGTTGAAGCGGATCACGCAGCCGATGTTGAGGTTGGGATACAGCCACTGGTCAGGCGCGATGCGGCGCGCCATCCGGCGGCGGAAGCCGGGCATGCGCAGCGCAAGGTCGAGCGCCGGCGAGCGCATGCCCATGATCGCGCACCAATAGGAACCATCCGAGGCGCGGTTGATGTTGTCGGGATAGCCAGGCAACGCGTCGAGCACACGCTCGACCTGCCCTGCCTTCGGCCCCGAGATCCAGAGACGGCTGACCCGGCAGGCCCAGCTTTCGGCGAACAGCACCGACTGGCCGTCATGGGCGAGACAGACGCCGTTCGGGAAGATCAGGTTGCGCAGCGCCGTATGCGTCTTGCCGGTGTTCGGGTCGTAGCAGATGATCCGGCCGTTGCCGCGGCTCTCCAGCGCATCGACCGGCCAGTCGTGCATCTCGTAGCGGATCGTGGCCTCGCTGAAATAGATCCTGCCATCGGGCGCGATGTCCAAATCGTCGGCCAGGCGCAGCCGGGAATCGTCGACGATGGAGAAGGTCGAGCGGTTGGTCTCGTCGGTGACCTTGCTGACGTTGCGCGCGCGGTCGATCTTGTAGAGCCCCATACCGCCGACGCAGACATGCAGGTCGCCGGCCTTGTCGAACGCCATGCCGAGCGGCGAGCCGCCGATATGGGCGTAGACCTCCCAGGTCTTGTAGTCCGGCGGCGCGAAGCGGACGATGTCACCATGGCGCGTGCCGCAGTACAGGTAGTCCTCGTCGTCGAGGATGACGTCCTCCGGCGACTCAACTTCGCCGAGGCCGATGATCTCGACGGCGCCGAGCCGGTCGTTGAGAGCAAACGCCCCGCCTGTCTCCGCCGACGTTGAACGCGGCGCCGGCAGCTCGACATAGGTCGGCGAGACGTAGACCTTGGACAGCAGCTTGTCGCGGTTCTTGAGCCAGCGCACGTCGATGAACACGGCAAGCAGCAAGGTAAGGCCGAGCACCATCGGCCCCGAACCGCTGTTCAGGCCGATGCGCAGCACGCCGTTGGTCATGACCAGCACGATGACCGCGCCGATCAGCGCCTTCGCCACCGAGCCGCGGCCGCCGCCCAGGCTGTTGCCGCCGAGCACGGCCGCCGTCAGCGCCGAGATCTCCAAGCCCATGCCGGTGTCGGTGCCCGCCCCGCTGAGCCGTGCCGCATAGAGCACGCCGGCCAAGCCGCACAGCATGCCGGAGATCGTATAGGCGGCGCAGACCATGCCGCGCACGGAGAGACCGATGTTGTGTGCCGAGCGGCGCGAGCCGCCGATCGCCATCATGCGCCAGCCCGGCCGGCTGCGCGTCAGCAGCACATGGCCGATCAGCGCGACGACGACCAGGATGATGAAGCTGGACGGCACCTCGGCGAAGCCACCGAGCCCGATCACGTCCCAGACGTCCGACTGGTAGAAGCTGACCGACATCGCCTGCGCGTATTTCAACAGCAACATGTCGACGATGGCGCGGACGATGATCAGGGTCACCAGCGTGGTGAGGAACGCGCGCAACCGCAGGAAGCCGATGAGGTAGCCATTGAGCAGCCCGACGCCGCCGCAGACCAGCACGACTGCGGGGATCGCGAGTCCGACCGGCCAGCCGCCGAGATTGAGCAGCGCCAGCGTCATGAAATTGCCGAGCGCGAAATTGGAGCCGACGCTGAGGTCGATGCCGCCCACGACGATGACGATCATCATCGCCATGCAGACGAGGCCGAACTCGCCGAGCTCGCGGGCGCTGATCGCGAGATTGGCGCCGGTGAAGAAGTTGGGGATCAGCGACCCGAAGACCGCGATCACGCACAGCAGCACCAGGAACGGGATCGCGTTGTCGATCCACTTCTTCGAGAGCAGCTCGCCGATGACGTGGTCCGGAATGAAGCGATATCTCAGCTTCGTCAAAGTACTGGTCGACGCCAAAGGAGCCTCTGAGTGCAGTCGCTTAAGGTCAAAATCAAAGAGAGTGCGTGGCCGCCGCTTTCGGCGGCCACGCATGGATCAACAGATCAGCGCAACAGCTTGGCGTACTGCTCGGGATCCCAGCAGGTGCCGGCCTTGACGTCGGCCTTGGTCATCACGCGGGTCGGCGAATACAGCTGGAACTTCATCGTGCCGGCCTTCTGCTTGCCCTGCAGCACCGCGGAGATCGCGGTGAAGGCGTCGCGGCCCATGCCCGGCGCGTCATAGTTGATCGCGGCCGAGAAGGTGCCGTCGGCGAGCCGGTCGCACATGCTCTGCGCGCCGCCGCCGGAGGTCACGAAGTAGACCTGGTCCTGCTTGCCGGCCTGCTTGATGGCAGCGCCGGTGCCGACGCCCTGGCCATCCCAGACGTCGATGACTCCGCAGAGATCGGGGTTCTGCTGCAGCACCGTCTCGGTGATGGCGCGCGCCTTAGACGCGTCCCAGTCGGCCGCCTGGCTCGACACCACCTTGATCTCCGGATTGGCGTCGAACACCTTCTTGATGCCCTGCACCTGGTAGTAGCTGACGCCGCCGGTGAGCACGCCCTGCACAATCGACACTTTGTGCGAGGTCTCGGTGCCCTTGCCGCACTTGGCGACCACCATCTTGGCGGCCTGCTCGCCCATCGAAATGAAGTCGGGGCCGACGAAGGCGTCGGTCTGCACCGCGCCCTGCATGTTCATCTGGATCACGACGATGCCGGCGGCGTTGGCCTGCTTCAGCAGACGCGCCAGCGACTGCAGGTCCGGGTTCTGCGTCACGATCACGTCGGGCTTCTCGGCGATCAGCGAGGTCAGGCCCTGCGCCATCGCGCCGGTGTTCCAGTTCGGGTCCTGCGACTTGAACTTCATGCCGTAGCGCTCGGCTTCGGTCTTGACGACGCCGCCCCAGGCCTGGGCGAGGTCGAAGCCGATCGAGATCGGCAGATAGACGATCGACTTGCCCTTGAGCGCGTCGAGCGCCGGCTGCCGATAGGGATCGTTCATGTCGTCGGCGCGGGCGCCGAATGCGGCCGCGGCGATGCTCGCGAAGGCAGTGGCCGCAAGGGCCAGGCGATGCAGGTTCTTCAAGATGGTCTCCTCCGATTTTGTTGATTGAGGCGCGTTGGTTGGGGCTTCAGATGTCGCCCTGCTGTCCCGTCTGCTCGTCGCGGGGATTGACGATGCTGTCGACGACGATGGCGAGCAGCAGGATCAGGCTCTTGACGACGTTCTGGATCGTGTACTGCACGTCCATGATCGTCATGCCGTTCATCAGCACGCCGATCAGAAGTGCGCCGACGATCACGTTGCGGACATTGCCGCGGCCGCCGGACAGGCCGACGCCGCCGAGCACGACGACCAGGATGACGTCGTAGATCATGTTGGAGTTGACGACGCGGGTGTTCATCGCCTCCGCCGAGGTCGCGGTCACGAGACCGGCGACGAAGGCGATGCCGCCGGCAATGACATATTGCGCGACCAGAATGGGACGCACCGGCACGCCGCCAATGCGCGCGCTGGCGAGATTGTCGCCGATCGCATAGATGAAGCGCCCCGGCTTGGTGTAGCGCAGGAACAGATAGGCGATCAGCGCCGCGACGGCGGCGACCACGATCGGCATCGGAATGCCGAACAGCGCGCCCTGCCCCAGGCTCGCGACCGCGCCGATGTTCGGCGGCAGATAGACGACGTCCGTGCCCGTGATGAGATGCGCGCGGCCGAAGCCGTAGACGAAGGTGGCCATCGCCAAGGTCGCGAACAGCGACGGGATTTCGGCATAGGCGATCAGGATGCCCGTCACGAGGCTCATGCCGAGTGCCAAGAGCAAGCCTATGCCCATTGCGCTCGCCATCGACATGCCGCTGGCCGCAAGCTGCAGGCTCCACGCCACCGAGATCGCCATCGTCGCCACCAGCGACAGGTCGATCCCGCGACCGAGCACGACGATGAGCATGCCGAGCCCGAGGATGCCGAGCACGGCGACGCTACGGACGAGTGACAGCAGATTGCTCGGCGCCAGGAATTTCGGCAACGTCAGGGCGAAGACGATCAGCAGCAGCACCGTGAGCGCGAAGACGATGCGCTCCTGGTTGAAATAATGAGACCACGCGCGCATCCGCTGCCTTAAGCCCTTGTCGCTTCACCCCGGCTCGATCGCGGCGGCAGATTGGATCTGCGCGCCATCTGTCCGGCACGTCGGAGCCAAAGGCCCGCATGCCGCGTTCGAGCGTATTTTGGAGCTTGAAGCTAGGTGAGGGCCTGCCGTGAGCGGAAATACGGATTTGAGCTAGCGGCTATATCATCCGGTTATCAGCAGGCTGCAACGCAGTCGCGAGATGGCGCGAGCTCACGGCTCGAACGGTTCAAGCCTGCTGCGGAGGCGCGACGGCCGGTGCGAGAATGCGGCCTGACACGAGCAGCCAGATCGTGCGTAGCACCAGCGCCCCGATGACGAGATTGACGACGACGAACACGATCGGCGCCATCGTCGCGGCTGGGCCATGATCGCCGTGGATCACCATCTTCAATAACGAGCTGGCAAGCGCGGTCAGGCCGAACGTGAATCCCCAATAGGACGCCGAGAGCCGATGTTCGAGAATCCAAGGCAGCAGCCGGACGAGTAGCAGCAGTTGCAGCATGCCATAGCCGATCAGCGCGCTGACGACCATGTCAGGCGGGCCCTCGGTCACGCTGAGATAGGCGAGCGCGCCCACCGTCGGCGGCGCCAGCTGAATTCCGAGCGTCGGACGGATCGCAGCCGGCAGTGCATCGGCCGTGTACAGCCGGTGCAGCAGGACCGACTCCACCGCCAGCCAGGAGAACAGTCCGGCGCCGAAGGCGAGCCGACCCCAGTCCGGAAAGCCGAGTGCCCCTGCCCCGATCGCGGTGACGAAGGATCCTGCCACGGTCGGCAGGTACAGCACCGGCGTCGAGGCCGCGGGATCGCGACCGCCGCGCCACAATTGACCGGTGCGCCACAGCGCGAAGCCGAGCGTGAAGACGAGACCGATGGCGTAAATGATGAGCGCCGCGATCCGATGATAGGGCTGTGCTGCGATCGCGACCAGCATGGTCGTGACGCCGGCAAGTCCAATGAAGCAGCATTGGATCGGATGCAGCGCCTCGGACAGAGCCGCATCGGCGGAGAAGATCCACTTGGCCACATAGAACAACACAATGACGGCCCAGACGACAACGCCCACCGCCATCAGGACCTCGCCGATGTCGGCCGGCAATCCCCACAGCTGATGCGCCGCGCGCCAGCTGTTGCCGAGCCCGATGATGCCGAGCACGATGCCGAAGAAGGAGGCCGGAACCAGCGGAAGCTTGACCCTACGCGCGGTCATCGATCACTCCGGAGGTCGGTGCGAAAGCTCGTCGCGCTCAGATCCAGGCTCACGATCCGTCGCGTCCGAGACGAGCTTCGGCGGCTCGTCATAGCCGGCGCGGCTGCTGTAGAACACCAGCGCCATCAGCCCGACTCCGCAGATCATGGAGAACACCACGCCGATGGCGAGCGCAGCATAGCCCGACGACGGCACGTCGGTTCCTTCCGCCGACGACCATCCGAGAATGGCGACGACGATCACCGCCACCAGCATCAACACCAGTGCGGCCACGAGCACATAGGCGCCGGCGCCCATCGTGCGCGCATCCGACACCATCTCTTGCCACAACGACTTCCAGGGAATGACCGGCATGGGGCGGTTCTACTCTGCTGACGTCGCGGTGCCGGCGATCGCCTTGAGCGCGCCGGTCATGGCCTGCATCGCGCCCTCCGCACCCGCCGCCCCGCCATGGCGCTGCGCCAGCCAGGCCGGATCGTTGTAGGACAGCCAGGTCCGTCCCTCGGCATCCTGCCAGACCAGGACCTTCAACGGCAGATCGATGCCGATGCTCTGCGCCGCCTGCATCAGCGGCGTTCCCCCTTTGGGACTGCCGAAGATCAGCAGATCCGTCGGGCGCAGCGTCATCCCGACATCGGCGGCGCCGGCCGCATGATCGATGTGGGCGAAGATCGTCATGCCCTTTGCCCTGACGGCGTCCTGCAGCTTCCGCATCGTCGTGCCTGGATCGTTCTGGCTTGGCAGCGTGATCAGCCCCTGCGGGTCCATGGCGTTTGCTCCGATCGTTGTCGATAGTGTCAGGAAGACCAGCAGGGCGAACGTCTGCATGCGCCTGCGCGCGCGTCCGACGCCGGGCCCGATCATTTCGGTGCCCGGACGTTGCTGAACTCCGGCACGGGCAGAAACCCGTTGCGGTTCGGCATCTTCACCTTGGGCAGCGAGGTCTGATCGAGACGGCCGTCCGGCGGCACGATGCCATTCAAACTCAGGATGTAGGCGGACAGCGCGTAGTAGTCGTCGACGCTGAGCGAACCCGGCGCCTGATACGGCATGGCACGATGGATGTAGTCGAACAGGGTCGTCGCATACGGCCAGAAGCTGCCGACGGTCTTCACCGGAGTGTCGGTCGCGAGCGTGCCCTGGCCGCCGACCAGCCGATCCTTGATCCCGCCCTGGCCGCCTTCGCCATGGCAGGCGGCGCAGTTCTCCGCGAACAGCTCCTTGCCGCGCGCAGCGGTGCCGCTGCCTTGCGGCAGACCCTTGCCGTCAGGACGCACATCGATGTCCCACAGCTTGATCTCCTGTGGCGTCGCCGGACGCCCGAAATCCACGGCATGAGCGGGAGCGACCAGCAGCGCTGCGGCCAGCGCCGCCGTGAGCCAACGTTCAGGCGAGAACATTGCTGACCTTCCCATCGCTGTCGATGCTCCATGTCTGCTGCGCGTTGTAATGGAACAGCGCGTTGATGCCGGTCTTCGCGATGAAGGACTTGCGATCGGGCTGTACGTTGCCCTTCTCGTCGGTCGCGCGGCTGACGATCTTGGTCGGCTTGCCGTTCCACTGCCAGTCCAGCTCAAAGCGCGTCTGCGCCTTCGGCAGCACGGGATGGTTCATGCGGGCCGGCTGCCAGCTCCGCCCCTCGTCGGTGCTGACCTCGACCTTCGCGATCCGGCCATGGCCGCTCCAGGCCAGCCCGGTGATGCGGTTGTAGCCGGGCCGGATGGTCAAGGTGCCCGACGGCGAGGTGATGACCGAATTGGTCTCCATCCTCAGTTGGAACTGCACGGCCTTGCCGTTGGCGAGCAACTGCGTGTAGCGCGCGGTCTCCCAGCGGGTCATCCAGGGCTCGTCGCCGAACTTCAGCCGGCGCAGCCATTTGATGTTCAAATTGCCTTCGAAGCCCGGCATGATCAGCCGCAGCGGAAAGCCGTGCGCTGGCCGCAGCGGCTCGCCGTTCTGGCCATAGGCCACGAACGCCTCGTCCATGATCTCCTCGGTGAGCGGAATGCTGCGGGCCACCGCAGCCGCATCACCGCCCTCGGCCAGCATCCACGCCGAGCGCGCCTCCTTGCCGACGAGATCGATCAGATAACGCAGCGGGACACCGGTCCACTCATTGCTGCTGACGAGGCCATGGGTGTTCTGCACCGTCAGGTTCGGGTCGGCCTTCTTCCAGTTCTCCCAGCCATTGCCCGTGCACTCGATGAAGACGATTCGCGAGATCGACGGCATGCGCATGATGTCATCCGGCGTCAGCACGAGCTGCTTGCGGGTCATGCCGTGGATCAGCAGCCGATGCTTGGCGGGATCGATATTGGGAACGCCCGCATGGCTGCGCTCATAGTGCAGATCGGTCGGCGTGATGCTTCCGACCAGCCTGTCGAGCGGCGTCTTCGAGTTGATGGCATCGGCGGGATCGATGTTCCGTTTGCCCGGCGTCGCTTCCGGAATGCGTCCGATGTGGACATAGGGCGAGCGTGCGCTGAACGCGGACAGCACACCCCCCGGTTCGCGCGCCGGCACATCGGCCAGATCGTCGGCGAGCGCTTCGCCGCCGATGACAGCACCGGCGGCCGCTGCCGACGCCGTGACGAAGCGCCGACGCGACATCCGCGCGTCACCGCCTGATCGATGCAAAATTGGATTTGGCTTGTCGGTGCTCATGCGCGCCCTCAGGACAATGAAGGTCGCAGAGAGCTATCCGCTATTGGCGCGCGTCTCCATCATACCGAGGAATGGGACGCGACGTGCCGTCGTATGGATTGATCGAATCCGCCGCCGTGCCCGATCTATGCCGCGCGATCTGAACGCCCGGCATCAACGAGCATGCGATCCCTTCCCGCCATTGCGCTTATATGCGCGGATCATCATCCGACACCAGCGGATCGGCGGGCGCGTGGAACGGCCGTCGCCACGAGCATGGCCGGACTACACGATCTGCCTGATGCTCGGACTGGTGAGGGCGCGCGACACCACCTGGAGGGCTTGCCCAAGCTCGGCCCGGTTGCGGGCGGCGCCGAGCGAGATGCGCAATCCGCGCGGCGCCGACGCGCTCGCCGCGAACGCAGCCTCCCCGACCACTGCCAGGCCATTGCGCATCAGATGCGACAGCAGCTCGGCGGCATCGAACCGGGCCGGTTGCGGCAGCCAGAGATGATGGCTCGTGGGCCGCGCGGCATAGGTCACGCCTTTCAAGGCGCGCGCGGCGAGCTGCTGGCGCGCGGCCGCCTCGTTACGGATGGCGCGGATGATGTCGTCGGCGATACCGGATCTCAACCAGTGCGTCGCCAGCGCGACCATCGGCCAGGCCGGCATCTGCATCGTCGCCTGCAGGCACCCCCGCATCATCTGCTCGGCGGACTCGTCCGGCGCCAAAAGATAAGCGACACGCAAGGCCGGCGCGATGCATTTCGCGATGCTTGCCGCATAGTATGTCCGATCCGGGATCAGCGTGGCGATCGGCGACAGCCGCGGCTCCAGCGGGCCATACACGTCATCCTCGATCAGGACGGCGCCGCGCTTGCGGATGACGCTGGCGATTGCCGCCCTGCGCGCGGCGCTCATGGTCGCCGTGGTCGGGTTCTGCTGGCTCGGCACGAGATAGACGAGCTTCGACTTGTGCTTGCGCAAGGCATCGTCGAGCGCCTCGGGCCGCGCCCCCTCGGCATCCATGGCGACACCGGCGAGATGCACGCCGAGCCGCGCGGCAGCAGCCTTGAGCCCTGGAAAGGTCAGCGCCTCCGTGACCACGACATCTCCCGGCCTGGTCAGCGACACCAGGGCGTTGAAGATGACGGCCTGCGATCCCGGATAGATCACGATCCGCTCGGCCGTCGCGTGGGCGACGCGCGCACGCAGCCAGGCCGCAGCGGCCTCGCGCTGCTCCACGCTGCCACCAGGCGGCGCATAGCTCAGAAACGCGCTCAGGCCGGCATCGCTGCGAATGGCCGCCAGCCCCTGTTCGATCCGGCGATCGAGCTGCGCCTCGACAGGTTGCGGCGGCAAATTCATCGACAGATCGATGGTGGCCGCCGCCGGCCCATAATGCGCGGCGCGCGCCGTCGTCTCGGAGACGAACGTTCCCTGCCCCACTCGCGCTTCGATCAGCCCGCGCCGCCGCGCCTCGCTATAGCCGCGCGTGACGGTGGTAAGATCGATGCGAAGTCCCGACGCGAGGCTGCGATGCGTCGGCAACCGCTGGCCGCGGATCAACCGTCCGCTGGCGATGTCGGCTTCGAGGGCATCGACGATGCGCATGAACAGCGGACCCTGCCATTCGGAAAGTGTAGGGAGCCAATCCATGCAATTCTCCAGATTGTCTTTGATTGCATGCTTACATTGATGGATTGTATGGATCAATCCTCTCTGTCACCAACGGAGGCGCGCATGGGCAACCTTGTCAGCCAAACCAGGCCGGCGGACCTGACAAAGCGACCGTCGAGCGAGCTCGGGGAGTCGCCCGCGGATCGCCCGGCTCCCGCATTCGGCTTGGCCCGCATCCCCGCCGAACGCCGTTGGCGCGAGCCGCCGCCGTCACCCTTGCTGGCGAACGGCAGCCCGCCGCGCCTGTCGATCTCGATGTGGAGCGGATCCGTCAGCAATGGTGCGCTCGACGTACAGACGGACCTTGTCGATGCGCCTTACGCCGTCTCCTACGCGATGCGGCCAACGACCATGTCGCTCACCGTCGGTGGCCGGCTGCTGATCGATGGCGACATCGTCCCGGGCACCACGGTCCTGACGGGGCGCGCCCTGCCGAATGCGCGCGCAACCTATCGCGCCGATTACGCGATTGTCCGCGTGTTCGTGTCGCAACGCGCTGTGGCGGACTGCTTCGAGGAGATCAACGGCCGGCCTGCCGCCGACGCGCTCGAACTGTTCGACCCGCACCAGACCGATGACCGCGTGCTGCGTCATCTCGTGTCGTCGCTCATTCGCGCCTTCACCGAAGACGCCGCTCCGAGCCAATTGTTTCTCGACAGCCTCAGCATTTCCTTCGCCGCCCACATGATCGGACGCTACCACCTGAAACAGCCGATCGTTCCGAAGCGGAAGCTGTCGCCGTTGACGCCGTGGCGGCTGAACCGCGCGAAGGCGTTCGTCGATGCTCATCTCGACCAGCACATCGCGCTTGCGGATCTGAGTGCGGCCGCCGGCCTGAGCCGCATGCATTTCGCAGCCCAGTTCAAGGCCGCGACCGGCCTGTCGCCCCACATGTACCTGCTCCAGTGCCGCGTCCATGCCTCGAAACGGCTGCTGCTGGATCCGGAGCGCTCTGTTCGCGATGTCGCGCTCGCTGTCGGCTTCAAGAGCGAGACCCATTTCATCAACGTGTTCCGGCGTCTGGTCGGCGAGGCGCCTGGACGCTGGCGCCGATCCATTCTGTGACACGGCTGACGAGATGACGGCCCGCTCAAACGCCTTGATACACCAGCCGGGTGAAGAAGGCCGGCGTGATCAGGAATTGCCCGAAACGGCTGTCGAAGGCGGCCGTCGGCTTGGCGGCAATGGCGTCATCCACCGAGCGCCCCTGCTGCTTGAGCTTCGCGACGTTGTCGCGAATCGTCACGAGCATCTCGCGATAGGCTGCGAGCTCCTTCTTGTTGCTCGCGGGCGCGCCATGTCCGGGAATGACGATGGTCTTGTCGCCGGCCGCGGCGAGATTGGCATCGGCCGCCTTGATCATGCCGTCGATGCTGCCGCCGGTCGAATAGTCGATGAAGGGATAGATCCCGTTCCAATAGGTATCGCCGCAATGCAGGATGTCGGCTTCGGTGAAGATGATCGACAGATCGGAGTCGGTATGCGCAGGCCCGTAGGGCCTGAGGACGATCGTCGCGCCACTGTGCTTCATCGTCGTCTCAGCGCTGACGATCTCGCTGGGAACCGCCGCGAGCGGCGAGGTCGGGAAATTGTAGTCCCAGTCCTCCACGCGCTGCGCCGACAGCAGATGCTTGCGTGTGTTCGCGTGGGCGATGATCGCCGCCCCCTCGCCGTTCAACCACGCATTCCCGTCGGTGTGATCGAAATGCCAGTGCGAGTTGATCAGGTGGGTGATGGGCGCGCGGCCGATGTCATTGAGGCTCTGCAGCAGCTTGCGCCGCGAGGCCGTGATGCCGGCGTCGACGAGCAGTTTTCCCTCCTTGCCGGCGAGCACGGCGATGTTGCCGCCGGACCCCTCGAGCACGCTCACGCCGCCCCGCAGCCGATGCGTCTTGACCGGCTCATGCGCGGCGGAATCGCGGATCAGGTCGACGATGTTGCGGGCTTCGGCAAACGCTTGCGATGGTGTCAGCCAGCCGCCGGCGGCCACAGTGCCGGCTGCAGCGAGACAGCAGATGCAGAATCCCCGTCGCGAAAGGTGCCGAGCCTCGATCATCCTGCGATCTCCCGTTGCCTGCTTCGACGGCAGCCACCGCCTTCGTGCCGCAACGTAACGCAGGAACTCATCGATTCTTCCAGCAAGCGTTCCCCACCTTCCAATTTGCACGACAAACCACAGCGGCACCGCCCTTGCCCCTGTTGCGGATGCACGCGAGTGACTAATCAGATGCCGATCGTGAGGACTTGTCATGTTGGTTCATGATGAAACGCAATGGCGCGCAAGGCCTGCCGCCGTCACGCTCTCGAACGGCCGCGATCTCCAGGTCTCGCTGTCGCGCTGGCGCGGCGCGTGCGACGGACCGGTCGAAGTCCGCGCCGATGACGATGACGACTCCCATGTCCTGACGCTGGTGCAGCGGCGTGTGCGGCAGGAATTGCTGATCGGTGGCCGCCGCGTATGGACGGGCGGCGACGACGCGGACGCGATGCTGATCACCGGTCCACGTCAGGGCGGCTGGCGCGGCATGATCGGCGGGCGGTTCGACAATCTGAGGATCTTTCTCTCCCAGGAGTTGCTGCGCGATTGCACGGCCGGCTCGGGCAGGCGTGAGCAGCGCGGCAGCATCTGCCTGTTCGAAACCGCTGAGGTCGAGGACGAAGGTCTCCGCCAACTGGCCCTCGCCTTCAAGGCTGCCGACATCTACGACGGCATCGCGGGCCCGTCCTTCGTGGAGGGGATCGCGCTGGCGTTCGGCTCGCGCCTGATCGCGCTTCACGAGGGCGGCATGGCCAAGGTTCACGACAAGACATCGACGGCCGGCAACGCGGTTCATCGCGCCATCGACTACATCGAGGCGCATCTCGGAGAGGCGATCTACCTGTCGCAGCTCAGCGACGTCACCCGCCTGCCACGCGTCCGTTTGGCGGCAAAGTTCAAGGCCGCGACGGGGCGACCGCCTTATGCCTACATCCTCGACCGACGCATTCGCCGTGCCCAGGACCTGCTTCGCCAGACCCGGCAACCGGTCGTCTCCGTCGCACTCGCGCTTGGCTTCAGCAGCCAGGCTCACTTCAGCGCGGCGTTTCACAAAATCACGGGAACCTCGCCTGCGCTGTGGCGGCGACATGCGTCTTGACGTCGAACAGGAGGAATCGCGGTGCGAACGACGACCGTGCAAATGTTCAGGCGTCAGATCGATCCCGGAAGACGACATGCACCGGCCTCGTTTACGGACTCGACCACGGACTCGGTGTCGCCTTCCCCGCCAGCTCCCATCTTAGTTGGCGCCGCCGCCCAGGATTGCTTTCGAGACGTCACGACGTCGCATTCGGACGCGCCACGGACTCTGGATTGACCATGACGGTGCAGCTCCTACGACAACATGCAGCGGTGCAACCGGCTCCGCAGGCTCGTCCTCTTCAAGGCGGATGGCCCGCCCCTGGGTGCGGCGAGGGGCCCGCGCTGAGACGCGACGAAGCGGAGATCACTCGCCCGAACGTCGTCGCCATCGCCGACGACGATACGGCGTCGAAGTGCCGGCTCGAAGCGGCACTGTTGTCCGTCGGTCTCGAGGCCCGTTGGTTCGCCTCTTCGGCGCGGCTGCTTGCGTCCGGCGTTGCGCGGGACGTCGGCTGCCTCGTCATCGATGCGGAGATGCGTGGAGACGGTGGCCGGGATCTTCTCTCGTCGCTGCGGGCACGCAATATCCGCGCGCCGATCATCGTGACGTCAACGACCCCCGACGTCGCGACCGCCGTGCGCGCGATGCGCTCCGGCGCGCTCAATTTCGTCGTAAAGCCCTGTAGCCCGCTGGAGATGCTGGTCGCGATCCAGGAAGCAGTCGAGATCGAGACGGTGCGGCAGGCCGAGGAGCGCGCGACGGATGGCCTGCGCGAGCTGGCCAGCCGGCTGACGCCGCGCGAGACCGAGGTCCTGATGGCGCTCGATCGCGGACTGGTCAACAAGCAGATCGCCACCGAGCTCGGCATCTCCCTGATCACGGTCAAGATGCACCGGAGCAATGCCTTCAAGAAGCTCGGCGCGAGATCGGTGATTGACATGGTGCAGAAGGTGCGTGACCTCGAACTGGGACGGTCCTGAGCCATCGCGGCTCCTGGCGGCCACGCAACAGCGCGCGAGATCACTCACGCGGAGTCCGCGGGCCGGTGCTGCCCCGTGCGACGATCTCGAAGCCGAGATCGACCTGTCGCTTGCCCGAGCGTTTGCCGGTCGCGATCACCTGCAGCACCATTTCGGACGCCACGCGCCCCATGTCGGCGCGCGGCGTCAGCACCGTGGACAGCGGCGGGTTGGACGCCGCGGCGAATTCGAGATCGTTGAATCCGATCAGCGAAATCCGCCCCGGCACATCCAGTCCCGCCTGCTGGCAGGCGAACAACGCGCCGAGCGCGATGTTGTCGTCGCAGCAGAAGATCGCGTCGGGCACCTCCGTGGCGAGCAGGTCCGAGGTCAGCTTGCGCCCGAGCGAAATCGTCGCCTGCGCCGGCCGCGAGGCGACCAGCGAGGCGCAGTCGAGCCCGGCTTCGTCGAGCGCCGCGCGATAGCCTTCCAGCCGCGCCATGGCGCGATCGTCGCGCTGGCCGGAGAGATAGGCGATGCGGCGGTGGCCGAGCTCGAGCAGAAAATGCGTGGCGGCATAGCCGCCCTTGCGCTGCGACAGGCCGACATTGAGATCGATCGGATCGTCGGTGAGCTCGAATGTCTGCACCACCGGAATGCGCGAGCGTTCGAGCACCCGCCGCGCCGCACGCGTCTGGTTGACCCCGACCAGGATCAGCGCCTCGATGTTCTGGCCGAGCAGCGCCTTGATCGCGCCCTCCTCCTCCTCGGCCGAGTAGCGGCTGCTCACGACCACCGGGCGAAAGCCGAGCGGCAGCAGGCTGTTATAGATCGCCTGCAGATAGTCCGCGAAGATGCCGTTGGAGAGCGAGGAGACGACCACGCCGACCGCATGCGTGCGCGCCGAGGCGAGCCGGCTGGCGGCGAAGTTCGGCACATAGGCCAGTCGCTCCACCGCCGCCTCGATGCGGCGTCGCAGCTCCACCGAGACCATGTCGGGCCGCCGCAGCGCCCGCGACACCGTGATAGCGCTGACATTGGCGATCCGCGCGACGTCCTCCAACGTTGTGCGACGCTTCTGAGACATGAGCTTTCATGCGCTGCTTGGCAAAGGCTTCGTCAGGACGCCATTATTTGCACGAGACCGTTCGCTTGGCAAAAGCCGAGCAGCGGTAATTGACAGCGCTGTCATTGCTCAGTAACCCTAGGCGCGTTGAGACGACGAACCTCCGGACACAAGTGAGGCGTCTCGCACATGCGTCAATGATTGACGTGACAACAACAGGGGAGGTCACGAATGTCGTCCAAGTCGATGAGGGCGCGATGCCTTGCCACCTGCGCATCGCTGGTGCTGCTCTCGGCATTTGCCAGCAAGGCGCTGGCGGAGCCCGAAATGGTGAAGGGTCCCGCGGCCGAGCCCGAATGCATGGTGCCGTGGACCGCGGACACCAAGTTTTTCAAGTTTCCCGCCAAGAAAGGCCCCTACCGTATCGCGCTTGCGAACGGCTACATCGCCAACACTTGGCGCATCCAGATGATCCAGACGGCCAAGGCCTATGCGGCGCAGCCGGAGGTCAAGGCCAAGCTGAAGGAGTTCAAGGTCGTCTCGACCGGCGAGGACGTGCCGGCGCAGATCTCTGCGATCAATAATTTCATCGATTCCGGGTATGACGCCATCGTCGTCAACGCGCAGAACCCGACCGCCTTCGGCCCGGTGATCAAGCGCGCCAAGCAGGCCGGCGTGATCCTGGTCGCCTTCGACAACATCCTCGCGACCGAGGACGCGATCAACGTCAATGTCGACCAGAAGGGCCTCGGCGAACTCTGGGCGCGATGGCTGGTGAAGAACGTGCCCGATGGCGGCAAGGTGCTCGAGGTGCGCGGCGTTGCCGGCACGTCCGTCGATACCGACCGGCACAACGGCTTCCACTCCGTCCTCAACGGCTCCGGCAAGAAGTGGCAGGTCACCGAGGTCGTCGGCAAGTGGGACGACGGCGTCGCTCAGAAAGCGACAGCGGATGCGATCGCGACCAACGGTCCGTTCGATGCGATCTCCGGCCAGGGCGGCGACACCGGCATCGTGCAGGCGATGCTCGACGCCAAGCACAAGATGGTGCCGTTCGGCGGCGAGACCGAGAACGGCTTCCGCAAATTCTGCGCCGCCAAAGCGTCGGAGGGCCTGAAGTGCTCCTCGGCCGGCACTGGTCCGGCGCAGGTCGCGGTCGCGATCAAGGTCGCGCTCGCAGCCCTCGAAGGCAAGGTCGTGCCGCAATCGGTCAAGCTTCCGCTCGCGGTCGTCGAGGATCCGAACTTCAAGAAGGACGTCGACTACTTCCCGTCGCAATCCGACAATTTCTTCGTCGGCAACTCCTTCCCGACCTGCGGCATCAACTTCACGGCGCAGGAGATCATGGGCCAGTCGAAGGAAAACCAGTAGGCGGCCCGCACGCCCCCGGTCTGCCGCGCGATCTCCGAGGGATGGCGCGGCAGATCCGATATGACTGTCGCGCAAGCGAGGAAGCAAGCATGATCGCGGCCGAGCCGCTGTTTCGGGCCGAAGGTTTGTCCAAGCGCTATGGCGGCGTGATCGCACTGGACCGGGCGGATCTCGAGGTCCACCCCGGCCGCATCCACGCCATTCTCGGCGAGAACGGCGCCGGCAAATCGACGCTCATCAAGCTGATGGTCGGCGTGGTGGCGCCCGACGAAGGCCGCATGACGCTCGAAGGGCGCGAGGTCGCCTTCGCGCGTCCGGCCGCGGCCACCGATGCCGGCGTCGTCTGCATCTTCCAGGAATTGTCGCTAATCCCGGATCTGTCGGTCGCCGACAACATCATGATCTCGCATCCGCCGACGCGGTTCGGCATGATCGACCGGCGTGCGCAACGGCGGATCGCGGAGGAGGCGCTGCACCGCGCCGGCGCCGGCGACATCCATCCGCGGGCGCTGGTCAAGGACCTGCCGCTGTCGCGCCGGCAGATGGTCGAGATCGCCAAAGCGCTGTCGCGGCGGCCGAAGATCCTGATCCTCGACGAGGCCACGTCGGCGCTGACGGCATCCGACGTCACCAAGGTGTTCGCGGTGCTGAAGCGCCTGCGCAGCGAAGGTCTTGCCCTGCTCTACATCTCCCACCGCATGCACGAGATCGCCGAACTCGCCGACGACTGCAGCGTGTTCCGCAACGGCCGTCGCATCTCGACCTTCGCCGCTGGCACCAAGACCGATGCCGAGGTGATCGAGCTGATGATCGGGCGCGAGTACAAGCATGCCTTTCCCGACAAGCCCGCACCCAAGGCGAACGATCGGCCTGCGGCCCTGCAGTGCCGGAACCTCGGTTGGGGGGATCGCCTCAAGAACATCTCCTTCTCGCTGAGCGCTGGCGAGATCATCGGCCTCGGCGGGCTCGACGGCCAGGGCCAGCGCGAATTGCTGCTGGCGCTGTTCGGCGTCCTCAGCGACACCAGCGGCGACATCCTGATCGACGGCGACAAGGTGACGATCGACAGTCCCGTGACGGCGAAATCCGAGCGGATCGGGCTTGCGCTGATTCCCGAGGACCGCAAGACCGAGGGGCTGATGCTGCCGATGTCGGTGCGCGACAACCTTTCGGCCGCCGCCTTCGACCGTTTCGCGCGGTTCGGCGTCATCGACCGCCAGCAGCAATCGGCGCTGATCGACGAGATGATCCGCCTGATCGAGATCAAGACCGCTTCCCCCGATCTCCCCGTCAGCGCGCTCTCCGGCGGCAATCAGCAGAAGGTCGTGATCGCGAAATGGCTGATGAACAAGCCGCGCATCATCCTGCTCAACGATCCCACGCGCGGCATCGACGTCGGCACAAAGCAGGAGATCTACCGTCTGCTGCGCCGGCTCGCCGACGACGGCGCAGCCATCCTGCTGTATTCCACCGACTACGACGAGCTGATCGGCTGCTGCGACCGCGTGCTGGTGATGTATGATGGCGCCATCCGGCGCGAGCTTGCGGGCGCCGACATCACCGAGCGCGCGCTGGTCAGCAGCGCCCTCAACGTCGACGACAGCGAACGGGCGGAAGCGAGTCTGACATGACCGAGTGGCGATACTGGCTCGCCGAGCAGCGCGGCACCTTGCTCGCGATCGGCATCTTCATCGCAATGTTCCTGATCTATGCCACCAACCATCCGGCCGGCTTCAGCGCCAACATGGTGCAGACCGCGTCCAACAAGGCCACCCTGCTCGCCTTCGTCGCGATGGCGCAGGCGATCGTGGTGATCACCGCCGGCATCGATCTCTCCGTCGGGATGATCCTGACGCTCACCAATTGCCTGGCGTCCTGGATCGTCGTCGGCACCGCCACCGAGACCGCGCTGGGCGTCGCGGGCGTGCTCGGCACCGGCCTTCTCTGCGGCATGATCAACGGCGCGATCGTGATCTTCGGCCGGCTGCAGCCGATCGTGACGACGATCGCCACCGGCGCGATGTATTACGGCATCGCCTTGATGCTGCGGCCCAATCCCGGCGGCTCCGTCAATGAGACCTTGGCCGATGCGATGACGGGGCGGTTGTTCGGCGTGCTGCCGACCAGTCTCGTGGCGCTGGCCGTCACCGCGCTGGTGATCTGGGTGCCCTACAGCCGCTCGGTGGTCGGCCGCGCCGCCTTTGCGACCGGCTCCTCGGAGGTCGCCGCCTACATGTCCGGCGCGCCGATCCGCGCAGCTAAATTCGCCGCCTACGCGCTGGCCGGGCTGTTGTCGGCCGTCGGCGGCCTGTTTCTGACCTTCTTCTCCTACACCGGCGAGGCGGCCTATGCGAGCGGCAACGCCTATACGCTGTTCTCGATCGCGGCCGTGGTGCTCGGCGGCGTCTCGCTGATGGGCGGCCGCGGCAGCGCGATCGGCGCCATCTTCGGCGCCTTGGCGTTCCGCACCATCGGCGATCTCCTGTTCGTGTTCGATTTCGATCCGCTGTGGCAGCCGCTGTTCCAGGGCATCGTTCTGATG
This sequence comes from Bradyrhizobium sp. HKCCYLR20261, assembly GCF_051168435.1. Lineage (NCBI taxonomy): Bacteria > Pseudomonadati > Pseudomonadota > Alphaproteobacteria > Hyphomicrobiales > Nitrobacteraceae > Bradyrhizobium > Bradyrhizobium sp. HKCCYLR20261. Next base: position 548,741 of record NZ_JBNPUZ010000003.1, read on the forward strand.
CTCGCGGTCTCGATCGGCGCGTTCGGCCTGGTGCGCGTGCGCAATCGCCTGGAGTGGTTCGCATGAGTGACGCCGCTGCATCCCCATCGGCTCATCGCGGAGCTGCCCTGCTGCGCCGGATCGATCCGGCGGTGGCGGCCTCGTTCGGTTGCATTTTGCTCCTGCTCCTCGTCGGCAGTCTCTACTCGCGCAGCTTCCTGTCGCCGGACTATCTGCTGCAGCAGTTGAAGGTGGCGAGCTTCCTCGGCGTGATCGCCACCGGCATGATGCTCGTGATCCTGCTCGGCCAGATCGATCTCTCCGTGCCCTGGGTGGTGACATCGGGCGCGATGATGGCCTGCGCGGCCGCCGCGCATGGCACCACCGGGGGCGTGCTGGCAATCCCGTTCGGAATTCTCTGCGGCGCCGCCATCGGCCTTCTCAACGGTATCGGCGTCGCCTATCTGCGCATCCCCTCGATGATCATCACGCTCGCCACCAACGCGGTCGCGCAGGGCCTGATGGTCGCCTACACCGGCGGCTTCGCGCCGCAGGATTCCGCCTCCAAGGCGATGCGCTATCTCGCGACCGGCACCATCGTTCCGGGGCTTCCCAATGCGGTGCTGGTCTGGATCGTGATCGGTGCCGCCGCAGTCTGGCTGCTGTCGCGCACGACCTTCGGCCGCGCCATCTACGCCATCGGCAATCGCGAGCGTGCCGCCTATCTGTCGGGGATCGACACCCGCCGCATCACGATGCTGGCCTTCGCGCTGTCAGGCGCGCTCTCCGCCTTCGGCGGCGTGCTGCTGGCGGGCTATGCCTCGAAGGCGGCGCAATCGATGGGCGATGCCTATCTGCTGCCGTCGATCGCCGCCGTCGTGCTCGGCGGCACCCACATTCTCGGCGGCCGCGGCAGCTATCTCGGCACGGTCGCCGGCGTGGTGCTGATCACCCTGCTGCAGTCCATTCTCTCGGTGATGCAGATCAGCGAAGCCGGACGGCAGTTGATCTATGGCGCGGTGATCATCCTGATGCTGCTGATCTACGGCCGCCAGAAGGCGTGACCACCTGGCGACATCCGGGCTGCGGTTTCACAGCGAGGCCGTGATGCCGCCGTCGACATAGAGCACGTGGCCGTTGACGAAGGACGACGCGGCCGAAGCGAGGAAGATGCACGCCCCGACCAGCTCCTCGACCCTGCCCCAGCGCCCCGCCGGCGTGCGCTTCTCCAGCCACGTCGAGAACGCGGGATCGGCGACCAGCGCGGCGTTCAGCGGCGTATCGAAATAGCCCGGCGCGATGGCATTGACCTGCAGGCCGTGCTTCGCCCAGTCGGTGGCCATACCCTTGGTGAGATTTCCGACCGCGCCCTTGGTCGCCGTGTACGGCGCAATCGAGGGGCGCGCGAGCGAGGTCTGCACCGACGCGATGTTGATGATCTTGCCGGCGCGGCGTCCGATCATGTGACGCCCGCAGGCCTGACCGACATTGAACACGGAGGCGATGTTGGTCTGCAGCAGCCGTTGAAACGCCTCGTCCGGAAAATCCTCCAGCGGCGCGCGGTGCTGCATGCCGGCATTGTTGACGAGGATGTCGAGGGGCCCGATCTCGGCCTCGAACCGGTCGACCGCGGCGCGGACCGCTGCGTGGTCCGTAACGTCGAAGGCCAGCACGCGGGCCCCCTTGATCCCGCTTGCCGCGGCGGCAAGCTTCGCCTCGTCGCGGCCGTTGAGCACGATTTCGGCGCCGGCATCGGCCAGCCCGCGCGCCAATGCCAAACCGATGCCTTGCGACGACCCGGTCACCAGGGCGCGGCGTCCCGTCAGATCGAACAAGCCGACCGCCACTGTTCCTCTCCCTCAATTCATCCATCATTTGCGACCGGTTATGTGGTCGAGGGCGACCCGTGTCAACGCCATGGCGCCCTGATACTTGCACGAAACTTGCATCGAGGCCCGCAGTACGGATCACGAATGAACCTCATCAGCCTCGACATCCGCATGCTCCGGTCGTTGATCTCGGTGGTCGAGACCGGCAGCATCACCGAAACCGCCCGGCGGCTGGGACGCACCCAGCCGGCGATCACCCTGCAACTGCAACGGCTGGAAGAGCTCACCGGCAAGCAGCTCTTTCTCCATGGCGGCCGCCGGCTGGCGCTGACCGAAGATGGCGGCATCGTGCTGACCTATGCGCGCTCGATCCTTCGGCTGCACGACGAGCTGATCTCGCAGCTGGCATCGCAGGAGATCGAGGGCCAGGTCGTGCTCGGCACGCCCGATCTCTATGCGGCCTTCATGCTGCCCTCGATCCTCAGCGTGTTCCGAAAATCCTTCCCGCGCATCCAGGTCGAGCTGAACTGCGCGCTGTCGACGCCACTGGTCGGGCTGGTGAAGCGCAGCGAGGTCGACATCGCGCTGGTCACCCGCATGAACGATTTCACCGGCGGCCAGGTCGTGCGCCGCGAGCAGTTGGTGTGGATGACCGGCGAGCAGTCGGCGGCGCATCAGGAGCATCCCATTCCGCTGGCGCTCTTGCCCCAGGGCAACATCTATCGCGACCATGCGATCGCGGCGCTGGAGGCCGCGAACCTGCGCTGGCGCATCGCCTGCCAGAGCGAGAGCGTCGGCGGCCTGCAGGCGGCGGCCTTCGCCGGCATGGCGGTCACCGTGCTCGGCCGCAGCGCGCTGGTGGCGGGCATGCGCGAGCTCGGCCCCGCCGACGGCCTGCCGCCGCTGCCCCAGGTCGAGCTGCTGCTGTACAAATCCAGCGGCGCGACGTCGAAGGCGGCGACCGCGCTGCACGACTATCTCGCGCACTATTTGCGGCTTGGCGACCAGCACGGCGAGACCGGCGTGCCGATCGAGATGGCGTGAACCTACGCAACCCGCACTGCTTGTTGGATCCCCTCCTCTCGCCACACGTCATTGCGAGCGCAGCGAAGCAATCCAGAGTCCCGCCCACCATCCTGGATTGCTTCGCTGCGCTCGCAATGACGGAGCAAGCGGAAACAGCCGGGATTTCACCCAGGACTGAACGCTCCCTCGCCACGGCGCGGTGCCGTAGGGTGGGCAGGGCAGCCGCCGGAGGCGGCAGCGTGCCCACCATCGCGCGGCGAACTCATCAGCAAGATGGTGGGCACGGCGCCACCGCGATCTCACTTGTGGAGATCGCACGGCCGCGCCTTTGCCCATCCTACGGCTACTTCGCTTCCGGCCAAATCCCCGCCCAGGGCTGCGCCTCCTCGAACGCGGCGGCGATCTTGAAGATGGTGGGCTCGTCGAGCCAGGGCGCGACGATCTGCAGGCCGATCGGCAGCCCCTGGCTGTCGAAGCCGCAGGGCACGGTCGCCGCCGGCAGGCCGGCGAGATTCATCGGCCAGGAGAACGGCGACCAGCCGAGATGCGGATCGACCGGGCGGCCGTCGACCATGGCGACGCCGAGCTGGCCGGCGCCGAAGGCGGTGACCGCGACCGTCGGCGTCACCAGCGCGTCGAAGCGCTCGAACAAATTGGCGAAGGCGGCGCGGGCCTGGGTCCGGCGGTAGCTCGCCTCGATGTAGTCGACGCCGCTGTAGCGCCGGCCGGCCGCGATCACGTCGCGGTAGTCGGTCTCGGAGCTCGACAGCTCATCGCCGGTCTTGTGCGCGACGGCGGCGGCCTGCTCGACAAAGGCGATCGGCTTCAACGTGCGTTCCAGGATCTCGCGATCAAGCGCGATCTGATCGGCGGCGATCCGCGCCCCGCAGCTTTCCAGCACCGCGAGCGCCTTCGAGAAGGAGGCACGGACATCGGGGCTGACCGCGGCATAGCCGAAATCGGCACTGGCGGCGATGCGCAGGCCCGTCAGCGGCCGCGGGGTCGCATCGAAACGCCGCTGCGCCACCGCGAGGCTCGCCGCATCGCGCAGGTCGTGCATCGCGATCGTCTCCAGCGCCAGCGCGGCATCCGCCACGGTGCGCGTGATCGGGCCGGTATGCGCCAGCGAGGCCCAGGACGGCGGCGCGAAGCCCGGCGAACGCGGCACCAGGCCGAAGGTCGGCTTCAGCCCGAACACGCCGCAGAACGACGACGGCACCCGGATCGAGCCGACGCCATCGGTGCCGATCGCGATCGGGCCGCAGCCGGCGGCGACCCCGGCCGCCGCGCCGCCGCTCGATCCGCCACTGGTATGCGCCGGATTCCACGGATTGCGCGTCAATCCCGTCACCGGACTGTCGGCGGTCAGCTTATAGCCGGACTCGCACGTCGTGGTCTTGCAGGTGATGATTGCGCCGGCGCTCTTCAGCGCCGCGACCACCGCCCCGTCCGCCTCCGGCACGAAGCCCTTGTTCATCGGCGAGCCGGCATGGGCCGGCACGCCGGCAACGAACACCAGGTCCTTGATGGTCACGGGCACGCCGGCCAGCGGACCGCATGGCTCGCCCGCTTGCATCGCGGCGGTGATGCGCTTGGCGTCCGCCCTTGCCTGCTCGTACATCGCGGTCACCACGACGTTGCAGCGGGCGTTCGTGGCGTCCAGTGCCGCGATGACGTCCTCGACCACGTCGACCGGCGTGAAGCGCTTGCGCCGGTATCCGGCCAGCAATTCGACGGCGGACAGGCGAGCGAGATCGGACGGCGCGTCGGCGGCGGCCGCGTGGGCAGACAAGGCTGTCATGATTAAGTCCTGAAGGCTGGATCCGATGCGATGGCACGCCATCGCATCAGTTCGAAAAACCGCTGGTCTCCTCGCCGCTCGCGCTAGCCCGAGGCGGCCGCGACGGCGCGCTTGGCCATCACCGTGACAAGATGCGCCCTGTAGTCGGCCTCGGCATGGATATCGGAGGCCAAGCCGGCGGCGTCGATCTTGATCGAGGCGATGCTGGTCGGCTCGAAGCTCTCGCTCAGCGCCTGCTCCATCGCCGCGACGCGGAACACGCCGGGCCCCGCGCCGGTCACCGCGACGCGCACGCCGCTGGCGAATTTCGCGACGAACACGCCGACCAGCGCATAGCGCGACGCCGGCGCCTTGAACTTGGCGTAGCCCGCCGCTTGCGGCACCGGAAAGCGGATGGCGGTGATGATCTCGCCCGGCTGCAAGGCTGTCTCGAACAGGCCGAGGAAGAACTGATCCGCCGCGATCTCGCGCGCGCTGGTGATGATGGTGGCACCTAAGCCGAGTACGGCGGCCGGATAGTCCGCCGAAGGATCGTTGTTGGCGACCGAGCCGCCGAGCGTGCCGCGGTTGCGGACGGCGGGATCGCCGATCTCGGAGGCGAGATGCGCCAGCGCCGGGATGTGCGACTGCACGATCGGCGAGGACGCGACCACCGCATGCGGCGTCATCGCGCCGATCGTCACGGTCTCGCCGTCGTCGCTGATGCCCTTCAGCGCGGGCATCTTGGCGAGATCGACCACCGCCGCCGGCGCCGCCAGGCGCTGCTTGATGGTCGGGATCAGGGTCATGCCGCCGCCGAGCACCTTGCTGTCCTCGACCGAGGTCAGGAGCTTCACGGCGTCCGAGATCGCGCTCGGCTGATGATAGGCAAATGCTCTCATGTGTCCCTCCTACTCCGCCGCCACCGGCAGCGAGGCGTTCTGCAGCAGCCGCCAGATCCGGTTCGGCGTCGCCGGCATGTCGACATGGGTGACGCCGAGATGCGACAGCGCATCGACCACCGCGTTGATAACGGCCGCCGGCGAGCCGATGGTTCCGACCTCGCCGCAGCCCTTCACGCCCATCGGCGTATGCGTGCACAGCGTGGAATGCGTCGCGACCTTCATCATCGGCAGATGGTCGGCGCGCGGCACGCAGTAATCCATCAGCGAGCCCGAGACGAGCTGCCCGGAGCTTTCGTCATAGACCGCGTTCTCGTACAGCGCCTGGCCGATGCCCTGCACGATGCCGCCATGCAGCTGGCCCTCGACGATCATCGGATTGATGACGGTGCCGACATCGTCCACGCCCGTGTAGTTGACCAGGGTGACGATGCCGGTCTCCGGATCGATCTCGACCTCGGCGATGTGGCAGCCGCCGGGATAGGTGAAGTTGACCGGATCGTAATAGGCCTGCTCCTCCAGACCCGGCTCCAGGATCTCCAGCGGATAATTGTGCGGCACATAGGCCGCGCCGGCGATCTCCTCGATCGTCTTGACGCGGTCGGTGCCCGCGACCGAGAACTTGCCAGATTCGTAGTGAATGTCCTGCTCGCTCGCCTCGAGCAGATGCGCGGCGATCTTCTTGCCCTTGACGATCACCTTGTCGGCGGCTTTCGACAGCGCCGCGCCGCCGACCACCAGGGAGCGCGAGCCATAGGTGCCCATGCCGAACTGGACGCGGTCGGTGTCGCCGAACACGATGTCGACGTTCTCGAAGGGCACGCCGAGCTTGTCGGACACGATCTGCGCGAACGTCGTCTCGTGGCCCTGGCCGTGGTTGTGCGTGCCGATCAGCACCGTCACCTGCCCGGCCGGATGCACGCGCACCGTGGCGCTCTCATAGAGGCCGCCGCGCGCGCCGAGCCGGCCGGCGAAGCGCGATGGCGCAAGGCCGCAGGCCTCGACATAGGTCGAGAAGCCGAGCCCGCGGAACTTGCCGTTGCGCGCTGATTCCGCTTTGCGCACGCCGAAATTCTTGACGTCGGCGGCGACCAGCGCGGCGTCGAGGCAGCCGATCGGATCGCCCGAGTCGTACTGCACCAGCACCGGCGTCTGATACGGATAGGCCTCCTTCGGGATCATGTTGCGACGGCGCAGCTCGACGCGGTCGATGCCCATCTCGGCCGCGGCGACATCGACGATGCGCTCGACCACGAAGGTCGCCTCGGGACGGCCGGCGCCGCGATACGCATCCACCGGCACGGTGTTGGTGAACACGACCTTGACGTTGCAGTAGATCGCGGGCGTCGTGTAGACGCCGCCGAGCAGCGGCCCGTAGAGGTTGGTCGGGATGTTCGGGCCGAAGGTCGAGAGATAGCCGCCCATGTTGGCAAGCGTCTTGACCCGCAGCGCCAGGAACTTGCCGTTCTCGTCGAGCGCAAGCTCGGCCTCGGTGACGTGGTCGCGTCCGTGCCGGTCGGACAGATAGCCCTCGGAGCGGTCGGCCACCCATTTCACCGGGCGCAGCACGCGCTTGGCCGCCCAGGTGATGACGGCCTCCTCGCCATAGTGGAACTGCTTGACGCCGAAGCCGCCGCCGACGTCGGGCGCGACCACGCGCACCTTGTGCTCCGGCAGCTTGAGCACCAGCGCGCTCATGAGGAAGCGCACGACATGCGGAAACTGGCTCGTGGTCCACAGCGTGTGATGGCCCTTGCCGGGATCATATTCGGCGATCGCGGCGCGCGGCTCCATTGGATTGCCGATCAGGCGGTTGTTGACCAGGCTCAGTTTGGCGACATGCGCCGCCTTGCGGAACGCGGACTCCACCGCCGCCTTGTCGCCGAGCTCCCAGTCGCAGCAGACATTGTTCGGCACGTCATCGAACAATTGCGGCGCATCCGGCCTGACCGCGTCGAGCACGCCGACGACGGACGGCAGCACCTCGTAGTCGACGCTGAGAAGCTCGGCGGCCGACTTCGCCTGCTCCAAGGTCTCGGCGATGACGAATGCCACCATGTCGCCGACGAAGCGCACCTTGCCCTGCGCCAGCATCGGGAATGGCGGCTCCTTCATTGGCACGCCCTTGGCGTCCGAGATGCCCCAGCCGCAGGGCAGCGAGCCCAAGCCATCAGCGGCGACATCCTCGCCAGTCAGCACCGCGACCACGCCGGGCGCGGCCAGCGCCGCAGCCTTGTCGATACCGCGCAGCACGGCATGCGCATGCGGCGAGCGCACGAACACACCGAAGGTCATGCCCGGCCGCTTGATGTCGGACACGTAGTTGCCGCGTCCGGTGAGGAAGCGCTGATCTTCCTTGCGCTTCGGCGCCGCGCCGATTCCGATCACCTGCCCCATGGTCACTCTCCCGCTGACGTGGCGTGCATGGCGGCTGCACCAGCCATGACCGCAATGACGATGTTCTGATAGCCGGTGCACCGGCAGATGTTGCCTTCGAGCCCGTGGCGTACCTCGGCCTCGGTCGGCGTCGGATTGGCGGCGGCGAGCGCGGTCGCGGTCATCACCATGCCCGGCGTGCAGAAGCCGCATTGCAGGCCGTGATGCTCGCGGAACGCCTCCTGCATCGGATGCAGCGCGTTCGAGCCTGCGGTCGCGCCGAGCCCCTCGATGGTCAGCAGGGTCGCGCCGTCGAGCGCCGGCGCGAGCAAGGTGCAGCTCTTCACCGGAACGCCGTCGAGATGCACGACGCAGGCGCCGCATTGGCTGGTGTCGCAGCCGACATGCGTGCCGGTCAGGTTCAACTGCTCGCGCAGGAGATCGCTGACCAGCGTTGCCGGGTCCACGTCGACCGTGGTCGCACGGCCATTGAGGGTGAAGGAGATCTGCACGGTCTACTCTCCGTTGTCGAAATGAAATCAGGCGAGCGGGCGGGCGCGGTCCGCCACCCAGGTGGCCAGGACGACGTCGCCGACGTTGAAGGGATCTGCGAAATAGGTCTTCTCGGGCACGTAGGCGACGAACTCGTCGTCGGGCACGGTGTCGAGCATCACCTTGACGAAATAGCCCTGGTACTCGATCGCGGTGACGCGGCTCGGCAGCGCCGTGCCGCAGCCGGGCGGCAGGGTCGCACCGGGGCGGACCAGCGCCACGTCGTCACGTCGCACGGCGATGTCGATGGTGTCGCCGACGCCGATGCTTCCGCGCTGCGGCGGCAGCGGCAGCTCGATCGCCTGCTGCGTGCTCTGCTTCAGCACCAGGCTCTCGCCATTGACCTTCTCGACCCGGCCGGACAGCACGTTCTGGCCGCCCATGAACTCGGCGACATAACGGTCGCGCGGGTTGGCATAGACCTCGCGCGCCGGTCCCGCCTGTTTGATCTTGCCCTGCTCCATCACCACGACGAGATCGGCGAGCGCGATCGCCTCGAGCTGGGTGTGGGTGACGTGGATGAAGGTGATGCCGAGCTCGCGCTGCATCCGCCGCAGCTCCTGGCGCATCTGCACGCGCAGCTGCTCGTCGAGCGCCGACAAGGGCTCGTCGAGCAGCAGCACCCGCGGCTCGGTGATCGCGGCGCGCGCCAGCGCCACGCGCTGCTGCTGGCCGCCGGAGAGCTGCGCCGGCAGCCGGTCGGCGAACTGCGTCAGCCGCACCTTCTCGATCATCGCATCCGCCGCGCGCAGCCGCTCGGCCTTGGACTGGCCGCGCACCTGCAGCGCGAAGGCGATGTTCTCGCGCACGGTCAGATGCGGAAACAGCGCGTAGGACTGGAACATCATCGCGGTGCGCCGCTGCACCGGCGGCAGGCCGACCACATTGTGGCCGCCGATCACGATCTCGCCCGCGGTCGGGTCCTCGTGCCCCGCGATCATGCGCAGGATGGTGGTCTTGCCGCAGCCGGACGGGCCGATGAAGCAGCAATAGGCGCCGTCGGCGATCCGCAGATTGACGCCGTCGACGGCATTGACGACGCCGTCATAGCTCTTGCAGACACCCGCAAGCTCGATATCGCCTCGTTCGATCCGCATCGCTGAGCCTTATCCCTTGATCTTCTGCGCGCCGCGCCGCTTCTGGATCAGCACGATGCTGCCCAGGCTGACGCCGATCACGATGAAAGAGACGATCGTGGTCACCGTGCCGAGCGCATAGAGCGAGGGCGAAGTGACGTTCAGTGTCATGCTCCAGATCTCCAGCGGCAGCGTGTTGAGCGACCCTGCCGTCTGAAGGGTGCGGGCGAATTCGTCATAGGACAGCGTGAAGCCGAACAGCGCGACAGCCACGAGACCGGGCGCCAGCACCGGGATCATCACCAGCCGGATCGCCTGCCAGCGGCTGGCGCCGAGATCGCGCGCCGCCTCGTCCCAGGCATTGTTGAAGCGCGACATCACCGCGAACATCACAAGCACGCCGAACGGCAGGGTCCAGGACAGCTGCGCCCCGAGCGCGGAGGAGTACCAGGCGGGGCTCAGTCCCAGCGCCTGGAACAAGAGACCCGTGCCCAGCCCGAGCACGAGGCCGGGCGCCACGAGGCTGCCGATCATCATGTAGAACACGATGCTGTCGCCCTTGAAGCGGCGGCGGAATCCGAGGCCGGCCAGGAACGAGATCACCACCGTGATGATCGTGACCATGATCGCGAGCTTGATCGAGCGGTCGAAGGAGCCCTTGACGTCGCCGGTGCGCACCTGGGTGAACAGGTCGACGAACCAGTGCAGCGAGCGCCCCTTCATCGGAAACACCAGGCCGCCGCGAATGTCCTGGAACGACAGGACATAGATGCAGAACATCGGCCCGTACAGCGCGATCACATAGGCGGTGAACAGCGAGGCCAGGACATAGAACGTCCAGGGCCGCCGGCCGCGGCTCGGCGCGATCGCCTTGCGCGAGACCGTGTCCTTCTCAGGCGTGTCGGCGACCATGGCGCTCATCGGGCGATCTCCCGGCGGATGTCGACCGTGCGCAGGATCAAAGTGACCATGGCGAGCAGCACCAGGGTGAGCAGCACGGCGCTGGCCGCAGCCGTCGGATATTGCAGCACGCCGACATCCTCATAGAAGGCACTGACCACCGAGGCCGATCCGCCGCCGGACATCACCTTCACCACGAAGAAGTCGCCCATCACGATCGAGACCACGAAGATCGAGCCGAGCGCGATGCCGCTCTTGGCCATCGGCACAACGATGAGGCGCAGGATATCAAAGCGGCTGGCGCCGGCGTCCACCGCCGCCTCGATCAACCGCTTGTCGATGCGCGCCATCGCGTTGAAGATCGGCACGATCATGAAGATCGTCAGCTGGTGCACATAGGCGATGACGACGGCGAGGTCGGAGAACAGCAGCACCTCGAGCGGCTGGCGGATCACGCCGGTCGACAGCAGCGCCGCATTGATCAGCCCTTCCTTCCCGAGCAGCGGGATCCACGAGATCATGCGGATGATGTTGGAGGTCCAGAACGGCACGGTGCACAGCAGGAACAGTCCGATCGCGAGCAGCTGGTTGCGCACGTGGAAAACTAGGAAATAGGCGACGAAGAAGCCGATCAGCAGCGTGAAGATCCAGGTCAGCACCGTGAACTTGATCGTCGCAAGATAGAGCTTCAGGGTCAGCGCCGAGTGCAGCACCTCGACATAATTCGCGAGCGTGAAGTCGGGCGTGAGCCCGCCGAAGCCGTCCGAGCCGAAGAAGCTCGCCGCCAGCACCACCAGGATCGGCGCCAGGAAGAACGGCACGAGCACGGCGACCAGCGGCGAGACGTAGAGCCAGCCGGCCAAGCTTGCACGTGAGGTTCTTGCACGTGAGGTTGAAGAAGGACTCGGCATCATCTTGTGAGCTACTTCGCTGTCGCCTGCGCCGGCACGAACATCGTGCCGGCGTCCGTTGAGAGAGGCAGGATTCAGGCCACCTTGAAGTCGTTCCAGCGCTTGTTCATGTAGGCGGCCTCGTCCATCAGCGTATTCCAGCAGGAGATGTTGGTGACGCGGTCGAGGAAGGAGCCTCCGTCGCGCTTGGTGCCGGCCTTCTCCATCGGCACGCCGTAGGGGTCGTTGACGACCTCCGGCGCGGGCTTGCCCTCGTACCAGAAGTCCCATTCCGCGGGAGTGAGGAATTTCTTCGCCGTCGACGGCACCGGGCTGTAATAGCCGTAGCGCGCGACGAAGCCGCCCTGCCAGCCGGACAGGTACCAGTTCAGATACTCATAGGCGGCGTCGAGCTTCTTGCCGGTGAGGTGCTTCATGAGGCCCATGCCGTTGCACCAGCCGCGATAGCCTTCCTTGCCGTTCTTGATATTGACCGGCGCGTAGACGCACGGGATCTCCTTCACGCGCACCGCAGCCACGGCCGGCGACCACATCGACTGAATCACCACCTCGCCCGCCGCCATCAGCTGCACCGACTGATCGAAGGTGGTCCAGGTGGCGCGGAACTGCCCCTGCTTCTTCAGCTCGATCAGCTTGTTGCAGGTGAAGTCGATCTCCTCCTTGGTCATGTTGCCCTTGTTGCCGTACTTGATCAGCCCGGCGCTCTCGAAGCACAGCGCGGCATCCATGATGCCGATCGCGGGCACGTCGAGGATGGCGGCCTTGCCCTTGAACTTCGGGTCGATCAGGTCCTTCCACTCGGTGACTTCGTGGCCGACCAGGTCGGGGCGGTAGCCGATCGAGTCGGCGTTGTAGACCTGCGGCAGGAAGGTCGCCCATTCGGTGACGCCGTCATGCAGATCGGTGGAGTCGGGCTTGGAAATGTACATCGCCTCGTAAGGCGAGATGCCCTGGCGCGGAATCTTGTGGCCGTTGATCTCGCCCTTGGTGAAGATCGGCAGGATGTTGTCGAACTCCTTGATCTTCTTGACCTCGATGCCCTGGATGACACCGCGCTTGGCGGCGAGCTTGGCCTGCCAGCCCTCGAGATCGGCGATGTCGACGCTGTTCGGCTGGCTGATGAAGCGGTTGATCGCGGCCGACGTATCGAGGTTCTGCATCGTGACCTTGAAGCCGAGATCCTTCGCGGCCTGGTCACCGATCGCCTTCACCACCGAATAGGACACGCCGACATGGCGCAGCTCGATGTCCTTGATCTCCTGCGCCCAGATCATCGGTGCCCCGACGATCTCCGAGCCGACCGCGGCACCCGCGAGCGCAGCCGCGCCTTTGAGCAGGGAGCGCCGGCTCAGTTTTTGATCTCTCGGCGCCTTCTGCTTCACAATCTCACCCTTGGACGTGCGTTTCTCATTGTCGCGCATAGCAACCCCCGCTGGTTACAAGGCGGCGCGACATCCTTCGTTGGCTGTCGGCCCGCTTGCGTTTCGATCTTGACGCGAGGCTATCGACGGGATTCTGCGAAGTAAAATTGGAAGCAAAAATTGCGGATATAAGCGCCGCTAATGTCGGGACACTGCTGCTTCAACGCGCAGCAATCGCCCAGAACGGCGTCACTCGTCTGAGAAGCGATTGAGCAACGTTGCGCGCGCCTGCGTAGGTGCTTCAATTCGCCGTATTGTCAGGCGAGGAGAAGCGGGATCCGATCAGAGCCGCACCGTCATGATCTGCTGGCCGCGCGACCAACTAACAAGTTGGCTGATGGCCTTTCGATGCATCCTGTCAGAATTGGACCGCCAGCTCGATCAGCCGCTTGTGCGCCCGCTCCCGCGCCGCGCCGGTGTGATCGGCAGGACCGCTGGTCGGCCCGATCGCGACAAAGCGGACGTCCTGCAGGCCCATGAAGCGCAGCGCCTCGCGCAAGTACGGCGTGGCGAGATCGATGCGGCCGCGGCTCATGCCGGTGGTGAAGTCACCGCCGCTCGCCAGGATCACGAGCGTCGGGCGATCCTTCAGCAGCGGGAGATAGCCTCTGGCGAGATCGAAGCGAAAGGTAAGCCCGGGCTGGTTGATGATGTCGAACCAGTGCTTGAGCTTGTAGGGGATGCCGAAGTTCCACATCGGCGTCGAGATCACCACGCGCTCGGCGAGATCGAGCCGCACCGCCATGCGCTCGGCCACCGCGAACGCCGCGCGCTGGCCCTCGGTGAAGTCGCGCCCGCCCATGCGCGCGTATTTCGCCTGCAGGATCTCGCCGTCGAACTCGGGCAGATTCTCGCGCCACAGGTTCATCTCGTCGATGTCGAACCCGGGCCGCGCCTGCATGAAACGATCGAGGAAAACGCGCGCGCCGGCGCTCGACTCCGAGTCCGCGCGCGGCGAGGCGACGAGATGAAACAGCTTGGGCATCCCCTACCCCAGCGCCTTGATGACCGCATCGGCGTTGGTGACCACGGAGACGTTCTGCAGGGCGAAGTTGATCGCGGCATTGTGCCATTCCGGATTCATCGTCGAACAGCAGTCCTCGGGCACGACCATGAAATAGCCCTTGTCGGCCCCGGTGCGCGCGGTGTGCTCGACCGACATGTTGGTCCAGGCGCCCGTATTGATGATGACGTCGCGCCCCGTCGCCTTCAGGATGGTCTCGAGCTTCGTGCCCTCCCACGCGCTCATCCGCATCTTCTCGACGACGAAGTCGCCGCCGCGCGGCTCCAGCCCCGCAACAGGCGCGGCGCCCCAACTGCCGCGCACCATCGCCCGGCTGTCGACGAGACCTTCGAACAGCGGCGCGTTCAAGGTCACCCCGGGCGCGCCCGGCTCGACCACAAACCAGACGAAGATGATGACGACGCCGCGCGCGCGGGCGACCTCGGCCAGCCGGCGCACGTTGTCGACCACGCGCTGCTGCTTGGCGTGGCCGGGCGCGCCGGAGTCGGCAAAGGCACCGCCGTCCATGATGACGTCGTTCTGCAGGTCCTGGATGATCATGGCGCAGCGCCGCGGATCGAGCTGCATGTCGCCGGCGGCGAGCTGCGGCGCCGCTGGCGACGACGACGACGCAGCCGATGTGGGTCCGGCCGTCCGCCGCGCGCTCATATAGGGCTCATGGCGCGGGCCGACCTTGGTCGCGATGGCATAGACCGAATGCGTGGCGGTGAGATACAGCGTGCGGAAGTCCGCCCCACCCCAGGCGAGATTGGCGACCAGCTCCGGCACGCGCACCTTGCCGAGCAGTTCGCCCGAGGGCGCATAGACCCAGACGCCGCCGGGCGCGGTGACCCAGACATTGCCACGCTGGTCGCACTTCATGCCGTCGGGCACGCCGGGCTCGAGCTCGGAGCGGATGCCGCTGGAGAAGACGCGGCCGTTCGACAGGCTGCCGTCACTGCCGACATCGAACACCCGGATGACAGCCTGTACGGTATCATTGACGTAGAGCAGCGTCTCGTCCGGCGAGAAGCACAGCCCGTTCGGCTGATCAAACAGATGCCGGTCGACCAGCAGAAGCGGCGTGCCGCCGCCCGGCGGCACCCGGTAGACCCCCTGGAAGCCAAGCTGCCGCGGTCGCTCCACGCCAAAGACCGGCATGCGGCCGTACCAGGGGTCGGAGAAATAGATCGCCCCGCTGGAGTGGACGCAGACGTCGTTCGGACTGTTCAGCTCCTGGTTCTGAAAATGCGACGCCAAGATTTCGCGACGCCCGTCGGGCCGCTCGCGCACCAGCGCCGAGGTCGCATGCTCGCAGACGATCAGGTTGAGCTCGGCATCGTAGGTCATGCCGTTGCACTTGTTCGACGGCCGCCGCATCTCGACCAAGCCGCGCTTCGCATCCCAGCGGCGGCGGACATCGGCCGGCATGTCGGAGAACAGCAGGAACTGCTCGGCCGGATGCCAGATCGGCCCCTCCGTGAAGTCGAAGCCGGTCGCGACCTGCGCCACCGGCGCATAGGGGTCGATCAGGCTCTCGAACTCAGGGCGCAAGGTGACGTGGGTCATGACGCGTCCTCACACCGGAAACCAGTGCCGCTGCGGCAGCGACTGCACCAGCGGACCCGGCACCTGGTCGTGCAGCCGCCCGGTCACCATGCCACCCTCGATCTTGGCGGGACGGTCGTGAATCGGCAGCAGGTAGCGCGAGCTCGACAGCAGCTTCTTGATCGCCGCCTTCTCAGCGCGCTTGCTGGTGCCGTGATTGCCGGTGGTGCGCGGCTCGGCGTCCTGGATCTCATTGAACGGCGTCACGATCTGGTCGTTGAAATCGTAGATCACGTCGCCGCAGATCGTGGCGATGCCGTCGGCGGTGTGGACGTGGATGTTCATCGAGCCCTCGGTGTGGGCATTGGCCGCCTCGCAATACACCCCTGGCATCAGCTCGACAGCGCCAGTGAGCTCGAGATCAAGGAAGCGCAGCGCGCTCTTGGTGTGCAGCCGGTCGATCAGGTGCTTGATGTCGGGCGCCGGATATTGCGGATGCATCAGGCCGGAGACCGAGTATTCCAGCTCGCGGCGGTTCAGCACCACCGTGGTGTTCATCGGAAACAGGTCGTCCTTGCCGGCATGATCGATGTGCAGATGGGTGTGGCAGACATAGCGCACGTCGCCCATGCGCACGCCGTGCCGCGCCAGCTGGTTCTCGATCATGTTCTCATGATACTGCAGCCCGCGCATGCCGAGCGTCTCCATGATCTGGTTGGAGCGGTAGCCGGTGTCGACCACGACCGGATACGGGCCGCCCAGGATCAGGAAGCCGAGCGTCAGCACCCGGCGGGTGCGGCCGCAGTCGCGGCCGAGCACGAGGAAGCTGGATTCCAGCTCGATATCACCATAGTCGAGAACCTTGATTTCCAGCGCCATGAGCGTTCCCTGTTGCTTTTGTTGTCGTTGCGCGCAGCGTCATCCCAGCCGGTACACAAGCCGCGCGGTCTCTCCCATCACTTGCTTTCGCGCTCGCTCGTCGAAGTCTTTGATGGCAGCCTCGTAGCCAGCGATCAGCGCGCGATAGTTCGTCCAGAGTTTTTCAATCGGGAAGTTCGATCCGAACAAGCAGCGGTCGGCGCCGAACATCTCGATCGTCTCGCGCACGACATCGGCGACATGCGCCGGATCGTTGCGGCGGATAAAGGTGCCGAGGCCCGAGAGCTTGCTGACGACGTTGCGGCAGGCGGCGAGCCGCTGCATGCCCGTGCGCCATTGCTCCCGTCGCGCCGCAGAGAGATCCTCCAGCATGCCGGCGTGCTGCAGGATGAAGGTGACGGACGGACAGCTCTCGGCCAGCGCCGCAGCACTCGCCATCTGGCCGGCGAAGAGCTGCAGGTCGAACGACCAGCCATAGTCGGCGAGCCGCGCGATGTTGGCACGGATGTTCGGATCGTTGCAGAGATCGGAAGACGCGGCGAAGCGATACAGCGGGTTCTCGTGCCAGTGCAGTTGCATCCGAACGCCGCGCAGCAGCGGATAGCGCGCAAGCCGGTCGAATTGGGGGCGCGCGTCCTCGACGGCGAGGTCAGCGTAGGCGACGATCGCGTGCGGAAAGCCGTGCCGATCGGCGGTTCGCTGCACCCACGCGGCCTCGTCCTCGAACCCCTCCTTGGCCCAATTGGTCTGGACGTAGACCGACTGGGTCATGCCGCTGCCGGCGATATCGTCGAGATATTCCTCGATCGGATAGTCGCGTCGGATCGGCTCGTACGGGCCGAAGATGCGCGGCTGCATCGGCCCGACCAGCCAGGGCAGATCGGCCTGCCGCCAGATGTGATGATGCGCATCGACATATCCGCTCATGCCGCCCTCCTCCGCGCCAGCGACAGCACGTGCGAAACGATGACATCGTCCGAGCCGCCGGGACCGATGTCGTCGACGAACGGCGCGATCGCCTGCAAGGCCTCCGTCTGCGGCTTGAAGCCGGGACCGGTCGCGAGCGGCGTCAGCCAGCTCACGCGCCAGGCCCGCAGCGACAGCTTCCACACGGCATCGCGGAGCACCTGATGATCGCCGCGCTCCAACCCGTCGGAGATCACCAGCACGGCGGCGCCGCGCGCGTAGGTCGAGAAGCGCGGCACCGCGAGGAACGCCTGCAGCGCCTCGCCGATGCGGGTGCCGCCATCCCAGTCGCTGACCAGATGCGAGGCCGCGAGCAGCGCCTGCTCGCGCCGCTTCAGCCGCAAGGGACGCGTGACGCGCGTCAGCCGCGTGCCCAGGGTGAACACCTCGACCTGCGGCACGGCCTGCACCAGCACATGCGCCAGCCGCATGTTGTCCTCGGTGCGCGCCTTCATCGAGCCGGAGACGTCGATCAGCAACAGCAGACGCCGCAGCCGCGGCCGTCGCTTCAGCCGCCGCAGCGACAGCACCTCGCCGTCGCGGCGCACGCTCTCGCGCAAGGTCCGGCGCAGATCGACGAAGCTGCCGCGCCGCGCGCGCATCCGGCGGTGGCCGCGCCGCTTCGGCAGCTTTGCGCGCGCCTGCCGCGCGAGACGCTGCAAGGCATTGCCGCCGCTCATCGCCGCAAGACGGCGCGCGACCAGCGCCTCCGCTTGCGTGGCCGCGAGACCGGACTCGTTCTGCTCCTGGGCGCTGTCGGGATCGACGCCGTCGTCGCCCTCCTCCTGAAGACGGACGACGTCGTCCTGCTGGTCGGTCTCGCTGAGGGCGGTCGCCTCGCTCACGCCGAAATGGATGTCGAACAGCAGATTGTAGGTCGGAAGCCGCTCCGGCGGCGGCGCCAGGGTCGCGGCTCCCGCACGCCTGATGTCGTCGAGACTGGTTGGCCCGAGCAGTTCGATCGCGGCGAGAAAGGCCGTGGTCTGCTCGGGCGCGACGGCAAAGCCGTTCCGCCGCAGCAGCGCGGCGAACGTCACGAAAATCTCGGTGGCTCGTGGCAGCCGCACCTCGCTCATGTCGTCGCCTCCGCCAGCAGCGCGTCCAGCCGCGGCGCGACGAAGGACAAGTCCTCCTCGTCCTTCAGCGCGACACCGATCGAGCGCTTGAATGCATCCGGCCAGCGCGCGCCGGTGCGGTTCAGCAAGGTCGCAGCCTCCGCCCAGTCGACGGCTTCGGCAATGCCCGGGGCCTTGCTCAATGGTTCGCGCCTGAGCTTCGCGACGGCGGAGACCACGGCCCGCGCCGTCGCCTCTGCGACGCTGGACGCCCGCATCATCACGATCCGCGCTTCGCGCTCCGCATCGGGATAGTCGATCCAATGATACACACAGCGGCGACGCAACGCTTCATGCAGGTCACGTGTGCGGTTCGAGGTCAGCACCACGATCGGTCGTTCGGCCGCACGCACGGTGCCGCGCTCGGGAATCGAGATCTGGAAGTCGGACAGGAATTCGAGCAGGAAGGCTTCGAACTCCTGGTCGGCGCGATCAATTTCGTCGATCAGCAGCACCGTCGCGTCAGGCGCGCGCAGGCAGGCCAGCATCGGCCGTTCGATCAGGAAACTCTCGCCGTAGATGTCGATGCTCTCCTCGCCGGCCTGGCGGATCGCGAGCATCTGGCGCGGATAGTTCCACTCGTAGAGCGCAGCCGCCGCGTCGATGCCCTCGTAGCATTGCAGGCGGATCAGCTTGCGGCCGAGCACGGCGGCAATCGCCTTCGCGGCCTCGGTCTTGCCGACACCCGGCGCGCCCTCCAGCAGCAGCGGCTTGCCGAGCGCGAGCGCGAGATAGGCCGCGGTGGAGAGCCCGTCATCGGCGAGGTAATAGGCCGCGCGCAGCGCCTTCTCCAGCGCTTGCGGCGAGTCGATGCCGACGATGTTGCTGCGGACCACCATGCGCCGTCACCGCCGCGTCTGCGGCCGCGCGCCGCCCTGGGCCTTGATCGCGCGCAGCACCTTCTCCGGCGTGATCGGCAGCTCGTCGATGCGCACGCCGACGGCATTGAAGATCGCATTCGCAATCGCCGGCAGCACCGGATTGGCGCACATCTCGCCCGGTCCCTTGCCGCCGAACGGACCGTCAGGCGCGGGCCGCTCCAGCACCGCAATGTCGTGCGGACAGATGTCGCCCGGCCCCGGCATCAGATATTCGACGAAGTCGCGCGGACCTTGCTTCGGATCTGGATAGTACGGCTCCGTCGTCTCATACAGCGCGTGGCTCATGCCCATCCAGGCGCCGCCCACGAGCTGCTGTTCCACGAGCCGCGGATTGAGCGCACGGCCCAGCTCATAGGCCGAGTCCATCCTGATGACGCCGACCTCGCCGGTCTCGTCGTCGACGTCGACCTCGGCAACCAGACAGGCATGCGCGTAGCACGTCGCGGGCGACATCTCGCCGGTCTCCGGATCGACGTCCGACAGCGGCACCAGGAAGATGCCACGGCCGGAGATCGTCTTGCCCTGGCGGAACTGCGCGGCAATGGCGACGTCCTTGACCGAGATCGAGCGATGCGGCGCGCCCTTGACGTGAATGTTGCCGCGGCCGTCGGTCTCGAGGTCGCTGGCGTTCACTTCGAGCTCCTCGGCCGCCGCCTCCATCATGACACCGCGCGCCTCCTTCGCCGCCGCCATCACGGCATTGCCGACGCGGTGGGTGCCGCGCGAGGCGAACGAGCCCATGCAATGCGGCCCGGTGTCGGAGTCGGCGGTGTCGACATAGACGTCCTCAACGGGCACACCGAGCGTCTCGGCGCAGATCTGCCGCGTCACCGACTTCATGCCCTGCCCCAGATCGATCGACGACAGCGCCACCGTGAACTTGCCGCTGGGATTGGAGTGCACCAGCGCCTGGCTCGGATCGCCGCCGAGATTCATGCCGATGGGATAGTTGATCGCCGCCATGCCGCGGCCGCGGTGCCTCGCCATCTCAGCGCCTCCTCGTGCCGAACACGGATGAGAACCGCGTCGCGCCATGTCCCGGCGTTGGCGCGGAAGGCTGCGGAGGCGGTGGCGGTTCGGGCGGGGGCGAAATCGGGAGCCCGCGGTCGTAGCTGGTACGCTGCTGCGCCGCTGCAGCGCGCGGTGGCGCGGTCTCGCGTGGCGTGGACGGCACCGCGGCCCGTGCTCCGCCACCATCCTTGCGCGACGACATCCGGCGGAATTCCTCGCGGATCGGCCATTTGGCCTTCTCGGCCGCAACCTGCACGCATTCGATCAGCGCCGTGTTCTTGGCCTCGCGGCGATGCGCCTTCATGTCGCCGTCGCGATACGCATTCAGGATGCGGAACTCCATGGGGTCCATGCCGATGAGATGCGCGAGCTTGTCCATCTGGCATTCGAGCGCGAAATCCATGCCGGTGATGCCGAAGCCGCGCATCGCGGTCGCCGGCGTCCGGTTGGTGAAAACGCAGTAGATGTCGCCATGGACGTTCGGGATCGTGTAGGGCCCAGGCAGATGCGCAGCGCATTTCACCACCGCATAGCTCGACAGCCGGGTATAGGCTCCGGAGTCGAAATAGCCGCGGATCTGTCGCGCGACGATGCGGCCGTCGCGCATCACGCCGTCCTTGATGTAGATCCGCTCGGCGCCGCGCGGCGGCCCGAACTGCATCTCCTCCTCGCGCCCGAACACGTGGCGCACCGGCCGCCCGGTCAGCATCGCCGCGAGAATCGCGAGCGGCTCGGTCAAGGTGTCGACCTTACCGCCGAAGCCGCCCCCGACGGTGCCGCCGATGAAGTGCAACGTATTCGACGGAAGATCGAGGATCTTGGCGCAGGTGTCGAGCGAGAAGAACAAGGCCTGGGTCGAGGTATAGACGACATAGCGGCCATTGGTGTCGGGCGCCGCGATCGAGCCGTTGGTCTCCACTGGGGCGTGCTCGATCGGCGACATCTGGTAGCGCTGCTCAAGCACATGATCGGCGCCGGCAAAGCCGCGCTCGACGTCGCCGAAGCGCAGCTTCTGATGGTCGTAGCGGTCGTGATAGGTGAAGGTGTTCTTCGGATAGGTCTCATTGACCGTCGGCGCGCCGGGCTTCAGCGCCTCCTCGACATCGAACACCGCCGGCAAGATGTCGTAGTCCACGCGCACCTTGGCCGCCGCCTCGGCTGCGAGGCGCGGCGTCTCAGCGACGACAGCGACGATCGGCTCGCCGCGATAACGCACCTTGTCGACGGCCAATGTCGGCTCGTCGTCCTTGCCGAAATTGATCAGGCTAAGCAGCGTGTTCAGATTGCGCGGTACGTCGGCCCCGCGGATGACCCGGCGGACGCCCTCGCTTCGCTCGGCCTCGCTGGTGTCGACGCGGCGCAGCCTCGCATGCGGCTGCGTGGATCTCACGACACTCAGATGCAGCATGCCCTGCAGCTTGTGATCGTTGAAATAGGTCGAGGTACCCGTGACGTGGCCCAGCATGTCCTGGCGCTGCGTGCCCTTGCCGACCTCGTTGAGATTGTCGTCGCGCTCGTCGGCGAAGATGTCCTTGCGCAGTTCCAGCATGACGCTCTCCCCTCAGGCGCTCGCGCGCGATGCGGCCGCCGCCAGCACCGCATTGATGATCGGCTCGTAGCCGGTGCAGCGGCAGATGTTGCCGGAGATCGCTTCCACCACCTGCTCACGGCTCGGCTGCGGGTTGCGGTCGAGCAGCGCCTTGGCGGCCATCAGCATGCCCGGCGTGCAAAAGCCGCATTGCGCGGCAAACCCTTCGGCGAAGGCGCGCTGCAGCGGATGCAGGTTCGGACCCGCCTTGATGCCGTCGAGCGTCTCGATAGCGCGGCCCTCCACGGTTTCGGCAAGCGTCAGACAGGAGAGATGAGCTTCGCCGTCGATCAGCACGGTGCAGGCCCCGCAGCCGCCCTGCCCGCATCCGAACTTCGGCGTGACGTCGCCGAGCATCTCGCGCAGCACCACCAGCAAGCTGGTGCCGCCATCGACGAACAGCGCGACGTCGCGGCCGTTGTGGCGGAACTGAAGTGGAGTCTTGGCCATGCTCTAGCTCTCCTGTCCCGACAACAGCCGCCGCAGATGTACGCCGAGCACCTCGCGTCGGTACCACGCGCTCGCCAGCGAATTATCGGTCGGCGCCGTCCCCTCGCCTGCGGCGGCCGCCGCCGCACTGATCGCGCTGGCATCGAGCGGCCGGCCTTCGAGCGCGCGCTCGGCTCCCTTGGCGCGGATCGCGGTCGGCGCCATCGACCCCAGCGCGATGCGCGCGCCGGTGACGCGGCCACCGCTCTGCGGGAGATGTACGGCGAGCGTGATGACCGAGCCGCCCTTCGGCTTGATGCGCGCGATCTTGCGGTAGCGGAACGCATCGGCCGATGCCGGCCGGATACAGGAGACAGCGACCACCAGCGCGCCGGCCTGCCGGTCGCGCGATTGCAGAAATTCTTCGAGCGGCATGTCGCGCAGACCGAAGCCGCCCTGCAGCGAGATCATGCCGTCGAGCGCCAGCAGCGCCACCGTGAAGTCACCGAACGGCGCCGGTGCAAACAGATTGCCGCCGACGGTGCCCATGTTGCGCACGGCCGGGCCGCCGATCGAGCGTGCTGCCGGATGCAGGAAGGCGAGCTCGCGCTCGGCCAGCACGCGCGCGAAGGTGACGCCAGCTCCGATGCGCACACGGGCGCCGGCGGCCTCGATGCCCTGCAAGGCGCGGTCGGTGGCGCGCACGACGGTCGCGATCGAGACGCCGCCCTCGTTGAGCTCGCGCATCACCAAGGTGCCGCCACCGAGGTAGCGCGCGGCGCGGTCCGACGACAGCGCGGAGGCCGCCTCGCCCAGCGCCTGGAATGTCTTCACCGTCACCGGCATCGGTTCACCTCTCGCTCATGCCGCCTGCTTCAGATGCGAGCGGATCGCCTCGAAGCCGGCCTGGTAGATGTCTTCCGCCACCATGCGCGTCAGTTCCTCCGCCTGCTCCAGCCGCGTCGTGAACCGGCTCTCCCAATGCCAGAACGTGCGATCGCCATCGGTGACGGGGAGCAGCCGGACATGGGCGACGTAGTTGAACAAGGCGACCGGCGTATCGAGCAGGCAGTAGCTGAAGCTCTGTTCAAGGTCGGACAGCGCCAGCAATTGCTCGCGCAGCTCCGAGCCGTCCTGAAGCCGGAAGCGCCTGACGCAGCCGATCTTGTCGGAGGTCTGCGAGCGCTCGATCGCCGAGGTCGCCACCGCCGGATGCCAACGGTCATGGCCGTTGAAGTCGCGCAGCACCTCCCAAACCCGGTCGGTCGGCGCGTCGATGATGGTGCTCTTGACGATGTGCGGCACGGACTAGCCTCCGAACGCCCGCTTGAGCGCATCGAAGCCGCCCTGGAACACGCCGCCGCCGATCGAGCCGACCAGATCGGCCTCGCGCTCCGGCGCGCAGTCGAACTCGGCGGTCCATTCCAGGAAGGTCTTGTCGCCGTCCGTCACCGGCGTCAGGCGGAGCGTGGCGACGTAGTTCGACACGCCCATCGGCGATTCCAGGATCGAATAGGTGCAGAACATGTCGTAGTCGGACAGGCCGAGAAGCTTCTCGCGGATGCGGTCGCCGTTGCGCAGCCGGAAATCCCTGACGCAGCCGATCTTGTCCGCGGGTTCGCCGCCCTCGATGCGACTCTCGGCGATGGCGGGATGCCAGTTCGGCAAGCCGTTGAAGTCGCGGACGCGCGCCCACACCCGGTCGTTGCGGGCATTCACGACAGTGGAGACGTAGACCCTCGCCATCTCGCATCAACCCTTCTTGCGCGGGCCGCGATCGGCCGGCGGCTCGGATGGGCCGACATCACCGCCTCCACCTCCACCAGTATCCTTGCGCGCGGCGGTGTCCTTGCGAATGCCCTGCATGTCCCTGGCTTCGCGGATCAGGCCCGGCATCTTGGCCAAGCTGCCGCCCTCGACGCCGATGTCGGAGAGGATGGAGTCGATCAGCGGCGCCTGCACGCGATAGCGCAGCGCGGAATCGATCACCTCGTCGGTCGCGCTGCGGCCGCCATTGCCGTTGCCGCCATTGCCGTTCAGGCCGTCGACCTGGAGAATGCGGATGCCCTCGATCTTTTCCATCGGCTTGACGCTTTCGCGCACGATACCCTCGATGCGGTCGAGCAGCTTGCGGCGGAACAGCGAGTAGCGGGCCTGGTCGGTCAGCACGTTCTCGGCCTCGTTGAGCAGCCGCTGCGCTTCGGCTTCCACCGCCGCGCGCACGCGCTCGGCCTCGGCGGCGATGCGGGTCTCCTCCGCCTGCTTCTCGGCGAGCAGCACCTCGACCGTCTTGCGGCGGCGGGCGATCTCGCTCTCGCGTGCGGTGATCACCTTCTCCGCGGCTTCGGTCGCGCGCGTGCGCGCCTCCTCGGCCGACACCTTGGCGGCGGATTCCTCCAGCGACTTCTGGTACAGCGCGATCGCCTTTTCCATCAGCGCCGTCTCGACGTCCTTCTCGCGGTTGACTTCCAGCTTGCGCAACTCACGCTCGCGACCGATGCGCGCCTCGTCGAGGCCGCGATCGGAGGCAATGCGCGCGCGCTCGACCTCCTCGCGGGCGGCGATCTCGGCCTCCTGCAGCGACTGCACGCGGGCGACTTCGAGCTGCTCGATGGCCCGGCGACGCTCCAGCCGGACCGCCTCCAGCGCCTGCTCGCGCGACACATCGGCGGCCTCGACCTGTTTGCGCGCGACGATCTCGGCCTCCTTGACCTGGCGATCGGCATCGATGCGTTCGGCGCGCTTGGCGGCGAGCTCGATGACCCTGACCTCATCGGCCAGCTCGATCGCTTTCTTCTGGTCGATGTTGAGCACCTCCCGCGTCCGCGACGACGCAATGCGCTCAGCCTCCAGCGCGAGCTCGACCTCGATGCGGCGCCGCTCGACCGCCTCGCGCCGCTTGAGATCGGCCGCCTCGACGGCCTCGGTCCGCGAAATCTCCAGGCTGCGCGTTTCCTGCTCGGAGAGGATGCGCTTGGCGGCGACCGCCTGCTCCTGTGCAATGCGCGCCGCCTCGATCGCTTCACGCGATGCGATGTCGGCCTCCTCGATGGTCCTGACGCGGGCGATCTCGAGGGCGCGCACCCGCTCCTCCTGCGCGATGCGGCTGGCCTCCGTGGCCTCCCGCGCGACGATGCCGGCGATCTCGATGCCCTGATTGCGCTCGATCTCCAGCTTGCGCGTCGCATGCTCGGCAGCGATGCGCTCGGCCGACAGCGCCTGCTCGCGGGCGATGCGCGCGGCCTCGACCGCCTTCTGCGCCTCGATCTCCGCCTCCTGGATGGCGCGGACCTGCGCGATCTCGGTGGCGCGCGTACGCTCGTCGGAGCTGATGCGCTCCAGATTGACGATCATGGTCTGCGCGATCCGCGCCTTCTCTGTCGCCTCGCGTGCGGCGATCTCCGCCTGCTCGATGGCTCGGGTGCGCTCGATCTCGCGCCGCCGGGTCTCCTCGTCATTGGCGATCCGCGCATCGGAGACGACGCGATCCTGCTGGATGCGCGCCTTCTCCACCGCCTCGCGCGCAGCGATCTCGGCCTCCTCGATGGTTCGGGTCCGCTCGATGTCGCGCTGGCGCACCTCGCGCTCGGATTCGATGCGGGCGGCATCGATCGCGCGCTGGTTGGCAATCCGGGCCTTCTCAATGTCCTCGCGCGCCAGGAGCTCGCGCTCCTCGACCGCGCGGGTCCGCTCGATCTCGCGCTGCCGCGTGTCGCGCTCGGCCGCGATCCGCGCCTCGGCGATGGTGAGCTCGTTGGCGATGCGTGCCTTCTCGATCGCCTCACGCGCGGAAATCTGCGCCTGCTCGGCCTCGGTCTCGCGCAGCGCCCGCTCGCGTGCGACTTCCGTCCGCTGCAGGGCGCGGCGCATCTCGATGTCGCGCTCCTGTTCCAGCCGCGCCGTCTCGCTCTCGCGCTCGATCTCCAGCGCCTCACGCTCGGCTTCGAGGTTGCGGGTGCGGATCTTGATCATCGAGTCCTGCTCGATGTCGTTGCGCAGCTTGCGCTTGCTCTCGATGTCCTCCATCAGCCGGGTCAGGCCTTCGGCGTCGAACCGGTTCGACGGGTTGAAGAACTCCAGATCGGTCTGGTCGAGATCGGTGATCGCGACGGATTCGAGCTCGAGCCCGTTCTGTGCGAGTGCCTCGGAGGCGGCTGCCTTCACGCGGGAGACGTAGTCGCCGCGCTGCTCGTGCATCTGCTCCATCGTCATCTCCGCTGCCACCGAGCGCAGCGCGGAGATGAACTTGCCGGAGAGCAGCGCGTGCAGCTTTTCCGGTTCGAGCGTGCGCCGGCCGAGCGTCGCGGCGGCGATCGAGACCGCCTCGCGGGTCGGCTGCACCCGCACGTAGAAGTCGGCCTCGACGTCGACCCGCATGCGGTCGCGGGTGATCACCGCGTCCTGCTTCGCGCGCGTAATTCCCATCGGCAGCACGTTCATGTTGACCGGCGTATAGTCGTGGATGAACGGCATCACGAAGGCGCCGCCATTGATCACGACACGCTCGCCCATGAAGCCGGTGCGGACGAAGGAGACCTCCTTCGAGGAGCGGTGGTAGAGCCAGTTGACGATATAGACGGCGACCACGATGACGATGATCGCAACGATCAGCCACAGGATCAGCTCACCGATCAAAGCCCCGGACATCGCATTCCTCCCTCATTCTTCTGTCCGACGGGCGCGGCGCCAGGCGCCATCGCTGCCGGATCTCGTGTTGTCACCTCAGACGCGGCGCGGCCGCGAGCTGATCGCCTTGAAATGTCGCACCTGCTCGGTCAGCGCCCGCTCTACCGGCAGTCGCTCCATCGAGGAGGCGCCGTAGAAGCCGTGGCAGTTCTTGGTATGCTTCATGATGTAGTCGGCATCGGCGGGCTCGGCGATCGGACCGCCATGCGCCAGCACCAGGATCTCGGGATTGACGCTCAGCGCCGCCGACGCCCAGCTGTCGATCAGGCCGGGACAGTCCTCCAGCTTCGGCGCGGTCTGCGCGCCGATCGAGCCGCCGGTGGTCAGGCCGAGATGGCAGACGATGATGTCGGCCCCCGCAATCGCCATGCCCGTCGCCTGCGCCTCGTTGAACACGTAAGGCGTTGTCAGCAGGTCCTTGTCGTGGGCGCGCCCGATCATGTCGATCTCCAGCGCATAGGAAATGCCGGTCTCCTCCAGATTGGCACGGAAGGTGCCGTCGATTAGGCCAACGGTCGGAAAGTTCTGCACGCCGGAGAAACCGAGCGCCTTCAGTTCGTCGAGAAAGACATCCATGTCGCGGAACGGGTCGGTGCCGTTGACGCCCGCAAGCACCGGCGTGCTCTTGACGACAGGCAGCACCTCGGCGGCCATCTCGACCACGATCGCGTTGGCGTCGCCATAGGCCATCAGCCCGGCCAGCGAACCACGGCCGGCCATGCGATAGCGGCCGGAATTATAGATAACGATCAGATCGATGCCGCCGGCCTCCTCGCATTTCGCCGACAGGCCGGTGCCGGCGCCGCCGCCGATGATCGGGA
Source organism: Bradyrhizobium sp. HKCCYLR20261 (assembly GCF_051168435.1). Classification (NCBI taxonomy): domain Bacteria; kingdom Pseudomonadati; phylum Pseudomonadota; class Alphaproteobacteria; order Hyphomicrobiales; family Nitrobacteraceae; genus Bradyrhizobium; species Bradyrhizobium sp. HKCCYLR20261. Next base: position 576,420 of record NZ_JBNPUZ010000003.1, read on the forward strand.
CGCCGCGACGGACCATGTCGCGAAACTTCTTCAGCAGCGGTGCACGCTCATATCTCGGCATGACCATCACCTCGCCTGTCTGCGCCGCGCCGGCAGCCGCCCGAGCATCGGCCTGATGGCGGCCACGATCGTGGCAACGAACTCGTTGTCGTTGATATGATGCGGCACGCGGATGATCCGCCGCGTCGAGGTTTGCCGCACGGTCTGTTCGAGGCTGCGGAACAGCGCCTCGTCCGCCTCGCGATCGAAGAACGGCTGGCCCTGCGCATCGAGCGCCGACACTCCCTTCTCGGGCAGGAAGAACCTGACCGGGCCATCCATGCGATTGAGCCGCTCGCCGATCCAGCGCCCCATCTCCGTGTTTTCGGCGGGTGTCGTGCGCATCAAGGTGACCTGCGGATTGTGGACATGAAACTTGCGGCCGCGATAGCGCTCCGGAATGGTCTCGGGCGCACCGAAATTGACCATGTCGAGCGCGCCGACCGAGCCGACATAGGGCACGCGCGAGCGAATGATGGCGCCGAAGCGGTCCTCGGTCGCCGGAAACACGCCACCCATCAGTAGATCGCAGACCTCGGTGGTGGTGAGGTCGATGATTCCGGCGAGCATCCCGGAGTCGACCAGCTTCTCCATCGAGCGGCCGCCGACGCCGGTGGCATGGAAGACGAGGCATTCGTAGTCGTCGCGCAGCTCGGCCGTGATCTTCTGCACCGCCGGCGTGGTCACGCCGAACATGGTGATGCCGAGCGCGGGACGCTGCGGCTTGGCGCCTCCAACGATGGTTTGTTGCTGCTGCCGCGCCGTCACCATGCCGGCCAGCGCATGCGCGCCGTTGCTGAGCACCGCGCGGGATATCGAATTCAGGCCTTGGACGTCGGTGACTGAATACATCATGGCGATGTCGGCAGGCCCGACATAGGCGCCGACGTCTCCCGAGGCGACAGTCGAGACGATCAGCTTGGGCACGCCGATCGGCAATTCGCGCATGCCAGGGGCCACGAGCGACGTGCCGCCCGAGCCGCCGGCCGAGATGATTCCGGCGACATTGTCCTGCCGCCGCAGCCAGCGCGCAAAGGCGTCGGCCATTGCGGTCACGGATTGCCCACGGTCGGAGCCGAACACGGCCGAGCCGCCACGCGGATGATTGAGCGCGATCTCCTGAGCCGAGACGTCGCAACTCGCATGCTTGCCACTGGTGGAGACATCGACAAGCCGTGTGCGCAGGCCATGGCCGGCAATGATGTCGCGGATGAAGCGCAGCTCCTCGCCCTTGGAGTCGAGCGTGCCGGCCACGATCACCGCCGGCGGACCGGACGAGACCGGTGCTGTGCGCTCGCGTCCGACGCGCGCCGCCTCGTCGAGACGGGTCACGCTGGTCGAGACCGTTCGCGCCTTGGCCTCGATCTGCGCGACCGGCACCGGCTGCGACCAGCGCGTCGGCAGCACTGGATTGGAGACGTAGACCCTGACCGGCGCGGCCTTCGGCGACGCCAACGTCGCTGCGCGGGCGACAGGCTCCTCCCTCGCCTGCTCCGTGCCGAGATCGGTCTCGTCTCCCGCATGCTGGCCGACGCCCAGCAGCCGCTGCTGCAGCTCGCGGTCGGCGGCCAGCCGCGCGGAGTCGATGATGCGGTTGATGCGGCCATTGACCATGATCGCGACGCGCGGCGAGATCGCGGTGGCGACGCCGATGTTCTGCTCGATCACCAGCACCGCGATGTCGCCATCCTGGCCGAGCCGGATCAGCATCTCCTCGACCTGGGCGACAATGACCGGCGCAAGCCCCTCGGTCGGCTCGTCCATGATCAGGAGCTGCGGATTGGTCAGCAGTGCGCGCGCGATCGCGAGCATCTGCTGCTCGCCGCCGGAGAGCTGCCCGCCGCCATTGTTGCGGCGCTCGGCAAGCCGCGGAAACGTCTCGTAGACGCGATCCACCGTCCAGGCTCCGCGGCGCAGCCCGGCCGCGAGCCGCAGATGCTCGTCGACACTCAGCGAGCGCCACAGACGCCGCCCCTGCGGGACATAGCCGACGCCGAGCCGCGCGATCCGCGCCGGATTGAGCCCGGTGATATCCTCGCCACGCAGCCGCACCGCGCCGCCGGACGGCCGCAGCAGGCCCATGATCGCCTTGCACAGCGTGGTCTTGCCCATGCCGTTGCGGCCGACCAGCGAGAACACGCCGGACTCGAGCCGGAGGTCGACGCCCTGCAGCGCATGCGAATGGCCATAATAGACGTCGAGGCCGCGGACATCGAGCGCGGGCACGGAGCGGCCGCGATCATTCATGGCCGCCTCCGAGATACAGCTCCTGCACCTCCGGATCGGATTCGATCTCGTGCGGCGCGCCCTCCTTGAAGATGCGGCCGTTGTGCATCATCGTCACGCTCTCGACGACGCGCAGCGCCACATCCATGTCGTGTTCGATGATGATGTAGCCGATATGCGGCGGCAGCGATGTCAGGATCTGGACCAACTCGCGCCGCTCCGTCGGCGACAGGCCCGCCGCCGGCTCGTCGAACAGGATGAAGCGCGGCGCGCCCGCCAGCGCCAGCGCGATCTCGAGCTGACGTTGCTGGCCATGGGCGAGCTCCGACACCAGCTGATCGCGCACCGATGTCAGATGCACCGCCTCGATCAGGCGTTCGGCCGCCTGCATCAGCGCGTCGTTGGCGCGCGGCCGCAGCATCGAGAAGCGCGCGCGCGAGACGCCTCGGCAGGCGAGATAGACGTTGTCGCGCACGGTCAGGCCGAGGAACAGCGCGGAGATCTGATAGGTCCGGCGCAGCCCGCGCCGGATGCGCTCGTAGGGCGGGAACGCGGTGACATCCTCGCCGAAGAACCGGATCGTGCCTGACGTCGGCAGGAAGTCACCGGTGACGCAGTTGAACAGCGTCGTCTTGCCAGCCCCGTTCGAGCCCAGCACCGCGCGTCGCTCGCCGGGGCGCACCGTGATGGTGATGTCCGTCAGCGCCGCCAGCGCGCCGAACATGCGCGTGACGCCACGCAACTCCAGCGCAGCCGTGGAGCCGAGAGCGGAGAGCCGGTCAGCCACCCTATCCATGGCCGTGCCCTCCCGGACGCGCCTCGGTGGTCTGCCTGCGCTTGCGCCAGCGCTCATACAGGCCGATGACGCCATCGGATGAGAAGAACACGATGGCGAGGAAGCCGAGCCCGATCAGCAGCCGGAAGCGGTTGCCGTCGAGGCCGACCTTGACCAGGAAATCCAGCGCAAAGGTGCGCAGGAGGACGAAGATGAAGGCGCCGATATAGGCGCCGACCGGCCGGGTGACGCCGCCGACCACAGCGACGATCAGAATGTCGATGCAGCGTTCGACCGCGACCGAGCCCGGCGAGATCTGGCGGTAGTTCCAGACCTGCAGCACGCCGCCAAGCCCGGCGATGAGCGCGGCAAAGGCATAGGCCGCGATGCGATGGGCATTGACGTTGAAACCGAGCGCGGCCATGCGCCTGGGATTGTCGCGAACGCCCTGCAACGCCAGCCCGAACGGCGCGCGCGACAAATAGACCACAGCGGAACAACACAGGGCGGCGACTGCGAGGATCAGGTAATAGAACGCAATGTCGCTACGCCAGTTGATGCCGAGGACATGCGGCGTCGCGACCGTGTTGATGCCGGTATGGCCGTTGAAGATCGCCCAGTTCTGGTTGGTGAAATAGTAGAACGCCGCGCCGATCGCGAGCGTGATCATGATCGTGTAGATACCTTCGGTGCGTACCGCCAGCGCGCCGCCGAGCGTGCCGAACGCCACCGCGAGCACCAGCGCCATCGGCGTCGCCAGCCACCACGGCCAGCCCAGGCTGATATTGGCGTTGCCGCTGACGCCGAACACCGCGACCATGTAGCCGGCAAAGCCCGCGATTGTCAGCTGCATCAGGCTGACCATGCCGCCATAGCCGGCGAGGAACATCAGGCTCAGCGCGATCGTGCCGAGGATCAGGGTCGTCCCGAAGATCTCGATCAGGAAGAAGCCGTTGGCGATAAGCGGCATGATCAGCAGCAGCGCCGCCAGCGCCCAGCCCCAGGGCTGCTCCGTGACGGACCAACTGGCCGGCTTTGCGGTCGTGCCCCGCGCCAGCATGCCGTCCCTTGTCCGCGCCTCCTGGAGCAGCGACATCTCAACGCCTCGCCAGCAGGCCCTGGGGCCGCAGCGCCAGCACCAGGACCATGATCAGGAAGGTCACGACGATCGCATAGGTCGGGATGTAGACCGAGCCGAGCTGCTCGGCGAGCCCGATAATGAGCGCGCCGAGCGCAGCTCCCGGGATCGATCCCATGCCGCCGACGATGACGACGACGAGCGAGGCCAGCAGGAACCTCGTATCCTCGCCGGGCGACAGCGATTGGAAGGTTCCGCCGACCACACCGGCAATGCCCGCAAGACCGGCGCCGAAGGCAAACACCAACACAAAGACGAGCTGGATCTGCACGCCGGTCGCGGCGAGGATCTCGCGGTCATCGACGCCGGCGCGCACGATCATCCCGACCCGGGTGCGGTTGAGCGCCAGCCACATCAGGATGCCGATCACGACCGAGCCGCAGAAGATCACCAGACGCACCAGCGGATATTGCAGGAACACCGCCTCGCCGGATGATTTCATCGCCGTCATCAGCGGCAGCTGCACGGGTCCGATCAGCCAGGCCGGCGTCTGGATCTGATAGAAATCGCCGCCGAACGCCCACAGCATGAGATCGGCGAACACGATCGACAGGCCGATCGTCACCATCGTCTGCCGCAGGTCCTGGCCCTCCATGCGACGAAACACGAAGAACTGCAGCAGGACGCCGACAATCGCGACGACAATGAACGCGGCAATGAAGGCCAGAATCCACGAGCCGGTCGCGGACGAAATGCCGTAGCCGACATAGCCGCCGAACAGATAGAGCGAGCCGTGCGCGAGGTTCACATTGCGCATCAGGCCGAAGATCAGGGTGAAGCCGCTTGCGACGAGGAAATAGAGCCCGCCGAGCGTGATGCCGTTGAAGACGGCGCTGAGGAACACCTTCTTGCGCCCGACCGCCTCTTCCAGAGCCGGTGGCCAGACGGCAACGATCAGCCAGACCAGCACTGCCACAGCCAGCAGGACAATGAGAGACCAGATCGGGTGGCGCTCGATGAAGCGACTCATCGATCCTCCCCCGCAATCAGGAGCATGGCTCCGTCATTGCGGCCGCAACGCACATCCAGCCAGAGATCGCCGGGTCTGCCGGCCATCGCGCTTTCTCCCTCGTCGGATCCGTTTTCGGATCACGTTGAGCGAAGTGTAGCGAGCGATGCGTGGATGGATTTGATCGACAGTCTCTTTTCGCGCGGTGCGCAGCAGCACGTCAGGCGCGCAGCACTTTTGCAGCGCGGCGATAGTCGGTCGGGGCCATCCCGACATTCGCAGCGAAGAAGCGCGTGAAGCCGCTCTGCGACGAGAAGCCGAGATCGAAGCCGATATCCGCGATCGGCGACTCCGTCGCCACCACCGCATCCAGGGCCCGCTCCATCAGCAGCGTGTTCAGATAGAGGTTCGGCGTCACGCCTGTCTGGCTGCGGAACAGGCGATAGAAATGCGGACGGGACAGGCCGGACTCGCGGGCGATGTCATCGAGTTCAATCTCGGCACACGGGCTGTCCGACATCAGCTTGATGCATTTGCGAACACGGAAATCGGTCACCTCGGCACACGGACGCTCGCGCATCCGCTCCGGGATGCACCAGCTCTGTTCGTAGCAGCTGTCGATGAGCTGTCGTAGTTCGCCGTCCAGGCAGCCGAGGGACGGAGCGCCGCAAACCAGTGCTGCGGTGCGGCGGATGCAGCGATCGAGCGCCGGTGTCCGACGAAACCAGGTCCGGCCGAACCGAAGACCCTGCTCGCGAGCAGCCGATGGGGCAAACCATTCCGCGTTGACGTATAGCACGAAGAAGATCGCGCCATTGTCGACGTCGTTGGGCAGGAAATTGTGCGGTTCCCAAGGATTGACTGCAACGATCCCCTCCTCACCGAGAATGTGACGCTGATCGCCGACGTCGATATGAGCTGGAGTTCCGCCGACATGAAAGATCAGATGCCCCTCACGATGGGCATGCACGTTGAATGGCCGATTGAGCTGATAAACCGTCGCGCGGCCGAAGCGAGCATGAAAGACGGCGAGCGCCCTACTCATCACTTCCTCACCGAAATGGCTTTTTGATTATGCATCAGCGTCGATGATTGCTGCACAGAAAGCAAGCGACGCGACGACGCGGCCGGAGCAGTCTCCGGCCGCGTTGAGTTGCAGAGCACAATTGGTCAGTATTTCTTACATTCAGGTACCGTCCGGCTCGGCAGCCCGATCTTGGCGAAGGTGGCGGCATCGTAGCCGAGCGTCTGGTTGACGTCCGGAATCACCTTCACGACCTTGCTGAACAGCGCACCCTTGCCGTCATCGACGACCTCGGTCACGAAGTTGGTGCCGATCGCCTGACGGTTGGAGTCGAGCTTGATCTTGCCGTTGGGCGCATCGATCTCGATCTTCGCCAGCGCCGCCTTCAGCTTTGACTGGTTGTCCGACAGATCGCCATTGACCTCGCGCAGCGCCAGGATCAGCGCCATGGTCGAGCCATAATAGTTGGTGGCGAGCAGCGACGGGCTGGGGAAGCGCTTCTCCGGCGGGAACGAGTCCTGATAGGCCTTCACGAACTTCTGCCAGCGCGGGTCTTCCCAGGTGTCCGCCTGGCCGGACGCGGCGATGGTTCCGATCAGCGCGTTCTTGGCATTGCCCTTGGACGACAGGATGGTCTGGTCGATCATGATCGAGCCGCCCATCAGGTGCGCCTTGCCGCCCGCCTGCTGATACTGATTGAGGAAGTTCACGGCGTCGGCGCCGCCGAGGCCGAGGTAGATCGCATCGACGTCGTCAGGCAGCGCCGCGATGACCGAGGCGAAGTCCTTGGTGCCGAGCGGTACCCATTGCCGGCTGGAAATCTTGCCGCCGAGGCCGCAGAATTCGAGCGCCAGACCGAATACCTGGGTGTAGATGAAGGAGTAATCCTCACCGACCGTCGCGATCTTGCGGTAGCCCTTGGTCTCATAGGCGTACTTGCCGAGGCCGACCTGCCACTGGGCGCCGTCCATGTTGAACCGGAAGAAATTCGGCGCCGGATCGACATAGGTCGTCTCCTGCGCACCGGACGCGGCGTTGACGAAGGTCAGCTCGGGGCGGGTCTTGGCGAAGTTCTTGACGGCGATCCCTTCGTCGCCCGACAGCGGCGACAACAGGATCTGCACCTTGTCCTGCTCGATCAGCTTGCGGACGGCGCGAACAGCCGAATCCGGCGTGGCGTCGGTCGAGGCGACGATGAATTCCAGTTCCTTGTCGCCGACCTTCTTGCCGAGCACGTTGAGCGCGGTGACATGCCCGCGCATGCCGTCCTCGCCGAGCACCGTATAAGTGCCTTCAAGGGTCGCCGTCACGCCGACCTTGATCTTCTCCTGCGCGTACGCCGTGCCTGACAGCAAAAGCGCCGTGACCACGGCGAACCCCACGCGTCGCATGTGCATCGAACTCCCTCCCTTGTCGCCCCTTGCTGGAGCACACGAATGTGCCGGCCAGTCGTTGCTGGCCCGGTGGCGGCGGGCGTCACGGGCATCCGTCGTCTTGTTGAGCCGTGAGCCGCCATCGGCGGGGAAGGCTAGCGGATGAGGTGCCGACGGGCGCACGTCATCCCGTCCGCACCTTGACGTCGAGTCTCATTTTGTATGATGCGATGCGAGAACGATTGCACTGCGGCCACCGGCATCGCAGGCGACAGGACGCGGCCGCGCCTTCTGAAACGTTTGGCATACCTGGGGCGCCTCGCGAAGCGCCGGGCTATTCGCCCGTCGGCGTCTTCGAGCTGGGAGCGCGGCGTCGTGCCACGACGCGCGACCGCCGTATCCGCCGCTTGCGAAATTCGAGGCTGCACATCGCACTGTCGATCGTCTCATTCGGACGCCGCAGACGCCGACCATGAAAACCGAGCCACTTTTCAACCTGTCGAGCGAGCACGCGGCCGAGATCCAGACGCCGCAGCAATTCGTCCCGCGTATGCAGCGAGGCGATATCGACGATGTAGTCGAGACGCTCGGACATCGTTCGGCCCACGAGCCGCGCATAGTCACTCGTTACCAACACGGTTACCACCCGCTCAGGCAAATGCGGCTCAGCCATTTCTCATTCCCAAAATCCGCCGTGCCCGCCGCTTGAAGGACGTCGTCCCTCAAACCGTGCCATCACGGCGACAACAGACGATCTGACGAGCGCGCCCAGTCCGGTCCGCTCGTCGAAATGCTTGCCGACCTCGGCTCCGCGTCGCACAGCGGTCGCCAGATCCGAGGTCGCGACGCTCCTAGGAATAGACGTCCTCGGCCAAATCCGGCTCGAGCCGCGTTGCCAGATCTCCTCCTGCGGCCGATACCAGCGCGCTGGTGATCTCCTGCGCACGCATCGGAAGAACCGACAGCAGGGTATCGCTCAGACCATGAGACATCTCGGAGCACCCCTGCAGATGCACTTGCGGCAGGAACGCGGGGCTCGTCCGAACGCGATAATCGCGGTCCAGGGATCCGGGCTCGATGAAGCGACGAATCGGCGCGAGAAACTCGGGAAGCAGCGGACGCTCGTATCCGGTCGCCAGCACGACGGCATCGTAGGTCTCCCGGCGTCGGACATCCTCATCCTTGTTCAGCAGCTCGAGCTCGATCCCTTCTGCGCGCGCCTCGACGGCAACGATCTCGCTGCACGGATGAAGGGCAAGCCGACGCTCGCCGTTGACGCGCTGCTGGTAGGTCGTCCGATAGAGCTGGTCGAGAAGTTCGGGATCAACGACGGCGTAATTGGTGTTGCGAAAATTCCGGACGATGGCGCTGCGACGACCATCGGGCTGCGCGTAGAAATAGTCCGTGAACTCCGGGTTGAAGATTTCATTGACGAACGGGCTGCTGTCGGACGGCTTGAGCGCATGTCCACGAAACACGAGGTCGATCCGGACATCCGGTCTGCGGTCGCACAGGTCCAGCGTCACTTCGGCCGCACTCTGGCCGCCGCCGATGATCGCGACCCGCGGCGCCTGCCCGCCGATTTCGTTGGCAAGAGCGGAGTCGAGATACGCGCTGGTGTGCACCACCCGCGGATCACCCGCACAAGGCCGAAAGATCGGCGGGATATGAGCATGCCCGCCCACCGCCACCACGAGGTTGCCGGCGCTTCTCGACCGTTCCTGCCCGTCCGGTGTCCGCGACACGACGCGGAGCGCGACCACTGATTGCCCGGCATGCACCGGCTCGACGGCGATGACGGTCTCGCCATAGGCGACTGAACGGTCGAACTGGCTGGCCGCCCAGCGCAGGTAGTCGTTGAACTCGACACGGCTCGGGTAGAACGTCTTGCAATTGGTGAAGTCCAGCAGCCGTCCCGACTTGTGCAGATAGTTGATGAAGGTGAACGGGCTGGTCGGATCACGCAGCGAGACAAGGTCCTTCAGAAATGAGATCTGCATGGTGCTGCCGGGCAGCAGCATTCCGCCGTGCCACTTGAACGCCGGCTGCCTTTCGATGAACAGCGAGCGGCACTTCAGGTGATGGCGCCGCGAGCAATCGTCGAGCGCGATCGCAAGCGCGATGTTCGACGGCCCGAAGCCGACGCCGACGACATCATAGTCTGGGGCGGGATGATATGACATGGGTGATGCTCCGTCCGCGTTGGGTCTTCAGCGTTGCACTTCGTCGGCCGCCGGCTGCCAGAGCCTGTCGCCGAAGAAGCGTTCACGAAGCAACATGACCAGGGTTGCTCGCTTGTGCGGGAAATCGAAGTTCTTGATCCGGGCAAATCCGGCTCGGTCGAGGTTGCGCAACTGCTGGACGTGCGCGGCCGCAGGCTCGCCGACGATGCGCTCGGTCCGGGCATCGTCCAGGAACATGTAGTGCATCAGCGAGGGGAGCCAGGCGGTGATGAAGCGGCGCCCACGGAAGGCGTCCTCGCCGACGATCACGTGCCAGCCGCGGTCGTAGTCGCCCGCATCGTAGAACGGAGCGATCCGGTTTTCCTTGGCCCAATAGAGCTCGAAATAGCCGAAAGGCCGGTCGCCAAAGCAGCCGACCAGCGGCAGCATGTGCGCATCAGCCAACAGACGCGCGAGATAGTGACGATGCTTGTCCAGATCGCCCGCTTCGCTCCAGAACGCGTCCACACGCGGATCGTTGAGCCATTTGTGTACCCAGGGCAGATCCTGCTCGATATCCACGACCCGGAAATTGATGGTCTCGGACAGCCAGGGGATGAAGCGAGAATAGACGCACCCTTGCGGCTTCGGCGGCCGCAGCGGATGACGTTTGCCGTCCGTCATCACATACGACAACGGAAATGCCGGCCGCGATGCATCCGTCAGCCATCCCGCACGTCGCTGCATCACCATGTCCGGCAGCAGTTCCAGCCTGCCATGTCGTGCAACCGCAAGCCCGTCCCGAAGAACGGCAGCGGCCGCCGCCGAGTCATCCAGCGCGACCGCGAGACAGTCGAGCGATGGACTCCAGGCGAACGCCGCCTCGGCCATCGCAGCAACCGCGCTCGACAGCCGGCCGTGATCGAGGCCGTCGCGGACAACCAGTTGCATGCTTTCGCCATGGGGCCGAAGCGACAGCAGTGCCGCCCCGTCCGCCATCACCCGCAGTCCGTCGTCGTCGCGTACGACCGTCATGCCGGCCGTTGCCGGAAACGTCTGAACTGTTCCCGCGAGGCTCGCCCTTGCATTCATCAGCACCCTCCCCTTGATCGAGCTGCGCGGGCGTTCACCACAGTTTACTCCCGCTCAGGATGTAGATTGTTCCGGACAGCCAAAACAAGAATGTCCGCAGCGCTGCGTTTAGATTAGTTACAAATCACCTGCGTTCGCCGGTGCGTGCGACATCGCCGCGCTGTGCAGAGACACCGCCCGCGGTCCTGTCCGCCTTGTTGCATCGTTGGGCTCTTCCATCGGTTCGACGTCGATCAGTCCGTTGCGCAGGCGCACGATCCGATCCGCGCAGTGGAAATAACGGTCATCATGCGAGATCACGACAATCGTCTTGCCGAGGCGCTTCAGATCGGCCAGCAACTCCGTGTAGAAGACATGACGAAATGCCGGATCCTGGTCGGCGGCCCATTCGTCGAAGACCAGCACCGGCCGTCCCTCGATCCAGGCATTGATCAGGGCGAGGCGCTTGCGTTGGCCGGTCGACAGATCCGTGGTCGAGAATGCACCGCCGTCGATCGAGACCTTGTGGGCGAGGTCCAGACGATCGAGATAGTGCTGCGCAAGGTCGGCGCGGGGATTGCCCTGCTGCTGGACAAGCGTATCGAACAGATAGTAGTCCGAGAACACCGTGGTGAAGAGCTGCCGGTAGTCATCGCGCGTGTCGCTGACCACGGGCTTGCCGTCGCGCAGCACCACGCCGCGATCGGGGACGTAAAGCCCGAGCAGAAGCTTGATCAGCGTCGTCTTGCCGCTGCCGTTCTCGCCGACGATGAAGACGATCTCGCCGCGCCGGATGCGCAGATCGAGCGGTCCGATCGTGAAGGGCTGTCCGGCCGAAGGCGTCTCGAACGCATAGGAGACGCCGCGCAGCTCGATGGACTCGATCTGCTCCGCAGGCCGTGGGGCGGGGTCCGCGAGCAGATCGGCCTCGGCCGTCGCGAACTTGTCAGACATGTCGGCGATGCGCCGCATCGCCACCTGCGCGCGGCCGAGCGAGGGCAGCATGCCGATCAGCTGGTCGATCGGCCCGCGCATGAACAGCAGCACCAGCACGAAGCCGCTGGAGACCGAGGCCGGACTGTCCGGCCACAGCAGCGGGCGCAGCACCAGCGCGGTCCCGATCACCAGGAACAGAAGCACGGTCCCGAGCGCACGCGCGGTGACGAGCAGATTGATGGCCTTGATCTGGACGTCGCTGATCCGGTCGACCGTCCGCTCGATCAGATCGACATGGACATGGCGGCGGCGCGGGCGGTGAAGACGCAACTCCTTGGCGCCTTCGGCAATGGCGCGGTAGTGTTTCTGCAGATCGTCCTCATATTGACGCGCGAGATTGAACCCCGTCATGCCCCGCCTGCGGGCGAGGAAATGCACGAACGATCCCAGCGCGATCAGGGCGGACGTGACGAGGAACAGCGGCCAGGACAGCACCGCCAGGTAGACGAGGCAGCCGGCGACGATCACGCCGGAGACGAAGAAGGCCGGAAAGAAGAAGGCGAAATCACTGATCGCGTCGACGTCCTTGGTCAGCACCGGAATCAGCCGATGCGACCGATAGGATTCGAGCTGATCGATCGGCGCCATCAGGATCTTGGCGGCGAGCGACTTGCGCAGCGAGGCGATGATCCGCTGCCCGACCAGATTGGCGCTGATGTCCGAACCGACCGAGCCGATCACGACGAGGACGCAGAGACCCGCAAAGGACGCGACCAGTCCGCCGACATCCCCTGCCCCGGCATAAAGACCGCGATTCACCACGGCGAGCAGGCCAGCGACGCTGGCGCCGCCGAGCAGCCCAAGAAGGATGGCCACGACGAGCAGCATCCAATACGGCCGCAACAGGACGCCGACATGAGTCACTCCGGGATTGGCTGAGGTCGTCATGGCTGGCCGGCTCCCGACTTCGTGGCGAATGCGGTCCTGAGGCTGGCGCCGATATTGGCGCGGGCCTGCAGCGCATCCGGCACGACATTACCCATGCGCAGGAACTCGTGGATCATGCCCGGATAGACCTTGAGATCGACGGCCACGCCGTCCGCGCGCAGCCGTCTGGCATAGTCGTGCCCCTCGTCCGCCAGTGGATCGAACTCGGGCAGCAGCAGCATCGCGGGCGCGACGCCCGCAAGATTGGTGGCGGCGAGCGGCGCGAAGCGCCAATCATGCCGGTCGGCATCACCGCGGAGATAGTGGTTGAAGAACCAGTCCACCGTCTCGCGCTCGAGCAGATAACCCGCACCGTACCTCTCATAGGACTCCGACACCTGCTGCGGGCTGAGCCCGGGATAGGCCAGCACCTGCAGCACCGGCTGCGGCAGACCGCGGTCGTCCCGCGCGGCGATCGCCAGCGCCGCCGCCAGCGTGCCGCCCGCGCTGTCGCCGCCGATGGCGACACGGCGCGGGTCGAGGCCTAGCGCGGGCCCTTCGCGTCCGATCCAGCCGAGTGCATCGACGCAATCCTCGAACGCCGTCGGAAACCGATGCTCGGGCGCGAGCCGATAGGCGATCGACAGCACGGCCGCTCCGCTGTCCTGCGCCAGGCCGCGGCACAGCGGTTGATGGGACTCGAGACTGCCGACGACGAAACCGCCGCCGTGCATGTAGAGCAGCACCGGCATCGGATCGGCCACGTCGGGGCGCCGGGGCGCATAAAGTCTTGCGTCGATCACCGCACCGTCGCGCGTCGGCAGCCGGAGCTCGCGCTCATGCGCGAGCGGCGGTGGATCGTCATCCAGCAGCGGCGACGAGGCATCGAAATCAGCTCGCGCCTGCGCCGGGGTCAGTTGCGGAAACGGGACGCGGACGCCGGACTCCGTCCCCAGCTGGATCATCTCGAGCAACGCCGCGATATCGGGATGAAGGCTCATGATCACCTCATTCGGCTGGTTCTGACTGCAGCGTGGGCAACGTCCGCGCCGGATCGCGCGTGTCGAGCCAGGAGCACATCGCGGACAGCAGGGCTTCGTGTCGAAGGATCGCGAAATGGTCGTCACCGGCCACGCCGAAATCCGCCGCGTGAGGGAAGCGCGCCGTCAGCCACTCGCGTTGCGCGGTCCGATGCGAGGTCCACCAGCAGCTTGGAACCGCGCCGAGGCGTTCTGGCCAGTCCGCGTCCTGCGCCAATCGTTTCAGGTGTCGTCCCGCACGGAATGCGCCGACGATGTCGTCCACGCCCGGAAGCCGCTCGCGAACCCATGACGACGCCCCGCCGATCGCGCCGCTGACCAGGCGCCTGATGGCCTCGTCGGTTTCGGGCGTGCCGACCAGGCGCATCTGCGCGGTCTCGCCCTCGATCATCGACGGCTGCAGGCTCGGCGCGGCAACGGACAGCAGTCCGAGCAGATCATCGGTCCAATGTGGCTCCGACGTCCGCTGCCGGCCTGGCCGCGCGACAAAGCTGTCGACGAGCCCGAGGCGGGCGACGGTTGCGCCCCGCCGCTCGAGCTCGGCCGCGACCAGGCAGGCGATCAAGCCGCCGAGCGACCAGCCGATCAGGTGATACGGCCCTGCCGCCTGCGTCCGCACGATCTCGTCGACATAGTCGACCGCCATGGCCTGGAGCGAGCGATCGGCGAAGTCCGGCGCGATCAGCGTCCGGCACTGCAGCCCGATCAATTGCCGCCGCCCCTCGAAACGGCGCGCCAGCGGCGCATAGTCGAACACGGTCCCGAAGCCGCCGTGCAGGCAGAACAGCGGCGGCACGCCGGCCACCGGCCCATTCAGCGGCAGCAGGGCCGACGGCGTCGCCGCGGCCACGGGCTGCTCGCCGAGCAGCGCGCGGATGGTCGGCTTCTGCAGCAGATCGCGCAGCTTGATCTCGCCACCAAGGACGGGGTCACGGCGCACCCGGGCGACGACCTTCAGGCTCAGCATCGAGTTGCCGCCGAGCTCGAAGAAATTGTCGGTGACGCCGACGCGCGCGACACCGAGGACTTCGGCCCAGAGCTTCGCCATCGCGATTTCCGCGGCAGTCTCCGGCGCGACGAAGGCGCTGGCCGCCGCGGCATCCGGCGCAGGCAGCGCGCGCCGGTCGACCTTGCCGCTCGACAGCGTCGGCAGGCGCTCGAGCACGATGATCCTGGCCGGCACCATGTAGGCCGGCAACGTCCGGCGCAGCGCGTCGACCAGCGCCGTGGCCAGCCGCTCGGGTGCCGCGGCATCGCGCATGTCGCGCGGCGACACATAGGCCACGAGCTGGCTTCCTGCAGCGCCGGGGACCGCAATCACCGCCGCCTGTGCGACGGTCGGCTCGCGCAGCAGCGCCGACTGGATTTCGCCGAGCTCGATCCTGAAGCCGCTGATCTTCACCTGGTCGTCGCTGCGTCCGAGATACTCGATCGTGCCGCTCTCATCCCAGCGCGCCAGATCGCCAGTGCGATACAGCCTTGCGCCGTCATCAGAAGAGAATGGATCGGGGACGAAACGCTCGGCCGTCATGCCGGGCTTGCCGTGGTAGCCACGCGCGAGTCCGAGGCCGCCGATATAGAGCTCGCCGGCGGCGCCAGCCGGAACGAGGTTGAGCGAGCCGTCGAGGATGTAGGCCGTGCGGCGGCCGACGGGAACGCCGATCGGCGCATAGGCTTTCGTGCACTCCGTGTCGCCGTCGACCTTCCAGACCAGCGGCGTCACGACGGTCTCGGTCGGCCCATAGCCATTGATCAGGATCTGCGGCTTCAGCGCGCGCTTCACCTTGTCGAAGCCAGCCTTCGGCATCGCCTCGCCGCCGAACGAATACAGCTTCACCGGCGGCGGATGGCCGCCCTGCTCCACCCATTCCGCGACCTGCTGCAGATAGGCCGGCGGCAGGCCGATATGGGTGACGCGCTCGGCGTGCAGCACGCCGACGGTCTGCTCGGGCGTCCAGAGCTCCGCATCGCGCATGACCAGCCGCGCGCCTTGCGACAGCACGGTGAGCCAGCGCTCATGCGCGCCATCGAACGCCAGCGACAGGAAATGCAGCTCGCTGCAGCTGTCATCGATCTCGTAGAGCGCGGCCGTCGCGCGGCAATGCATCGCGAGCGGGCCGTGCGTCACCGCGACACCCTTCGGACGTCCGGTCGAGCCCGACGTGTAGATCAGGTAAGCGAGATTGTCGGCATGCAGACGGATGCGAGGCGCATCGTCCGGCCCGGTGCCGACTACATCCGGGTCAATGCGGCGGACGCCATCGATTTCGGCAATCCCCGAGCCCGCCAGCAGCATCGTCATGCCGGAGTCCTGCATGACATAGGCAAGACGGTCCGGCGGAAGCTCCGGATCGAGCGGAACATAGGCTCCCCCCGCCTTCAGGACAGCCAGCAGCGCCACCATCGTCGAGGCTCTGCGCTCGACGAGCACGCCGACGCGCTGGTCGGGCGCAAGGCCCGCGGCCACCAGCTGGTGAGCCAGCCGGTTGGCGCGGCGATCGAGCTCGCCGAAACTGACGTCCGTGCCGCCGATCGTCAGCGCGATCCTTTCGGGGCTGCGCTGCGCCTGGGCGGCGATGGCCTCATGGACGAAGGGCGATGATGCGGCCGCCACGGCCTGATCGTTGCAGACACGCGCGCGCTCCACGTCCGCAGCCGACGCCATGCCGATCGCACCCAGCGGGCGCTCCGGCGTCTGAACCAGCACGGTCAGAAGATGCTCGAACTGCGCGCGGATCTGCTCCGCCTCGTCAGCCGCGAAGTGGCTCGGCATATAGGTGAACTCGACCTGCAGCGTGTCCTCGACCACCACCGACAGGTCCATCGGATAATTGGTGACGTCGACATTGCGCAGGCCGCCGAACTGCAGCCCGTGGTCGCCCTGCAGCAGGCCGCGCTCGACCGGATAGTTCTCGAACACGATGATGCTGTCGAACATCGTCTCGCCGGCCCGCCCGGCCCAGCTCTGGATGTCGTAGAGCGGCGTCTGCTCGAAGTCGCGGATCGCCACGTTGCGGCTCTGGATCGCCCGCAGCCAGTCGCCGGCCGCGGTGGCCGCAGGCGGCGTCTCGATCACGGGCAAGGTGTTGATGAACAGGCCGATCATCTGCTCGGCGCCGTCGAGTGCCGCGGGACGACCAGAGACCGTGACGCCGAAGGTCACCGTCTGCTGGCCGGTGTAGCGTTGCAGCAGCAGCGCCCAGACGCCCTGGATGACCGTGTTGACAGTAATGCGCTCGCGACGGGCGAACGCCTTCAATGCCGCGGTGGCGCGCTCGTCGAGCCGCGTGTAGCAGCGCTGGTGACCACCGGCATCGCGGTGGCGCGCGCCGAATGCGCCGGCCAATTGCGTCGGCTGATCGAACGCAGCCAATTGTCCGCGCCAGAAGCGCTCGGCGGCAGCGGCATCCTGCGCCACGAGCCAGCCGATATAATCGCGGTAGTGCGTCGCGCGCGATGCGAGCGGCTGTCCTGCGTAGCACTGCAAGATCTCGCCGATGAAGCGCGCCGAACTCCAGCCGTCCATCAGGATGTGATGGTAGGTCCAGATCAGGCGATGACGATCCCCGTCCAGTCGCAACAGGCGGACACGCTGCAGCGGCGGCACGGCCAGGTCGAATTCCGCGTCACGTTCCGCCGCCAATGCCGCGGACAGACGGGCCTCGTCGACGACCTCGCCCCGCCAGTCGTCGATGACGAACGGCACCGAGATCTCGCGATGGACGACCTGCAGCGGCGCGCCCGCCAGCTCGCGCCAGAGGAATCCGGTGCGCAGCATCGGATGGCGTGCGGAGACCACCTGCCATGCCTCGCGAAGCCGTTCGCCATCGAGCCCGCCAATCTCGACGCTGATCTGGTTGACATAAACGCCGCTGCCGGCGTCGCGCAGGCTATGGAACAGCATGCCCTGCTGCATCGGCGACAGCGGATAGACGTCCTCGATCCCGTCGCCGTCGAGGCCATGCCGCGCGAGCTGCTCGGGCGTCAACCCCGACAGCACTGCACGCGTCGGCGCGGCTGCCCTCTCCTCCTCGCTTTGGTCCTGGCAGACCGGTGCGAGCAGTTCGATCGTCTGCAGCCGGAACACGTCCCTGGGCTCCAGCGCGAGACCGGCACGGCGCGCGCGGCTGACCATCTGCAGCGAGATGATCGAGTCACCGCCGAGCTCGAAGAAATTGTCGGTGACGCCGATGTCGGGCTGTTGCAGCAGCTCGGACCAGATCGCCGCGAGCGCGGCCTCCGTGGGGTTACGCGGCGCGACGCGCTGCACATCGGCAGGCCGCGTATCCGGCTGCGGCAGCGCCTTGCGATCGATCTTGCCGTTCGGTGTCATCGGCAGCCGCGGCAGCACCATCACGCGCGCCGGCACCATGTAGTCGGGCAGCATCGCGGCCAGAGCCGCACGCAGGTCCGCACCATCGAGCGCGTCTTCGCTGCTGACATAGCCGATCAGCTGCCGGCCGCCCCCGAGCGCCTGGGCCACCACCACGCTGTCGCGCACGCCCGGCAGCGTCCGCAGCCGCGTTTCGATCTCGCCAAGCTCGATGCGGTGGCCACGGATCTTCACCTGATGATCGGCGCGGCCGACATAGTCGAGCACGCCGTCGGCACGCCAGCGGGCGAGGTCGCCGGTCCGGTACAGCCGTGCACCGGGAGCACCGAACGGATCGGCAATGAAGCGCTCCGCGCTCAGCGCCGCGCGATTCCAATAGCCGCGCGCCAGACCTTGGCCGCCGATGAAGAGCTCGCCGGCCACGCCGACCGGAGCGTGGTTGAGATCGCCATCGAGCACATGCAGCGTCGTGTTGCCGATCGGGCCACCGAGCACAGGCAGGGGATCGACGGCATCGAGCCGATGGCGCGCCGACCACACCGTGGTCTCGGTCGGTCCAAACAGATTCCAGACCTCTCCGGCCAGCACGACCAGCCGAAGCGCCAGATCAGGTGCGAGCGCCTCGCCGCCGCTCAACAGCCTGCAGCGGTGCGGCAGCCAATCGGATGCCTGGTCATGATCGAGCAGCATGCGCCAGGTCGATGGCGTGGCCTGCATCATGCTCACGCCATGGCGGGACACGATCGACTTCAGCCTGGCCGGATCATGCGCCGCGTCCCGATCGGCCAGCACGATCTGTGCGCCGTGAGTCAGCGGCAGCCACAGCTCGAGCACGGCGATGTCGAACGACAGCGACGTCAGCCCCAGCACGCGATCTTCGCTGGTCACGCCGGGCTGCTCGGCCATCGTCGCCAGGAAGTTCGTGACCGCGCCATGGCGCACCATCACGCCCTTCGGCAGTCCGGTCGAGCCGGACGTGTAGATGACGTAAGCGAGGCTCTCGGGGTGAATGGCGATATCCAGATTGCCTGAATCACCCGCTTCTCCGCCTCCGGTCTCGTCGAGCAGCCACGCCTCGGTGCCACCATCAACCAGCACGGCAGCGAAGCGGTCGTTCAATCGAGCTTCCGTCAGCAGCAGCCTGGCGCCGCTATCACGCAACATGTGAGACAAGCGATCCGCAGGATAATCCGGATCGAGCGGCAGATAAGCGGCGCCCGATTTGAGGATCGCGAGCAGCGCCACCAGCATCGTCGCGCTCCGGTCAAGCGCGACGCCGACCACCACATCCGGGCCGACACCGTGCACCACGAGGCGCCGGGCTAGCCGGTTCGCGCGTGCATTGAGTTCAGCGTAGCTGATTGCGACCTCGCCCTGCGCGAGCGCGACCGCCGCGGGGACGCGTGCCGCCTGGCGCTCGATCTGTGCCAAGAAGCCGACCGCGTCGAGCGGAGTAGACGTCTCGTTGACCCGCGCCAGCAACGCGGCATCGGCGGGATCGGCCGCAGCGAGACATCCCACGGCCTGCGCCGTGTCACGGCTGATCGCTGCGAGCAACCGCACGAAGGCGCTCTGCAGCCGGCCGATCTCCACCTCGTCGAAATGGCGATGCTGATAATTGAAGACGAGACGTAGCCCGCCATCGAGGGCGACGCTGAGGAACAGCGGATAGTTGCTGGACTCGAGAATGCGGGTACGGCTGGCGCTCACCGCTCCGCCATTCGTCTTCAGCGCGTCGTCGACCGGATAGTTCTCGAACACCAGGATGCTGTCGAACAGCGGACGGCCGGCCCGGCCGGCGATGCGCTGGATGTCGGCGAGCGGCATCCAGCCGTGATCCCGAAGCGCGAGATTGCGATCCTGCAGGTCGCGGAGCCAGGCGCCGACGGGCTGCTCCGGCTTGGCGTGATCGACGATCGGCAAGGTGTTGATGAAGAGCCCGACCATCTCCTCGGCACCGGCCAGTCCGGCCGGCCGGTCGGACACCGTCACGCCGAAACAGATCGTGGCCTGGCCGGTGTAACGGCGGAGCAGTTGCGCCCAGGCGGCCTGCACCACGGTGTTGAGCGTCACCCGCTCGCGCGTCGCAAACCGCTGCAGCCGCTGGCTGAGCCCGGCATCGACGGTCATCGCGAGCGAGCCGTGTCCGGTGCGCGGCTTCGCGGCCGACGGCGCCAGCAGGCTCGGCTCCTCGAGCGCGGCCAAGGCCGCGCGCCAGAATGCCGCCGACGCGGCGTGGTCCTGCGCCTGCAGCCATGCGATGTACTCGCGGTAGCGTGGCGGCCGGGCCGGCAGCGATCCGCTGCCGTGATGCCGCATCACCTCGGCGATGAAGCGGGCCGAGCTCCAGCCGTCCATCAGGATGTGATGGTGCGTCCAGATCAGCCAATGCCGCCCGTCGCCGATCCGGATGAGCCTGACGCGCTGCAAGGGCGGCCGCGCGAGATCGAATCCCTCCGCACGTTCGCGCTCGGCCGCGGCATTCAGCGCATCATCGAGCACCGAGGGGGCGAGCACTGCGGCGCGGGCCCGCCAATCCTCTTCGATGAACGCGACGTCAGCGCTCCGATAGACGACCTGCTGCGGCGGCCCTGAGAGTTCGAGCCACACGAAACCGCTGCGCAGAACGTCATGACGATCACTGACCGCCTGCCACGCCTGCCGCAACCTGCCCGAGTCGAGACCGGTGACCTCGGCGGTGACCTGGTTGACGTAGACGCCCGTCCCATCGTCATGCGACGCGTGGAACAGCATGCCCTGCTGCATCGGCGACAGCGGATAAATGTCTTCGACCTCGCGCCAATCCAGCGCGAGCCCGTCGAGCTCGGCCTGCCCCAGCCGCGACAGCGGAACATCCGAGGGCGTCAGCCCGCGAGCGTCACCTATGCAGTGATCGACCAACTCGCGAAGCGCGGCCTCGAAACAGCCGGCTAGGCGGTCAATGGTCGCGCGGCGATACCGCGTTCTGCTGAAGCCGAACGAGAGCTGCAGACAAGCGTCGCGCACCGCCGCATTGATGGCGATATCATGTCGCAACAAGCTCGAAGCCGCCCGCGACGGGCCCGCATTCTCGATCGCCATCGTGAACAGCCCGGCCTCGCGCGCCGCGTCGTCGAGCTGGCCGAGATAGTTGAACCCAATCCGCGGCGGCGTGCCTGCTGCCAGCAGACCGCGTTGCGCCTCGGAGCCGAGATAGCGCAGCACGCCATAGCCGAGGCCATGCCTCGGAATCGACCGCAGCATCTCCTTGGTGGTCTTGATCAGCGACGCCGGGTCTTGCGATCCAACGGGCAACGCCACCGGAAACGCCGTCGTGAACCAGCCGATCGTGCGCGACAGGTCGAGCCCGCGGCCGAGCTCCTCGCGGCCATGACCTTCGAGCTCGATGGCCACGGTCTCGACGCTGGACCACTGCCACAGCGCGCGCGCCAGTGCCGACAGCAGGAGGTCGTTGACCTGAGTTCTGTAGGCGATGTGGACAGGACCGAGCAGCCGCGACGTCAGCTCCGCCTCGATCGATAGCGACACCTCTTCCGCATCGGCCATCGTGGCAGGTTCGGCGCGGTCATCATCGCATGGCAGGGCGCCGCCGTGCTGCTGGATGGCGGACCAGTGATCCAGCTCGGCCGCGACCTCGTTGGACGCCGCAAAGGTCCGCAACGCAGCGCCCCATTGCGCATAGGCATTCGTCTTGGGCGGCAGCGCCGGCCGTGTTCCGCTGCCGAGCTGCGCATAGGCGGACGTAAGATCCTCCAGCAGGACGCGCCACGAGACGCCGTCGATCACGAGGTGATGGATCACGATCAGCAGGCGCTGCTCACCCCCGGGGAGATCCATGCCGACCATGCGCACCAAGCGCCCATGCGCGAGCGAGAGGCTTGCCTGAACCTGCGTGGCGCGGATGGTCACCGCCAAGGGATCGTCAAGCGCGCAGGTCTGGAACAGGTCGGAGACGTCAAGCGCGGGCCCATGCTTGGCCTGCCACGCGCCGCCGATCCGTTCGAAGCGCAACCTCAGCGCATCATGATGCGCGACGACGGCCACGGCCGCATCCCGCATCACATCCCAGTCGAGCCGCTGCCGCGGCCGCAGCAGCAGCGCCTGGTTCCAATGATCCGGCTGCTCCGGCTCCTGCTCGAAGAAGCGCAGCTGGATCGGCAGCAAGGGATGTTCGCCGGCAACGGCGCCCTGCTCCGCCGTCGTCTCGATATCAGCAACAAGGCGCGCCGCACGCGCGAGGTGTTCGAGGGTCTGGTGCTTGAACACGTCGCGCGGCTCGATCAGAAGGCCCGCGCGGCGGGCCCGGCTGACCATCTGCAGCGAAATGATGGAGTCGCCGCCGAGCTCGAAGAAGTTGTCGGTGATCCCGACGTCGGGCTGATGCAGCAGCTCAGCCCAGATCGACGCCAGAGCGGTTTCGGCAGGCGTACGCGGCGCCACGCGCAGGCGCGCGTCCGGCGCTTCGGGCGCCGGAAGCGCATGGCGATCGACCTTGCCGTTCAGCATCAGCGGCAGACGATCGAGCCTGACGATCCGCGCCGGAACCATGTAGTCCGGCAACACGGCCGAGAGCGCAGCGCGCAAATCGGCTTCCTCGCCGACACCTTCGCCGCAGACATATCCGACGAGTTGCCGGCCGGCGCCGATCTCGCGTGCGATCACCGCCGCCGAACGTACCGATGGCTGCTGCAACAGGCGCGCCTCGATCTCGCCGAGTTCGATGCGGAAGCCGCGCACTTTCACCTGGTGGTCGGCCCGGCCGACATAGTCGATCGCGCCGTCGTCGCGCCATCGCGCCAGATCACCGCTGCGATAGAGCCGCGCGCCCGCAGGCCCGAACGGATCGGGAATGAAGCGCTCCGCCGTCAGCGCCGCGCGACCGAGATAGCCCCGCGCCAGCCCGTCGCCGCCGATATACAGCTCCCCCAGCGTTCCCTGATCGACGAGATTGAGGCCGGTATCCAGGATGCGCAGCACCGTGCCGGGGATCGGAAAACCGATCGGCACGCCCGGTCCAGGCTCTCCCCGGACACGCCAGAAGCTGGCGTTGATGAGCGTTTCCGTCGGCCCGTAGCGGTTGTCGAAGCGGATCGCTGGAAACAGGGCCTGGACCTGCTGCATCAGCGGGATCGACAGCGCCTCGCCGCCGGAGAACAATCGCTTCAACGTGACGCAACGCGAAGCATCCGGCTCCGCGACGAACTGCGCAAGCATCTGCGGCACGAAGTGCAGCGTCGTCACCTCATGCCGAGTGATCGCGTCGATCAGGCGCTTCGGCTCGCGGTGCGCGCCGGGCTCTGCGATCGCAAGCCGCGCGCCCACAGCCAGCGGCCACAGGATTTCCCACACGGCGACATCGAAGCTGAACGGCGTCTTCTGCAGCAGCGTCTCGGTCTGCTCGAGCTGATATTCCCGCTGCATCCACGACAACCGCGCCGCCAGCGCGCCGCGTGTGCAGGCGACGCCTTTCGGCGTGCCGGTCGATCCCGACGTATAGATCACATAAGCGAGACCCTCGGCATGCACGGGAAGCCGGAGATCGCTGCCGTCTCCTGGAGCTTCGTCGTCATCACGTTCGGAACCATCGACCGCAAGCAGATCGATGCCGGACGCTCTCGCGACCGGACCGAGCTGGTCGAGCAATTCGGTCTGCGTCGCGACGAGCCGTGCACCGCTATCGCGCAGCATCGCAGCGAGCCGTTCGGTAGGATAGTCGGGATCGAGCGGCAGATAGCCACAGCCCGCCTTCAACACCGCCAGCACAGCCACGACCAGATCGATGCTACGCTCCAAGGCGAGCCCAATGGGCGCATCGGGAGTTGCACCGCATTGACGGATCTGTCGTGCCAAGCCGTTGGCGCGAGCGTTCAGCTCCGCATAGCTCAGCACCTCGTGTCCGAAAATCAAGGCGGTGGCATCGGGACGAAGCGCCGCCTGCCGTTCGATCTGGGCCACGACGTCGACGAAGTCAGCAGACGCGATCGATGCGGCCCGTCCCGCGCTCCAGCCAAGCACGCGTTGCGCCGCATCCATGTCCAGCCCATGCAGCTGGGCGAGCGGCCGATCGCCTTGCGAGGTGATATGCGCGAGCAGGACTTTGAAGGCGGATTGGATCCGCGCGATCTGCACCTGATCGAAACGGCTGCGATCGTAACGGAATCCGAGCCGGATGCCGGTCTCCGTGACGAACACGGCGACCGTCAGTGCATAGTTGGTGATCGAGATCTGCTCGGCGCGATCCGCGCGCAGTCCATCGCCTGTTTGGTCGCGCAAGGCCTCGTCGACCGGATAGTTTTCGAACACGAAGATGGTGTCGAACAGCGCGCGCCCCGCGCGGCCGGCGAGCCTCTGGATCTCGAACAGCGGCATCCAGCCGTGATCACGCAGCTCCGCATTGCGCGCCTGCAGGCCGCGCAGCCAGTCGCCAACCGAAGTCTGCGGGTGCGCATCGTCGAGCACCGGCAGGGTGTTGATGAACAGGCCGACCATCGCTTCGACGCCGGCGATCTCCGCCGGCCGCCCGGAGGTCGTGGCTCCGAAACAGACGATGTCCTGGTTGGTCAGCCGCCGCAGCAACTGGCCCCAGGCGCCCTGCAGCACCGTGTTCAAGGTCACGCGCTCGCGGCGCGCCACGACCTGAAGCGCCTCGGCCTGTGCGGCGTCGAGGACGAGATCCACCGAGGCATGGCCGGTGGCGGGTTCACGCGGTCCGCCCAGGGCGTCGCCCAGCAAGGTCGGCTCATTCAGGCCAGACAGCAGCTTCGACCAGAACGCACTCGCCGCCGCAGCATCCTGGCGCTGAAGCCATGCGATGTAGTCGCGATACACGCCGCGTGGTGCCGGCATCGCAGCACCACGATGATGCTGCATGATCTCGGCGATCAGCCGGGCCGCGCTCCAGCCGTCGAGCAGAATGTGGTGATGGGTCCAGATCAGGCGATGGACACCACCGCCGAGGTCGATGAGACGGACCCGCTGCAGCGGCGGCCGGGAGAGATCGAACCCGGTGGTCCAATCGGCCTTCGCCGCTTCGGCCAGTGCGGCGTCGCGCGCCGCCCGATCCATGCCGCTGACCCGGTCGCTCCAGTCGTCCTCGACGAACGGAGCGGGCGCATGCCGATACACCGCCTGCTGCGGCGCGCCGGATAGTTCGCGCCAGACGAAGGCGGTCCGCAGCACGGCGTGCCGGGCCGTTACCGCCTCCCACGCCGAGCGCAGGCGCGCCGGATCGGCGCCGCTGAGATCGACCGCAATCTGGCTGAGATAATTGCCGCTGTCGCCATCACGCACGGCGTGGAACAGCATGCCCTGCTGCATCGGCGACAGCGGATAGAGGTCCTCGATCTCGCGCCAGTCGATGGTGGCACCGAGCGCGTCCAGCTCGGCCTGGCCGAGGCGCGAGAGCGGCAGATCGGACGGAGTGAGGCCGCGAACGCCGCTCCGGCAATGCGCGACCAGCTCACGCAGCGCTGCGTCATAACATGCAGCCAGCCGCTCGATCGTCGCACGACGATAGCGCCTGCGACCGAAGCTGAAGGTCAGCCGCAGCTCGCGATCGAGCACCTGGCCGTTGATGCTGAGCCAGCGGCCGAGCGGCGCGGTGGCGCTGCGCGACGGCCCCGCACTTTCGGTCGCCAGCGCGAAGGCTTGGCCCGCCCCCAGACTCGCGCCGAACTGACCGAGATAGTTGAAGACGATCCGCGGCTCCGTGACATCCGCCAACGCCGCGCGCTGGTCGGGACTCCCCAAGTAGCGCAGCACCCCGTAGCCGAGCCCGCGGTCGGGAATCGCGCGCAGCTCCTCCTTGACCGACTTGATCAGCGCGGCATCGTCGCGCGCCGCGCCCAAGAGCCGCAAGGGAAAAGCGGTCGTGAACCACCCGACGGTCCGTGACAGCTCGACGCCCTCGAACAGATCCTCGCGGCCATGCCCTTCCAGCTCGACCAGGCATTCCTCGCGCCCGCTCCAGCGATGGACCGCACGCGCCAGTGCCGCCAGCAGCAGATCGTTGACCTGGGTCCGATAAGCCGCGGGCGTCTCTTTAAGAAGCTGCGTGGTGAGATCGGCATCGAAGACGACGGCGACATCCTCGCCGTCGGCGACGCGATCGACATCCTCATGCGCGTCGTCGCATGGCAGGTCGGCCTCGACGGTGCGCGTCGTCCAATAGTCGAGCTGGCCGGCCAGATCGGCGCCGGCCGCATAGGCTTCGAGCTGCATGCCCCAGGAGGCGGCCGACAGGCTCTTGGGCGGCAGCGCGATCGCCACGGTCCCGCGCGCGGCCTGTTCATAGGCGGACGCGATGTCTTCGAGCAAGATCCGCCAGGACACGCCGTCGACCACGAGATGATGGACGACGATGAGGAGCCGCTGGCTGCCATCCGCGACATTCATCCCGACCAGGCGCAGCAGCGGTCCCTGGAGGCGAAGGCTGGTCTGGGCCTCGGTCGCAACCGCCGTGATTTCGGCGGCATCCGCGACGTCGCGGGTCCAGAGCAGATCGGCGCCCGGCAGCGCAGGCGCATAGCTCGCCTGCCAAACGCCCTCGCTTTCATGGAATTGCAGCCGCAGGGCGTCGTGATGCGCCACGACCGCGTCGATCGCGCGCGCCATCGCGCGCCAGTCGAGCCGTGTCGAGGGCACGAGCAGCACGGCCTGGTTCCAATGCTGCCGCTCGCCGGCCTCCTCCGCGAAGAAGCGGCGCTGGATCGGCAGCAGCGGCACGGGATCGCCGTCCTGCAGTTCCTGCTCCACCGAGACGGCGCTGGCCTGCGCGCGACGCGCGATCCGCGCCAGCTCCTGCAGCGTCTGATGCCGGAACAGATCGCGCGGCTCGATCACCAGGCCGCGCTGACGGGCGCGGCCAACCGCCTGCAGCGAGATGATGGAGTCGCCGCCGAGCTCGAAGAAATTGTCGCTGAGACCGACGCGCTCGCGGCCGAGCAGTTCGGCCCAGACCGCCGCCAACTCGATCTCGGCCGGCGATTGCGGCGCGAAATAGTCCGTATCCGCAGACGAGATGGCCGGAAGCGGCAAGGCATCGCGATCGATCTTGCCGTGCGCCGTCAGCGGCAGATCGTTCATCACGACGATACGCGCCGGAACCATGTAGTCCGGCAACTCCTCCGACAGCGCAGCCCGCAGCGTCGTCTCGTCCAGATCTCCCTCACCGGAGACATGGCCCACGAGCTGCATTCGTCCGGCGATGTCGCGGCCAGTCACCACCGCTGAGCGCACACCGGGCTGGCGCATCAGGCGGGCTTCGATCTCGCCGGGCTCGATGCGGAAGCCGCGGATCTTCAGCTGATGGTCGGATCGACCGACATAGTCGATCACCCCATCGCCACGCCAGCGCGCGAGATCGCCGGTGCGATAGAGCCGCGCGCCAGGAGCACCGAACGGGTCCGGCACGAAGCGTTCGGCCGTCAGCGCCGGCCTGTGCCAATATCCGCTCGCGAGTCCCTCGCCACCGACATGAAGCTCGCCGGTGACACCGACCGGGACGATGTTCAGATCGCCGTCGAGGACATAGGCCGATCGCCGGCCGACGGGCCGGCCGATCGGCGCATAGGCGCAGTCGATCTCGACATCGGCCTCCACCTTCCAGACCAGCGGCGTGACCACCGTCTCCGTCGGGCCATAACCGTTGATCAGCTTGCGCGGCCGCAGCGCGGACCTCACCTTGTCGAAGCCCGATTTCGGCATCGCCTCGCCGCCAAAGGAATAGAGCGACACCGGCGGCGGATCGCCGCACCAGGCCGCGAAGCCGGCGAGCTGCTGCAGATAGGCCGGCGGAAAGCCGGCATTGGTGACGCTGCGCGCGCGCATCACCTCGAGCGTCTGCTCCGCCGACCACAGCTCGGCGTCACGCATCACCAAAGCGGCGCCGCAGCTCAGCGCGGTCCACAGCCGCTCATGGGCGCCGTCGAACGTGAAGGACAAAAAGTGCAGCTCGCGCGAACGCGCGTCCATCTCGTAGAGCTCGGCCGTGGCGCGGCAATGCATCGCGAACGGCTCATGCGCGACGGCGACGCCCTTGGGCATCCCGGTCGAGCCGGACGTATAGATCACATAAGCGACGCTCTGCGGATGAACCTCGACCGCGGGATCGCTGCCGCCTGCGTCCGCCGGAAGCAGCGCAAGATCGACGACGCGGGCCGCGGCCATGGCCGGCATGTCCGCATCACCTCGAACCACCACGACGGCCACCCCGGCGTCACGGACCGTGGCCGCGCGCCGCGCCGGCGGATGATCGGGATCGAGCGGCAGATAGGCCGCGCCACATTTCAGCACCGCGAGAAGGGCGGCGATGAGATCCGGCGAGCGCGGCATCGCGATGCCGACGAGGTCGCCCGGACGCACGCCGTGCGCCATCAGATGCCGGGCGATGGCATTGGCGCGCCGGTCGAGCTGTTCGTAGCTGATCGTCTCGTCGCCAAAGACCAATGCCGTGGCCTCGGGCGCGTCCTTCGCATGCCGCGCGAACATGCGATGCACGGGTACGAATGGTTCAGGTCCCCAGGCAGATGCATTCCACTTTCTGACGTCGTCGCGCTCTTGAACCGACAACAGCTCCAGCCTTGCGATCGTGCACGCCGCATCGGCGGCCATCGCTTCGAGCGCCGCGCGCCAGCGGGCCGCGAGGCGCGCGATGGTCGAGCGGTCGAACAGCGCGGTGGCGAAGGAGAATTGCGCCGCGATCTCGCCCGAGGCCAGTTCCTCGGTATCGACGGCAAGATCGAACTTCACCGTGTCGACGGTGGCCGCGATCGTCTCGATCTGCAGGCCACCCTCGTCCGGCGCGGCGACCGGCTCCGGCCGGCGCTGGTGATTGTAGAGCACCTGGAACAGCGGATTCTGGCTCAGGCTGCGCTGCGGCTGCAGCACCTCCAGCACGCGCTCGAACGGCAGGTCCTGATGCGCCTGGGCCTCGATCGACGTTTCGTGCAGCGCGGTGATGAGGTCGGCGAAGGTGCGCCGGCTGTCGAGCTTCGTCCGCAGCACCTGCGTGTTCACGAGCAGGCCGATCAGCCGCCGGGTCTCCGGCCGGTCGCGGCTGGCGAGCGGCACGCCGACGCAGATGTCCGTCTGGCCGCTGTAGCGATGCAGCACCAGCTTCAGCGCGGCGAGTAGAACGACGAACAGCGTCGTCCGCTGCTGCTGCGCCAGGCCGCGCAGGCGATCGCGGAGATCCGTACCGAGCAAGAGGCGCACGGCATCGCCGGATGCATGCGCCTCGGCAGAGCGGGGGCGGTCGAGCGGCAGTTGCAGCATTACCGTGTCGCGCAGGCGCTCGGTCCAGTAGTCGAGCTGACGCTCTCCCTCCCCCGCGCCGATCCACATCCTTTGCCAGCTCGCGACATCGCCGCAGTCGATCTCGGGGGCTGGCAGCGCCGCAGCATCGCCGCGGACAGCCGCGCGATAGAGCTGCCAGAATTCGTCGGTGAGAACCTGCAACGACCAGCCGTCGGCGATGATGTGGTGCAGCGTCACCGTGAGGATGTGATCCTGCGCGCCGAGCGAAAGCAGCGCGGCCCGCACCAGCGGCCCGTTCTCGAGATCGAACGGCCTCGCCGCTTCGTCTCTCAGCAATCGATTCGCCTGCTGCTCGCGATCATCGCCGTCGACCGCGATCCGGCGCAGCGCCAGCGGCGCCGCTGCCTGCACGATCTGCTCCGGCGCAGCGCCGTCCTGGCGGAACACCGTACGCAGTGCGGCATGACGCACGACCAGCGCATCGAGCGCAGCCTTGAGTGCGGCGAGATCGAGGTTGCCGCGCAGACGCAGCGCGACCGGCATGTTGTAGGCCGGGCTCGCCGGATCCATCCGCCACAGGAACCACAGTCTTGCCTGCGCGAACGACAGCGGCGCGCGGTCGAGACGCTGGCGTGGAATCGGCAGGATCGACAGATCGATTCCCTTGGCGGCCAGTTGCGCCAGGAAGGCGCGCTGCTTGCCGGCATCGAGCCGCGCCAGCCGGCGGGCGATCTCGCTGAGCTGCTGGGCCTGCAATCCGGATTGATCATTCATGGGTGAACTCGACTTCTTCCAGCAGATCGAACATGGCGGCGATGTCGTCGCTGCGCGGGCTCGTCGGCGGGGCCGACGTCAGCGCCGCCGCCATGGCCTCGATGGTGGTCAGTTCGAACAGCCGCTTCAGCGGCAGGTCCTGCCCCATGTCGCGCCTGATGCGGCTGACGAGTTGGACCGCGACCAGCGAGTCGCCGCCGAGCTCGAAGAAATTGTCGGTGATGCCGACGTCGGGCCGGCGCAGCAATTCGGCCCAGATCGACGCCAGCGCGGCCTCGATCGGATTTCGCGGCGCGACCCGTTCGCGCGCGACGAGGCCGGCATCGGCGCGCGGCAGCGCCTTGCGATCGATCTTGCCGTTCGGCGTCAGCGGCAGTTGCGCCAGCACCATCACGCGCGACGGCACCATGTAGTCCGGCAGCTCCGCCGAAAGCGCCGCCCGCAACGCAGCCGCGTCACAGGCCTCGCCCGCGACATAACCGACCAGTTGCTGACCGCCTGCGAGTTCCTGCGCCACGACGACACTGTCGCGCACGCCGGGCTGGGCGCGCAGGCGCGCCTCGATCTCGCCGAGCTCGATCCGGTGGCCGCGGACCTTCACCTGGTGATCGGCCCGGCCGACATAGTCGAGCACGCCGTCATCGCGCCAGCGCGCGAGATCCCCGGTGCGATACAGCCGCGCACCCGCGACGCCGAACGGATCGGGAATGAACCGCTCCGCGCTGAGCGCCGCCCGAGTCCAATAGCCGCGCGCCAATCCCGCGCCGCCGATGAAGAGCTCGCCCGCAACTCCGATCGGTGCGGAATCGAGATTGCGATCGAGCACGTAGAGCGTGGTGTTGCCGATCGGGCGGCCGAGCAGCGGCAACGCAGCGTTCGCATCCAGCCGATGCCGCGCCGACCACACCGTCGTCTCGGTCGGCCCATAGAGATTCCAGACCTCATGTCCATGCGCCACCAGCCGGCGCGCCAGATCCGGCGCGAGCGCCTCACCGCCGCTCAGGATGCGACATTGCGCGGGCAGCCATGTCTCCATCCCACCGTGATCGAGCAGCATGCGCCAGCTCGACGGCGTCGCCTGCATCATGGTGACGCCCTGCGCGGCGACGAGAGCCTGCAGCGCCGCCGGATCGGTCGCCGCGGTACGGTCGGCCAGGATGATCCGCGCGCCTGTCGCCAGCGGCAGCCACAGCTCCAGCACCGCGATGTCGAACGACAGCGAGGTGAGCGCGAGCACGCGATCCGTCGGGGTCATCCCGGGCTGCTCGGCCATGGCCGCGAGGAAGTTCGTCAGCGCGCCATGCCGCACCATCACGCCCTTGGGCTGCCCGGTCGAGCCGGAGGTGTAGATAACGTAAGCCAGGCTCTCGGCGTGAACGGCGACACCGAGATCGCCCGCGTCGCCGGCACCATCGCCGACGGCCGCATCGAGCAGCCAGGCGTCCGCTTCACTCTCGGCCAACACCGGCGCAAACCGGGCCTGCAGCGCCTCCTGCGTCAGCAGCAGGGTCGCACCGCTGTCGGTCAGCATGTGGGCGAGCCGCGCGGCGGGATAGTCCGGATCGAGCGGCAGATAGGCCGCGCCCGCCTTGAGCACCGCGAGCAGCGCCACCATCATCGTCACGCCGCGCTCCAGCGCCAGCCCGACCACCGCATCCGTGCCGACGCCGCGCGCCCTGAGCCGCCGCGCCAGCCGGTTCGCCCGTGCGTTCAGTTCGCCGTAACTGATCGTCTCCTCGCCATGGACGAGCGCAATCGCATCAGGCCTGCGCGCGGCATTGCGCTCGAACTGGCGATGTACGCAGAGCGCATCCGCGCAGCTCAGCGCGGTCGCGTTCCAGTCATTCAGCAGTCGCGCGCGATCATCGGGCGGAACGACGTCCAGCCTGCACATGGGAGTCTGCGGTGCGGTATCGAGCGCCCGAACCATTTGCTCCAGCGAGGTCTGCATCATCGCGCAGATCCGCTCTGGTGCGACGGCGGCAACGACCTGCGCCGTGAGGCGCAGTCCGTCGCCGTCATCATCCACCGCCAGCATCAGCGGGTAGTTGGTGCGTTCCTCCGCGCCGAGCCACTCGACGCCGTCGAGGACCTGCGCCGCCGCCTCGCCTTGCCGCGCCTGTCCATTGTTATGCCGATAGTTCAGGATCGCCGAGAACAGCGGCGTCGCCGGCGACACGCCGCTGCAGCGCTGCGCCATCGCCAGCGAAGCGTGCTCGTGCGCCATCAGATCGGCCAGCCGGGCATGGGCGATGCGGACGCTGTCGGCCACGGGCGTGAGGTCGAGGTCGAGCCGCAAGGGCAGCGTGTTGATGAACAGGCCGAGGCTGCGGCCGGTATCGTGTCCCGCCTGCATGCGGCCGAGCAGCACGGTGCCGAACACGACCTGCTCGCGCCCGCTGCTGCGCGCCAGCACCTGCCCCCAGGCGAGATGGCAAAGGCTGGCAAGGCTCACACCGAGCCGCCGCGCCTGCGCGCGCAGCCGTGCGTCGAGCGCGGCAGGCAGGGCCAGCTTGGCCTCGTTGACGCCCTGTCCGTCGCTGCGCGCCTCGGTCAGGCCGAACGGCGCATTGGGCGCGTCGATATCGCCCAGCATGTCGCGGAAGAACCGTTGCTGCGCATCGTGGCCGGCCGGATCCCGCGTCCGGGCGACGAGATTCCGGAACGGCACCGGTGCCGGCAGGTCGTGACGGCGATCGGCCAGGATGGCCTGCACCTCCTGATGCATCGCCTGCAAGGTCGAATGATCGCCGATCAGATGATGCAGCAGGATCAAGACCAGCACGCGATCGGTCTCTCCATCGCGCGCGACGACGAACCGCAGCAATGGCGCCTTCGAGACATCCAGCCGGTTCGATCGCGGATCAAAGCGCCGTGCCAGTTCAAGCTGCGCCGGCTCATGGCCCGCGAGCTGAACCTCGGTGACATCGAGCGGCGCGTTGCGCCAGACCACCTGCGCCGGCACGGACAAGCCATCCCAGACGATCGCGGTCCGCATCACGTCGTGACGCGCGATCACCTCGCGGACAGCGGCGAGATAGCGATCCAGCAGATCGCGCCCGGCAAACGCCATCTGTGCGACCAGGACGTAAGGATCGCCCTCGGTCGCCAGCAGATGATGGAACAGAATGCCCTCCTGCAGCGGCGACAGCGCGTAGATGTCCTCGATGTTCGCGACACCGCCCGGCACCTGACTGACGACCCGGTCGATCTCCGACCGATCCAGCGAAATCAGCGGCAGCATGTCCGGCGTGATGACAGCCGTCTCTGCCGTGATCAGGTTGGCGGGAATTGTGCTCTCCTCAACCTGCCGCAGGCTCGCTGCAAGATCGCGCAGCACCGGCTTGGCGAAGACGCTCTGCGCGTCCGCCGCCAGCCCGTGACGCTTCAAGCGGTCCAGCAGACGCACGACCAGAAGCGAATGGCCGCCGAGCTCGAAGAAATGATCAGCGCGACCGACGCGTTCGATGCCGAGCAGTTCGCTCCAGATCGCCGCAAGCGTCCGCTCGGTGTCCCCCTGCGGAGGATCGTAGACGCCGCGCGCGATCGCCTGCTCGTCCGGCGCCGGCAGCGCCTGGCGGTCGACCTTGCCATTCGGCGTCAAAGGCAGCGCTTCGAGGCGCACGATCGCCGCGGGCACCATGTAGTCCGGCAGGCAGGACTGCAGCTGTGCCCGCAGTTGCGCCGACCACGCGGCGCCGTCGCTGTCGATCTCCGCCGGCACGACATAAGCCACGAGCCTAAGGTCGTCATGCGCGTCGCGCCGCGCCAGCACGGCGCAATCGCGCACGCCCGCCAAGGCATTCAGGCGGCATTCGATCTCGCCAAGCTCGATGCGGAAGCCGCGGATCTTGACCTGGTGATCGTTGCGGCCGAGGAACTCGATGTTGCCATCCGCCAGATAGCGGCCGAGATCACCGGTCCGGTACATCCGGCCGTTAGATGCAGGATCGAACGGGTCGGCCGCAAAGCGCTGTTCGGAGAGATCGATACGGTGGAGATAGCCGCGCGCCACCCCTGCCCCGCCGATCCAGATCTCCCCCACCGCGCCGCGCGGCACCGGAAGGCCGTCGGGATCCAGCAGGTAGATGCGTGTGTTGGCGATCGGACGTCCGATCGGAACCACGCTGCCGGCGAACCCATCCGGCCGGCGCCAGGCGGTGGCGCAGACCGTTGCCTCGGTCGGTCCGTAGGCGTTGTAGACGGCGCTCTCTGCCGGCAGAGCTTGGATCAGCTCGGCGCGCGGCAACTCGCCGGCGAGAACGAGCACCTTGAGACCTGCGAGCTGCGCAAGATCGGCGCGCCCCTGAAGCATCGCCGGAGGCAGCGTCGCGTGCGTGATCCCGCGCGCGGACAGATAACGCATCAGCTCCGACGCATCCTGATGCTCGCGCCTTCCAAGCAGGTGCAGCTCGGCGCCGGCGCACAGCGCCATGACGATGTCCCACACGCTGGCGTCGAAGCTGAAGGAGGCAAACTGGACGATCCGGCTGTCCGGACCGGTATCGAACAGAGCGATCTGCGCGCGCGCGAGATTGACCAGGCCGCGGTGCTCGACCATCACGCCTTTCGGACGGCCGGTGGAGCCCGACGTATAGATGACGTAGGCGAGATGCCGCGGTGACAATCGGAGCGCCGCAAGATCCGGCGCACTGTCGGGCCGTTCGGCCCAGGCGGGCGCATCCCGTTGCACGTCGACGACAGGACACGAGACGTCGCCGAGCGTTGCGGCGCTGTCGTCGTCGGCGAGCAGCAGCATCGGTCCGGCATCGGCGACGATATCGCGCAGCCGCTGTGCCGGATAGGCCGGATCCAGCGGCAGATAGGCCGCGCCCGCCTTGAGCACCGCGAGCACGCTGACGATGGCAGCAATGCCGCGCTGCTGGCAGATCGCGACCAGGCGATCCGGCCCCGCCCCCAGCGCCTGCAGGTGATGCGCGAGACGATTGGCTCGGACGTCGAGTTCGCGATAGGTCAGCCGATCCTCGCCGTGGACCAGCGCGACAGCGGATGGGCGCTGTCGAACCTGCTCCGCGATCAGCTCCTGGATGCACTGCCCTGATGCGGCGACGGCTGGCGTCCGGTTCCAGGTGTCCAGGAGTAGCGTGCGCTCCTCTGAGGACAGCAGGTCGATCTGATGGACGGGCGCCTGGATGTCGGCGACCATCGCCCGCAGCGCGGCGACGAGATATCCGGCGTACCGCCGGACGGTCTCGTCCTCGAACAGCGCCGTGGCGTAGTTCAGCTTTCCTGCGATATGTCCGCCGCCATCGCTGAGATCGAGTTCGAGATCGAACTTGACTTCGCGCTGCTCGGTCGGGACGCGCTCGACCACGAGGCCAGGCAGCGCGACCGCGCCGGCTGCGTCGCTCTGCCACGCACACACAACCTGAAAAACCGGACTATACTCCGCATGACGGATCGGCTGGAGAGCTTCGACGAGGCGCTCGAACGGCAGATCCTGATGCGCCTGCGCATCCAGAACGGTCTTGCCGACGCGCGCGATCAGTTCGGCCGCGGTCGGCCGATTGGACAGATCGACGCGCAGCGCCAGCATGTTGACGAAGAAGCCGGCGAGCCCCTCGATCTCGGGACGCGCGCGGTTTGCCGTGGGCGATCCGATCACGACCTCAGTTTGACCAGCGAGCCGCGACAGCACGAGCGTCCAGGCCGCAAGCACGACGACATAGGGCGTTGTGCCGAGCGTCAGGCTCGATTTCCGGATGTCTGCGGACACGACGTCATCGAACACGATCGGCACCGCCGCGCCCGCGGTCGACCTCGGCGCGATCCTCGGCCGGTCGGTCGGCAAGGTCAGCACGGACGGCGCATCCCCCAGCACGGCGGTCCAATGCGCGATCTCCTGCTGCAGCCGCTGCGCCGAGAGCGATCGGCGCTGCCAGGCCGCGTAATCCGGATATTGGACGACGAGCGGCGGCAGCGGATCATCTCTCCCGGCCACGAAGGCTCCATACAGGGCCGAGAGTTCGTGCATGAGCACGCCCATCGACCATCCGTCGGAGATGATGTGATGCTGGCTGAGCAGAATGACGTGATCGTCATCCGCCATGCGGATGAGATGACCGCGGATCAGCGGTCCCGTGGCGAAATCGAACGGCGCGCGCGCGCAGACGTTCAAGAGGTCGCGCAGTTGGGTCTCGGGATCGGTGCGCCCACCGAGGTCATGCATCTGCAGCGTCAGACCAGCGTCCGGCGGCAGCAGCACGACATGCGGCTCGCCCTCCTCAGCAGCAAACACCGTCCGCAGCGCCTCATGGCGCGCGAACAACGCATGGAAGCTGCGCTGCAAGGCCGCCACGTCGAGCCGCCCCCGCAGCCGCAGCACGGCGTCGAGATGATAGTTCGTGCTGCTGCCGTCGAGCTGGGCCAACAGCCACAGCTGTTGCTGCGCGAACGACAGCGGCAGCTTGCCGCCGCGATCGATCACCGGGATCGTATCGGCGGTCGGGCCGCCGGCCTTGCGGCGGCGTTGCCGCGCCAGCGTTGCGAGATCGCGGAGCGCGTCCGGGTCGAGGTCGCGCAGCATCGGCCGTCCTGATTGTCCGCTCATCACTGCTCCGCCATCATCAGTTCGTCGAGCTCGCCCTCGCCGAATTCCGTCTCGATCAGATGGATCGAGAGGATGCGCGCGAACTCCGCCAGTTCGGGATGAGCAAACAGCTCGGTCAATTGCATCGACGTACCGAATTCCTGGGCCACGCGGCTGAGCAGACGCACGGCCAGCAGCGAGTGGCCGCCGAGCTGGAAGAAATGATCGCCGCGCCCGACCCGGTCGATGCCGAGCAGCTCGGCCCAGATCCGCGCCAGGGTGGTCTCGATTTCGCCCACCGGCGCGACATAGTCGTGCGGCGCAGCCGCGCCGGACGACGCCTGCGGCAACGCGTTGCGATCGATCTTGCCGTTCGGCGTCAAGGGCAGCTCGGGCAGCACCATCACCCGCGACGGCACCATGTAGTCCGGCAACGACGCGGCCAGCATCGCGCGCAGGCCGGCACCATCCAGCGTCTCGTCACCGCTGACATAAGCGAGCAGTTGCGGGCTCCCGCCGGCGTCCCGGGCAACGACGACACTGTCGCAAACCCCTCGCTCCGCGCGCAGACGCGCTTCGATCTCGCCGAGTTCGATCCGATGACCACGGATCTTCACCTGATGATCAGCGCGGCCGACATAGTCGAGCACGCCATCCTCGCGCCATCGCACCAGATCGCCGGTTCGATAGAGCCGCGCGCCGGTCGCGCCGAACGGATCGGGAATGAAGCGCTCCGCGCTGAGCGCCGCGCGCTTCCAATAGCCGCGTGCGAGGCCGACGCCGCCGATGAAGAGTTCGCCAGGGACGCCGGGAGGCGCGAGATTGAGATTGGCATCGAGCACATGCAGCGTCGTGTGGCCGATCGGGCGGCCCAGCACTGGCGAGGGATCATTCGCCGTCAGCCGATGGCGCGCCGACCATACCGTGGTCTCGGTCGGCCCATAGAGGTTCCAGACCTCATGGCTCAGGTCGAGCAGGCGTTGCGCCAGGTCAGGCGCGAGCGCCTCGCCGCCGCTCAGCACGCGGCAGCCTTGCGGCAGCCACGCGTCGGTCCCTTCATAGTCCAGCAGCATGCGCCAGCTCGACGGCGTCGCCTGGATCATTGTCACGCCATGCTTCACCGCGATCGCCTTCAACGCCGCCGGATCATGCGCGGCGGCCCGGTCGGCGAGCACGATCCGGGCGCCCTTCGTCAGGGGCAGCCACAACTCCAGCACCGCGATGTCGAACGACAGCGACGTCAGCGCGAGCACGCGGTCGTCCTGCGCGAGGCCGGGCTGCTCCGCCATGGTCGCCAGGAAGTTCGTCACCGCCCCGTGCCGGACCATGACGCCCTTGGGCAGGCCGGTGGAGCCAGAGGTGTAGATGACGTAAGCAAGGGTCTCGGGATGGATGCGGATGTCGAGGTTGCTTCTGTCTTCAGCCGCATCGAGGCGATCGAGCAGCCAGGCCTCGGCATCACTGTCGGCCAGCGCCAGCGCGAAGCGGTCCCGCAGTCTCTCCTCGGTCAGCAGCAGCTTCGCCCCGCTGTCGCGCATCATGTGCGCGAGGCGCTCGGACGGATAGTCCGGATCGAGCGGCAAATAGGCGGCGCCAGCCTTCAGCACCGCGAGCAACGCGATGACCATGTCGACGTTGCGATCGAGCGCGATGCCGATCACCTGATCCGAACCGCTGATGCTTGCGCTCAGACGACGCGCCAGGGCATTGGCGCGCGCGTTCAGCTCGCGATAGCTGATCCGGCGCGCGCCGCTGACGATCGCGATCGCGCGCGGCCGCCGTCTGGCCTGCGCCTCGATCTGCGCGACGATGCCGAGGGATTGCGGCGATTCCGGCTCCGACGTCGCGCTGGCGGCCAGTCCGCCCCAGCGCAACAGCCGGTCGGCGAAATCGCCGGTGAGCGCCTGAAGACGTCCCGTCGCACGGTTCGCATCGTCCGAAAGCATCGCGAGACCGTCTCGGAGCGCCGCGCCGATCCGCTGCACCGCTGCCTCGTCGAGCTGCGCCCGGTCATAATTGAGATCAAGCCGCAGGCCATCCGTCCCCTCGAACACGGCCACGGCGATCGCGTAGTTGGTCGGCGTGACGTGCTCGACCCGCCCGATGGATGGTCCGCCGTCCTTTCGATCCGCCAAGCCGCGATCGATCGGATAGTTCTCGAACACCATCAGGCTGTCGAACAGCGGCTGACCGCCTTGGCCGGCAAGACGCTGGATCTCGTGCAGCGGCATCCACTCATAGTCACGTGCCGCGATGTTCTGCGCCTGCAGGCCGCGCAGCCAGTCGCCGACCGCGGCCTGCGGATGCGCGCGATCGACCAGCGGCAGCGTATTGATGAAGAGACCGACGACGTCTTCCGCCCCGGCCAAGTCGGCCGGACGCCCGGCGACGGTGACGCCGAAGCAGACCGCGTCCTGCCCGGTGTACTGGCGGAGCAGCTGCACCCAGGCGCCCTGCAGCAGCGTATTCATGGTGATCCGCTGCCGCGTCGCGAAGCGCCGCAGATGCGCGGTGAGATCGCCGTCGATCAGCAAGGTGAGCCGGCCAGGTCCCGTTGCGGCCGGACGCGCTGTACGGCCACGTAACGCGTCGGCAAGCAGCGTCGGCTGTTCGAAGCCGCGCAGGCTGTCGCGCCAGAACTCGCTCGCGGCGGCGGGGTCGCGCGATTGCAGCCAGGCGATGTAGTCACGGTACCGCCCCTGCACGGTTCCAACGACCGTTCCGCCGACCTGCTGCAGCACCTCGGTGAGCAACCGCGCCGAACTCCAGCCGTCCAGCACGATGTGATGATGTGTCCAGACCAGCCAGACCCGGTCGTCCCCGAGCCGGATCAACCTGAGACGCTGCAGCGGCGGCCGGCCGATGTCGAAGCCGCGCTCGCGCTCGGCGCGCGCCGCATCGGCGAGTGCGTCGTCGAGGTCCGCATCGGTCGCGCGGCCGCGCCAATCGTCTTCGACCACGGGCATGTCGAGCTGGCGATAGACGACCTGCTGAGCCGGTCCCGGCAGGTCCTGCCAGAGGAATCCCGTTCGCAGCACCGCATGCCGCAGGCTGGCCGACTGCCATGCCGCACACAGTTGCGCCGATGTGACGCCGCGCAGCTCGACGGCGAGCTGGTTGACATAGACGTCGGCCTTGCCGTCGCGGAGCGCATGGAACAGCATGCCCTGCTGCATCGGGGAGAGCGGATAGATGTCTTCGATCTCGCGCGCATCGATCGTCGTACAGATCCGGTCGAGCGTCGCCTGATCGAGCCCCGACAGCGGGACGTCGGACGGCGTGAGGCCGCCCGCGCCGCTGAGGCAATGATCGACCACGTTTTCCAGCGCGGCCCGGTAAAGCTCGGCGAGCCGCTGCACGCTGGCGCGGCGATAGCGCCGCCGGCCATAGCGGAAGCCAAGCCGCAACTGCCCGTCGCGGACATCGCCATTGATGGTCAGCCAAGCCCGCAGCGGCGTATCGGCGGCCCGCATCGGTCCGGGATGTTCCGGCGCGATCCGGTACGGCGCGCCTTCACCGGACAGGCCCTCGAAGCGCCCGAGATAGTTGAACACGATGCGCGGCGCCGGGAGTTGCGCAAGCGCCTCGCGATGCTTGGGTGAACCGAGCTGGCGCAGAACCCCATAGCCGAGACCACGACCCGGCACCGCTCGCAACATCTCCTTCACGCCTTGGATGAGCGGACCAGCCTCCGCGCTGCCGCCGCGCAGCCGCACCGGAAATGCGGTCGTGAACCAGCCCACGCTCCGCGTCAGGTCGACATCGGCAAAGAGGTCCTCGCGGCCGTGACCTTCGAGCTCGATCGTCACATCGTCCCGACCGCTCCACGACCAGATCGCGCGCGCCAGCGCGGCGAGCAGGAGATCATTGACCTGGGTGCGATAGGCCGCCGGCGCGGTATCGAGAAGCCGCGTCGTCAGCTCGGCATCGATGCTGAGCACCACCTCTTCGGCCTCGCCTTCGAGATCGGCGGCGCCATGGTCCGCGTCGCACGGCAGATCGCTGCCGCCTGACGATGCGAGCCAGAACGGCAGCTCCGCCGCCATCTCGTCGGAGGCCGCATGCGCACGCAAACGCTCGGCCCAGAGCCACGGCGACGTGCTCGAGGCCGGCAGGCTGGCGACAGCGGCGCCGCCGGCCAGTTGCGCGCAGGCCGACGCAATGTCGTCCAGCAGGA
Source organism: Bradyrhizobium sp. HKCCYLR20261 (assembly GCF_051168435.1). Classification (NCBI taxonomy): domain Bacteria; kingdom Pseudomonadati; phylum Pseudomonadota; class Alphaproteobacteria; order Hyphomicrobiales; family Nitrobacteraceae; genus Bradyrhizobium; species Bradyrhizobium sp. HKCCYLR20261. The sequence goes on from NZ_JBNPUZ010000003.1 coordinate 617,170, forward strand.
TTCGCCATGACACGCCATCCACGGCGAGGTGATGGATCGCGATCAGTAGACGCTGGCTGCCGTCGGCGAGGTCGAAGCCGACCGCGCGCAACAATTCGCCCTTCTCCAGCGACAGGCTCGCCTGCGCGTCCGAAGCGACCGCTGCGATGTCATCGGGACCAACGCCGCTGCGACGCCAGAGCAGATCGGACGCCGGCTGCTCGGCTGGCGCCGCGCGCCATTCACCGTCGCTGCGGCGATAGGACATCCGCAGCGCCTCGTGCTGCATAACGACGGCCGTGAGCGCACGCTCCAGCACATCCCATCCGATCCGATCGCGCGGGATGAGCAGCACGGCCTGATTGAAGTGATCGCGGTTCGGGATGGCGTCGGCGAAGAACCGCAATTGGATCGGCAGCAGCTCCGCAGAGAGGGCGTTCGACCCGCTGCGGGCTGCTGCCGGCGGTGTCCTGGACGGTGCGGAGGTGGTCACGACCACACCGGCCAGGGCCGCTATCGTCTGCTGCGCGAACATCTGCTTCGGCGTCAGCACCAGCCCGCGCCGGCGCAGCCGCGCGATGATCTGCAGGCTGAGAATGGAGTCGCCGCCGAGCTCGAAGAAATTGTCGTCGCGGCCGATGCTCTCGCGGCCGAGCACCTCCTGCCAGACCGCGGCGATCGCCTGCTCGACCTCGCCGATGGGCGCTGCATGGGACACGGCCGGTGTCTCGTCGGGCCGAGGCAGGGCCGCGCGGTCGAGCTTGCCGTTGGCGGTGAGCGGCAGGCGCTCGAGCAGCACGATGCGCGACGGCACCATGTAGTCCGGCAGCATCACTGCAAGCCGCTGCCGCAATGCCTCCGGCTGCAGCGGCGCTGCGGCCGGCACGCAATAGGCCACGAGCTCCAGACGGTCCTGCCCTTCGTCGATCGCGCGTGCGACCACCGCGGCGTCGGCGACGCCGTCGAGTCTCGCCAGCGTCCGCGCGATCTCGGCCGGCTCGACGCGATAGCCGCGCAGCTTCACCTGGTCGTCGCGGCGGCCGAGGAACACGATGCGGCCCGCCTGATCGCAGCGCACGCGGTCGCCGGTGCGATAGAGACGCTCGCCCGGCGCGCCGAACGGATCCGGAATGAAGCGCTCCGCCGTCTGCCCCGGCGCCGCGCGATAGCCGCGCGCCAGTCCCGCACCACCGATAAACAGCTCGCCCGCGACGCCGGCCGGCACCACGTTCAACGCATCATCCAGGATGACGGCGCGCAGGTTGGCGAGCGGCAGCCCGACCGGGACGGTCCCGCCGAGATCGCTGTCGCTCCAGGCGTGGGTCGTGACGCCCACGGTCGTCTCGGTCGGACCATAATGGTTGACGATCCGGCACTGCGGCCGCAGCCGGCGGATGTCGGCGATCAGGCCGGGATCGGCGGCTTCGCCGCCGAGGATCAGCACGTCGCGCGGCAGCATGTCGGCCGACGCCCGGGCCTGCAGCAGGCCGCGCAGATGGCTCGGCACGATCTTGAGCACGTCGACGCCGCGCATGCCCTCGGCGAAGGCGTCCGCGTCGAAGGCGGCGTCGGGGGCGAGCAGGTTCAGCGTCGCGCCGCTGGCGAGCGCGCCGAACAGCACGGTGTGGCCAAGATCGGCGGCGACGGTCGAGACCATCGCCATGGTCGCATCCGCCGGCAATGGCAGCCGCGACAGCAGCGCCTGGACGTAGTTCGCGAGCGCGCCGTGGCTGACCGCGACGCCCTTTGGCGCGCCGGTCGAGCCCGAAGTGTAGATGATGTAGGCGGTCTGGGCCGGATGCGGCCGTCGCGCGACGAACGTCGCGCCGGGACCGGCGCTGCTGCCCGCGTCGAGCACGCGGCAATCCAATGCGGCAGCGGCCGCGAGACGGTCGCCTGTGGCCACCAGCGTGCCGATGCCACCATCACGCAGGATCCGCTGCACGCGCTCGGCCGGCCAGGCCGGATCGAGCGGCACATAGGCGCCGCCGGCCTTGAGCACACCGAGCAGCGCCGCGACGAAGGCCGGCGAGCGTTCGATCCACAGTGCGACCGGCGTCTCCGGCCCGACGCCGGCCTGCGCCAAGGTCGAGGCGATCCGGTCCGACCAGCGCGCGAGTTCGGCGGCCGTGACCGCGACCGCATTCTGACGCAGCGCGATCCGGTCGCCACGACCGGCGGACGCGGCGTCGTACAGGCCGAGAATATCCGTGGCCGGAAAGCGCACTTCCTCCTGCGCGACCGCCTGCACATTCTCCGGCGCGATCGAGAAGTCGCGCAGCGGCGTGTCGGTGCGCGACGCGATCTGCCGCAGGAGATCGACGAGCTGGTGGCCGATGCGCGCGATGGTCGGCGCGTCGAACAGGTCCGTGGCGTAGTTGAGGCTCGCGGTCATGCCCTCGGCGCCATCGACGATGTCGAGCGCCAGATCGAAATGCGAGCCGGCGAGATCGATGATCCCGGCCTCGCCGCGCAGACCGTCCGTGGTTGCGAAGCCGCGCGGCGCGGTCATGTAGTTGAACTTGACCTGGAACAGCGGATTGTACGCCCCCGACCGGGCCGGCCTCAGCGCGTCGACCAGGCGATCGAACGGCAGGTCCTGATGCGCAAGCGCGGAGATGACCTCTTCCCTCGCTTGCGCCAGCAGGTCGGCGAAGCGCATATCGCCGGTCACATCGGCGCGCAGCACCAGCGTGTTGACGAAGCAGCCGATCAGCGAGGCCAGCTCGGCCTGCCGCCGCCCTGCTACGGGCACGCCGATGCGCAGGTCGGACTGGCCGGAATACCGGAACAGCAGCAACTGATAGGACGCGAGCAGCAGCATGAACATGCTGACGCGCTGTTGTCCCGCGATCGTACGCAGCCTCGCGGCGAGCGCCGCGTCGATCCCGACTTGAAGCGTCTCGCCGCGATAGCTCTGCACCGCCGGACGCGGCCGGTCGAGCGGCAGCGCGAGCGGCTCATGCGTCTCGCCGAGCCGTCCGCGCCAGTAAGCGAGCTGCTGCTCGGCCTCGGGACCCGCCAGCCACGCGCGCTGCCCGGCCGCAACATCGGCATATTGGATGGCGCTCGGCGGCGGCATGCCTTCCCCGTCACGCAGCCGCTGATAGGATGCGGCGATTTCGCCGAGCAGCACGTCGAGCGACAGGCCATCGGCGACGATGTGATGCGCCGTGAGCAGCAGCTCGTGGCGATCATCCGCGAGCTGGATCAGCACGGCGCGCAGCAAGGGGCCGTTGACCAGATCGAATGGCTGTGCCAGTTCGTCGCGCACGCGCGCCGCCGCCTGCTGCGCGCGCTCGCCCTTCGGACGGCGCCGCAGATCCTCGATGGCGACGGCGATGTCCGCCGTCGGATGGATCACCTGCCGCGCGCGGCCGTCCTTGGCCACGAAGGTCGTGCGCAGCGGCTCGTGGCGGGCGACGATCCCGGCCAGCGCCTGCACCAGCAGCGCCTGATCGAGCGGTCCGTCGAGCTTGACGACGCTGGCGATGGTGTAGGCGGTGCTCGCCGGGTCCATGCTCCACAGGAACCACAGCCGCTCCTGGGCCGGCGACAGCAGCGCGCGCTCGCCGGCGGGCGCCGGCTGCAATGGCGGCCACGACGCGGCGCCCTGCTGCGCGGCGTCGATGCGGGCGGCGAGCGCCGCGAGCGTCGGCGCCTCGAAGAAGTTGCGGAGATCGAGCTCCACCGCGAAGCCATCGCGCACCGCCGCCGCGATCTGCGCGGCCGCGATGGAGTTGCCACCGAGCATGAAGAAATCGGCATCGCGGCCGATCGTCGTCGCCCGCAGCGCATCCTGCCAGATCGTGGCGAGGCGGCGCTCGGTCTCGGTCGTGAGCCCGGCGTCAGCGCGGACAGCCGCGTCGCGACTGCGCTCATACACCATGAAACTGTCCAGCGTGCCCTGCTCCCATCCGGCGCGGCAGGCCGAGCGCTGCAGCTTGCCGCTCGTCGTCAGCGGCATGGCTCGCGGATTGAGCAGCACGACGACGGCCGGAAACTCCTGCGCCTGCCCCATGACCGCATCGCCGATCGCCTTGATCAGCGCGTCCACAGGCGCACGACGCGACACGGCCCGGCCGAACTCGGCGGCGATGCCGATGCCTTCGCGGCCTTCGATCACGACCGGGAACGCCGCCACGCGCCCCTTGCGGACCGACGCGACCTCGGTCTCGACCGCCTGCTCGATATCGAACGGATAGATGTTCTGGCCGCGTACGATCAGCAGGTCCTTGAGCCGGCCGGTGACGACGAGCACGCCGTCACGCATGAAGCCGAGATCGCCGGTGCGCAGCCAGCGCGCGCCGTCGCGCTCCACGAAGGTCTGCTGCGTCGCCTCCGGGTTGTTCCAATAGCCCTGCGCGATGCTCGGTCCCGCGACCCAGATCTCGCCGATCTCATCGGCATCGGCCGCGGCCGCGCCGTCCGTCCGCATGATGCGCACGGCATGGCCATCGGGCACGGTGCCGCACGCCATCAGGTCGGTGCCGTCGTCCGCGTTCGCCGCGCGGCCGGCGGCGAGCGCCGCGGAATCGAGCGTGACGGCCACCGCCTCGCTCGCGCGATCGGCCGCCGTCACCAGCAAGGTCGCCTCGGCCAGTCCGTAGCACGGCGTCAGCACGCGCGGATCGAGACCCGCCGGCTTGAACCGCGCGGCAAACCGCTCGAGCGTCGTGCGGCGCACGAATTCCGACCCGGAAAACGCCAGCCGCCACCGGCTGAGATCGAGCCGCGCGATGGCTTCATCCGACACCCTGTCGGCGCACAGCGCGAACGCGAAGTCCGGGCCGCCGCTGCAGGTGCCGCCATGGCGATGAATGGCCTCGAGCCAGCGCCGCGGCTGTTCGAGGAAGTTGCGCGGCGTCATCAGCACCGTCGTGTAGCCGGTGAACAGCGGATTCAGCAGCCCGCCCATCAGCCCCATGTCGTGATAGAGCGGCAGCCAGCTGACGAACACGTCGTCGCCATGGCCCTCGAGCACCGCCTCCATCGCGATCTCGTTGGCGACGAGATTTCCGTGCGTGACGCAGACACCCTTCGGCTGCGACGTCGAGCCCGACGTGTACTGGAGAAACGCGATCGCATCCGCCATCAGCTCGGTCTCGCGCCAGGACGCGGCGGCGTCGACCGCGACCTCGTCCACCGCCAGGATGTGAGCTCCCGTCTCTCCGAACGCCGCCGTGATGCCGTCGCGCAGCCGCGCCTGGGTCAGGATGAGACGCGGCGCCGAATCGTGCAGGATACCGTCGAGCCGGCTGGCGTAGCGCGCCTTGCCCGTCTCCGGCGGATAGGCCGGCACCGCGATCACGCCCGCATAGAGACAGGCATAGAACGCAACAGCATAGTCCGCTCCGTTGGGCAGCAGGATCAGCGCGCGCTCGCCTGTTCCGGCGAGATCCTGCAGATGCGCAGCCAGCGCGCGGATGCGGCGGTCCAGCGCGGCGAAGCTCAGCTCGTCGACGACCTCGTCGCCTTCGATGTAGCGGACCGCCGGATGATCGGCACGCAGGACGGCATGCTGGCGGAGTCGGTCGACGAGGTTTCGTGTCGGCATCATCAGAAGATCCGGTGGCGGCGGTGAACGGTCGCGGGTTCAGTTGACGCGATGGGCTTGGGCCATCGCGACGATCACCCGGCGCGGTCCCTTGAACGGCTCGCGCGCATGCGCGGTCAGCATGTTGTCGAGCATGACGACGTCGCCGGTCTTCCAGGGAAAGACGATCTTGTGCCGGTCGAGCACGCCACGCACCGTCGCCAGCGTGTCGTCCTCGATCGGCGATCCGTCGCCATAGAAGGCATTGCGCGGCAGCTCCAAGGGATCACCGACGATCTCGATCAGGCTGTCACGCAGCTCCGGCGCGAGGCTGGAGACATGGAAGAGATGCGCCTGGTTGAACCAGACCATGTCCCCGGTGACGGGATGCACGGCCGTTCCCTGGCAGACCTGCCGGGTCCTCAGCTCGTCGCCGTCCTTCCATTCGCAGACGATGTCGTGCGCGGCGCAATAGGCCTCGACCTCCGCCTTCGACTCCGTGCCGAACACCTGCCGCCAGTCGACATCGAGCCCGCTGCCATAGTTGCGGACATACATCACGCCCCGCTCGGCGAAGCGGTTGCGGATCGCGGCCGGCATGTCGCGGTAGATCAGCCGGCTGTCGGCAATCGGCGTCTCGCCGCCCTGCTCGGCCGCGCGCTCGCAATAGAACCAGATCTTCATCGGCCAGTCGCGCGTATAGGCCTGCTCGTTGTGCAGCGGAATGTGCTGGTGCGGCGGGTACTCCGTCGACGTATAGACGCCGGAACTGACCTGCGAGCGCGGCGTCGACCCGAACTCATAGGACAGCAAAGGATGCCCGAAGCTCGCGGCGAAACGCCGGAAACCCTCGGCGCCGTCGAGCTGGAAGTCGCGAAACAGAATGCCGCCTGACGAGGTGAGCTGGCGTTCGATCATGTCGCGGACATCCGCGATGGCCTCGATCAGCGGCTCCTGCTTGCGGCTCGCGCGCAGAACGAAGGGAAGCTCATTCTCATCTATCTTAAGTTGTCTTGCGAACATGATCTCTCCCCGTCTTCGTCATCTCGGCATCGAAGTCTGGTCGACCGGCCGGTGGGCCGGTCGAGGTGGTCGAAGCGGACGGCTCAGGCGCCCGCGAGCTGCGGCTGGGCCTGGCGCGCCAGCAGCGCGGCGAGGCGCTTCAGGACATCGGCCGGCTCGTCGTGCAGGAAGAAATGACCTCCCGGCAGCATGTCCATCGCGAAGGACGCTTCCGTCTCGGCGCGCCAGCCGGCGAGAGCATCCGGGCGCGTCTCGTCGCGATCGCCACCGAACACGTGGATCGGACATGGCAGCTGATGCCGCCGCTGGTAGACGTAGGTCCCGCACATCAGGAAATCGGCGCGCAGCACCGGCAAGGCGCCCTGCATGATCTCCCTGCTCGCGAACACCTCGCGCGGCGTGCCGTCCAGGCGCAGCAGCTCGCTGCGCAATTCATCGTCACCGAGCGGCTCGCGCCAGCGGCTGTCGTCGCGCATCGCCGGAGCCTCGGTCCCCGACACGATCAGCAGCCGCGGTCTCGGCGCGCCGAGCGCGAGCAGCCGGTGTGCGAGTTCGAAGCCGATCAGGCCGCCGAGACTGTGCCCGAACAGCACGTAAGGCGATGCGAGCTTCGCGCCGATCAGTTCGGCCGCAAGCTGGTCGGCCAGAGCCGAAAGATCCGTGTGCAATGGCTCGTCCATCCGCGCGCCGCGCCCGGGCAGCTCCAGCGGGACGACGTCGATCCAGGACGGAAGCGACCGCTTCCACCGTGCATAGACCGTGGCGCTGCCGCCGGCGTGAGGCAAACAGAAGAGTCGCATCGCAACAACTCCGTGGAATCAGGATTCGGCGGCGACGGAGGCGTTCTCCTGCATGAATTTGCGCAGCGACAGCGGCCGCATGTCGGTCCAGACCTGTTCGATGTGATCGAGACATTCCTTCTTGCTGCCTGTCACCCCGACTGCGGTCCAACCGTTCGGGATCTCCTTGAAGGTTGGCCAGATCGAGTATTGCTCTTCGTGATTCACGACGACGGTGAAAGTGACGTCATCCCGGTCGAAGACCATCATGTCCGACTACTCCTACTTATTCAGCGACGGCGATGAACTACGAGTAATGTAGTTGCGAATGACAGTCAAAGTGATACCGCCGATCCAAGTTTTTAATCTCTCCAAGGTGACGCTCGCGTGACGGTTCAACATCAGGATGTATCTCCGGAAAACGATCACAATGCTCGATCGCGACGGCAGACGAGCTACAAACAAACCAGATGATCGCCACAGTTGATGCAAATTCAACGAAATGAATGACCTAACTAACGAGGCCGTCGCACATCATCTGAGCGACGGCCTCACTCTTTGCGTCACGCCTTGGCGTCAGAAATTGAACGTCGTCGACACCAGATAGGTGCGCGGCGCACCGAGCGTGATCACGCCGCTATAGGCGGACGCCCAATAGGCCTTGTCGAAGACGTTCTCGACGGCCGCCCGCAGCACGATCGGCTTGCCGTTCCAGGGCGAAGTGAAGGTGTAGCGGGCGCCGATGTCGACGCGCGTCCAATCCGGCAAGGACATCGTGTTCTTCGCGTCGACATATTGTGTCGCCGTGTAGACCACACGTCCCGTCAGGGTCAGATCCCGCACGAACGGCGTGTCCCATTCGGCTCCAATATTCGCAGTCAGCTCAGGAACACCAACAGCGCGCAGGCCATCAGTGGCGCCGCCCTGAGTTTTTTCCTGCACACCGTGCGTATAGGCTACGCCGCCGAGCAGCCGGAATGCCGGCGTGACCTCGCCGAACACGTTGAACTCCGCGCCAGTGTTTCGCTGCAGGCCGTTGAGGACCTGGTCAGGCTTCGCCTGGCCAGGGACTGCGACGCTGATGATGCTGGGCCTCGAAATATCGAACGCGCTGAGCGTCGTGGTGATTCGGCCGAAGTCGACCTTGATGCCGGTCTCGACCTGCTTGGTCTGCCCCGGAGGAAACACCGTGCCGATATTGTTGAAAGTGGCGCCGGTTACGACCGCCGGCGTCTGCAGGCCCTCGATATAATTCGCATAGAGCGCGACCTGCTCGACTGGTTTGATCACCAGCGCATAGGCCGGCGTCCAGACGGACGTATCCTGGAACGGGCGACTGACCCCGGTCGGGAGGAAATTGGCAATCTCGGTCCCGGCGGTCTGCCGACGCGCACCGACCGTCAATTGGATCCTCTTGTCGAGGATGGACATGGTGTCCGAGACACCGATGCTCCACAGATTGGCGCCGACGACCTGATTGGCGGCCAGAGTGGAAGAGAATGCGGGCAGCGGGATGTTGGTCGGATCGGAATAGAGGCTCCACGGCGTCTTCTTGAAATCCGGAGTGCCGGTCACCACGCGCTGGGTATATGTCCGATCGGTGACGGAGTAGCCGACATTGATGGCATGGTTGACTGGACCAGTGTCCGCAGTGATCCGCAGTCCGGCCTCTCCGGCGTAGGTCTTGTAGGTTTCGCTTCCCGTCAATGCCGTTCCGCTCAGACTTCCATTGTTCGCGATCGTCGGCGAAATGTAACGGTAGTTGATGTTGCTGTCGTGATAGCCGAATCCCGCATACGCCGTCACGTGCTCGCCGAGATCGACCTCGCCCTTCACGGTCGAGAAGAAGTCCGTCGGCGCATAATAGGCCCACGGCATCTGGAAATTGGTGCCCGATGCCGGCGGATTGGGAATGCTGGTCGTGGTGGCCCCGATCGTGAAGAACCGCAGCGGCGGGTTCAGATTGTCCGCCTGATAGCCGATATCAGCGTCGAGCCGCACGTTCTCGCCATGATAGTCCACGGCGAGATGGGCGTTGCCGAACTCGTCAGTCTGCCGGTCCCACGGCGTGTTGCCATTGGAGTATTTGCTGCTCAGCCGCACGCCCCATTCCTTGTGCTCGCCGTAGCGGCGGCTGATGTCGACCTGCTCGCCGAATTGCGTCTTCGAAGCATAAGTCGCCGTCAACTGCGTGATGTCGGTGTCGAGCGCGTGCTTGGTGATCAGGTTGACGCTACCGCCGACCGCGCCGCCACTCGACGCGCCGGTGCCGCCGACGGTCATGCCGTTGAGCAGTGCAGCCGGGCCTTTCAATAGCTCCACGCGCTCGATGAAATTGGCCCCGGTCGAATAGTACGGCGCGATGCCGGCAAGGCCGTTCAGCGCATAGTCGCCGCTGTCGTAATAGAAACCGCGGATGTAGAGACTGTCCGCGCCGCCGCCGGCCGCCTGGATCGTGCGCACCGACGGATCGTTGATCAGCACGTCGCGGATCGTCCGGGCCTGCTGATCCTGGATCGTTTTCGCCGTGAAGCTGGTCTGGTTGAACGGCGTGTTCATCACACCGCGATTGCCGAGCAGGCCGAGCCCGCCCCCACTGGCGACCTGGCCGCCGGCATAGGGCGACGGCGGCGCACCGATCGTGCCCGTGGAAGGCGTCACATAGGCGACCGGCGCCGTCGGCGGAAGGTTGCGCGGGGCGACGCGGCGCTGCTGGGCGGTGCGCGTCGGGGTTGCCTGCGGCCTCGGCGCGACCTGCCGCGCCCTCGGCTTCGGTGCATCGACGGTGACATCGGGAAGCTGCGTCTGAGCCAGGGCTTGCGAAATGCCGCCAATATTCAAGGTGAGCGCCAGCGAGCTCACGAGTCCCAAAGATTTCGTCAACCTAACGTCTCTCACCCGAATACGACAAACCATCCTGACACCCCGATCATTCCAAGTTCCTGCTTGGTCCGTCGGTGCTCCTAACACACAGGTATTCGAGGATGGCGTCGCGTGACGTAGAACTCGTCTAACGAGCGACAGATTTGCCGCGCGCGCGATTCTAACTAATTGTGTTTGCGGCTGGATTTTCTTCGCGCGCGTTCTTTGAAGCCTTCCAAAGAAGCGCATGTCGTGTGGATCGCGTGGAGATTTCCGCGGCGATCGCGACAAATAGCATGACGGTGGGGGGCGATGATCTCGAATTCATCGCGCGGGCGTCGATCAACCCTTCATTGACAACTAATCACAACGTCACCTTTAAATCAACGTTTGCTTTCAATTGCGCCGCATCTTGGCCATCGATGCCGCAGAGCGGCGTGAAGTGACGGGCTTCAACGGATGAGTTCGCGCGCAGGGACACGCGCGCGGGGATCGACGACGCGGCCTGTTCCAGGCAGCTCCAGCGCATTCGACGCTGGAGATGTTGCGCTCGTCTGTATCCGCGCCGTCATGGCCGGGCTCGTCCCGGCCATCCACGTCGTACGGCATGCCGCGATGTGCGAATGATAGATGGGTGATTGATCGAAAGGCGACCGTGCGTCACGGTCAGCCGCGCAACAGCGCGGCAGCAGTCCCGTCACAGGGCACAGCTGCTGAGATCAACCTTGCGAAGGAAGCCCACGCAAGGGAAACGCGATCGCGCTCAGCGCGACTGATCGCGCCTGTCGCCCTGCACGTCATCCGGCGCGGTCTTCGCCGCGCGGCTCCAAGGCGTGCCATAGATCAGCGACAGCAGGATCGGCACCGACAGCCCGAGCCAGCACAGGCCATCCCAGAGGCCGTCGCCGAACAGGCCGAAGGCCAGCCCGGCGGTGGCGACGAGGCCGATCATCAGCGGCGCACGAAACACCTGCCAGGCGGAGAGCTGCGCGACGCGGGCCGAGGGCGGCGACGATGCTGCGGATGAACTCATGGCGACACCGTCACCGGCGAGGCCGCCGCAACCACGCCTGCCACCTTGCGCCGGCTGCTCCGCCGCTTCGCCACCCACAGATACAGACCGCTGCACAGCACGATGATGGTGATGACGTCCAGCACGGCCCAGATGATCTTCAACGGCAGCCCGCCATAGTCACCGAAATGCAGCGGCCGCGACACCTGCAGGGCGGTGAGATACCAGGCCAGTTCCGGCGCCACCATCTTGCTGCTGTCCTCCGCGTCCACCAGCACGGGCTTGAACATGCGCGCCGTGAACGGCGTCCGCCCCTTGGTCCAGACCATCAGGTGTTGCGGGCTGCCGAAACGCGTCGTGGTCGGCATGGTGATGGATGTCACCAGCCGGTCCGGAAAGGCGGTGCGGACGGCGTTGACAGCGGCCTCGATCGACTTGGCCTCGGCCAGCGGCTTGCCCTGATAGGGCGCGAGCAGCGCCGGCATGGTCTGGGCGCGCCAGAGATCGAACAGCGGCACCGCGAGCGTATTGATGGTGCCGGTCAAGCCGACCGCAAGCGCCCAGCTCACCGTGACGATGCCCAGGAGATTGTGCAGGTCGAGCCATTTCAGCCGCGCCGAGCGGTCGCGCACGGTGCCGAACTGCAGTCGCCGCATGAACGGCCAGTAGACGACGACGCCGGACACGATGGAGGCGGCGAAGACGAGCCCCATCAGACCGAGAAACAATTCTCCGGGCAGGCCGGTGAACATGTCCCGGTGAATGCGCAGGATCACGTCCATCACGTCCTGATGCGGCACCTCCTCGCCGAGGACTGCGGCCGTGCGCGCATCCACCGTGAGGCGATGAAACTGGCCGGGCACGGGGATGGCGGTCGGCGACATCGCCACCACGATCAGCGGCTCGTTCTGCTTCACGCTCACGAACAGCGCATGCTGCTCCGGAAGCTGCTGCTTGGCCGCCGCGATCAGACGATCGAGCGGCAGACGCGGCGTGTCCGCCGGCATCGCCGGCGCGGCGATCTCGTCCTCGAACAGATGCTCGATTTCGTCATGGAAGATCAGCGGCAGTCCGGTGAGGCACAACATCAGCAGAAAGACCATGCTGACCAGCGACGTCCACGTATGAACCTGAACCCACAGACGCATTGCGCTCGCACCACCCTGCTTCATTGGACGTTGCCGTCACATGAACCGACCGTCCGGCAAGAGAAGGGCTGCAGCAAACTGAATTGCTCTAAGTGTGCTGGAATTTCTTTAAAGTGGCGCGCAGATCCACCGCAAGCATCGGAACGGCAACGAGAATTTCGATCATCCGCGATCGGCCAGCGCGGCGGTCCGCGCGCCTGCCGCAGTCCGCCGCATCGAATCTCGACACCCGACGAATCATCCGATGCGGACACGGTGCGAGCCGCGGAGTCATGCGCGCGGAGACGAAATCTTTCTGCGCGATCAAGCTGATTTGGCCTGTCCAGTCCCTGCGGCGAAAAGATTCCTCTTTCGCTTTTCCGGAAAACATGTTTGATTATGGCATCCCGTCTCGAGCTGAGGGACGTACGCGCGGTCGTCACGATATGTGAGGCGGGGAGCGATGGGCATGGTGGATTGCAGCGCGGGTCGTACTCGCGCCGACGAACGATCTTCCATGCACGGTCAAGTCGCGCGGTCCTGATATCCCGATGCTGATATCAACTCATGACGAAGCCTGGCTTCGCATGGGGATGGTGGCCAGAAAGCCCGGCGCACCAGGGAGAACGCGAAGCAGCCGTTAAGCCATCGCGCAGGGAGGGCCGGGTTTCCGGCTGACCTGTGGTACCTGCCGCCTGCATTCTTGTTCGCAGGCGGGCCACGGGCCTCAGTCGAGGTCCGGCCTTCCCTGCGCCCTCACGATCTCCGAGGGCTTCACGCTGCATCACCCCGGACGGAGCGTCCGCCGCGGGATCACGCGGCCATGCGCCTTTTGACGGACGAACGATCATGCAAGATTCGAATGCCGGCTCGTTCCATCCACGAACAGCGGCAGCCGCACGACGATGCGGGCGCCGCGCGGTGCGTCGGTGATCTCGATGCTGCCGCGATGCGCCTCGACCAGCGTACGGACCACCGCCAGCCCCAGCCCTGCTCCTCCGGTCGCGCGATTGCGCGAGCTGTCCAGCCGTGTGAACGGCTCCAGCATCGCCTTGCGCTGCGCGACCGGAATGCCTGGCCCGTCGTCGTCGACCGTGAGCACGAGATGCTCGGCATCGCTGCGCAGCGAGACATCCGCCGCATGGCCGTATTTGATCGCGTTGTCGATGATGTTGGCGATGATCCGGCGCAACGCGATGCGGTCGCCGAGCATCAGCAGCTCACGGCGATCATCGGCCGGCGCGAAGCGCACGTTCGATCGATGCGCGCGGCGGTCGTCGACTTCGGCCCGCACCAGCTCGTCGAAGGCGATCAGCTCCTGCGGCAGCTCGCCGGCGCCGGCGCGCGTGGCCAGCAGCGCGTCGTCGAGCAGACGGATCATGTCGGAAATGTCGGCCTCGGCGCGCTGCCGCTCGGCCTCGTCGGGAATCTGGTCGACGCGCAGCCGCAGCCGCGTGGCAAAGGTGCGGACATCATGGGCGATGCCGCCGACCAGCACCATCCGCGCCTGCATCAGCGACGCCAACCGGTCCTGCAGACGGCCGAACGCGGTGACCACCGCGCGGACCTCGGGCGCATTGCGACGGACATCGGGCAGCGGCACCGGGGCCCCGGCCAGATCGACGCGGTCCACCGCTGCGGCGAGGCGTGCCAGCGGGCGCGTTTCACGCTGCATGATCACAAGCGCAAACAGCGCGACCAGCGTCCCGAACAGGCCGGCACCGAGACCGACCGGCAGTCCCCGCTGCGTCAGCATCAGCGGCGCGCGCGACTCCACCACGAGCACGTCGCCATTGTTCAGGCCGATGCGGAATTGCAGCGCATTCTGCGGCGCGCGCGACAACCGCGGAAACCACGGCCCGTCGGACTCGGTCACCGAGGCAATCGCCAGATGGCGAGCCCCCAGCGCATCGGCATAGGCCTCACGCAGCCCCTGCCTGAGCGACGCCTGCTCGGTTCGCGGCAGCGTGGCCGCCGCTCCGGCATCGACCAGCCGAACATCGAAACGGTCCGAGGATATTGCGTCCACGACCTGCCCCCGCGCCGCCCGGGGTGTCCGCTCCATGAGCTCGGCGACCGCGGCGAGCCGCGCGGGTGGCGGCGTCGCGCCTTCGATCTCGGCGGTGCGGGCGCGGTAGAATCGCGCCAAGGTGACGATCCAGATCGCCACGAGGCTGATGAGGACGATGAGGCCGATGCGCATCGCGAGCGTCAGCCGCATCATCACGACACCGTCCGCACCATCGCCGTGAACAGATATCCGCCGTTGCGCACCGTGGTGATCAGGTTCGATCCGGGACTCGCCGCCTCGAGCTTGCGGCGCAGGCGCGAGATCAGCATGTCCACGGTGCGATCGAACGGTTCGGCGGAGCGCCCCCGCGTCCAGTCCAGGATCTGGTCGCGGCTCAGCACCCGGCGGGGCCGCTGCACGAAACAGGCGAGCAGGTCGAACTCCGCCGAGGTCAGCTGGATCGGCGCAGCCTCGGCGTCCGCGATCTCGATGCTCCGGGCGTCGACGTCGATGACGAAGCGATCGAAGCCGAAGCGGCGGCTCGCCTCGCGCGGCGGGCTCGCCTGCGACCGCCGCAGCAGCGCGCGGACGCGCGCCAACAGCTCCCGGGGACCGAAAGGCTTGACCATGTAGTCATCGGCACCGAGCTCCAGCCCGACGACGCGATCGATCTCGTCGCTCTTCGCCGACAGGATCAGGATCGGGATGTCGTCGCTCTGCCGCAGCCGGCGGCAGACCGACAGCCCGTCCTCTCCCGGCAGCATCAGGTCGAGGATGATCAGATCGGGCCGTTTCCGCCGCAGCACCGCGTCCATCGCGGCCGCGGTATCCGCGATCTCGATCTCGAAGCCTTCGCGGCGCATGAATTCACCGACGAGCCGGCTGATCTCCGGATCGTCCTCCACCATCAGAAGCGTGGCTGCGGGCATGCTCATGACCAGGACTGATGCCCAAAAACCCCACCCCTTGGCAATGCCCCGGCGGCCGCTGTTACACACTGTTACCCGGCGCCGGCGCAGGCCCTGCGTCGCGCCCGCCGGCGTGCCTCGGACAATGGCCCGTCAGCCACCGCACACGCTTCCGCCATGAAGCACATTTAATTCCAGCGCCCACTTGATGGGTTTAATTAGATTTAATATAAATTAAATCACGCACCCGTGACGAACGATTTTGCGGCTCAGACGACCAATCCATGTTTTCGCAGGCATCGGGCGGCTTCGACGTCCGAGGCGCAACTGATGAAGCTCCCGACACATGCTGCACAATCCGAACGCGAGCACGGTTGCCTATCCCCCGCAGCAGGACCACGGCTGGGAACGCAACGGGCCGGGGCCTTTCGACCTCGCGGTGGGCTTCCTGCGCCGGCACTCCCTGGTGATCGCGATCACCACCGCGCTGTCGCTGCTCGCCAGCGTGATCGTTCTCAAGACCCTGCCCCCGACCTACACGGCGGACGTCAAGATCATGCTTGCGGGTTCGAAACCCGTGGTCGTGCAGCCACAGCCGCAGATTCCGCTGCAGGACGAGCCCCCGCTCGACATGGAATCCCAGATCGAGATCCTGAAATCCAAGTCGATCGCGACCGTCGTGATCAACAGGCTCGACCTCGGCAACGATCCGGACTTCAACGGCAAGGCCAGTCGTTTGCATGAGGCTGCGGGCGCCGTCCGGCGGCTCCTGGGTTCGGCATCCGAGCCGCCGACCATGGACGATCTGGTCGACGAGTTTCAGCGGCGCATGAACGCCTTCAGGATCGGCACCAGCGCCGTCGTCGAAGTCGATTTCAGCGCCAGCGACCCGAAACGGGCTGCGATGATCGCCAATGCCATCGTCAAGGAATATTTCGATCAGCAGACAAAGACCGAGGCGACCGAACACCGCACGATCACCGCCTGGCTCCACGACCGCCTTCAGGACCTCGGCAACGACGCCACCGAGGCCGAGCGCGCCGTCAATGAATTGAAGGGCCGCTACAACATCGTTTCGGCCGACGGCAAGTTCATGGACCAGCAGCAGGTCACCGAGCTCACCAACCGGCTCGTGGCCGCGCGGACGCATACGGCCTCGTTGATGACCCGCTTGAACCGCTTCGACGAAATGCTTGCCGCGAACAATGCGGAGACTTCGCTGGACCGCATCGCCGCCGTCTCGGACTTTTCTCCCGCGGAGCTCAGCGGGAACCTCAATCCGCCCGACGGCCTGTCCTTGAGCAATTCGAACAGCACACAGATCATCAACAGCCTGCGCCAGCAATATCTGGATCATGCCAAGCGCGAGTACGAATATTCCGCCAAATACGGCAGCGATCACGTGGCGGTCGTCAATATCCGCGCGACGATGAAGAGCATCCGCCAGGCGATCCTCGACGAGGTCCGGCGGCTTGCCGACGTCGCCAAGCACGACTACCAGGAGGCCAAGCAACAACAGCAGGAGGTCGAAAAGCAACTCGCACAGGCCGTCGTCCGGTCGCAGGACACGCGCGCGGCCGAGGTCAGCATCCGTGAGTTGGAGACCAGCGCCAGGGGCTATCGCACCCTCTACGACGCGTTCCTGCAGCGTTATATGGGCACCGTCCAGCAGGGCTCGTTCCCGATCGCGAAGGCGCGCGTGATTTCCGCAGCCACGCCTCCGAAAAAGAAGATCAAGCCAAAGTCGATGGTGCTGCTGGCGGTCGGGCTGTTTGGCGGTCTGGCGCTCGGCGGCGGCCTGGGACTTCTTGCGGATGTCGGGGACCGCAGCTTCCGCACGACCGCGCAGATCGAGGATCGCCTGCGGCTTCCCTGCCTCTCGGTCGTGCCGCTGCTGAAACAGGCGGACGTGGACCGGGTGACACGGGAAGCGGCGCTCAGCCGTGTCGCCAAGCCGGACGACGATTGCGGCCAGCGCCAGATCTCGAGAGGCATCGGGACGTGCTGGGCGGCATCCGCCATGCCCTCCTCGCGGTTTGCGGAGTCGATCCGCACGCTGAAGGTGGCCATCGATCAGGATCCGAGCCGGTCGTCGCGGAAGATCTTCGGTT
This sequence comes from Bradyrhizobium sp. HKCCYLR20261, assembly GCF_051168435.1. Lineage (NCBI taxonomy): Bacteria > Pseudomonadati > Pseudomonadota > Alphaproteobacteria > Hyphomicrobiales > Nitrobacteraceae > Bradyrhizobium > Bradyrhizobium sp. HKCCYLR20261. Next base: position 634,518 of record NZ_JBNPUZ010000003.1, read on the forward strand.
TGACCTCCGCGCTTCCCGATGAGGGAAAATCGATCATCGCAGCCTCGCTCGCCCAGTTGATCGCGAATTCCGGCAAGCGCGTGATCGTGGTCGATTGCGATCTGCGGAATCCGTCTCTGTCCGGCATGCTCGCTCCCACGGCCGGGATCGGCATCGCCGACATCATCGCGGGAGACCGGCAGCTTGCCGACGCGATCTGGACCGATCCGGTGAGCCGGCTGGACTTTCTCCCGGGGAAAGGCGCCGCGCATCGCGACACCAGCGACAGTCTCGGCAATGAGCAGATGCGAGGCCTGTTCGAGCAGCTCCGCAGTTCTTATGACTACGTCATCGTGGACCTGCCGCCGCTCGCGCCCGTGGTCGACGCGCGCGCCGTCTCAGCGCTGCTGGACAGTTTCGTGCTGGTGGTGGAATGGGGACGGACACCGGCGGAGGTCGTCGAGCATGCACTGAACACGGCCCCCAACGTCTATGACGCGCTGTTCGGCGTGGTGCTCAACAAGACCGACATGAAGGCACTGAAACGCTACGCGCATCACTTCGGCGACTACTACAACCAGAAATACTACACCCGCTACGGGACCGTGATGGCTGAGTAGATGGGCCGCAGGGACGAGAATTTCGATCTCGGAGGTTCAGCGCTGGTGTTCGGGCCGCACGGAAGACTGCGCGAGGCCCGCCCGCTCCAGAACGCCGCGGACCATGATGCCTGCCAGATAGCCTGCCTGGACCGCAACAAGACCGCCGACGGAATACAGCGCAGCCGTCAATCCGTTCGCGAGCCCCGCGGCGAGGCACTCCAGCACGACGACGGCGACGAGCACGAGCAAGGTGCGAATGTTGAACATCGCGCCGGCAACGGCTCCGGCTCCGAAATGAAGCGCAATCACCCACATCAGTTTTCGTGCCTCCTCGGACGTCGGAAGGCTAGCGGCCATTGGTTAGCGATGACCTAAGCCGCTTCGGAGGCTTCGAGCAAGCGCAGGAGGGCAACACCCCGCCACCGAAATGTCACCATCGCCCGCCGGGACTGCAAACAGCCGAGGAGATCCCGCGCCGGGACTACGGACGATCGAGGCCGCCCAGCCGAAAAAGCCTCGCCAGCGGTGGTGAGACTCCCACGAAGCTGGCATCGCGGCCCTCGGCCCGCAGTCGCTTCCCGAGCATCAGCAGCAAACCGAGAAAGCGCGCATCCACGGCACAGACATTGGAAAAATCCAAGATGACCGGCTTCCGCGACGCCGCGGCGGCCCGGAAGACCGGAATGGCCCTGTCGACGTGTCGTGCATCCGCAGGGCCAGATAGGCTGAGGGTCACGGTACGAGCACCATGGTCCTGCGTAATGGTCAGGGCCTCGCCCCGCTCATGCGTCTGGCGCAACCACCAGGACCAGAACACAAAAGGAAGAACATGGGTGAGCAGCAGCCGCAGCATCGCGGATCCGTCGCTCCAGTAACGCCGCCAGAGATAGGGCTCCTCCTTGATGCGCCACGCCCACTCCAATCCCCATCTGCGCAGGATCGGCGGCGCGCGCCTGACTGTCCCCGCCTGGAAGTTGAGCGCGGCGCCGAGATGGGCCCGTACAGGGATTGCGAGGCGCTGATGATTGCGCTGCAGCCACGACTGGCCTTTGACGCTGCTCAGGGAGGCGATCAGAAAGTCCGCGCCGCTGGCGTTGATCTCGGCGATGATGTGATCCCGGCTCAGTTCCTCGGCCGACATGTAGCCCGGATTCGACCAACCGACGCATTGCACCCCATGGCGCCGGCTGTTCAGGCTCTGGGCGGCTTTCTCCGCCGCGCCCTCCGGTCCGCCAAAAAGGAACAGCTTCAAGGCATTTGCGGACCTCTCCTCGGCCTTCAGCGCATCGAAGATGTCGGCCCCGGCCGTGCGGCTTCTGATCGGGATTCCGAGAAGCCGCGCGATCCAGACAACGGGCATTCCGTCGACAGTGCAGAGGTCGCTCAGGATCAGCGAGTCCCTGAAGCTCTTGTTCGATTGGCTGGCAACGAGGAAATTGAGATTGGGTGTCGAAATCAGCAGGCGGGTCTGGCGGCGAACGGCATCGTGTATGCGTTGCAGCACACCGCGCATCGCAATCGCGTCGATCGGTACGCCGAGCATGCAATAGACGTCACGGGACAGGTCGTCCGGAGCGGGCGGCTCGATGACCTCCGCACCGGTGTCGGGCCTCCGGTCTACCGCCGTGCGGCCTGGGCGAGCCTGAGAGCGGACGGAAATCTGCACGTCCTGGGTAGTCAACATCGACCGGTCTTCCTTGCCGCCAGCCGTTCCAGGCGCCGCCGTTCGCCAGTCCCACATCGCCGAAGCGAGGGCGCCCAAATCAACATTTAATTCAGGGAAGACAACGAATTTAATGTGGCTTATTTTTGGGAATTAAATAATATTATTTAATACACCAAACCGCATGACGTGATTTAACATCTATCCCCGATCGTGCTCGTCACCGCCGCCATGAGCGGTCGTCGGACAGCATTTCACTCCGAGAGCGCGAATGCCCCGAAGCGCAGCCCCAAGACGAACCGCCCCCGCGCCGCCGGTTTCGGCAGATCGGTTTGATGTTTGCGCGCTGCTCCCGGTCCTGGCTTTCGCCTATTCCTCGCTCATTCAGCCGCTGATCTATTTCAGCTTCCCGCCATCGCCCGGGCTCCAGGGCCTGCTCGAGAGCAGGACCGAGAACAGGGTTTTCTGGCCTGCCCTCGCAGCTGTTGCTGTCGTCACCGCAGCCCAGCGCCTCACCCGCGGCGACCGCCTCGTTCTTCCGCCGAACATCATGGCTCTCTGCGCCTATTTCGGTCTCGCCGGGGCCAGCATCGCCTGGGCATTCAAGCCGGAGTTCGCCTTCGTGCGGTTCGTGCAGGAAGCCATGGTGCTGACGGCAATCATCCTGCCGGCCTTGCTGTCGCCGCCGAACGCCAACATCATGCGGGGCGTATTCCTCTGCTTCGCCGCCGGCGTCATACTCAACATCCTGATGATCCCGGGCGGCTATGCGACTTACGCGCAGTACGGCAACGCCCTGGTCGATATCGGCTACCAGGGCTATTTCTCGGGCAAGAACCTGCTGGGCGAGTTCGCGGCGATCGCCTTCCTGCTGTCTGTTCACGAATTGCTCTACCCGGGCCCCCGTCGCGCGGTCGGGATCGTCGTGGCGGTCGCGGCGGTCGTCTTGATTGTCCTGTCCAGTTCCAAGACCGCGCTCGGTCTCGCACTGCTCGCCCCGATCCTGGCCATTCTGACGCTCTCGATCGCACGAGCGCTGCGTCTTCCGCCCGTTTTGATCCTTGCCGTGATGATCGCCGGCTACCTGATCTTCGGCGAGCTCGCGGGGTTCACGACGGGCCGTATCGCCTACCTGCTGACCGGTGATTCAAGCTTCACGGGCCGTACGACGATCTGGGCGTTCTCCGAAACGCAGATCGCCCAACGGCCGCTTCTCGGATGGGGCTATCAGAGCTTCTGGCTGGTCGGCGCGGACGCGCCGAGCGTGACCGAGGCGCCTGGGTGGGTGAAAGGCATGCCGAACTCTCACAACGGCTACTATGACGCGATCCTGGAGCTCGGCTATGTCGGATTCGGATTTCTCATGGTGTTTCTTGCGATCTCGGTTCACGTGATCGGTCGCGTGATGGAGCGCGACTACAAGCGTTCTTGGATCCTGCTGTCCGTTGCCTTGTTCGTCATGCTCTACAACTTCCTGGAAACGCTGTGGCTGCGCGCGTTCGACGTCACCTGGGTCGTCTTCGTGCTGGTCATCGTCGACGCAGCGCGATGCTGGCGAGCGTCGCGGATGACCACACCGGCATTGCAGCCCGCCGGACAAGCCCCGCCGCGTTTCAGCCGCTCACGCCCCGCTTGGCGCCCGCGGCTCGGCGTGCGCTTCTGACAAAAGCCACGGCTCCGATGCTACCGCGTAACGCCCGGCGCTTGCGCGAACGGCATGCCAGCATCGTACCTCTCCTTGGCCGGCAGCCTGTGCAGCTTGCTTTCGCCGATCGGATCGACCCATGGCCAGGGATTGTCGCCGAAGAAGCCGGGCTTGGCGCTCAGATAGAGCGATGCGGGCAGCGGCCGCTGCGGGAGTTCGTCCGCCCACGCCACCCGATTGGTCAGATAGTCGAAATTGCCGCCGCGGATGGTGGTCGCCAGTGTCTTCGGATCCGGCGCCATCGTCCATCGCTCGGGATCATAACCCAGCATCCAGATGCTGCCCGCACCGCCCTGCCCCCACATCGCCGCTCGCGCGCGCATGGATGGATCTTCGTAGATCCATCCATCCATCCGGCCGGGGCGGCCGAGGACGTTGCCAACGAACGAGTTCCACCACGAGCCATACGCCAGACCGACCGCGCGGAGGCCCGAACGATCGACGAAGCGCTGCCGCTGTCCGGTCAAATGATTGCGGAAAAACGTCAGATAGATCGCGTTACCATGCGTGTAGTCGCTATCGGCGTTGTGGGACAGATTGCCTTCGAACAGAACATGGTGGGAGCCCGCCATGTGGGATGCATTGATGCCGACCTCGACCCAGCCGGGATTGTCGAAGTCGAAGGAATCGTCGGCATAGTTGTAGCCGACGACGCTGCCTGCGCCGGACGATCGGAACACCATGTTCTTGCAGACATCCACGAGAATATTGTTCTCGATCAGCACCTCCGACGAGCCCGCGGCCAGGCTGAGCGCGTAGCCGGCGCCGCCCGGCTGCGGCCAAGAACCCGCGTGGATATAGGAGTCGCGGAGCTCGACCCGAAAGGAATTGTTGATCGCGACGCCCTCGCCGAGCCACTGGGTCACTTCGATGGCCCTGGCCCAGGAATAGGCAGCAGCCTCGAACCTCAGAGCGCCGTCTGCGCCACCGATGATGCTCAACTCCTCCACGCCTGCGTGGCTGACGTGAATGTCGCGATGGTTGGGAGCGTGACCCCCGCTGTTCGGATCCGTGCTGTAGGGCGTGAGCTGTGCCCCATGATCCCGTCGATAGCTGATTGACAATGGCGAGGTGAATGTCACGCCTGTCTCGGAGACGGAAGCGATCTCCTTGATCTCGGCCGTTGCCCTGTCGGTCCGGGCGAACCACGACATCGATTTCGGCAGCATGCCAGGCGTCTGATCGTACGGCCCGCCAGCATCAGCACCTGCATTGTCATCTCCGGGCTGAACGGGATTGTGCATGTTCCAGGCGACCCGATCACCTTGCCAGACCCGCGCGGACCCAGAAAATCCCGCGGGCGTCGGCTGCCAAGATGCGCCCGAGGCTTCGTCGAGCAGCACGAAATCGCCTGCCTTCAAATGGACCGTCGTTGCGACGGTGACGGACGTCGCGCCCTGCGCGCCATCGGCCAGTAGATCCTGCGACGCGGAGCTGTCCGGACCGTTGTTCCAGCGCGAGGGCCCAACAATGATGACCGGCTTGGGATCATAAGAATATGAACTCGGATCGATCGGCATGAGAATTCCCCTGGTGCCGGGGATGACCATGGATGTCCTGCCGCGGGCGCCATTCGTCTTCACCAACCGCGTCGCGCCGGCGCCTGCGCCGCGCAGGGTGACGGGGCGATGGATGAGAAGCGGCTCGTTGACGATGAAGGTGCCCGGGCTGAGCGCGACCACCTGGCCAGGGGGCGCGGCATTCAAGGCCGCTTGAATCGCAGCGCTGTCGTCGGCCCCGCTTGGAACGAGTCTCCGATGGATGACGGTGCGGCCCGGAATGCCTCCGGCGGACATCAGGCCCGGATTCCATGCGGCGGCACGGTCGGCGGGCAGAAGATCTCCGGCAAGCATTGGCCCGGGCGATGCGGAGCCCTCGGCAGCGTCAGCGCCATGTCGAGGACCGAGCAGCATCAACAACACGAGCGCTGCTGCGCCGACGTCGCGGCGGATCGAGCCGGACGCCTGGACTGTGGCTATAAACCAAATCATGATTTTGACACGCATCGCATCATAATATTAAATCACGATTTAATTTATTGAAAGCTGGCTATCGAAACGGCGCATCGAACAAGCTCGGCGCCGATCCTTCCGCTTCCGAACAAGGGATTTGCCCCGTGACGCCCTCGCGCCGCTACCTGCTCATCTCACCATGCCGGGACGAGGCTCAATATCTCCGTCGGACCCTCGACAGCGTGGCGGCCCAGTCGGTGCCGCCGGCCCTGTGGATCGTGGTGGACGATGGATCGAGTGACGAGACGCCGGCCATTCTCGACGACTATGCGAAGCAGCTGCCCTATCTGCGCGTGCTCCGACGCGCCGATCGCGGCGGGCGCAAGGTCGGGCCGGGCGTGATCGAAGCCTTCTATGCCGGCCTCGAGACCGTGCGGCTCGAGGGCTTCGATTATCTCTGCAAGCTCGACATGGATCTGGATCTGCCAGCGCACTATTTCGAGTTGCTGATGCAGCGGATGGAAGGCGATCCGCGCGTCGGGACGACCTCGGGAAAACCCTGGTTCGTCCATCCGCAGACCGGGGCGCTGGAGCCGGAGGTCTGCGGCGACGAGATGTCGGTCGGCATGACCAAGTTCTACCGCGTCGCCTGCTTCCGGGAGATCGGCGGCTTCGTGCGCGAGGTCATGTGGGACGGCATCGATTGCCATCGCTGCCGGATGCTCGGGTGGATCGCCGAAAGCCTCGATACCGAGACGCTCCGCTTCATCCATCTGCGGCCACAGGGCGCCAGCCACAAGGGGATCTGGACGGGACGCCTGCGCAAGGGCTTCGGCCAGTACTTCATGGGGACGTCACCGCTCTATCAGGTCGCGGTTGCCGTCTATCACCTGCCGGCCTATCCGGCACTGATCGGCAGCACGGCGATGCTGTGGGGCTATCTCCGGAGCTGGCTCAAAGGTCTGCCGCGCTACGATGACATCGAATTCCGGCGCTTTCTCCGTGCCTATCAGCATGCCTGCCTGCGTCTCGGGAAGCGGGCAGCCACGGCCAGGATAAATGCGGAGCGGGCTCAGATCTGGCAAGCCAGCCATCCGCTGCCCGATCCGCGGTAACCGACAACTCGCGCAAATTCACCGCCAATAGCGTGGCGACGCAGGCACTCCCGCCAGTCCTGGACATCATGACCGAGATTCTCGAGATCAACGGCCTTCACGAGGCGCCCACGGCAGCGGCGAGCGCAACGGCCGGCAGCAGCGCCCTCGGCGCCACACTGGCGAACGCGCAGATCGGCACGTCTGCGCTGCTTCCGTCGCTCGACGGCATCCGCGCGGTCTCGGTCCTGATCGTCGTCCTCGGCCATTCCGGGCTCCAGGCGATCATCCCCGGCGGCTTCGGCGTCACCATCTTCTTCTTCCTCAGCGGCTTCCTGATCACAACGCTCATGCTCGCCGAGCACGAACGCCATGGGGCGCTCGACATTCCCCGCTTCTACGCGCGTCGCGCATTCCGGCTGATGCCGCCCTTGCTGCTGTCTCTGGCCATCGCCTATGCGCTCACGGCGGCGGGCGCACTCGACGGCGGCATCACCGCCAAGGGGCTCGCTGCACAGATCCTCTATTTCGCGAACTACTACGGCCTGTTCTTCGATCCGGGCAACACAGTCCCTGACGGCACGGGCATCTTGTGGTCGCTCGCCGTCGAAGAGCACTTCTACATCGTCTATCCCTTGCTGATGACGCTGCTGCTCGGAGCGGCACTACGTCCCCGCGCCATCGGTGCGCTGCTCGGACTGATCTGCCTCGGCGTGCTCGCGTGGCGCTTTCACCTCGTGCACAGCCCCGGCTTCTTCTCCGATCGGACCTACTACGCGTCCGACACCCGCATCGATTCGATCGCCTATGGCTGCATCCTGGCACTGCTTCTGAACCCGGCGGGGCAGCGCTCCCCCTCCGGCCCGATGTCGGCACCTCAATGGGCACTGCTTGGCGGTGCGGCGGCAGCGCTGCTGATCTCCCTCGTCTACCGCGACCCGGTTTTTCGCGAGACCCTCCGCTACAGCCTTCAGGGGTTGGCCCTGATGCCCGTCTTCTACTTCGCCGTCCGTTTCGCGCAATCACCGCTATTTCGCCCCCTCAATCGGACCTGGGTGATGACGCTCGGGACCTATTCCTACGCGATCTATTTGATCCATAATGTCGTGATCCGAGCGATCGAGAAGAACGCCCCTGGCATCGCCGGCAAGCCTTATCTGCTGTTTCCGCTCGCGCTCTTGGTCTCGGTGCTCTATGCAGCGGCGCTCGAGCGTCTGATCGAGCCGCATTTCAGGAAACTCAGGCAGCAGTTCAGGCCGCCTCTTGCAGCGCCCGCAGCTGCTTCGATTTCGACGCAGACTGCCGGCGACAGCTTCTCTTTGGCTCGGGCTCGGCCGTCGATAGGCAACGTCCCCCAACCGGCGAATGCAGCCGGTCTCCGAAAATGAGGATCATCGGTTAATCGGCCGCGTTCGGCGCAAGCTGCGGCTTTATGCGTCAAATTGTATAATTCAAATATTTTACCTCGCCATTTAATAATCGCGCACTGCGAAAAAAAATGTTTTTGAGGACTGGCAGATGCGGATTGCGAGCGCGGTTGCACGACGAATTCGCCGCAACACGCTCGGTCCCTTGCCGGACGACCCGGCGTTGCGACCGCCACGGTCACCGCTGCAGATCGATCTCTCCGGCAGGATTGCGCTGGTCACGGGAGCGGCCGGCGAGCTCGGCCGTCCGATTGCGCGAACGCTGGCTGCCTGTGGCGCCAAGGTCGCGATCCACTATCTGACGGCCCGTGCCGGCGCCGAGAAGCTGTGTGACGAACTCAATGAACTCCATCCGCAGCGCGTATGCACGGTCTCCGGCGACGTTGCCGAGCTCGCAGACGTCGAAGCGATGCGGCGTCTCGTCGAAAGCAGGCTCGGTCCGGTGGATATCGTCGTCAACAATGCGGTGACGTGGTTCGACGAACGCCCGGTCGTCGACCAGACCGCCGATCAGTTCGACCGCGTGTTTCGCTCCTCCGTGCTGCAGGCCTGGGCGACTGCCCGCGTGTTCTCGGCTCCCATGATCGAACGCAAATGGGGACGCCTGATCTCCCTGGGCACGGAGATGACGAGCTTGGCCTTGCCCAACCGTGCGCCCTACACCGCAGCCAAATGCGCGATGGACGGCATGCTCCGCTCGCTGGCGCGAGAGCTCGGCGAGCACGGCATCACAGTCAACCAGGTCGCGCCCGGATGGGTCATCTCCGACAAGGATCGTCGCGACCGCGACGAGGTGCAGCCGCACTACGAGCGTTCCGTGCCGCTCGGACGTCGCGGCTACGACCAGGACGTCGCCAACATGATTGCATTCCTCGCATCGGATCTCGCAAGCTTCGTGACGGGTGTGCGCATTCCGGTCTGCGGCGGCATCGTCATGCCGGAGGCCTGAGCGCCTCGGTCGCGCCAACGCGAGCTTGCTAAAGCTCCACCGCGTTCAGCGGAAGACGCGGTGGCGGTGACACCAGCGCACCAACACATAGATCGACCACACCCGCGACCAATAGATGCCGGGCGCTCCGTCGAGAAACGCCTGCCACAGTCGCGCGACGGCGGCAGGCTGCAATCCGACAGGCGCGACAGCCTGCGGATCGCGCAAGGTCTGGTCCATCGCATCCTGCAAGCCGCGCCGGATCCAGCGGTCAAGCGGCAGCACGAATCCCCTCTTCGGCCGGTCGAACAGCGTGAGATCGAGGCCGCGCAAGCCGATCCGCCTCAGCATCGCCTTGCTGCGCAGCGGCGCATAACGGAGATCGTCCGGCAAGCGGTCGACGCTGTCGAACAGCACCTGATCGACCAGCGGCACGCGCTGCTCCAGCGAGGCCGCCATGCTCGCCACGTCGTTGTCGCGCAGCAGCCGTTCGCCGAGGAACAGCCGTTGCTCCATGACGCTGATCGCCGACAGCGGCGTGCGGGAGCGAGTCTCGGCCGTGATCTTCGCCCGCATCGCGACCGGGAGGCCATCGTGCAAGCTGTCGACGAGATCCGGCGCGAGCAGCTCGCGCTGGAAGCCCGGCAGAAACAGGGCGTAGGCCAACTGATACAGCGCAAGCAGATCCGTGCCGTTGCGGACCATGTCGGGAAGCTTGGCCCAGCGCGTCTGCGGCGCGACCGCTCGGGCCGATGGCGACAGCAGCGTTGCGGCGAGGTGGGCAGCCGAGACCTTCAGGTTGTCCGGCAGCCAGGCCGTCCGCTCGGACCAGCGCTGCAGGACCGGCAGGTCGCGAAACGACGTGTAGCCGCCGAACAGCTCGTCGCCGCCCGTGCCGGACAACGCCACTGTGAAGCCGGCGCCCCGGATGGCGTGGGACATGTAGTAGGAGTTCAGGCCGTCGAACGTCGGCTGGTCCAGGCTGTCGAGCGCCGCGTCGAGGTTGTCGACAAAATGCTGCTCGGTGAGCACCACCTCGTGATGCTCGGTGCCGATCGCGTTGGCGATGCGCCGCGCAATCGGTCCCTCATTCAACTCCTGCTCTTCGAAGGCGAGCGTGAAGGTGTGGATCGGACTCGTGGCCGCGCGCTGCGCCAGATTGGCCATGACCGAGGAATCGATGCCGCCCGACAGAAACACCGCCAGTGGCACATCGCTGGCGAGATGCAGCCGCAGCCCCTCCTCCAGGATCTCGGCCAATTGCTCCTCGTCCATCCCGGGCTGCGGCGCTCTCTCCGGGATCGACCAGAAATCCTCGTCGCGGACCGTGTGGCCAAGACCATCGAATGCCGTCAGGTGGCCAGGCGGTAGCAGCTCGACGCCCCGCACCGCCGTGCCAGGTCCCACAACGAAGCCGTTCCAGACGCCACTGGCCACCGCCCGTGGATCGAGCTGCGGCTTGCCCAGAAGCCCCGAGGCCAGAAGGGCCCGCAGCTCGGAGGCAAAGGCCACCGACCAGCCGGCGTCCGGACGCGATGCGCGCGCCACGTAGAGCGGCTTGATCCCGAGCGGATCACGGGCGAGCAGCAATCGGCGCTCGCCCGGATCCCAACAGGCGAATGCAAACATGCCCCGCAGCCACGCCACGGCCTCCGGTCCGTGCAGGCCGAGCGCCCGCAACATCACCGCCGTATCACCGGTGGAGCCGAACTGCTGCCCCTCGGCAACGAGCCGATGCCGAAGTTCGGCGTAGTTGTAGATCTCACCATTGAAGACGATGACGTGCCCCGTCACCGGATCGGTCATCGGCTGCACGCCTGCCGGCGACAAATCGAGGATCGCAAGCCGCCGGTGCGCCAGCAGCGCGCCCCAGCCGCGCTCATCCGGGGTGGAGGCCCACGCGCCGCCGGCATCCGGACCGCGATGAAGCATGGCATCGCTCATGCGTCGCAGCGCCGCGCGATTGGTGTCGTCGATCCGCCCGATGATCCCGGCAATGCCGCACATCAAAGATCCCCGTGCGCCGTCATGACGGCGTGGCGATGGGCGGCCAGCATCGGCGTCCAGTGGCTTGCCGGCCCTTGCCTGGTCATCGACGAGCTCGCAGGGCCGCGGCGGCGTCCGGAGACCAGGATGCCGGCATCTCTATCTCTGTCGCCGTCGCCGTCGACACCGGACCGTACGTCCGCGCGAGACATTGCTGATAGTCGAGGGGCGGCGTCCAGCCGAGCGTCTGCCTCAGCTTGCTGTTGTCGAAACGGAGCGGCTTGAGCATGGCATCGAACTTCGTCGGCGTCAGGATCGCCGGCACCTTGGTCGCCCGCCTGAACACGGTCGCGAACGCCAGACGCACCGCCGCGCTGCCAAGCAAATAGGGTATCGGCAACCGTAGGCCGCGCGCGCCGGTGCCGCGCATGTAGTCCGTGAGATAGCTCCAGACCTGCTCGCCCGGACCATCGACGATGTTCAAGGTCTGGCCGATCGCACGCGCATCGGTCGCGGCCAGCGCAAAGACGTCGGCGCAATTCTCCACATGGGTCATCGGAATACGGGTCAACGGCCCGATCACGACGTGATGCCGTCCGATCTGCTGGCCCAGCGCGGCGAGATAGCCGTGATCGCGTCCCCAGATGAAGCCGGGACGAAGCACGGTGAGCTCCCAGCCCAGCTGATCGGCATAGCGGCGCGTCACGCGCTCCTGCCACCATTTCGCGACGGTGTAGCCGCCGCGACTGTAGACTTCGGGGGTCTGCTGCAGCGGCGAGCTCTCGTCGAGCACATTGCGCGTCGACGTGTAGTCGTAGACGGAGAAGCTGCTGCAAAGCACGAGCCGGCGACATGCGGTGGCCGCCATCACGTCGAGCAGGCGCTCGGTGCCGCCCACCGTTCCGGCGAATTGTGCATCCTCGCCACCGGAGACGACTGCCGCGAGATGAACCAGGACGTCGACATCACGGAAGGCCTCTGCGAGATCGCGCGAGCTGCGGAGGTCGGCCCTGACGATGTCGACCGCCGGTGACCAACCCAGCGTGTCCACCCGCGTTGCGGGGCGCACCATGGCGCGCACCTCGACGCCGCGCGCCAGCAGCGCCGCGACGACATGCCGGCCGAGAAACCCATTGGCGCCGGTGACGAGAACTCTCATCTCCGCTGCTCCCTCATGTTCCCTGCTCCCTCGGCTTCATGGCCTCGACCATCCGGTTGACCGAGAGCACATCCTCCACCGTGATCGGGAGCGGCGTTCCCAATTCGAGCGCGCGATAGGTGCGCGCCAGGCACTCCCAGAGACCCTCATAGGCGCCCGGCCCCTTAAACTTGCGCAGCAGGGTCGACAGCGCCGCACGCCTGATGTCGCCGCCTTCCTCCAGCCCGCTGAAGAACGGACGCAGCGGCTTCGGCACGTTGCGCGGTCCATCGAAGGTGAGCCGGGTCTCGAACAGGTTCGCCGTCGCCTGCATCCGCTCTCCATAGACACGCAGCCAGAACGCATCCGGCTGCGCGCTCGCGCTGAAGCCGAGCGTTGCCGTCCCGCGCTCGGCCTCGACCACGCTGCGAAACTCGTCGAACGGCAACGGCGACGGCTTGCGCTTGCTCCAGACCGTCTGCGCGCTGCGGTGCGGACCGACAAAGGCGTGCGACAGCGAGGCGAGATGCGGCAGGAAGTCGGCGATCGCACCGCCCGCCAGATCGAGCGCCGGATGCGGCGCGTTCGGGTCGGCAAAGCCGTCGGGACCGAGAATGTCGAGACAGATCAGAATGTCGACATGGGTGACAGAACCGAACTCGCCGGTCTCGATCCGCCGCAAGATTTCCTGCGGCGCGCGATTGAAGACGTAGTTGTAGTCCTCGACGACGTGACGGCCGCTCTGCTTGGCGCGCAGGATCAGCGTCTGCAGTTCCTCGAAGGTCGTGGTTGCCGGTTTCTCGACGATGACATGCGCGCCGGCCTCGATCGCATCGATCGACAGCCGGAAATGCGATGTGGGCGGCGTCGTCACATGCACGACATCCGGCCGCACCGTCTCGAGCATCGCGCGATGATCGGTGAACCAGGCCGGGATGCCGTAGCGTTCGGCAGCGGCCTCCGCCGTTGCCGGCGACAGATCACAAATGGCTGCCAAATGGACGCCAGGGAGCGTGTTGAGGCAGGCAAGATGCTGGCGGGCAATCTGCCCGGCGCCGATGAGAGCGGCCTTCATGACGGCGTGGACTCCAGGATCTCGCAGTAGAATTCTTCCAGCGCGCGCGCCGACGCGCTCCAGGCATATTTCTCGACCGCGACCTGGCGTGCCGCGTGACCGATCCGCGCGGCGAGAGCAGGCTCGGCGAGCAGCCGGCCGACAGCATCGGCGAAGGCTGTGGGATCATCGGCGATGAGGATGTCACGCCCCGGCACGGCCTCGATCCCTTCAGCCCCCAGGCTGGTCGAGACGATCGCCTTCCCCATCGCCATGGCCTCGACGATCTTCAGCCGGGTGCCGCCGCCGAGCCGCAGCGGCACGATCACCGCCGCGGCTTCGGCCAGATGCGGCCGCAGGTCCGGAACGAAGCCTGTCAGTTCGATGCGCGGTCCACCAAGCGCTGTCAGCGCCGGCGGCGGCCGGCCGCCGATGATCTTGCAGCGCGCATCCGGATGCTGCGCGGCGATGTTCGGCCAGATATCCCGCACGAAATGCGTGACCGCATCGATGTTGGGCACGGTCGACAACAGACCAAAATAGACCAGCGTGCGCCCGTCCGGCACGGGATCGGCGCTGCGCGGCTGGTAGAAGTCGACGTCGGCCGCATTGGGGATGACCGCCGTGCGCGCTGTCGCGATGTCCTGGCGCAGGCGCGTCTCATCATCCGTGCTGCAGAGATAGACGCCGTCCGCCGCACGATAGGCGGCAATCTCCTCGCGGCGCAGCTTGCGCCAATTGGCGCCCGCATAAAGCCGGCGGCCAATGCTCGCTCCCGTGACCGCGAACTGCCGTGCCAGATCATAGGCGATTTCATGCGAATCGACGATCAGCCGCGGCGGCCTCTCGCCCGCCGGAGCCAGGCGAAAATCGTAGTGAGCGAGATAGGGAAATTCGAGATTGACGATGTCGAACCTGGTGGCGCGCAGCAGCTGGTCCAACACCCGTTGCAGTTCAGGTAGCGCGACACGCAGCCGGTCGAAGCTTTGCAGTGAGGCCAGCGACCGCAATTGCAGCAGGCGCTTGGCAAGGCCGTCGCGACCGAAGGGGTTGGGTAACAGCACGACGTCGCGGCAATAGGCCTGCATCGCCGAGCGACATTCGTCGATATCGAAAGCATCGTCCACGAGCGCCACAGCCGTGATGTCGTGGCGGCGCGCGAGCTCGGTCATCAATCCGTGCATGCGCGCCTGTGCGCCGAAGCGCGGCGGGCTCGGCGGCATGTGCGAAACGCTGAGAATGCGAAGCCGGGGCCGACCGATACCGGTTCGCTCGACCGGCAGCCCCCGCGCAGGTTGCGCGGGCAGCCGGTCCACCACATCCGAGACGTCGCTGTCGCTGATCATGCCGTTCAATAAATTAAATCACATTTCTTATTATATTAACCATTTAAATCTTGGCGAGAGATAATTGCGCCATCGTCACCGCCTGCGGACGGCGTCCAGGATGAACGTGCCTGCAATTCTGAGCGGCTCGGCGTGCCGGAACAGGCCGACCACGACCGCCAGATACAGGCAGGCTGAAAAGCCGCCTGACAGGATCATGCGCAGCAGGGCCGGGTGACCGCTGAGCAGCGCGGTCTGCAACCACCAGCCCGCAGCGGCCGCAGCGACGGCGCCGAGTGCTTGCGGGCCCACCGCCCGGATCACCGTTTCGGCGCCGATGTCGATCGGGCGCCCCGCGTAGAGGACTGACGGCAAGGCCAGCAGCGAATACCCGATGGTGACGCCCCAGGCGACGCCGGCGGGTCCGAACGGCAGTCCCGCCAGCACCGCGAACAGTTGCGCCACGAGAGAGATGATGCCCCAGGTCTGCCATCGGTCCGCCCGGCCGAGCGAGAGATGCAGCCAGCCCTGGGAGCCCTCGACGACGTGCGAAATGCCACGCAGCGCGATGATGCTGAGCAGCGCCCCGGCGGGCTTCCACTTCTGACCAAGCAGGACGATCGTCAGATCCTCGGCGGTGACCGAGAGGATCGCCGCGGCCGGCATCAGGTAGAATGCAAGGCATGACAGCGCTGCCTCGTACTTCTGTCGGAGCGCAGCCGGATTCGCCTGCAGCTTGCTGAGTGTCGAGCTTCCCACCGCGTGAGTCTGGTTCAGCGCAGCGTAGATCGAATTGTCGTACAGGTTCATCGCGTTCTGGTAGTAGCCGACCTGATCGGCGCGATAGAGCAGGCCGAGAGCGATCCGGTCCACCGCGCGCGACAGCGTGTAGGCGACGGTGAATCCGACCACGTGAAGACCGAACCGGACCATCGAGCGCACCTCGGCGTCGAAGACAGGTGTGCCCGGCCGCCAGCGGCAGGCTGACCACGCCGCGAGGACGATGCAGACCGAGCTGATGACGGGCCGCGCCACCAGCGCCCAATATCCGTAGCCAGCGACGGCAACGGACACGGCCGCGAGCGTGCCGGCGAGCGTACCGAACAGCTGAATCTGTCCGATGCGTCCGAACTGGAGCGTGCGCCGAAGCAACGCCATGTGCTGGTTGGTGAGTCCGGACAGCACGAAGGTGATCGCGACACATAGCGCGATCGGCTGCAGCCGCGGGTCGCCATAGATCCAGGCGATCAGTGGACTTGATGCCGCGACGATGGCCGCCACCGCCGTTCCGATGCCCGCGCTGACCCAGAACAATCCGCTGACCTGCGCCGGCGTGATCCGGCTCCGCTGCGCAGTGGCATCGAGCAGTCCAAAATCGATCAGGAGAGGCGCAAAGCTCGTCAGTACGGTGACGATGGCGACCAGCCCGAAATCCTCCGGCGCGAGCAGCCTCGCCAGCACGATGGCGGCGGCAATCTGAAGCACGGCGTTGCCGTACTGGACGACGATGGAGATGATCCCGCCGCGCAGCGCGCGACGTCCGAGATCGTTCGTTTCCCGATGCTCTTCGAAATAGGCGGCGATCGCTTCCGACATATCCGTTCAATCGCCTCAAATGCTCGCGGCCGAGTTTCGAACGGCCTCTCGCAAGCCGCTCAGTCGGGCCGAGGCATCAACATTCGCACTCAGAATCGAGCCATCTCGAAAATCGCGTGCGTCCCGCACGAACGCACCCGCCGCAAATCAATGGCGTCTCATTGTGGCGGAGAAAAGGATTAAATCCCGATCATGGTATCAATACCGCCTCGCGATTTAATTCGCGATCGCCCTGTGATCCCCGGCCCTCCACCATGCCGGCCAGAGCCGCGAGCCTCGCCTTGCGCGCGGCGAGTCCCGGCATCGGCGCGAGACCAAGCCTCTGCAGGATCGTCTCCCACCGATAGACCCAGTCGTGGCGCATCAAGGTCTGCACCATTCCGGTCCGCCGGATCAGATCCTGGCGGTGGAGGTCACGATCCAGCTCTTCGATGACGCGATCGATGTGCGGCGACGTGTGAGGCACCTCGATCATCGGTTCGGGCCAATCGAACAAGCGGGGAAACAGCTCGTTGTCCGGGCGCTCTCCCAGCATGATGGCCCCCGCGGCCGCCCCCTCGAAGTAGCGGTATCCGAATTCGATCTGGCGCCCGGTCTCCTGCGGCTCGTCGAACTTGCCCGGATTGACCAGAAAGTATCGGCTCCGCTTGGCAAGGTTCGCCACCTGCGTCCGGTGCTCGTCGAGATCGATGGCCTGACTGCCGCCGATCGTGTCGTGGAGATAGAGCTGGCCCGTGCGTCTCGCCATCGCGAGCAAGGCCTGGTGCGTGACCCCGGACCGTCGTCCCATGCTGTAGACGTCGATGACCCTCTTGGGCGGATCGGGATAGGGACAGAAGCGCATCACATCGATGGCGAGCGGCAGATGCACGCATGCCTGACCGATCTCCTCGCTGAGCGGCCCGACCGTGCCGATCTGGAACGGCATGACGAGGTCGAACTTGGCGAGCACCTTGAGGAAGTGGCGGTGCTTGGCGATCTCCTTCACCCAGAGCTCGTCGAGCAGACACACCGACATTCTGCTCGCGCCCCGGAGATCCTCGATGGCATCGAACATGATCAGGTCCTGCGGGAAGCCGCAAATCGCGAACAGGACATCGTAGGGCTGCTGCGCCTTGATCCGCGCGATCCCGGGATTGAGCAGCACGGGCGCGTGATATCCCAGCCGCGTCGCAAAACTGGCCCGCCGGTTCGACGGATCCAGCGTGGGCGCGAACAGCTCGGCCGAATCCACGTCGCAGATGATGTCCTCGAATTCCACGTGAGGGCCGCGGTTCAACGCCCTCCCGAAGATGTTTCGAAGCGAAAAAACGGCGACACGTGGCGTGTCCGGAACCGAACTCATGAAACCTCACTTCGGTGCTGTGGGCGCACGCGCGACATCAACCTTCAAATCTCTATTCACGCATGCAAGACCATCACGGCAACACAGAAGGCTTGATCAGACCGGCCTCCAACGCCAGGCGCGCAGCGGCTTCGAGGCGCGCGAATGGAACGTCGGCGCGGATCGCCATATCGAGCAGGCTGTGCTCGCCATCCGCGAGGTTGAGGAGCCATAGAAGATCCATCTGCGTCGCTCCGCCCGCCTCCCGCTGGCCCGCGATGGCGCGATAAAGCCCGCGCCGCCCGAGCTGTGGCTCCCCTCGCCCATCGATGCGCACATAGACGGCGTCACGATCGAGCAGATCCAGCACCTCCGCGATCACGGCGTAGGACTGGTCGAGATACTCCGGCTTGACGAAATCCAGATTGTCCGCCGACGTGTGATACTCCGGGAACGTGCCGTGCACGCCACGCATCAGGCAACCGACGGGCAGATCGAATCCGGGCGAGCAGAACTGCCGCTCATCATAGCCGTAGGGACTGAACGGCAGGATCTCGTGCGGATATCCGCCGTGCTTGAGCACGTGGGCGACAGCACAGTCGACGGTCGCGCCCTTGCGGCTCTGCTTGTAGTGGAAGGCGCTGGAATCGCCGAGACAGGTCAGGACCAGACCATGTTGGATGCGGTCGAGATTGGGTTCATTGCGGTCGAGCCATGCGAGCGCACCGATCGTGGCCGGCAGAAACAGAAAGCGATATCCGAGCCGCGAGGTGCGCCGCGCTTGCCGCATGGCCAGCGCGGTCATGACCACGATTCCGGAGAGGTTGTCGTTGGCGAGGCTGGGATGGCAGACGTGACAGGTGATCAGCACCTCTTGCTGCGTCTGGCCCGGGACGAAGACCTCGCCGTAGGTCAAAGCCCCCTGAGAGAGCTCGCTGTCGATCTCGACGCGATAGACATCCTCCGTCATCTGTCGCCAGAGACGATCGGTCAGGCAGAAGCCCCAGTCGTCGGCGTAGTATCCGGTCCGATAGGGAATGAGGTCGGGCTGATCGGTCAGCGTATGGACATGCTTGGACAGTTCGGCCCGGCTCAGCACCGCCTGCACCGGTTTGCTATAGCCCATCACGTGGAGATTGTTGTCCGCGAAGTCGACGAGACGCTGCCCCGACATCGACGAAATCGACGCACTGCGGATGGTCCACTCCGCCGGGATGTGCCAGTCGAGGACGGGGGTTCCGGACGGCACCTCGTGGATGGCAAGATCGACATGGCGGCCAACGATGGCCAGCGTCTGGCGAACGCCATCGCCCGTCAGGCTTCGATTGAGCGGAAACAGCTCCGAGACCAGATCATGCAGATCGATCGCAGGCGTCCGCGACAGCACCGCCGATGAGAGAGTGTCCAGCATGACGCAAACCTTGCTGTCGAAGAGCGATCAGACCGGAGCCCGCGCAGCGTCCGCAGGAAGATCGGCGGCGGACAAGGGTACGATCGTCGGCTGGTAGATCAGATGCTCGGGGGGCGCCTCCGCCTGATCATAGGGCGCGACCACCTCCTCCGGCAGCCGAGCCAGATCGGTCACGCGCAGGAAGTCGCGCAGGTTCGTTCCCGTGGATTCCGAATCGACATTGGCAGCCCCGCGTCTGGCGCTGACGTCGGCGACGTGAACCGTTCGGAAATCGATGCTGAAGCGCGTCACGCCGGAGGTGTTCGGCACCGAGGAATGCAGATGCGCGCCGGAGAAGATCGTGACACCGCCGCTCGGCGCGATCACCCGGATCTGCGGATCCAGCTCGATCTCCTGCTCGGGCTTGGGTTGAACCCGCGTATCGGTCTTGATGTGCTGCGCCGCCGTCGCGCGCGACGTCCGATTCCACTCGTAATAGTCGTAGTTGCGGGAGCCGTTCTTGATCGCCTCGTCGAAATAGCGCGGGTGAAACGCCAAGCCGTTGTCGGGCGCGATGTCGTAGACCGGCAGCCACCAATTGAGCTGACATGGCGGCGCCGAATACCATGTGTCGCGATGCGGGTGGAAAGCGAAGGCGATGCCCGTGGTCAGATAGTCGTTGCTGGTCGCCGAGCGCAGCCGCGGCACGTCGAAATAGGTCAGCTCCGGGTCGCAGCCCAGCTCGCGGAGCGTCGCCCTCACCAGCTCCTTCGAGCGAGGGTGGTGGATGAAGAAGGGCTTCAGCTTGGCGAGGATATCGACATAGCGCTCGACCGGCAACTCGAACTGCGCCGTCCTCGGATCGAACGGATGAAACGCCTCCTCGATCAGCTGCCTCGTGAAGGCGACGAGAGACTGGAGCGACGGCGTCGGCGAGTACAGGAACAGTGCTCCCTCATACAATTTCTGACGCCGATCGTCGTCCGGCACCGTGGCATCAACGAAGATATTCGTCATTCCGTGGCCCTCCTCGCTGGATCGTCAAAATGTCCGGCGCGACCAGGCCGGCTGACCGCCGGGCCTGTCGTCCCCGTGAACGTGACCGGCCTCACCAGAGGCTCCGCTCGGCCAGCAGCGGCCAAGCCGCATCTTTCGCAGACAACACCGTCACCGGCTGCGGCCAGCGGATGCCGATCATCGGATCATCGTGCCGGAAGCCGTCCGAGAGTTCCTCCACGTAGTCGACACCCATGAGGTACTCGACCGTGACGTCGTCGGTCAGCGTCTGAAACCCGTGGGCAAAGCCCGCGGGGATGTAGAGCATCCGTGCGGTCGACGGACCGAGCTCGCAGGCATGGACCTCGCCACGGGTCGGCGAATGCGGCCTCACATCGACGATGACGTCGTGAATGAGTCCCGCTGTACAGCGGACGATCTTGGCATCCGGACTCGGCGCGCGCTGAAAATGCATGCCGCGCACGCTGCCTCTGACACGCGTGACCGAGCTGTTGCCCTGGCTCGGCCGGAAATCGATCCCCTCCGCCGCAAAGCTCTTTGCGCACCATGTCCGGGTGAAACTGCCACGCTCGTCGGAGCGAACGGTGAGCTCGATCAGTCGCGCATCCGATCGTCCCAGCTGAATGAACCTCATCCTCGAAACTCTTTCGTACTCCCGGCGGAGGCGCCCTGCCCGCTAGTCCTCGATGACCGCCTTCGGAACCGGTACGATGAAACGTCCTCCCCAGCTGCGGATCTCCGTCATCTGCGCCTTGATCTCGTCCTTGATGTTCCACGGCAGGATCAGCACGTAGTCCGGCCTGGCCTCGATGATCGCCTCCGGCGGCAGGATCGGAATGCGGACACCGGGCATGTAGCGGCCCTGCTTGGATGGTGCGCGGTCGACGGTAAAATCGAGAAAGTCGGTACGGATGCCGCAGTAATTGAGCAATGTGACGCCCTTGGCCGGCGCGCCGTAGCCGACGATCGTCTTGTTGTCGCGCTTCAACGCGGTCAGCAGCGCCAGCAGCGCCCGCTTGGTCTCTTTGACCTGCTCGTTCCAGGCCAGGTAGATGGCGTCGTCGTGCAAGCCGTATGCGCGCTCGCGCGCCAGGACGTCGGCCACATTCGGGCTCTCCGCATGCGAGGCCGCGTCGTGGCAGACGAAGAACCTGATCGAGCCGCCATGCGTTTCCGGAAGCTCCACGTCGAACACCCGCAGGCCCGCCCGAGCGAATATGCGCCGGCCTGCGATCAGCGACAGGTAGGAGAAGTGCTCGTGATAGATGGTATCGAACTGATGCCGCTGCATCAGCGTCAGGAGATGCTGCACCTCGAACGTCGCCACGCCCTCCGGCGCCAGCAGGATCTTGACCCCGCCGACGAAGTCATTGATGTCGGGAACGTGCGCGAGCACATTGTTCGCCGTGAGAAGATCGGCCGACCAGCCCTCCTCCAGAAGCTCCTTCGCGCACGCGCGGCCGAAGAACTCGATCCGCGTCGCCACTCCCTTGTCGCGCGCAGCCAGCGCCACGCTTTCGCAAGGCTCGACCCCGAGGCAGCTGATCCCTTTCTGGAGCGAGTATTGCAGCAGGTAGCCGTCGTTCGATGCGATCTCGACATGGCGCGAGGCCGGTCCAAGCCTGAAGCGCTCGGCCATCGCCTCGACATAGCCGCGCGCATGCGCAAGCCATGACGTCGAGTGCGAGGAGAAATAGGCATAGTCGGCCCGGAAGATGTCCGAGGCCGCCAGCAGATCGCGGGTCTGCACCAGGCGGCACTCGCGGCAGACGAACGTCTCCAACGGATAGAACGGTTCCCCACGCATGTAGTTCGCGGGATCGACATAGTCGTTCGCGACCGGCGAGGCGCCGAGATCGATCAGCTTGAGAGTCAGATCATCGCCGCAATGCCGGCATTTCGGCGCGACGCCGACGGCGGTGGGAAGGCTCAGCTCCATGGTGTCTCCGTCACTGTGCTGTCTCGCAGGGCCAAGGCCGTCTCGATGCCGTCACGTCCATTGCAGCCGGTCGTTGATCCTGGCCGTCTCCATGTGATCCTGCAGGACCTTGAGACGGACGAGATCGGACGAGCGAAACTCCGCGTCCTTGAAGTTCATCCGTGTCAGGCCGTCGATCAGGTTCTGGATTGACTGGTCCAGCGTGACCTGCGGCTGATGCCGGGGAGCCAGGGAGCGATAGAGGCCGAAATCGACCTTGTAGGAGCGGCTGTCCACCGGCGCGGAGGTGTTGATCGAAACCTCGGTCCCCGGCACCTTCGCCGCCACGGCGTGGGCGAGATCCCTGACCTGGTAGTTGCGGTCGTCCGATCCGGCATTGACCGTGAGAAAGTGGCCGCCCGTCGCAGCCGGACGGTCGATCGCCCAGTCGATTGCGCGTGCCATGTCGGCGACGTCGATCAGCGGACGCCAGGGCGTGCCGTCCGACAGCACGCTGATCTGCCGGCGCGTCAGCGCACAGGCGACGAAATCGTTCAGGACGAGGTCGAGCCGGAGCCGGTCGGACATGCCGCAGGCGGTGGCGAAGCGCAGGCAGGTGATGATCATGCCGGTGTCGAGCGCCGCAAGCGCCTGTTCCGATCCGATCTTGGATTTCGCATAGGCCGTGATGGGATTGAGCGGATCGCCCTCCTTGCGCGGCGGGCCGTCCGCGATGCCATAGACGCTGCAACTCGAGGCGAAGACGAAGTTCTTCACGCCCGCCGCTGCAGCAGCCCTGGCGAGCGCCACCGTGGTGTTCTGATTGATGTCGAGCGTCACGTCCTGGAAGCGGTTGCCCATCGGATCGTTGGAGATCGCAGCCAGCTGCACCACCGCGTCGTAGCCGCGGAGATCGAGCGACATGTCCCGGACGTCGCCATGGATCTGCTCGTCGAGATACCGCTCGGGCACCACCGGCGCTCCGGTCAGGCAATGGGCGAAATAGGCGTTGTCGAAGCCATGCAGCACCGCGTCCGGCCGAGATGCCCGCAAATGCTTCGCGACAACCGGACCGACATAGCCCATGTTTCCGGTAATCAGGACTTTCAAAATCATCACCTCTCGAGCGGCAAACCGAAAATTTAAATAACGAGCCTCAAATATAATTTAATATGATATTTATTGTCCAGCAGATCGAGACACCCCCCATCCGATCAGCGATAGCAAGACTGCCGCTCAGGCACAGCTCACTGAAACGACTATATAACAATGGGTTACACAGCAAAAAACGGCACCTACGACGCCCCCTTCGTTCGGAAACGCCGTTCCCTCACCGCAATTTAATTCTTCAAAATAAAATAAGCCACGAATTGAACAAACGACAACCGCAAACATCGTCCGCTTTAATTCGACTTGTCATATTGAGATGCGTCTCGCCCACGTGACGACTTCATCCGCCGCGGCGGGCGCATCGGCTGGATTTTTGAGAGACAGAGCATGACGCTATCCGCCGGCGACTGGGTCGAAGTCCGCAGCAAGGAGGAAATCCTGGCCACCCTCGACGTCAATGGACGGCTCGAAGGGCTGCCGTTCATGCCGCAGATGTTCAAGCTCTGCGGACAGCGCCTCCAGGTCCACAAGCGTGCCCACAAGACCTGCGATACGGTGACCGGCTACAACACCGGCGAATGGCTCGGACGCCGGCTTCCGAACACGGTTCATCTCGAGACGCGCTGCGACGGCGAAGCCTATGGCGGCTGCCAGGCGGCCTGCCTGATCTTCTGGAAAGAGGCCTGGCTCAAGCCGGTCGATGTAGTCCAAGCCGCTTCCGCCGATCGCGACCATGCGGCGGCCCGCCAAGCCTCCGGCGGATGCACGGCGCGCGCGGTCTGGGACGCAACCAAATCGCCCGAGCAGCAGCCGGGAAAAGGCCCGCGCTATTCCTGCCAGGCGACCGAATTGCCGAACTATACGCAGCCGCTGAGATGGTGGGATGCCCGGCAATATGCCGAAGACGTCGCCTCCGGCAACGTGTCGGCCGCTAAGATGCTGCGCGGCATGCTCTACTTCGCCTATGTCGGCGCCACCATGGCGCGCCGGCCGAAGCTCGGCCGTCCGGCGCGGTGGTTCTATGACCGCATCCAGTCGCTCTGGGGCGGCGTGCCGTTTCCGCGCAAGCGCGGCATCCTGCTGAGCGACAAGGATGCGCCGATCGCACATCTCGGCCTGCAGCCCGGCGATCTCGTCCGCGTCCGCCCGCACCAGGACATCCTGGCGACCATCGACAAGCAGACCAACAACCGCGGCATGGGTTTCGACGCCGAGATGGTGCCGTATTGCGGCAAGGTGTTCCGGGTGCGCACGCGTGTCGAGAAGTTCATCGACGAGCGCACCGGCTACATCCGGCGGATGAAGACGCCGGCCGTCATTCTCGACGGCGTCTACTGCCAGTCGCGCTATAGCGAGAACCGGCTGTTCTGCCCGCGCGGCATCTACGCCTGGTGGCGCGAGGTCTGGCTGGAAAGGGTGCCGGCCACAGCCGTGGCGCAAGCCTCCGCGCCTGAGGCCATCGAAGTGCCGCGGCGCGCCACGGGGTGATCCCGGCATCGAAGCGCGCGTCGCTCGCGTGCGGCGCCGCGCGGCTCAGCCGAGCGACAGCTTGCGGACGACGAACCCCTCGGCGTAGCGCTCGGCGGCGCGGCACTCCATGCCGCGAAGCCGCGCCAGGCCCATGAAGGTCTCCGGATCGAACCACTGCTTGGAACGCTGGCTGCCGAAATGCGACATCAGCAGCGCGACCTTTCGCTTCATGATCCGCTCAGACACCGGCATGTAGACGTTCGGCCGCCCGAGGTCACCGTCCCATTTCGGGATCTCGTATTCGAGCACGAGATGATCACGAAACGTGTTCCAGACCAGCCGGTTGACCTGCCGATGATCCTGGTGCGCATCATCGCGGCGATGGGCGAGAACGACGTCGGGATTGATCCGGCCCTTCAACTGCTCGAACCAGGCCTTGATCTCCTCGCCCTGCTCCGGAAAAAAACCGTCGCGAAAGCTCATGATCTCGAGATGGCGGCCGGCGGCCTCGGCGAGAAAATCGTCGGCGGAGGCCCTCGCCTCGACACCGCGCTCGTCATTGCCGCTGAGCACGCACCAATGGACGTCGAGGCGAACGCCCTGATCGAGCCAGGTCAGCAGCGTGCCGCCCGCCCCGATCTCGATGTCATCCGAATGCGCCCCGAGACACAGCACCGACAGCGAGTCCCCGCGGCCGGCGAGTTGCAGCGCCCTCATCCGTTCACCACCGCAGCAAGGTTCGCGCTGGAATGCCACGGCGTGTCGCCACGCTCGATCATTTCCTCGAGCACCTGGCGGTCCCGGAGCGTGTCCATCGCGCGCCAGAATCCTTCATAGCGGTAGGCCATCAGCTCGCCCCGATCGATCAGCCGCTTGAACGGCTGCACGACGAGCTCATCGCCTTCCTCGATGTAGTCGAAGATCTCCTTGCGGAAAATGAAGTAGCCTCCGTTGATCCAGATGTCCGAATCATTGCTCGCCGCCATGCGGTTCACCGTGCCGCCTGCGTCGAACTCGGCCAGATGGAAGCTGATCGGCGGATGGATCGCGATGAAGCAGCCGATCTTGCCGCTGCGCTTGAAGCGCTCGATCATGTCGGGCAGCGGCGCGTCCGTCAGGCCATCGCTGTAGTTGGCGAGGAAAATCTCTTCGCCTTCGACCATGTGCCGGACCGCCCGCAAGCGCTGTCCGATGTTGCGCCAGATGCCGGTGTCGACCAGCGAGACCCGCCAATCCGCCGGGCGCTCGCCCAGCAGCTCGATCTTCTTGCCGAACTGCGAAATGGTGCAATCGGTCGTGGCGGCCTGATTGTAGTTCAGGAAATAGTCCTTCACCACATTGGCCTTGTAGCCGAGACACAGGACGAAGTCGCGATGCCCATACTGGCTGTAATACTGCATCACGTGCCAGAGGATCGGCTGGTGGCCGATCGGAATCATCGGCTTGGGAATGCTCTCGGAATATTCCCTGATGCGCGTGCCAAGTCCTCCACAGAACAATACAACCTTCATGACGCGACGTCCTTGGGATCCACGATCGTTGAAAATGAGACCTATCAATCCGTGCAGCCGCGCCGGACGGTCTGCCGCCGGCGCTTCGCGCTCTCCGCCCGCTTCCCCTCCGCCCCGGGATGATCATTCCTCCGGGCGAGGCCGGCGCAGAGCACCTGCGAAAGGATGGTACTCCAATTAAATACACCCCGAAATTAAATATTAACACGGTCGCCGGAAAAAATATTGCTCTGCGGACATTAAATCGACACAAGCGTGGGGGACCCGGGGGCGCCGGCACGTCCCGCGCAGGTGAATCATCAGCAATGACATTCGCTTGCGGGCAAGATGCTGCAGCCGGAGCACGTCGCGGGAGACGGCCGGCCTCAGCAACGAGAACTGTTCCGCGAGACAATTTTTCATTGTCCAAATTAAATATCATGATTATATAAAATCAAATCTACTATTTAACTGAGTTTCGACACCGATATCCCATGAATTACGTGGATCAGCCCGAGACTCTCGATTCAAATGGCGTGACGTCCGCCGTATTGGCGGAGCGGCAATCCGAGGGGCGCAAATGGCCCCTGCATTACGATTCCGTGGAATCGTTCGCGATCGCGGCCGATGTCGCCACGATCACGGCGTCGAGCGTCCTGTCCGGGTTTCTGTACCATCTGCATGACGCCGCCGGCGCCAACGACGTCAGCAAGTCGCTGGGGCTGGCGATCCTCGTCTCTGCCCTGTTCGTGTCGTTGATGAAGATCCGCGGCATGTATCGCCCGACCGAGCTCCTGATCCTGACACGCCAGATCCGTGCGGTCTGCCTTACCTGGAGCACGGCGTTTCTGGTTCTGGCGGGCGCGCTGTTCGCGCTGAAGATCGGCAGCGAATTCTCGCGCGGGACCAGCATCGTATTCGCCATGTTCGGGCTCGCCGCGCTCGTTCTGCATCGGCGCATCACTGCATCGCTGCTCGCGAAGGGGCTCGCGGAGCGGCGTTTCTCCGGACGCTCGATCGTTCTGATCACGGACGCAGAGGGACAGGACAATATCGGACTGACCCAGGCGCTCACCGACGCCGGGTTTCGCGTCAAACGGCAGTTTTTGCTTCCTGATTCCACCTCGGATCCGGATCAGCGGCAGCATATGGTCGCGAGTGTGATCGATTATGTTCGCGGCTCGGACGTCGAGGAGATCGTGGTCGGCGCCAGTCCTGATCCCCGGTCCGACCTGCGCACGCTCGGCGCCGAGTTGCGGGTCCTCCCGTTTCCCGTGAGCTTCGTGCCCCTTGGCCCGGCGTCGGATATCTTCAAGCGACCTCGCCGCGAACTGGGCGATGCGGTCCGCATCGAGCTGCAGCGCGGCCTGCTCAGCCCCTTCGAGCACGCCGCAAAACGAGTCATTGACCTGGCGCTCGCTGGCATCGCGCTGACCGTCTTGTCGCCACTGCTCGTGCTGGTGGCGATCGCCATCAAGCTCGACTCACGCGGGCCCGTGCTGTTCCGGCAGCAGCGCTGCGGCTTCAACGGCCGATCATTTCAGATCTACAAGTTCCGCACGATGTCCGTGCTCGAGGATGGCCCCCGCATCATCCAGGCCCAGGCGGGCGACAGCCGGTTCACCCGACTGGGGAGCTGGTTGCGCCGGACCAGCATCGACGAACTGCCGCAGCTTCTGAACGTGCTCAATGGCAGCATGTCGGTGGTGGGTCCCCGTCCCCACGCTCTGGCGCATGACAACGAGTTCGACAAGCTCGTGCGGAACTATGCCTTCCGCCGTCGGGTCAAGCCGGGACTGACCGGATGGGCGCAGGTCCATGGCTGCCGCGGCCCGACACCGACGCGCGAATCCATCGAACGTCGCGTCGAGCACGATCTCTGGTACATCGACAATTGGAGCCTGTCGCTCGATCTCGCCATTCTGCTGAGAACACCGCTCGAACTCATTCGCGGCGACAACGCCTACTAGCGCGCTGATGGGCGGACGGAGCGCCGCGAACGATCAGGCGCGCTGACGGCGCCCCTTGGCCCCACCGGCCCCGTTGATCTCGAATTCCTCGATTCGACGTCCGGTCTTGATCGCCGCCACCAGCCAACGTGGCTGCTTGCCGCGTCCGGACCAGGTCTCCGACGTCTGCGGATTGCGATACTTCGGCAGCACCCGCGGATATTTGCGTCGCGCCTTCCCGCCGGCGGTCTGGGACACCGCGCCATCACCGCCGGTTCCCTCAATGGCACCGCGACTCCGGTTGAGCACCGCCAGACGACGTTCGAGCTCGCGCTTCTCGGACGTGATCCTCACGGCCAGGATCTGGCTGATCTGCTCGTGGAGGGACCAGAGGTCATCGAAGGACATCGCGTCGAAATCGATCTTCTTGGTGGACATGCAGCGACCCTTGTCTTTGATCTCTATCCTGCCGGATTAATGTCATATAATTCGGTATTTCGTTCCGCAAGTGGTTCGCAGTCGGAAAATCAGAATAATTCCCTCGTTCTCTCTTAGCCAGCGCGAATAGTTGTAGCCCGGAAAAATATCAACCCGCAACCTTTTCGGGCGATTGTGTCGGCTGCGCGCAGCGGCGCAGGATAAAATCGGCACCATCGACCGAAAGATCGCCAAATCACCACGTTTCAGGGTGGATTTCTGCATTAAATGGCGCGCCCGCGTCAAAATGTCGTGATTTTGGCGGCCGCAAATTGCTCGGCGATGGCACTCGGCCCAGGCTTTTGGTGCAGGGCCGAAGACGCATACAACCTATTCTGGCGCGGCGCGCCGGACATCCCGAGTTTCGATATTGAACTCCGCGCAGAAAATACCGCCGGCCGATTTAATTAAGCACTCCGGCGTGAATATGCCGCAATGCCGCCGGAAATCCCGCGCCGGCGAGATCGGCGGGATTGCGATGTTCGTGATCCCCGCACAAGGCACGCATTAAAATGGGGTGACCGCGCCCGCGTCTCGCGCGCGCTGGGACCAGAGAAGCAACGGAGATCGGCGGGGCGCTGCGGCGCTGACTTTGCGTCAGAGATCGCGCAGGCGGGCGGCGCATCGGATCGAGAGGAGCACGTCGGTGACACCGATGCGATGAACACCGGTCGTCAGGCCTCACGGCAGGCCTCTGAGCCACGCTGCCTGAAACAGCGTATCCCGGCAAATCGGGATCCCGTCTGCGGATCTTGCGACGCCGACGGCCCCCGCCGGTTCGAACGCGCCTTGTCTCTCCGCACCGTCTGCCCGCGCTTGAACGGCTATGTGTGCTGTCTGGCGCGGCCGACCAGAGATCGCCGTGGCACGATCGGATGAGCCGTGCTGCGGTGGCGGCGGGTCGTGACCTGGCGGCGCTGAGAGACCTTCGGATGCTCCGGCCGCTTGTCCAGGCTACGGCTGATGGCGCGAATCTCGCCCAGGAGAACGTTGCAGAGCTCAATCTGCGACAGCAGTGCCGATGGCGCCGCGTCGGCCGAGGCAAGGGATTTGATGGCCGCCCTTGCCGCGCGCATTTTTTTCAGCGACCTCAAAACGGCCTCTGAAGCTCCGCCGCAATCCGCCTCCCCGTCATCCTCAATCAACGCGCTCTCAAGTTCGTCACTCAAGGACGGACCCCACTCGTTGGCGAGATTTCAGAGGAGCTTCCCGTCGGACGCCGACGAATTGCGCCATCAGGACGCGCGGCTTTCCCGGGATTAAATTAACCACTCGCGACAAGTTAATTTACCACTTTGAATGCAAGACATTAAATACTTCCGGCACTTGGCGGGTCAGTAGCGTCGCAGCACCGCATCGCCCGAAAGGCCTTATTAAGCATCTTTCGTCGGGGAAAATTGCAGCTTTAGTTTGTTCGAGCCGCGCCTTTTCTGGCGCGGGCCGTTCGCGGAATATCATTTAATTAAAGATTGCACGAAGCTCCACACGCAACCTTTTATTTAATTTTCGCGCGCCGCCCCGCCCCCGAAGCAGGCCGCTTTGCCGAGGAGGCCGCACCTGCGGCCCAGGTCATGCGGGGCCGATCGCGAGAGCTACCAGACCATTGGCCGATCCGGCGCACCGCAGACCACGACACGACGAACCTGTACGCCGCGGGGAGTCCGGACGGCAACGCGCCGAATGCAGCCAGGATAGATCGCGAGATTGTAGTGAAACGGCGTGGCTTCGAACGTCCCGCTCAGCCGGCAGAGCTGGCTGAGGTCCGGCCCGCACTCCGTGAGCGGATAAAGGCCCCGCGCCGCTCCCGGCTCAGGGAGACCTGCGACGACGATGCTGGCGAGCGCGAGGGCCGCGATCCTGACGACAGTCGACAACAGCGTGCCTCCCCATGCTGCGATAGCTGATCGTGCAGCATAGACGTCATGGGGCGTGTCCGACAACTCGGGGAAGATGGGGATTCGGCGCCCCGCGTGTGGGCGAGTGATAACCGTTGCTCAACGGCTCTGTGCATAAGATCAGTGGGTTTCGAGATAATCATTGGAGTTTGCCTCACCGGGAGGCCGACCGCCCTGATAATGACCAGGAGACGGTAGCTCGGTGGGTCCGACTGTGACCTAATTGGCACGGCAAGACAAAAGCGGATCTTCCCCAGGAGAGGTGCGCTTTCACCCGGAATGGTGGCCGGATAGGTTGGAAGCAAGCGGGGCGGCGGCTTCTCTATGGGGGAGGAGCAGCGTGGGGAAACGTATTTTTGTTGTATCCGGGGATGCGTTTAAAGGCTCTGATTGATCTGCAGCGGGCTGGCTCCTTCATCCGCGCGATCGCAGCGGCGGTTTCCGTCTGGCCGGTCTCGCGCCGCGCGGCCCTGTCGCGCCCTGCCTTGTCGCTGCTGGCCCTGGCGCTGCTGGCGATCATGCCTGCGTGCTCATTCCTTCCCGGCACGGGCCCGACCAGCGACGCGGTCAGCGATAACGCAACGGCCAGCGTGCGCTCGAATACGGCGCTGCCTTACGCCCTCGTCGATGTCAGCTCCGAGACGATCGGCTTCCTGTCTCAGCCCAATCTCGTCACCTTCCAGGGCGTGTTTCCGGACAAGCGGCCGAAGCCGGTGCAGGTCGCGGGCATCGGTGACGTTCTGAACGTGTCGATTTTTGAGGCCGCTCCGGGCGGATTGTTCACGCCGCCGACCGCCGCCGGCGCTCGCCCCGGCAATTTCGTGGATCTGCCGGCCCAGGCGGTCGATCAGCAGGGCAACATCCGCGTGCCCTATGCGGGCGAGATTCCCGCCGCCGGCCGGACCCTTCCTCAGATCGAGCAGGAGATCGTCTTCCGTCTGCAGAAGCGGGCGCTCGAGCCGCAGGTCGTGGTCAGCCTGAACCAGCAGCATTCCAGCGTCGTCAGTGTTCTCGGCGACGTCAATACGCCGGGGGTCCTCGCCCTCAACAGCGTGGGCGAACGTCTTCTGGCGGTGATCGCCCGCGCCGGCGGCCCGAAGCATGAGGCTATCGAGAGCTACGTGACCCTGCAGCGGGACGGCAAGCGCGTGCGCGTGCTGTTGAGCCGCGTGGTGCAGGATCCGCGGGAGAACATCTTCATTCGCCCGAACGACGTCATTTACATCACGCGGGAATCGCCCACCTTCACCGCGCTCGGCGCCCTCAATCAGAACGTCTTCGGCTTCAATTCGGAGATTTCCTTCGATACGGAGACGCTGACGCTGGCGCAGGCGATCGGCAAAGCGGGCGGCCTGAACGACCAGCAATCCGACCCGGCCGAGGTTTTCCTGTATCGTTACGAGGAGCGGCCCCTGCTGCAGAAGCTCGGCGTCGATACCAGCCGCTTCATCTACGACCGCATTCCGACGATCTACCACGTCAATCTGCGCGATCCCTCGGGCATGCTGCTGGCTTCCGGCTTCCAGATGCGCAGCAAGGACGTGATGTACGTCGCGAACGCCAAGGTCGTCGACTACTACAAGCTGCTCGCGCTGATCAACAACACGGCGACGACCGCGTCGAGTACGGCCAACGCGGTAACCAACGTCAACACCGCCAGCAAGACCCGATGGTGAGGCGGAGCGCCGCGCAGGCCTGATCAGCGGCAGCCGCGGTATCGCATGAGATCGGCACCGACCGCGAGCCGTCGTGCCGGCACGTCCCGTGGCGCCGTCGGTGTGACAGACCGTTACAATCCGCCACTCACCGAGACCAAACGACACCGGCGCGGCATCTGCGCGCGATATCGCAAGGTCAATCTCCCTCCGCAGGCGACGCGATCGCCGGCGGGACACATTGGGAGACTGACGTGAAGACAACCCTTGGCACCCTCTTGCTGGTGGCCGCCCTGTCGGCGGCCGCCGCGGCTGACGCGAATGCCTGGACCCGCAGCGGCTCGATCACCGGGCCGCGGGGGACCACCAATTTCGGGGGCTCCGGCAGCTGCGCCGGCGGCGCCTGCGGCTGGCAAGGCGGCGGCACGGGTCCCGCCGGACGCAGTTGGTCGCGGTCGGGCTCGGCAAGCTGCAGCGGCGGCAGCTGCACCGTACAGGGCCAAGGCAGCGGTCCGCGCGGCAACGCCTACAGCTATAGCCGCACGGTGACGCGCTGAAGCGAAGGCTCCAGCGCATCATCAAGCCCCTGAATTGACCCGGTCCGCTTGCGACGCGAGCGGACCGGATCGTCTTCCCGGAGGCGTGCCACGCATCGATGGCGGTGGAGATGCCCTGCCCGGCTCGCCGGCAGCAGCATGGTCAGGATTGTCGAACAGGGAGCTGCGCGAGGGCGAGTCGCCCGTTGCTACTGAAACGAGACCGGCAGGCTCTGGAATTTCTCGCCCGGGGGTGCGCCTTCCGGATACATGTCGAACGCGAATCGCGCGCCGACTTCGGAC